>CAVUGV010000036.1:0-158427 GCA_963741065.1 uncultured Verrucomicrobiae bacterium | reverse complement strand
TTGGTCGCGGGAACCAAATAGGGTCTTCCCTGCCTTTGTTTCCTTCTGTTGAAACCTGACCGGTGACATCCGTTGCTTTCCCGCCGCAGCCCATGGCTCGCTGTAGTTTCTACACGAAGGCGACTCGGTGAAAGCGGGTAATCCGCGGTCTCTCCGCTTCAGCGGTCCCGAGTCACGATTGTAGATTGTCACCATCAGCGGTCCCGGCGCCTTAAAGTGCCATCGAAATATATCAATTGGATTTCGCTAGGCCAAAAATCAGTGCCTTCCCCAGGATAGGCAGCAGGCGATCCAGTCGAGCGAAATGCCTGGACCAGAGTTTCACGATTTTTTCTACGTCGGGAAGTTTTTTTCCAACTTCGGCCGGCAAATCTTGGAGAAGGATGATGAAAGGAAATAAACACATGAAAACAATAACCAAATCAGCTCGCCTCAGCATGAAAACCAAGACCAACACTCTACTCGGAGCGGTTCTTTTCCTGCTCGTCATCGGCGCCGCCGCGCTCGCTCTCCCGCCAGTCGCATTGGCACAGGCGGACAATACGATCGTGGCGTGGGGAATCTACGGCGCCGGTCGAATTGTGCCGTCGCCGAACAGAGACTTCGTCGCGGTCGCCGGGGGGGTGGCTCACAATCTGGGCCTGAAGGCCAACGGCAAGCTTGTGGCGTGGGGAAGTAACAGCGACGGCCAGCTCAACCTGCCTAAGCCAAACTCAGGGTTTGTGGCTGTCGCGGCGGGCTATACATTCAATCTGGCTCTGAAGTCGAATGGCTCGATCCAGGCGTGGGGACAAAATCTTTTCGGTCAGACCAATGTGCCTGCGCCGAACAGCGGGTTTGTAGCAATCGCCGCGGGCATCAATGGGCACTCCCTGGGCCTGAAGAGCGATGGGACCATCGTGGCATGGGGGAATAATGACGGCGGCCAGTGCAACGTTCCAACGCCGAACCTCGGATTCGTCGCGATTGCAGCCGGCGCAAATCACAGTCTTGGCCTGAAGGCCGATGGCTCGATCGTCAAGTGGGCAGGCAGTTTCGTTCCGGAGCCGAACGCCGGCTACGTCGCGATTGCAGCCGGTGCGAATTTTGATCTAGGCCTGAAGTCCGACGGCTCGATTGTGGCATGGGGAAGCAATGATTACGGGCAGCTCAATGTGCCAGCGCCTAATATCGGCTTCGTCGCGATTGCAGCGGGTGCATTTCACGGTCTCGGCCTCAAGGCCGACGGGTCCGTGGTGGCGTGGGGAAGGAACGACACCGGCGCGTGCAACGTGCCGCCGCCGAACACGAATTTCATAGCGGTGGCGAGCGGCACGTATCACAGCCTCGGCATCCGTGCGGGTAACTAACGATAGGAGATTCACGATATGGTCAGACTCCAGAACACAACTCGCGACCAGGGCTCGCGTCGCAAAAACTGAAATGTAACTATGAAAACGAACAACAAGATTAGCGCTTACATTCTTCGCGGCAGCACGGCCGCGGTACTCTTCTCCTGCGTGATTGTCGCCCTCTGCTCGGCGATAAATCTACCTGAGCAACCTCTCAAGGTTCCCCCTCCGCAGGATAACGCCGCCTTCGGCGCGAATGCATACCAGAGCCGAACCTTAAGCTTCGCAGACCGCGTCGCCTATCAGACGAGCCATCGAAGACGTTTACTGGCGACACCGGATCTGGCCAGACACGAACGCCGGCCCCAAGCCATCGCTGGACGCGGTGATGTCTCAGGCGGAGATCGAAAAGAAGGTCGAAGATTATCTGCGCAACTCGCAGGCGCTGGAGGATTACTGGCAACGGCCGATTACTGCTGACCAACTGCAAACCGAGATGGAGCGCATGGCCAGCCACACCAAGCAGCCAGAAGTCCTACAGGAACTCTTTGAGGCTCTTGGGAACGATCCCTTTGTCATCGCGGAGTGTTTGGCCAGACCAGTCCTGGCAGAACGCCTGGCCGCAGGTACAACTGTAGTGGCAGGCGTGTCGCCTGCGCCGACGAAACTGTTTGCAGCCGACACGGCTGCCTCTACAGAGAATCGTTTTCGCGCAACGAATCGAGGCGTTACTGCCTACACGCTTCCTGTAATAGCTGGTCCTTCGGGTGGCTGCACCGATGACACCTGGACTGCCACGAACACCACTAACGCCCCCGCTGCCCGAGCGGTCACACGGCAGTGTGGACCGGCAGCGAAATGATCGTCTGGGGGGAACGATAGGTGTTTAAACACCGGCGGGAGATACAATCCCAGCACGGATAGTTGGACAGCCACCAGCACCACCAACGCGCCCTCTGCCCGAGTGGATCACACGGCAGTGTGGACCGGTAGCGAAATGATCGTCTGGGGCGGGCGTGTCTCGGCAGCTTTAAACACAGGCGGAAGATACAATCCCGGCACAGACAGTTGGACAGCCACCAGCACCACCAACGCGCCCTCTGCCCGAGACGACCACACGGCAGTGTGGACCGGCAGCGAAATGATCGTCTGGGGCGGATGGCGATCTGGCCCTGCACCGAGTGGTTGAACACCGGTGGAAGATACAATCCCAGCACCGATAGTTGGACTGCCACCAGCACCACTGATGCGCCCGCGCGCGATGTCACACGGCAGTGTGGGCCGACAGCGAAATGATCGTCTGGGGCGGACTTGATAACGACGCCACCTATTTGAACACCGGCGGCAGATATAATCCCAGTACCGACAGTTGGACAGCCACCAGCACGACCAACGCGCCCGCTGCCCGAGCTGATCACACGGCAGTGTGGACCGGCAGTGAAATGATCGTCTGGGGCGGATTGACATCGCGGGATCTTAACACTGGCGGCAGATACAATCCCAGCACCGACAGCTGGACCGCTACCAATACCACCAATGCGCCTTCCGCACGAGTCTATCACACGGCAGTGTGGACCGACAGTGAAATGATCGTCTGGGGCGGAGACGGCGCCTTTGTGCCCATTCAATACCGGCGGCAGATACAATCCCGGCACCGACACTTGGACGGCCACCACCATCACCAACGCGCCCGAAGCCCGACGCAGCCACACAGCAGTGTGGACCGGCATCGAAATGATCGTCTGGGGTGGAGCGGTCGGCACTTCCCGGCCGTTTCAACACTGGCGGTAGATACTGCGGCGCTGCAGGGGGTCCGACCCCCACGCCAACACCTTCTCCGACCCCAACCGCGACAGCTACGGCGACTGCAACGGCGACCGCCGACGGCGACTGCAACGCAACCCGACGGCTACACCCACGGCTACAGCGACAGCAACCGCGACTCAACCTCCTTCGACGGCAACGCCAACGGCTCGGCAACGGCAACAGCGACATCAACGCCCACCCGACTGCCTACGCCAACCCCATGTAAGGGAGATGTTCACCGACCCCGCGGCCGCGTCTTACGCCTGCGCCCCGACCGTAGCCAATGGTAAAAACAAAACCCTGCTGAAAGCCGTCTCATAAATGCGAATGGTAGGGCGTGCACTCCGCTGCGCGCCACATAAACGCTCATGGTTAGCGCACTCCCGTGCGCGCCTCTTCGGGCCCACAACCGGCGGGCAGCGGACTGCCCGCCCTACCTGCCGCGGGCCATTAACGGTCGTTTTTCGTCCGGCTGGGCGGTCTCCAAAAGATTATTAAAAACCCTGCAGATTTTGCTTCCATTCCACAAACCGGATGCGGTAGAGTCGGCGGCCTCAAGGTAAAAATGGATAACATTATCGAGGCGAGAGAACTGCAGATCGAGCGCAAGCATTTCTACGTGGAGCTCCGGGAGAACGACCGCGGGAGATTCTTGCGCATCACCGAGGAAGCTCACGGCCGCCGCAACAGCATCATCGTGCCCAGCACCGGCGTTGATGATTTTACGGCGACGATTGCTGAAGTTCTGACAAACGGCGAAACCGCGCCAGCTTAACCGCTGGGCTGCGGTGGAACGCGTTGTCCTCAACGCGTTGGCTAGGGCTGCGGGTTTGCCGCCTGATATCCGCGCCTGGGGCGATCCAGCTGCCATCGTCTTGAGGACAAGACGATCCACCTCTGCCGCGTCGTTGACATCGCGGCGCTGTGTGACCTACAGATCGCGTGTGTGTTTAGCGTTCGTGTCGTTGCGAACCAAAGCGCCACAGGCGCGAAATGTTTATAGCTTGGAATCCATCCAAGCCCTCAGCCCTGTAGGGGCGACATTGTATGTGTGTGCCGCGCCACAACATGCCGCTCCTATCAGAGCTTGAGATCTTTTTGTTTCGGCGCACGCGCTATAAATATGGCGCACCTACGGTGCTGCCGCCATCACTGGAAGCGCCGTACCAATGTTGAACGCATGCGAGATCGCGCGCGTTTGATTTTTTCAGCATCGTTGACACCGCGACGCCCGAATTTACTTTGGCGCTTCGCCCGATTTACGCTCTTCCGGGCTTCTCAATCATGGCCACAAAAAGAAAATCCAGCACACGAAAAAAAATTCAGCGCACGAGAACAAGATCGAAGTCGCGTGGGCGCGCGGCAGTTCGCGAAAAGAGAAAGAAAACGCCGCGCTACGTTTATTATTTCGGTGACGGCCACGCCGACGGAGCCGGCACGATGAAACCGCTGCTGGGCGGCAAAGGCGCAAACCTCCACGAAATGACGCGCATCGGTCTGCCTGTGCCGCCGGGATTCACGATCACGACCGAAGTATGCAGTTATTTTTACGATCATAACCGCACTTACCCGCCGCAATTGGAAGCGCAAGTCGCCAGCGGCGCTGGCCAAAGTCGAAAAATCCACGGACAAAAAATTCGGCGACAAGGAGCGGCCGTTGCTTGTTTCGGTGCGCTCCGGCGCGCGCGATTCCATGCCCGGCATGATGGACACGATCCTCAACCTCGGGATGAACGACGAAGTCGTGGAGATCGTCGCGAAGAAAACGAACAACGCGCGGTTCGCCTGGGATTCGTATCGGCGTTTCCTGCAGATGTACGGCGACGTCGTCATGGGCGTTCAGAAACGGCCGGGCGAAGACCACGAACCGTTCGAGACGGTGATCGAACACCTGAAGGACGAGCGCTACGGCAAGCACGATTTCCCCGACGTGCAGACTAACCGTCGCCGATCTGAAGGAGCTCGTGCAGCGTTTCAAGGCGTTGATCAAGGAGCGCGCCGGAAAATCGTTCCCGCAAGATCCGAACGAACAGCTCTGGGGCGCGATCGGCGCGGTATTCGGTTCGTGGATGAACGATCGCGCGATCGTGTATCGGCGGAAATACGGCATCCCGCACGATTGGGGAACGGCGGTGAATGTTCAGACGATGGTGTTCGGCAACATGGGCGAGACGAGCGCGACCGGAGTTGCGTTCACGCGCGATCCAGCGACCGGCGAAAAAGTTTTCTACGGCGAATATTTGATCAACGCGCAGGGCGAAGACGTCGTTGCCGGTGTGCGCACGCCGCATCCCATTGCCGATCTGGCAAAGGAAATGCCCGCCGCCCACAAAGAGCTGATGAAAGTCCGCAGCGATCCTTGAGCAGCACTTCAAGGACATGCAGGACCTCGAGTTCACGGTCGAGGAAAACCGCCTCTACATTCTGCAGACGCGCAACGGCAAGCGCACCGGCCACGCCGCCGTTCGCATTGCGGTCGACATGGTCGATGAAAAATTGATCACCAAGAAAGACGCGGTCCGGCGTGTCCCGGCCGATTCGCTTGCGCATCTTTTGGCGCCGATTTTTGATCGGCAATCGGTACGAGCGGCGAAGAAAATCGGCAGCGGTCTCGCCGCCGGACCGGGCGCGGCCTGCGGCCACGTTGTTTTCAGCGCCGAGGAAGCTGTGACGCGCGCGGAAAAAGGCGAGAAAGTCGTGCTCGCCCGCATTGAAACTTCGCCGGAAGACTTGCGCGGCATGATCGCGGCCGAAGGCATTCTCACCGCGCGCGGCGGTGTCTCTTCGCACGCGGCGCTCGTGGCCCGGCAAATGGGGAAAGTGTGCGTGTGCGGCGCGAGCGGAATCCAAATCGATTACCAAAAGCGCACGCTCAGCGCGAACGGCACGACGTTGAACCGAGGCGACTATATCTCAATTGATGGAACGGCTGGTGAAGTTTTTGCCGGAGAAGTCGCCACCGCGCCGTCGGAGATTGTGCAGGTGCTCGTGGACCGGTCGCTCGATCCGAAGAAGAGCGTCACCTATCAGGAGTACGCAAAGTTGATGAAGTGGGCGGACGAATTCCGCACGCTCGGCGTGCGCGCAAATGCCGATACGCCCGAGCAGGTGACAAACGCTGTCGCGTTCGGCGCCGAAGGCATTGGGCTCTGCCGCACGGAGCACATGTTTTTCGAAGGCGACCGGATTGACGCGATGCGGGAGATGATTCTTGCCGGCACGAAGGACGAGCGGGCGCGAGCACTGGCCAAACTGCTTCCCTACCAGCGCGACGATTTCATCGGGATCTTTACAGCGCTAAAAGGTTTGCCCGCGACGATCCGGTTCCTCGATCCGCCGCTCCATGAATTTTTGCCAAACGATCACGCGCAGCAGAACGAACTGGCGCACAAACTCGGGGTAGCTGTAGAACACATCGCGCGCCGCGTTCAGGAGCTGCACGAATTTAATCCGATGCTCGGTCATCGCGGTTGCCGGCTCGGGATCACGTTTCCGGAAATTTCCGAAATGCAGGCGCGCGCGATTTTTGAAGCGGCCGCCGAAGTTCAGGCAAAGGGAATCAAAGTTCATCCAGAAATCATGATTCCGCTGGTGGGATTTCCGCGCGAACTGAAGCTTCAAATCGATATCGTCCGCCGCGTCGCTGGTGAAGTGGCAAAAGAAAAAGGAACAAAATTCAAATACCTGGTCGGGACGATGATCGAAATCCCGCGCGCCGCGCTCGTGGCCGACCAGATCGCGCGCGATGCCGAGTTCTTCAGTTTCGGCACGAACGATCTTACGCAAACGACGCTCGGAATGAGCCGGGACGATTCCGGCAGTTTTCTTCCCGCTTACGCCGAACTGGATATCGTCGATACAAATCCGTTCGCATCGATCGATCAGAAAGGTGTCGGACGGCTTAATGGAAATTACCCGCGACCTCGGCCGCAAAACGCGCCCCGACATCAAGCTGGGAATTTGCGGCGAACACGGCGGCGAACCGACCAGCGTGAAATTCTGCCACCGCCTCGGCCTGAATTACGTCAGTTGCAGTCCATTCCGGATTCCGATCGCACGATTGGCAGCGGCGCAAGCGGCGCTCGAGTAAGTGCTTCGGGAGGCGTTATCAAAGATGTAGAATCGTTTCTAAATGCCGAAAAAACTTAGAACATGCCGCTCCGAAGGAGCTCGCTCGCACTTCTGCTTCACACTATAAACGTCGCACTCCTATCGGAGCCTATTATTTCAGAAAAGGAGTCGCGCCGCTGAGATCGGTAGCGCCATAGGCGCGACATGTTTATAGCCGCCACAAAAGCAGATCTGATAAGCTCCGTTAGGAGCGTCATGTTACCCTCTGCGAAATGGCCAACACTTACACGCAAATCTACCTGCACGTTGTCTTCGCGGTTTCCGCTCGCGCGTGTGTAATTTCGTCTGCCCGCCGCGAGGAGCTACAAAAATACATCACCGGAATTGTCACACGAAAAGGCCAGAAGCTGATTGCAATCTACTGTATGCCCGATCACACACATGTACTGCTCGGCCTCAAACCGAACATCGCTCCAGCAGATTTGATCGGCGACATCAAAACAGGATCGACTAATCACATCAACGAGCAGAGGTGGTTGGGGTGCAGGTTTTCATGGCAGGAAGGTTACGGCGCGTTCTCCGTCTCCCATTCACATCTGGATCGCGTTGCCAACTACATTCTCAGTCAAGAGACGCATCATCGCCGAAAGTCTTTTCAACACGAATATGTTGAGTTTCTGGAGCGACATCACGTCCCATACGATGAGCGTTACATTTTTAAGCCGATAGAGTGAGTCCCGAACATTAAACATGCCGCTCCTCCGGAGCTTCGTCTGTCTTAGGGTAACGAAGCTATAAACATTGCGCTCCTAACGGAGCTGTATTGCGCCGCGGGCGGCCAACAGATGAAAACAACCGGGCTAGTAGGCTCGCCTGCTTGCGTCAAATTTTCGATTCCATACCGTCAACCCATGCACGCGCGCGAACGAAAGATTGATATCTGCAGTCCGGCTCGGACTTCGCGCGTCGCCACATCGGCCCGAACGAGGAAGAAGTTCGCGCGATGTTGCGCGAGGTCGGTTTCGATAGTCTCGGTGCGCTCATCGACGCCACCGTTCCGAAAAATATCCGTCTGGATCGGCAACTAAATTTGCCGGAAGCGAAATCGGAAGGCGAAGCGCTGGCTGAGCTACGGGCGATTGCAAAGAAAAACAAAATCGCCCGCTCGTTTATCGGGGCTGGCTACTACGACTGCATCACGCCGCCTGTCATTCAGCGAAACATTCTGGAAAATCCTGGCTGGTACACCGCTTACACGCCTTACCAGGCGGAAATCGCGCAAGGGCGGCTCGAAGCGCTGCTGAACTTCCAGCAGATGATCATCGATTTGACTGCGCTCGACATCGCGAACGCTTCCATGCTGGACGAAGCAACGGCCGCTGCTGAAGCGATGGCGCTTTGTCACGCGGTCGTTCCAAACCGGAAAACGTTCTTTGTTGCCGATAATTGTCATCCCCAAACGATTGCCGTCGTTCAAACCCGCGCGAAGCCGCTCGGGATCGAGATCAAGATCGGCGATTACTCGCGATTCAAATTCGACGACACGATTTTCGGCGCGCTTGTTCAATATCCCGCGACCGATGGCGCGATCTACGATTACGCCGAGTTTGTCCGACAGGCGCACGATGCCGGTGCGCTGGTGGTGGTCGCGGCAGACATTCTTGCGCTGACATTACTCAAACCGCCGGGCGAATTCGGCGCGGATGTTGCGGTCGGCAATACGCAGCGCTTTGGAGTGCCGCTGGGATTTGGCGGGCCGCACGCGGCGTACTTCGCCACGCGCGACGAATTCAAACGTCACATGCCTGGCCGACTGGTGGGCGTTTCACACGACGCTGAAGGTCGACCTGCGTATCGCCTCGCATTGCAAACGCGCGAGCAACACATCCGCCGCGACAAAGCGACCAGCAACATCTGCACGGCAGAGGTTCTCCTGGCCGTCATTGCGTCGATGTATGCGGTTTATCACGGCCCCAAAGGATTGCGCGCGATCGCCGAGCGTGTTCACCGGCTAACCAGTCGACTTGCGGATGGTCTGCGCGCCCTTGGCTGCACAGTCACGCACGAGAATTTCTTCGACACGGTTCGGATCGAAGTGGAATCGAGCGAAGTCACTTTGGAGCACGCGGCCAAAGCGGGTTGCAACCTGCGCGGGCTTGGACCACGCGCGGTGGGCATTTCTTTCGATGAAACGACAACGCCACGGGACATTGAACTGCTGATGTCCATCTTCCGCGGCACGAACGTCCGCGATTTTGACGATGACAATGTTGGCGAGCCGCCAATCCGCATTCCGCAATCCGCAATCCGCACTTCCGAATATCTCACGCATCCGATCTTCAACACGCACGACACTGAAACCGAGATGCTGCGCTATCTGAAGAAGCTGGAATCGCGCGATCTATCGCTAACGACGTCAATGATTCCGCTCGGCTCGTGCACGATGAAACTCAACGCCACCGCGGAAATGTTCCCGATTTCATGGCCCGAGATTTCCAAATTGCATCCGTTCGCTCCCACCGACCAGGCGGCAGGCTACATGGAAATTTTCCGGCAACTGGAAGACTGGCTCGCAGAAATCACCGGGTTCGCCGCGGTTTCATTGCAACCGAATGCCGGATCGCAGGGCGAATTCGCAGGTCTGCTGGCCATTCGCGAATATCATGCATCGCGCGGCGAAGCGCATCGCAACATTTGTCTCATTCCGACATCGGCGCACGGCACGAATCCCGCCAGCGCGATAATGGCAGGATTCAAAGTTGTGTCGGTCGCCTGCTTGAAAGATGGAGACATTGACCTTGCAGACCTTCGCGCGAAAGCAGACGAACACGCGCGCGATCTCGCCGCGCTCATGGTGACTTACCCATCAACGCACGGCGTGTTCGAGCCGACGATTCGCGAAATTTGCGACATCGTTCACGCGCATGGCGGCCAGGTTTACATGGACGGCGCAAACTTGAATGCGCAGGTCGGTCTTTGTCGCCCCGGCGATTACGGCGCCGATGTTTGTCATCTGAATTTGCACAAGACGTTTTGCATCCCACACGGCGGCGGCGGCCCGGGTGTGGGACCGATCGGTGTGGCCAAACATCTCGCCCCATTTCTGCCGGCAGTTCCTTCTATCGACTATCAACAATCAACTATCAACTCAGCGGCGACTGGCCCGGTCGCGCCGCGCCCTGGGGCAGCGCCAGCATTCTGACGATCACGTGGATGTACATTCGCATGATGGGCGCCGCCGGGTTGAAACGCGCGAGCGAGGTGGCGATTCTCAACGCCAATTACATCGCTAAACGGCTCGATCCGCATTTTCCCGTTCTTTTCAAGGGCAAGCATGGTCTCGTCGCGCACGAATGCATTGTCGACCTGCGCCAGTGGAGAAGCGCAGGCATTGAAGTCGAAGATGTGGCAAAGCGTTTGATGGATTACGGCTTTCACGCGCCAACCGTTTCGTGGCCGGTCGGCGGGACGATGATGATCGAGCCGACCGAGAGCGAACCGAAACACGAGCTCGATCGTTTCTGCGATGCGATGATCTCCATTCACGCGGAGATGCAAGCAATCGCCGACGGAAAACAGGATCGGCAAAACAATTTGCTCAAGAACGCGCCGCACACCGCGCGACAAATCGCGTCCGACAAATGGGACCGCCCGTACTCGCGCGAACAGGCAGCTTTCCCCGCGCCGTGGACGCGCGACCACAAATTCTGGCCCGCAGTTGGCCGCATCGACAACGTCTACGGCGATAGGAATCTGTTCTGCTCCTGCCCGCCAGTGGAAGAGTTCGAGAAATGGGTAGAGATTCCTCGACTTCGCTCGGAATGACAGAGCTCCGAGCGGCCGCTTTATGACGCGGACAATGATTGTTCTAATTCTCGCGGTGGTCGCGCTGGTGTGCTTCACGTACATGTATGCGCATCACGTTTGGAATCCGCTGCCGACCGGGGCAACTGTCGAACGGATCGTTGTTGAAAAATCAACTCGGCAATTGTCGGTGTTTGCGAACGGCAAAAAACTGAAAACCTATCGTGTTTCGCTGGGTCGCAATCCTGCTGGTGCGAAGCAAGAAGAAGGAGACAACAAGACCCCTGAAGGGATTTACAAAATCGACGGTCGTAATCCGCAGAGCAACTTTCACCTCGCGTTACACGTCTCTTATCCGTCCGATAAGGACAAGACGCGAGCTGCCGAACGCGGTGTGTCAGCCGGATTTGACATCATGATTCATGGCATCCAAAACGGACGCGGCTGGATCGGAGCGTTCCACCGTTTGAATGATTGGACCGCTGGTTGCATTGCACTCACCGATGAAGAGATCGAAGAGCTTTGGCGCGTCACGCCGGACGGAACGATAGTTGAAATTCGACCTTAAGTTCCTATTTTCAGCCATCACTTGCCAACCACGTTGCAAATAATGAGCGTGGTCATCCTGAGCCGCAAAGACGGCGAAGGATCTCACAGTCAGTTGAGCGGTAACCGAGAGTAGCTTGGTGACGCGCGTGTTTGTGTGAGGTCCCTCTCCCGCGACTGCGGGATCGCGATGACAGTGCAAAGTGCGCGCTGAAATTATGCTTCCGGCGCGAGCTCGGGTGCGGCGACGACGCGGGTGGGAACGAGGCGAAGCGCGCTGCCGTTCGTTTCCTCGGCTGCAGCGGGACCGGCTTCGTGATATTCGGCGTCGCTGTTCACCTGCCAGAGATCGTAAAGCTTTGTGTCGGCGAGAATATTTTCCACGCACAACATCGCTGTCATCATGGCGTGATCCTGGTTGTTGTATTTGTGCATTCCGTTACGGCCAACCAGGTGCAGGTTCGGGTAACGCGTGTCCAGTTCCTGACGAATGGTGGCGACGTGCCGCGCGTAGTCGTCATCGTAAACCGGATAGGCTTTCTTCTGACGAACGACGCAGCCATCGACGAAATCGCCTTCCTTCGCCAACCCGATCTGAATCAGCTCGCGCTTTGCGAGCTCGATCAAATCGTTGTCGCCCGAATCCCACAGTCCATCGTGTTCGAAACAGAAATACTCTAGACCGTAACAAACCTTATCCGTCTCGGGCACCATTTCGGGCGACCATGAACGGAAATTCTGAACACGGCCGACTTTGACGCTCGGGTCGTGAATGTAGATCCAGTTGTCATCGAACATCTCTCGATCTTTCAAGATCAGCATGACGGTGAGGAAATCGCGATACTTGAGGCTTTCAGCCGCGCGCTTGGTTCGTTCACTCACGGCCGGTGACAAACCGCAGACCAGCTCGCGCATCGGCGCCGACGAAATGACATGTTCGGCTTCGATTATTTGCAGATCTCCGTGGCCGTTTTTGTATTCGACATTCCATTGGCCGGACAAATCGTCGTAGGAACAGCGCGTCACTCTGCAGCCCATCTCCAATTTGCCGCCCAGCGCCGTCATCTTTTCGGCACACGCCTCCCACATCATTCCCGGACCTCGTCGCGGATAACGGAAAGAATTAATCAGCGTCTTGATGACTTTGCTCCGGTCGCCGTTGTAACGCTGCGGAATAAGCGCGTTCTTGATTGCGCTGCCTAACGAAAGGCCTTTGATCCGTTGCGCCGCCCAGTCGGCGGAAATCTCCTTGCAGCTCATGCCCCAGACTTTTTCGGTGTAACTTTTGAAGAACGTGTTGAACAGCCGTTTTCCGAATTGATTGCTCACCCATTCTTCGAAATTCCGCGGGTTCCGGATCGGAAACAGACGCGCTTTCAGCCAGGAAAGAACGCACAAAATCGATTTGAAAACGCCGAGCTTCAGCAGCGCTTCAATTGGCTTGAGCGGATAGGAGAAAAATTTGCCGCCGTAAAAAATGCGCGATGAGCGCGGGCGCGTGAGCATGTCGTTCGGCAAAATCTCGGTCCACAAGTCTTCGACCGCTTTGGATTTTGAGAAGAAACGGTGACCGCCGATATCGAAATGAAAGCCCTTGTAAGTTGCCGTGCGCGAAATGCCGCCCACGTAAACGGGATCGGCTTCCAGAACGACGACATCGACGTCGTTTTTCGAAAGCAGATAGCCAGCCGTTAGACCTGCCGGACCTGCACCGATAATGACGACCTTTGGCTTCATGTTCTGCTACGCGACCCAGTGGCCCCGAGTGAAATTCCAGACGTACCAGCCCTGTACGCACAGCCCCGCAGCGCTGACCAACGCTACTGCCGCCGTCCCAAATGCCCGCACCCATATTGGCGGCGTGCGAAATTGACGCAGAAAATTCAAAAGCGCCAGCACGATCAAGGCGTACGCGCTGAACTCGTAACGCAGCATGCTTTCCATGTCGACGCAGGCGACGCCGCTCACCGAGAGGTAATAAATCGTGGCCGCGCAGAAATAGATCCCTGCGCGTACCGGCAGGCCGGCGCGGCGCCGAATCGCTGGAACCAATTCGCAAACTGCGATGGCAACGAGAAGCACGGCACCCAGTGTCATCGACAACTGGCTCACTTCGGTGGGATTATTCAGTGCCGGAACAAGCCAGCGGTAACTCTCAGGTCTAAACACTGCAAAGTAATCGGGCACAATGCCCCAGCCAGCCGCCTGCGTGAGCATGTAAAGGTCCCAGTGACCCCAGCGCAGTTGGCACAAAACGAAAAAGGCGATCCCGCCGCAGGCCGCCACAAACGTCAAACCGACAGCTGCCCGGTTCTCTCGAAGCCATTTGCGTGGCTTGAGCAAACCGCGCCATCCGGTTTGAAAAGCCGAGCGCACCAGAGGAAAAGCAGCGCACACAATCCCGACAATTCGCGTCGCGGACATAACCATCCCATGCACAGCCGCCAGCACTCTCGCCGTGCGACCCTCCGCGGTGCTCCAATAGATGAAGCCGAGCAGCGCCATAAGAAAGAGCGATTCCGAGTAAGCGGCGACGAGGAAGAACGCTGCCGGGTTCGCCAGGATGAGGAGTGTCCCGCAAATCTGAAGCGAAGCGCGCAACTTTCCAGCGCCGGCAGAACAGGAAGAAATAAGTCCAAAAACCCCACGCAGCGAGCTGAGCAGTGATCAAAAGCGCCGTGCCGGTGCTGATGTTGAAAGCATTTCGGAGCAACGCGGCAATCGCCGGGTATGCCGGGAAAAATGCGACATTCGAGACTTCCATCACCTTGTGATCGATCGGCGGGACAATGGTCTGATATCCGCGATCGATAATGTTCATGAACCAATAGCTGTCGTGTTGAACCAGCGCGGAGTAGCGCTCGGGGATCGGCTTTTCTGGAGCAAGCAGAGCCACCGCCATTACCACCTGCAAAAGCGTGACGGCGCATCCCGCGAGCAATGGCGTTAGAAACCGTGGCAGGCGGGTCATAACTGATAATCGCAGAAGCTGCCAGTCTGCTCGCGAAAGTCGCGTCGCCACGCCAACGTCTCCGAGCCGGTTCAGCTATCCCGATCGGCAATTCAACGGTGAGCGAGTCAGCAGGACGCAAGAACTTGTGAAGTTTCCGGAAAGGCAATGTCGGATCGCATGGTTTCCAGCTGATTTCAGTGGCTGGATTGGACGACGATCGCGATTCGTTTATTCGCGACGGACGTTTTCTGCGCCTTGTCCGCGCTATTGACCGACGAATTTTGGTGGCTCGACTGAATACGCCCGATCCAATTACGCGCCAGAGACGACGAGCACGATTTCGCCTTTCGCCGGATGTGCCTCATAGTGTGCAAGCAGTTCGGCAGCAGTGCCGCGACGGAATTCTTCAAATTTTTTTGTCAGCTCACGTGCGATGCACAGTTGCCGCTCCGGCATAATGATACTGCAAGCCTGAAGTGTTTTAAGAAGCCGGTAAGGAGATTCAAAAAAAAGCGGTCTCCTCGCGTTCAGCTGCTATCCGCAATTCGCGCTCGCGTCGGCCGCTTTTCACCGGAAGAAATCCACGGAACGAGAATTTCTCGGTCGAAAATCCGGAACCGAGCAAGAGCGGTCAGAATCGACGATGGTCCGGGGACGATCGTAAACGGCAGTTCGCGATTAATGCATTCGCGAATGAGGCGCAGCCCTGGATCGGAAAGACCAGGCGTGCCAGCGTCTGTAATCAACGCAACGTTTTCGCCTCGGGCAAGGCGCTCGACCAACTCAGCCGTGCGCGCCGCTTCATTATGTTCGTGGTAGCTGACAAAGGGCTTTTTGATCTCGAAATGTTTTAGCAGTAAACCGGAATGCCGCGTGTCTTCCGCCGCCACAACATCAACACCCTTCAGGACCTCAAGAGCCCGCAAGGTGATGTCGCCCAGATTACCGATCGGCGTCGCCACCACGTAAAGCATTCAATATCCTCGGTTCAAAGCTGTCACGCCATCGAATCGATGACAACCAGGACTTGGGCAATCCACCGACGACACCGTGGTTGGGTGGAAGGCCATTGGGTGCGTCGCTCCGGTGCCCTGGACGTGGATTCCAGGCCATTCGCGATAAAAACAGGAAGATCGTTACCAGCGCTCAGATGTTCATTAGGCCGTCTCACCAGCCTAAAATCTTCGCGAAAACTAACGGCGCAACGATTGTCGCGTCAGATTCGATGACGAACCGCGGAGTGTCGACGTTCAGTTTTCCCCATGTGATTTTCTCATTCGGCACCGCACCGGAGTATGAGCCGAAACTGGTGGTGGAATCGCTGATTTGGCAAAAATACCCCCACTCGGGCACAGGCATGCTGACCACGTCCTGATTCAACATGGGCACAACGCAAATGGGGAAATCGCCTGCGATGCCGCCGCCAATTTGGAAAAAGCCGATGGATGAATCCTTTGATACCCGGCGATACCACTCCGCGAGTTCGATCATGTATTCGATGCCCGAGCGGACCGCCTGCACATTGCTGATCGCTCCGGTGATGCAGCGGGCGGCGTAAATGTTTCCGAGGGTCGAATCTTCCCAGCCGGGCACAAAAACGGAAGGTCCTTGTGCGCAGCGGCGACCATCCAACTATCGGCCGGATCGATCTCGTAAAATTGTTTGAGGCGGCACTCACGCAAGATTTTGTAAAGGAACTCGTGGGGAAATTTTCTATCTTTGTTCTCCGAAGCGGCTACCCATTCATCGAGCACCACTCGCTCGATGCGGCGCATCGCTTCCTCTTCCGGAATGCAAGTGTCAGTGACGCGATTGAGGTGCCGCCGCAGCAGCTCCTGCTCTTGTTGCGGACTTAGCTCGCGATAGTTAGGAATGCGTTCGTATTTGCTGCGCGCGACGAGATTGAACAGGTCTTCCTCCATGTTCGCACCCGTGCAGGTGATGGCGTGCACTTTGTCACGGCGGATCATTTCCGCGAGCGACACGCCCAGTTCGGCGGTGCTCATCGCGCCCGCCAGCGTGATCATCATCTTTCCGCCACGATCGAGATGCGCAATGTAGGCGTCGGCTGCGTCTTTCAGCACCGCCGCGTTGAAATGCCGGAAATGGCGCTCAATGAACTCGCTGATGCTGCCCATCTTTACATCACCAACTTCGCAATGGGGACTATTATTTTGATGCAAAACTTACTGCGCGGGTCAAGCGTTAATTGCATTTTTTTGAAATTTCTTACGGAATCGCGGCCAGAATGCGCGATGCCAAAACGTTCGGCATCACGCCGAGCAAAACAACTGCTGCGGCAAGCAGACAAATTGTCACTGTCGCTACCCTGAAGACTCGATCGCGATGCGCTCATCGAGTGCAGCCGCGGCGGATGTGTCGACAAAAATCACTTTCAACACGAGAAGGTAATAATACAGCGAGACGAAACTGCCAACGAGGCCAAGCGCGACGAGCCAAAGAAGCGCGTGATTTGCGCCAGCATGTAGCGCGGCGCTGAACAAATAGAATTTTCCGAAAAATCCAGCCAGCGGCGGGATGCCTGCGAGGGACAACATAAAGACTGCCATGCATCCGGCGAGCAACGGAGAACGGGAAGCGAGGCCGGAAAAATTCGAGAAATCGTCGCCGCCGGTTTCGCGCCGCACGACGCCGACAACGCCAAACGCGCCGACGAGCGTGATCGCATAAACGGTGGTGTAGAACAAGGCCGCGGAAAAGCCTTCGCGGTCGCCGGCGACGAACCCGATTAATGTGTAACCCGCGTGTGCGACCGCTGAGTAGGCAAGCAGTCTGCGTACGTTCGATTGCGCAAGCGCGACGAGATTGCCAATTACGATCGATAACGCCGCTAGTGCCGCAAGCACAGGCGACCAACCGGCCACCATCGCGTGCCATCCGGCGCTGCCATGCACCGGCGCAAACCCGATGAGCACGATTTTTCCCAGCACAACAAACGACGCAACCTTCGAACCTGAAGCAATGAACGCCGCGCTCGGAACAGGCGCGCCTTGATACGCGTCAGGCGCCCATAGATGGAACGGCGCGGCAGCGATTTTGAATGCGAAGCCGACGAGCGTCATGACGATTCCAACCGCAAGCAGCGGCTGCACTGATGTTGTTGCCAACTTAGTTGAAATCGCGGCGAGACCGGTTGCCCCCGACATGCCGTAAATCAGGCTGATCCCGAAGAGTGTGAACGCGCTCGACGTGCTGCCGAACAGAAAATATTTCAGACCGGCTTCGGCTGAGCGCACGTCCGTTTTATCGAATGCGGCCATGACGTAAAGCGACAGTCCGAGCAACTCGAGACCGATGAAAATCATCAGCAGTTCTTCACTCCCGACGAGCAGCATCAGGCCGACCGTTGCCAGAAGAACAAGCGCCAGATATTCGCCGGGATGACGCGGAGACTTTTCTGCCTGCGTCAGCAGGATCGTGAAAAATGCGAGCGCGAGGCAAATGATTTTGAACAGTGACGTCAGCGGCGAGATCACCAGCATTCCGCCAAAAAGCGTCTCGTTGCGCGGCAAAAACAGGACTGCCACGATTGCAATCACAAGTCCGAGCACTGCAACAAACGCACAGAGCCCGGCTGCGCGTTCGCGCAACAAGACAATCGAAAGCACAACCAGCGCGGTCATAACGACGATCGCTTCAGGCGATGCAAGTTTGAGAAGCTCGAGATAAGACATCGTTACGACGTTAACCTCCGGATTTTAAAAACCTCATCGTCTCGACGGCGGGCATGATCCGATCGAGCAACAGTTTCGGATAAACTCCGACCGCGAGTGTTGCGAACATCAGCAGGCAGGCGCCGATTTTTTCCGCGGCCGTAATGCTCTGTTCCTCGTTCCAATCCGGGTCGAGCGCCACCCGGCCTTCCTGCGTGCGAACTACGTTGGAACCTGGCTCGCCGAAGAACGATTGCTTTAACGCCCGCAAAGTGAACGCCGCGACGAGCACCATGCCCGCTCCAGTGATCCAAACCGCAAACGGATAAGTTTTCCATGCGCCAATGAGAATCGTGATCTCGGCCGCAAACCCGCTGAAACCGGGAATGCCCATCGACGCGGCCGAAGCGATGACGAACGTAAACGCCGCAAACGGCAGCGCATGGCTCAGATTCATTCCAGACAGCGCGTCGAGTTCGCGCGTGTGTGTGCGGCGATAGATCATGCGGCCGGCAACGGCGAAGAGCAGGGCCGCGATCACGCCGTGCGAAAACATTTGCAGCACCGCGCCGGAAACGCCGAGCACATTCGCAGTAGCCAGACCAAGCAGCACGAAACCCATGTGGCTTACGCTCGAATAACCGATTACAAATTTCAGATCACGTTGGCGAAGCGCCACCGCTGCGGCATAAACAATTCCGATGACCGCGAGGACAGCGATCCATTTGCTCCACATTTGAAATCCTTGCGGAAAAAGATTCATCGCCACGCGGAGACCCGCGTAAGAGCCGAGTTTCATCACGATGCCGGCGAGCAACATCGAACCCGCAGTGGGCGCAGCGGCATGACCGGTCGGCGCCCAGGTGTGCAACGGCCAGATGCCGGCGAGCACTGCAAACCCGAGAAACAACACCGGGAACGCCCACGATTGCAGTTGCGGTGGAAATTGGAATTGCGCCAGCTGATTCAGATCTAACGAGCCGGCAGTCACGTAAGCGACGAGAATCCCGATGAAAACGAACATGCCGCCGAAGAAAGAATACAGCGTCAGCTTCATCGCGCCGTATTCCTTGTTCGTCGATCCCGAAGATCGCGATGAGGAAATATTTCGGCACGATCACCAGCTCGTAGAAAACGAAGAGCAAAAACAGATCGGCGCTGAGGAAAACGCCGTAGCAACCGGCCACGACCAGCAAAAGCCAGAAGAAAAATTCGTTCTGCCGATGTTCGACGTCCCATGAAAACAGCACCGTGCTTACCGCGGAGATCCCAGTGACGAGAACCATCGTGAGGCTGACGCCATCGAGCGCCAGATGATACTCCATCCCGAGAGCGGGCACCCACGGCACGCGCACGATTGTTGTGAAATGCGCAAGATCGGCAACGGGCATGCGAATGAACGCGGCGAGACCCAGAGCCAAGCCTGCGATGGTCGTAAGCAGCGCCATCCAACGCGCGAACACGCGGGGCAAAAACAGGAGCAGAAGCGCCCCGGCAAACGTGATGTAAATCGTCCAGGCGATCATGTGCGTCTGCGCACCCGATAGCGCGGGGCCTGCTCGCGCACATGAAATCCGATTTCGCGGCGCGGCTTTTCCGGCGGAGCCATCAACTGCCGGATCGCTTCGAGAATCGCTGCGATGTCTTCGTCATGTTTATCGACACGCCGTTCGAGCTCCGAAAATTTCCGCGCGAGTTCGCGGTTCACGTCGAGCATCTGGCGCAGCTTCACGAACGCGCGCATGATGGCGATGTTCACCTTGATCGCGCGTTCGCTGTTCAGCACGCTCGAGAGCATTGCGATGCCTTGCTCTGTGAAGACATAAGGGCGAGAGCGCGCCGTCCACCCCAACTTGAAATGCCAATTTGGCATTTCAAGTCAGTAACTTCTTCAAGCGTAAGCTGAAACATGAAATCGGAGGGAAACGCCCGACATTGCGTTTGACGGCTCGATTCAAATGTCCCGTGGTGACGCCGTAAAGGTCTGCTAAATCAGAGTCGAGCATCACCTTCTGTCCGCGGAAAACAAGAATTGAGTTGCGCGACTCGCTCGACGGGAATGATCTCTTTGCTCATTCGGCGTTCGCATTTCAACCAAGCAATCGCGCCATGTGAACGACCGTTGTGTTGAAGATGTTGAACATGAATTGCGGCGCGATGCCGATGGCGAACATGAGCAGTGTTACAGGCACCACGACAAGTTTTTCGCCTCGTAAAAGATCGGGAAACGCGCTGCAACTTTCTGCGAGCGGCCCACTGAACAACGATTGCATGGCGCGCACAAAGACGATCGCTGTGACCAGAAGTCCAATCACGGCGATGGAGGTGAATAAAGCCGTGATGGCGAATGCGCCTTTGAAAATCAGGAATTCGCCAATGAATCCGTTCAGTCCCGGCAGACCGAGCGACGAAAACATGGCGACGCTCATCCAGCCGCAAAGCAGCGGTGTCCGCTGCATTAGCCCACCAAAATCGCCGATGCCACGCACACCGCGACGTTGTTCGAGTAATCCGACGAAGTAGAACAGCGCAGCGGCAGTGATGCCGTGATTAAAAATTTGCATGAACACGCCGCTCAATGCCGCATGCGTGTCGATATTTGCAGTTACGGCCGGCGAAGCGGCTACCGCAAAGAGAGCGAGCATGCAGTAACCGAGATGATTGATCGACAGGTAAGCGACCATTCGTTTCAGATCGCGCTGTGCCCACGCTGCCAGCGGAGCGAACACGATCGAGCAAACGGCCAGGACCAGCAGCCACGGGCCGATGATTTTGATTTCGTTCGGAAAAAGCGGAAGCAACAGACGCACGAAACCGTAAACGCCCATTTTTGAGAGCACACCCGTCAACACCATCGACACGCCGGTCGGCGCGGTTTGGTAAGCGTCGGGCAACCAGGTGTGAAACGGAAATAGCGGCACCTTTACTGCGAGCCCGATAAAGATCCCGCCGAACGCAAGCCACGCGAGCTTCCCGGTGAGCAGACCGTTTTTGCCAAGAGCGGCGAGAGCAGAGAAATCAAACGTACCTTTGGCAAAATAAATTCCCAGAAACGAGAGCAACATCGCCACGCTGCCGAGGAATGTGTACAGAAAAAACTTGGTCGCGGCGCGGTCCCGGTTTTCGCCGCCCCAGATTTTAATCAGCAGAAACGCCGGGATCAGGCTCATTTCGTAGAACAAAAACCAGAGAACGAAATTTTGGGCCGTGAACGTGCCATAGAGCGCGGACTGCATTACGAGCATGGTCGCGTAGAACCCGCGGCCACCGCTTGGAGCAGGTCGGGCGAGAAATGCGAATGGAATGATGACCGACGTGAGCAGGAGGAGCAGCAAACTCAATCCATCAGCGCCAACCAGATATTCAGCGTTGATCGCCGGAATCCATGCATGACGCTCGACGAACTGCAGGCCCGTCTCAGTGGCATCGAACTTTCGCCACAATTCCAGCGCGCATGCCGCGGAGATGACGTTAAACGTCAGAGCGATGCCTCCGCAATTCCTTTGCGGCCAGACGCAGACTGCAAGAGCGCCAAGGAGCGGAATGAAAATGATCGCGGTAATTATGCCAACCATGCGTAGAGAAGAAGGAGTGCCAGCATGCCGATGGCGACCATGCCGAGGTAAGTTTGAATTTGTCCCGAGTGCGCGGCGGACATCAGCCGGCCGAGCCCGCGAGCGCCAACGGTGGTTTCATCGACTCCAGCGTTGATGCCGCGCTCATCAACACCGCTTGTAAAGATTCCAAAAAGCTGGCCGATCGCGCCGAAGCCGCGCACCAGCCCATCCCAGAAATAGCGATCCATCCAGTTGGACAAGCGCGCGGCCATCCAACTGAACGCGATGACTGTGTGCGCATAAAGTTCGTCGATCCACATTTTGTTTGCGAGAAAGCGAAACAATGCAGGCTGCGCATACTCGAGTGGGTCAATTTCAGCTGGGCGATCTCCAGCTTGCATACCCGCCTTGCGATACATCCACCAACCGGCGCCGATACCCGCACTGACGAGCACGAGCGAAACAAAAAGCATCGGCTGAATCAAATGACCGATCTCAAAGTGTACGGGTTCGCCAGTCAGATACCCGTGCAGCGATGGCCATGCAGGCGTGAGCACCACGCTCAATAAGATTGCGCCCAGGGCGAGCACGATCAGAGGCATGGTCATGACACGCGGACTTTCGTGCGCGTGCTCCGCAGAAGCGCGCGGGTTCCCAAAAAAGACGTAGATGACTTGCCGTGTCATGTAGAGCGCAGTGAGAATGACTCCGGCCAACATCAGGTAATACGGTACCGGCGACTTCGGCCAATGCGCTGTGGCGTGAAGAATTTCTTCTTTCGTCCAGCCACCGGAGAAAACGAACGGGACGCCGCTGAGCGCCATCATTCCGATGGCGTACGTCACAAACGTGACGGGCATGAAATGCCGCAGGCTGCCCATTTTCCGAATGTCCTGTTCGCCATGACATCCGTGAATGACCGAGCCCGAGCCGAGGAACAGAAGCGCTTTGAAAAATCCGTGCGCGAGCAAGTGCATGATCCCGGCAGCCACGCCGCCCACGCCCAGCGAGACCATCATCAAACCAAGTTGCGACACGGTTGAATAGGCGAGGATGCGTTTGATGTCGGCCTGGGCGATCGCGATAAGCGCAGCCATGAGCGCTGTAGTTACACCGATCCAGACAACGACGGTGAGGGAGGACGTCACGCCGTCGATCGCGCCTAACGAGAAGAGCGGATACACGCGCGCGACCAGAAAACACTCCGGCGGCAACCATCGTGGCCGCGTGAATCAACGCGCTCACCGGCGTCGGACCTTCCATCGCGTCCGGCAGCCACACGTGCAGCGGAAATTGTCCCGACTTTCCGACTGCGCCGAAGAAGATTAGCAGCGCGATGAATGTAGCGCTGGCGCCAAGCATGGCCAGGCCGGCGCTTTCGAGACATCCTTTTCCGTCATCGTAAAAAAGAAGTGTGCCGCTGCGATTGTAAAGCCAGAGCATGCCGAGAAAAAATCCCATGTCGCCGATGCGCGTGGTGATGAATGCCTTCTTTGCGGCAGCAGCCGCACTGGGTCGCTCGATCCAGAAGCCGATGAGCAGATACGACGCGAGCCCGACGAGTTCCCAGAAAATGAAGAGCAGAAGCAAACTGTTCGCGATAACCACGCCGAGCATCGCACCGGAGAAGAACGATAAATACGCGAAAAAGCGCACAAAATTTTTGTCCTCCGCCATGTAGCCAATGCTGAAGACAAAAATGCAAAGCCCCACCAGCGAGATCATCAGCAACATCGCGGCGGCAAGCGGATCGAGAACAAATCCGAGTCGGAGCGCGTTATCGCCGAAAGTGAACCAGGTGAAATTTTGAACGGCGCGGAAGCCGTGTGTTTGCAGCGTCGGCAGGAACGCCACAACCGCCAATGCCAACACGGCGACTTGTCCAGCGACTGCCAACGCTGCGGCGCTTTTGCGCCGCGTCTTGGACAAACCCAAAATTATCAGCGAAGCCGCGAACGGCGCGGCAGGGACCAACCAGAGATGATCGATGATCGAGCGACTCATTCTTTTGGAGACAGCAAACGTCCAACGCCCAACGTCCAACGCCCAACGTCCAACTTAGAGGATGTCCTGAATTGAGCGTTGGGTGTTGAGCGTTGAGCGTTGAGCGTTTGTTTTCCTTTTATCATTTCATCCTTTGAGCTGATTGAATTGATCGACATTGGTGGTGTGATAGTGGCGATAAACGGCAATCACCATGGCCAGACCAACCGCGGCTTCGGCAGCGGAGATCGCAATGGAAAAGATTGCTAGCATCACGCCGACTGGCGGCTGATGCGGTTGCGGAGCGAAACGCCAGAACGCGATAAAATTCAAATTCGCAGCAGCCAACATCAACTCGATGCCGATGAGGATGAAAATCGCGTGCCGCCGGCTAAGCGCCGCCAGGAGGCCGATGGAAAACAATGCGCCGGAAACGATGAGAAAGGCTTGAAGCGTGGTTGTCATTGTAGTCCGGGCAGAAAACGTCCAACGCCCAACGTCCAACGCCCAACGTCCAATTCAGAGTCTATTCTGGATTCGGCGTTGGGTGTTGAGCGTTGAGCGCCTTGCTCGCGAACGCGTTCGGAGTTGAGCGTTTGCTTTATCTTCTTCATTGTTTTTCCTCCATTACGAGAATGAGCGCGCCGATGAGAGCGGCGGTCAACAGAACGCCGACGCATTGCAATGGCCACACGTAACCGGTCATTAGCGCTTCGCCGATTCTTTTGACGGTGAGCGCCCGAATGTGCGGGGCGACGATGGAAAGTGTTTGCGTCTTAAGAATCGACCACGTCAAACCACAGAACACAGCGAAAGCAATCAGCACACCGGCCCAGTTAAAGCCGCGATCTTTTCCCACGTCGCGCCGCGTCAGAAGAATCGTGAAAACGATCAACACCGCGACTGCGCCGATGTAAATGAACACCAGCACGAGGCCGACGAACTCTGCACCGAGCAAAAAGAAAAATGCCGCGAGGCCGACCAGGGCCACTGCGAAACTCAGCGCAGCGTGCATCAGTTTTCGCAACGTCGCCGCCGCCAGCGCCGCGGCGAGCGTCAGAATGGCGACGAGGATAAACGCGGCGTTGTTCATTCCGCGAAACGATAAACGCGTGGCGCGAATTTTCTTCGCGTGTCGAGCAGGATCGACAGGGCGCTGTAAACAATCACAATTACAAACAGCGACCATAGCCAGCCGCGCAGGCCGCGCCCGGCATAATGCCAGACGGCAGCGGCGATGATGCAGGTGAAAGCCATCGGCAACATGAATTTCCAGGCGAAATTCATCATTTGATCGATGCGTATGCGCGGGAGCGTTGCGCGGAGCCAGATGTAAACAAAAAGCAAAGCGCTTAGCTTCAGGAAAAACCAGGCGTAGGAAGGAATAATTTCAAGCACGCGCGCGGGCGCGTGCCAGCCACCAAGGAACAACGTCGCTGCAAGACCGCTGACCGCGAACATCCCGATGTATTCTGCCATGAAAAATGTCGCGTATTTGAAACCGGAATACTCCGTCATGTGTCCGGCGACGATTTCCGATTCGCCTTCGGGCACATCGAACGGGGTGCGGTTCGATTCCACGAGACCGGAGACAAAAAACAGAATGAACGCGACACCACCCCACGGCGTGAAGACAAACCAGCGCGGCACAATGCCGAACGTGTATTCAGCTTGCGCGGCGACGATCCGATCAGGCATGAGCGAGCCGACCACCATCACTACCGGCAGAACGGTGATAATCAGCGGCAGCTCGTAGCTGAACATTTGCGCGATCGCGCGCATCGCGCCGAGCATGGAAAATTTATTGTTGCTGGCCCATCCGGCCATAAAGACAGCAAGTTCCGTCGTCGCCCCAACGGCGAAGAAGAAGAGTATGCCACCATCGATAGTGAACGGCGTCATGTTCCGTCCATATGGAATTACGCCGAGGGTGAGAATCGCCACAGCCGCGATGAGCACCGGCGCGAGAAAATGCACGATCTTGTCGGCGCGCGCCGGCACGATGTCTTCCTTGATCAGCATTTTGATGCCGTCTGCAACTGGTTGGAAAAGACCGAACGGACCGACCCGATTCGGCCCGTAGCGATTTTGCATCCGCGCAAGAATTTTCCGCTCCAGCACGGACATGAGCGCAAAAAGCGTGAGGAACACAGCGAGTAGCATGAAAATATTGATCAGAATAGAGGCCACCTGGATCAGCCAGCCGGGCGATCCCGCCAGCCATAAGAGCAGCCATTGCTTGGCGTTAACGAAGATCTGGTCGATAGACTTGCTCATCCCGGATGAAGAAAACCGTTGATTGCCAGGTTAATCAAGACCGAACACGGATGACTTTTGCCATAGAGCGGCCCGTAAGGGGGTCCGGCGGCAATATTTATCTTTCGTATGGAGTCGTTTTGGCTTTGCAGGGGGCCTTTGGTGCAGTACCTTTGGCGTCCGCCATGCGAACGCTGGTCTTGTTACTCGCCGCTCTTATTGTGAGCGCCGGTTTGATCCGTGGAGAATTCAAGACTCCGGAGAACGCGCCCATTGAGATCACTTCCACCGGGGAGACGACATATGAAAATGGGCTGGCAACGGCGCATGATAATGTGGCGATTCACATTGGTAATACAGACATTTACGCCGATTACGCACAATACAATTCCACCACGCACGACGTGGAGTTGAGAGGTCACGTGCGAATCTATCGGGATTTGAGCCTCTACGTCACAGACAGCGGCGTTTACAACACCGAAACAAAAAAGATCCGGGCAATAACTGGGCGCACTGAGTCGCAACCGTATTTTCTCGGCGGCGAGAATGTGAGCTCAATTTCCGAGAATGGGTATCTGATACGAGACGGCACTTTTACGACGGACGATTCGGCGAAGCCTGATTTCCATCTTCACGCGCGAAAGATCCGTATTTACGAGAAGGACCGCGTGATCATGCAGTACGTGCACGGCATATATCGGAAAGGTACCGGTTTTTTGGTGGCCGTACCTGTACCAGTCGCTCAACGAGGCGTTCAGTTTTACGCTTTCACCGGCGTACTCTGAGTTCATGGGGACCGTCGCTCCTCACCCAGGTGACATTCCCAATCACAGACAATATCAAAGGGCGCGTCCGGCTCGATTACTTTGGCCGTCGCGGGCCCGCCATCGGCTTCGATCCTGTTATTGATTATGGGAAGGACGAGAACAGTCAGGCGAGGGTAAAGACCTTTTACATTCAGGATCAAAACCCGAACCTGAATCAAACGGATGTGCCGCGGCAAGGTGTTCCTACCGGGCGATATCTGCTGAGCCTGGAAGATCGGACGAACTTTACTGATGACATCTACGGTATCGCGAACACTACGAAACTGAGCGACCAGTACGTGATGGAGGACTTTTATCAGGGCGAGTTTCGGATCGATCCTGTTCCAGACAATGTAGTCGCAGTAACGAAGACGAATCCTGTTTTCACCATCACGGGCATTGCCCGTTTCCAGGCGAACCAGTTTTTCACTACAACGGAACGTTCACCGGAAGTGGTATTGGACATTAAGCGCCACGCGCTTTTCGGTGGACCCATTTTTTACGAAGGCGAGAGCGGCTTTGCTAATTTGCGGTTACAATTCCCCGAAGGCTCAGGGTTCGAGAACTATGGCACTTATCGTTTTGATACATTCCACCAACTAACTTATCCAAACACACTCTTCGGATGGCTTTCCATCGTCCCGCGGGTTGGGTTTCGCGGCACCTATTATGGCAAGACATGGGATTTGGGATCGACAACCTTTGTGCCGCCATCAAATCCGCTTGTGCCCGACTTTATTCTTCCCCCGCCAACTTCGGCCAACCCGGTCCAATTTGATGGAGACGCGTTTCGCACCGTTTTTAACACCGGTGCGGAAGCTTCGTTTAAGGTCTCGCGCACCTGGGAGAATGTGCAAAGCCGCGCGTTTGGGTTGGATGGACTCATGCACGTTATTCAACCATTCACAGACTTTTCGTACGTGGATGAGAACGGAGTTAATCCGACGGCAATTTTGGGGTTCGACCGGTATCGAACCCACGACGCAGCTTCGGGCGATTGATTTCCCGCAATTCACAACCATCGATTCGATCGATAATTGGACAGTCTGGCGGGTAGGAGTTCGCAACCGCCTGGAAACGCGGCGCGACGACACAACGATAACGTGGTTTGAACTCGATACCTTCTTTGACGTGAACTTCGACAACCCATACGACCGTACCGACTATTCAAATTTCTTTAACAACATTCGGTTTACGCCGCTCCCGTGGGTCTCGTTTACAGTCAACTCACAGGTGCCGGCTTTCGCGAAGGGTTTTACGGAAGTCGAATACGATCGCGAGCGTGCAGCCGCTCTCCAATCTGCAATTAAACGTCGGGCATCGCTATTTGAATGACAATCCTTTCTTTGTTAACAGCAGCCTGTTTCTTGTTGGTGGATATTATCGAATCGACGATAACTGGGGTATTGGAGCCCAGGAGCAATATGAAGCCACTACAAGCACGCTCGAGGAGCAACGCTATTCCATTTACCGGGACCTCTCGAGCTGGGTGGCGTCCCTGGGGGGCGTCATACGCGACAATAATGGCGTGAAGGAGTATGGCGTTCTGTTTACTATAACGCTGAAAGCATTCCCGAAGTTTGGATTCGATTTGAACTTTGACCCTGCGTCCTCGGGACAATGAACGAACGTGCGCGAACAATCTCGAGGCCGCAGGATGCTCTAGCCTACTTGTGCTGCGGCTGATTCGCCCGCAGCATTCTCCCAATCATGGATCTTGCCATCATCGGCTCCGGTTACGTTGGCCTCGTGACCGGCGCCTGTTTCGCCGACGTTGGCCATAATGTCACTTGCGTCGATAACGACGCACAAAAGATCAAACAGCTGCAGGCTGGCGAGGTGCCGATTTATGAACCCGGGCTTGAAGAAATAATTCATCGGAATGTCTCGGCGCGCCGGCTGCGTTTCACCGGCAGCATTCAGGACGGAGTGGACAACTCGCAAATCGTTTTTATCGCCGTTCCTACTCCGCAGCTGCCGGATGGCGACGTCGATCTAAGTTTTCTCGAGAAAGTTGCGCGGGAAATCGCAGGCGTGCTGAGCGATTATCGCGTAATTGTTGACAAGAGCACGGTGCCAGTGAAAACAGGCGAAAAAGTGGCGGAATCAATCAAAAGATATAACCGCCACGGCGCGAAGTTTGATGTGGTCAGCAATCCTGAATTCTTGCGCGAAGGCTGTGCCGTCCACGATCTGATGCATCCGGACCGGATCGTGATCGGAGCGCAAAGCGAATACGCCATCGATCTCATGAAGAAGGTTTATGAGCCATTTATGGCGCCGATCCTGGTGACTGATATCAACAGCGCCGAACTTATCAAACATTGCGCCAACTCATTCCTGGCGCTGAAAATTTCATATATCAACGCGGTCTCGGCGATCTGCGAGGCCAGCGGCGCCGATGTCGAAAAAGTCGCGGACGGAATTGGAATGGATCATCGGATTGGCCGCGATTTCCTGAACGCTGGAATTGGATACGGCGGTTCCTGTTTTCCCAAGGATATCGCTGCGTTCATTACAATCAGCGAGCGGCTTGGCACTCCATTCAATCTGCTCAAGGAAGTGCAACGCATTAACAATGCTCAAAAAGAGCGTTTTCTGAAGGCGATTCGGGAAACCCTGTGGGTCTTGCGAGAAAAGCGGATTGCAGTCTGGGGCCTCACGTTCAAGCCAGATACAGACGACGTTCGCTCGTCTGTGGCAATAGAACTGGTGACAACCCTCCTACGCGAAGGAGCGCATGTGGTTGCCTACGACCCGAAAGGAATGCAAAAGGCACGCGCCATAAAGGCGATCGCCGATGCTGAATTTGCTGCGTCGGCTCTCGAAGCAGTGAGCGATGCCGAAGCGCTGGTCATCGCTACGGAATGGAATGAATTTGCAAACGTGGATCTCACCGTGGTGAAAGAAAAAATGAGGACGCCGATCGTCTTCGACGGGCGAAACCTCCTTGATCCTGAAACGATGAAGCGACTGGGGTTTCATTATCATTCCATCGGACGCGCCAGCGCGAAGCCGCAGTAACAACCGAAATATGGCGCCCCGTGAGATAAGGACGCCTTTGTGTCGGAAGTCGGATAACGCGGCTCTATCTCACGGGGCTCGCCAAATCGCGCTAAAGGCGCTGCGCACATGGCGAAACGGCAAATGCTTCGCCGATTCCATCATCGCAGAGCTTCTTGCGAACACCGGGCTTACGCCATCCGATCGCGCATTTGCCTTAGAACTGTTTTACGGCGTGGTGCGCAATTTAACGTTGCTGGATTTTTGGATCGGTTGCCTGCGCGCTTCCCGGATTGAGAGCGATCTTCGCGATATTCTGCGACTTGGTTTATATCAACTCTTCCTTCTCAAAACGGCCGAACATGCAGCGGTTCATGAAACCGTGTCGCTCGCGCCGAAAAGGCAGCGAAGCATCATTAATGCGATGCTGCGCAGGGCGGCGGGGCGGACAAACGAGCTGCTCGCACGTGCCCATGCGCAGCCATTGTTCGTTCGAACGTCGCATCCGCAATTTCTTGTCGAACGCTGGGAGCGGCACTTTGGCTCCGAACATGCGGAAAAGCTGTGCGAATGGAACAATCTTCCCGCACCAGTTTATGCGCGCGTCAATTTGTTGAAAATCGATCGAAAAGAATTCCTCCGGACTTATCCCGAATCGGGTCCTGTCCCTGACAATCCGAACTTCGTGCAAGTTCATTCCTTACCGTCCGACGCTTTGGAACGGGGTCATTGTTACATTCAGGATCCCAGCACCACGATTGCCTGCCAATTACTGGATCCAAAACCCGGAGAACGAATCCTGGATGCGTGCGCAGCACCCGGCGGCAAAACCGGTTACGTCGCGCAACTTATGGAAAATCTGGGAACAATCGTGGCATGCGATCGCGATCCGGAGCGGCTGCAAATTCTAAAGGACAACATGGCGCGCCTCGGCATGAGTGTTGTGCACATTCTGCGTCACGATTGGTCACCCGGTCACGCTCCGTCTGCAGTTACATCGAGTGCGCCATTTGATCGTATTCTGCTTGACGCGCCGTGCACCAACACCGGAGTGATGCGCAGGCGCGTGGATCTCAAGTGGCGATTACGACGAACCGATTTCGATCGCATGCACCAACGGCAGATCGAGATTGTTCGCGGGCTTATCCCACTACTAAAACCAAAGGGCGCGCTTGTTTACAGCACATGCAGCCTTGAGCCGGAAGAGAATGAAGAGGTCGTTCGTCGCATTCTCGCGGAGACTCCGGCCCTGTGCTTGGAAGCGGAGAGCGTTTTGCTGCCTTTTCGTGACGGTTTTGACGGCGCATTTGCGGCGAAACTGATTCGAAACGCTTAGGAAATTCCAACGCCCAACGTCCAACGTCCAATCCAGGCAGTTGAGCATTGAGTGTTGAGCGTTGCGTGTTTTCTTTGCAATTCAGCTTCGGTTTGCATCTGCCGCGTCGAGTGGAATGATAAGCTGCCTATGCACGACGCCCGGTTCGACAAACTCGCAAAACTCCTGGTGGAATACTCCATTCGTCTCAAGCGCAATGAAACGGTCCTGATTGAAGCATTCGATATTCCTGCCGAAATGACCATCGCCCTGATCCGCGCGGCGCGGAAAGCAGGCGGGGTGCCTTTTGCGCAGACTTATCAAACCCGCGTGAACCGTGCGCTCGCGCTCGAAGCCTCGGATCAACATCTGAACCTCATGGCAAGCCACGAGCTGGCGCGCATGAAAAAAATGAATGCTTACATCGCCGTGCGCGGGAGCCACAACATCACCGAACTAGCCGATGTGCCGCCGGAGAAGATGAAATTGATCGGCCGCAAAATGCGCCCAGTGCAAGACCAGCGGGTTAAAAAGACAAAGTGGGTCGTTTTACGCTGGCCGACGCCGTCAATGGCACAGCTTGCCGGGATGAGCACGGAAGCGTTTGAAGATTTCTATTTCGACGTCTGCACACTGGACTATCGCAAACTGCTACCCGGGATGAGGGCGCTGAAGCACTTGATGGTAAAAACCGACCGTGTTCAAATCAAAGCTCCCGATACTGATCTGCATTTCAGTATCAAGGGAATTCCGGCTGTGATCTGCGGTGGCGATCGCAATATTCCCGATGGCGAAGTTTTCAGCTGTCCGGTGAAAGATTCCGTGGAAGGTCACGTCACATTTAATGTGCCAAGCATTTATCAGGGAATCGCTTTTGATGGTATTCGTCTCGAATTCAAGAACGGAAAGATTGTCGATGCGACCAGCAACGAGACGAAGAAGCTGAACAAGATTCTCGATTCGGATTCGGGTGCCCGTTACATAGGCGAATTCTCGCTCGGCTTTAACCCGCGGGTGCTACAACCGATGCGCGATATCTTGTTCGACGAGAAAATCGCCGGCTCATTTCATTTCACCCCGGGACAAGCTTACGAGGAAGCGGACAATGGGAACCGGAGCCAGGTTCACTGGGACATGGTCAGCATCCAGCGTCCTGATTACGGCGGCGGAGAAATCTACTTCGACGGCAAGTTGATTCGAAAAAATGGCGAGTTTCTGCCTAAGCAACTGCGTTCGCTAAACCCGAATTGATTGCGCATTCGTCTTGTGTGGTCCCATAGGTCACATGACGCCTATGGAAAAGAAGCACGCGCAGACTGGCCGGCCTTAACGCTACGCTCGCTTCGGCCCGCCAAGAAGGTTTAGTTGCACCATGGCGATGTCGCCAGTCTCGTTGAGCTCGAGATTCGCGATTTCAAACATGGGCGCGCCTTCGGCGGGACTCGGCCCTGCTCCGGGCAATTGAACAATGACCTGCTTGGAGTTGGAATTTAGGATGACCGATGCAATTTCCAGTGACGGCGAAAACTCAAGCGTACTGATCTGGAACGGAACCGTGATGAACACGGAAGCACGTCCCTGTGGTGACGGGGTGAGCTGGACTGGTGCGGTCTCAGAATTAGGGATTATCTGCAACCCTGCCACCGCGATTGAGGGCATTCCAGTCAGAGTAGGTCTCTGTTGCTGGGATGGAACCACGCGAATGGTGCCTATCGCGCCAGCGACAGGCTGAATCTTTACGATTTCGAAGGCGACCTGCAAATTCAACGCCGACTGAGCGCGCTGAGGCGAAGGCAAACGCATCGTGACAAGCTTCGATATGGGACGCACTTTCAGGACACCCATCTTAAAGCTCGGCGTCAACTGCATGGCGGCGATCTCGAAAGAGAAAGTAAGCTGCACGGAGGTTTGCATCGTGGCAGTAGGTGGTTGTGGCTTGGCCACGGGCGGGGCCGGGGCTTTGTGTATTGGAGCGATTGGAGTTTGGGTTGTTTCTGGCATGGTTGCGGGTGTGGTTATTTGCGGAAATACAGGTTCACTGGAAATAGCACTTGGAAAATCATACACGGACTCGGTAGCGGGTTCGCTCAGTGGAAATTGATTCGCAGTTGAGGTGATCTGGTCCGGTAGCTCTTGCGCGATCGGTTCAACTGCAAACTCTGCTGACGGTTCTACGGCGGGCCAAGCAAATTCTGCGCCGGCAAACGCCTCCTCACTCGGCGCCTCCACGGGCAAGACGGATTGTTTCGAATCTCCGAAAAACTCGCCCGGCTCCTGCGTGTAGAATGTGGCTGCCTCTCCGTCTTCCCGAGATCTCATCCGGCTGTTGTGGAACGATCGCAGAAACTTCGGCAAACTCACTCGTTGCTGAAGCTGTGACCATTTCAGCCGCCTGCGGAATACTCGGTTGTTGAATGTCCGGTGTTTGTTCGACTACTTCTCCTACACATGACTCGAAGTCCGGCTCGGCAACCGGCGTCAATTCGCGCTCGGGCTCGCGGCGCACTGGAGCCTGTGTAGTCTTTGCTCTCCGTTCTTTCAACCGATCGAAAGTGCCGCTCGGTTTGCGTGTAGGCAAGGCACTGTGTCGCAACGGAGCTTGCCACGGTTTTAATTCCACCGAAACCTGACGGGGTCCCCCAACAAAGCCGTTCTCTTGCACGCTACTCGTCTGCGTCGGCGCGACTTTCGGCCTGAAGACAGCAGTGCCGCCGTCGGCGATAGCCTCCGCGGGAGGCTCAGCGGGAGGCTCAAGCCGCAAATGACGCGGGACGCTGAAAGCATGCCGGCGAACAACGGGCACAATCACCCAAGCTAGTATGACTATGGCCGCCAACAGCAAGCCACCGACAATCGCCAGCCTTCGGCTCGCCACGCCCGTAGTGGCGGTTGACGAAACGTTTGCGGGCGCTGGCGCCGCAGCGGGTTTCTCCGACGGACTTGTTTGGACAGGGACTTGCTGATTGTTCTGTTCGCTGGATGGAGATGAAGCCTGTGGCGTCTCGGCTCCGACAGCTTGCGCCGCAGTTGTTGCCGATTCGCCGCCAACCGGGGGCGATTCAGATGCCGGTTGTTGTGGCTGAGGGCTAGTTCCCGCACTTGATTCGCTCGAGGCCGAAGTCGGCTGTCCAGCTGTTGCATCAGCGCTGGCAATTTCCATCCCGGCATTTGGCTCCTTTGCCGCAGGGCCCAAGGCAAGCGTTTCTCCGCTCGATGTTTCGCCCTGTTTGTTTGCCGCAATAGGACTCGGCTCAACTGCCGGAGCTCCCTCCACCTGGGGCGCAACCACATTTGTTGTGTCGAACGCCAGTGCAGGGGCGGTTGAGCCCTCCGGCCTTTGCATCCAACCCACATCATAAAAAGCGTCGGCAAAAACAGTGTTAAGCGCTGGCGAATAAATCTTGTTAGCCGAACCGGTCCAATCTGCGGCCTTCTCCGGATTGTTATGCTTATACTCCCACGCTGCCTGGGCGTAATACAGCGCCGGCGTATCTCCGGTAAATTGAAACTCCTCCATCATCGTGTGCGCACGGCTCTCTTTGCCCTCGAGCAAAAGCGTCATGTAAATCTTGAATTTAATAAGCTCTGCCGCCTGATTTTTATCGCCTCCCGGCATTCGATTATACAGCGCCTCAAAACGCTCTTGCGCCTTTGCATAGTCCTTCTTCTTAAAGGGAATTTGCGCGAGGTTGTATTGCGCTTCGCGGAGTTTCGGGTCCAGCCGGGCTGCCTTTTTAAATGCAGCTTCGGCTTGGTCAAATTGCTGCTGCTGCATCAGAATCTCGCCACGTAAATTCAGAATAGCCGGCTTATTCGGGTCCGACCTTGTCGGCTTCATCGATTAGTTTAAGGGCTGTCGCGAAATCACCTTGCCGAAGCGCCTGTTGCGATTGCTCGAATTTCGAACGCGCGGCGGCTTTAGTCTTCTCCGAACGCTCGGCGGCTGTCATGAGCGGCAATGAAGGTCGCCCTTCGCCGGCCGGCTTTTCCAGCCACCCGACTTCATAAAGTGATTCTGCGAAAAGTTTGTTCAGCTGCGGTGAATAATTCTTCTCGGCTGCGCTGATCCAGTCCTTGGCTTCGCTTTGATTCTTCTGTTGTAGCGCGACCGCTGCCTTCACATAATCAACGGCCGGGGTATCGGGCGAAAGCTCCAGCTTGGCCAGCATCGAATCCACCATGTTCCCGTTGCCCTCCTCCAGGTACGTCAGAAGAATTTTGTATTGAATCAGCTGCGAAGCTTCTTTTGCCAGATCGGATGCACCAGTGGAGAGCAGTTGCTCAAAGCGTTTCCTCGCCTCCGCCCAATCTTTTTTGAGGAATGGGATCTCCGCCAGGTTAAAGCGCGCATTCCAAAACTTCGGATCGATCCGGGCAGCTTCCTGTAATGCAGTTTCCGCTTCATCGTATTTGCCCTGTCGCATCAGAATGACGCCGCGGAGATTTTTTGATGCGGCAAGATCAGGCTGGCGAGCATCGATGGCGTCGAGTTGCTTTAGCGCCTCTGGAAACTTCTTTGAATCGAACGCGCGGTACGCGGCGTTGTACATCTCTTCCAGCTCCGCTTTCGTCGGAGCGACATTGTCCGCCGCAAATGCGATTGCTGCGAGTGAAGCAAGCACCAGCGCGGCCACCGCCGCCATCCCCCAGAGTCTCATGCGGTAGCGACTGAAACCCTGTTCGGGGCGTCTGACAAGTGGAAAGTTGCTTTTGCGAATCGATTTTTCAGCGGCCTTCGGAAAAAGCGTCAATCGTCGTGATGGTCTCCTACATTAATATCCTCTGTTAAGAGCAAGAGAACGCAGAGCGTGGACAGCCGTGCGCCCCGCACGGTCGAGGCTGGCCGCCGATGTTACAGCGAGTCTGCGTGAGCAGCGAAGCGGACGGCCAGCCGGAACAGGCGCGAGCGGAGCGACCCACAGAGGATACTAATGTAGCTGTTCGCTTTCGCTCAAGGCGGGCAAAATGCACCGCCCCTACCCGGCGCTGTCGCTCCGCTCCGGCCAGCGAAGCTGGCGGCTCACACAACAAATGCATTTCGTGTGTGAGCCAGCGCCTGCTGGCTCAGTCATTGAGATTGGCCACGATTCGTAAACCTTCCAAAGTGAGGTGGGGACGAATCACGCCGATCTCTGGCAAGCCTCCGGCGATCAGGCGCGCGTAGCCGCCTGTCGCTACGATCCAGACCTTTTTGCGCGGAAACTGCTCTGCTCTGATTCGTGCAAGGATTTCTCGAACCAAACCACGATACCCGAACACGGCGCCGGACAGCATTGCCTCGATGGTCGATTTGCCCACCGCGTGTCGGGGCTCTTTCAACGACAGCCTGGGCAAGAGCGCCGTTCGTTGATATAGAAAGTTAGTCATCGCTTCGAGTCCCGGCGCAATCACGCCGCCGACGTAGCTGCGGCGCTCGGAAACGATGTCGAAAGTTACTGCAGTGCCGAAATCCACAACGATCGCGGGACATCCATAAAGCCCAGCGACTGCCGCAGCATTCGCCAGCCGATCTGCTCCAATCGATCGCGGCTTGGCATAATCTATTTCCACACCCAGCTTCAGCTTCCAATCCAGCCAGATCACGTTCGCCTTTCCCTTTGCGGCCTTTGAGATCGCAGAGTTTTTTGCCGGCACCACCGACGAGACAACCACCTTCCGCACCTTTCGTTGTGCAAGAAATCCCGAGACCACACCGCTTGAAAGCTCACTGGTAGCGATTCGGGCAGGAGCCGAGATTCGCCTCTTCGACGCAAACGCAAACTTTGCGTACGAATTACTGATATCAATCAACAAATAATCGGAGTCACGCGCCACGACTAAGATGCAGACACCGAACGCTAAGCGCAGTCAAGCCATGCGTCTCATATGACCCGCTCGTCGCATACGCGCTTGCGACGCTCCCAGCAGCGCGTAGCCTCGATTTATGAGAAGATTGGTGCATCGCCCGCGTCGCTTACGACGTTCTCCCGCTCTGCGCAATCTCGTCCGCGAGACGCAGTTGGATGCGCACGATTTTATTCTGCCGCTATTTGTTAGCGAGAAAATCGATAAACGCCGGCCGATCGCCAGCATGCCCGGCGTTTTTCAGTTGTCTGTGAAAGAGATTGTCGATGAAGCGCGCGCCGCTCAGGATCTTGGGCTACAAGCTGTCCTGCTTTTCGGCATTCCAGAACAGAAAGACGAACAGGCCACCGGCGCGTACGCAGAAAATGGGGTTATTCAAAAAGCGCTGCGGTCGATCAAATCAGAATGCCCCGATCTGGTTACCATCACTGATGTCTGCCTGTGTGAATACATGAGCCATGGCCACTGCGGCGTCACTCGGATTGACGGAGATCATTTCCACGTCCTCAATGACGAGAGCGTCGAACTCTTAGTGAAAACGTCGCTATCTCACGCCGCCGCGGGCGCAGACATGGTGGCGCCGAGCGACATGATGGATGGGCGTATTGGCGCGATTCGCGAGGCGCTCGATTCCGCAGGATTCGATCAAACGGGTATCATCAGTTACGCCGCAAAATTTGCGTCGGTATTTTACGGACCATTCCGCGACGCAGCCGAAAGCCCGCCGCAGTTTGGCGATCGTCGTTCTTACCAGATGGATATCGCCAACGCGAATGAAGCGTTGCGCGAGGTAGCGCTGGATGTCGATGAAGGCGCTGACATTGTGATGGTCAAACCTGCGTTGCCCTACCTCGATATCCTATGGCGCGTCCATGAGCGCTTTGGAAAACCGACTGCTGTTTATCACGTCAGCGGCGAGTATGCGATGGTCAAAGGCGCTGTCGAGAAAGGGCTCTTGGACGAGCGCGCCGCCGTCCTCGAGATTATGACGGCGCTCAAACGCGCCGGCGCGGACATTATTGTCACCTATTGGGCGCGCGAACTCGCGAAATGGCTGCGGGAGTAACAAGCGCAAATGGTGAAACCGCGCAGCATGCCCGCCTGAAGCGTCTCGCGTTCCTGTGGGCGCAGGCGCAGGGATTTTCCGCATGCGCAATGGAAGTGAGTTTGCCAAAATGCCGGTATCGAGCCGACGTCGCCGGCTATCGACCGCACCCAAAACAAATTGGATCGACAGCGATCTTCGAATGCAAACAAGTGCTTTGCGATTTGCGACGAGACAATTGCCGCACCGATGCTGCGCGCCAGCGGTTCGAAGCAATCTGTAAACGTCGCCTGATTCTTGAAACCCGCTTACACGCACATTATCCGAGCTTGCGGAGTGCTGATTCCCTCTTCCCGGAATTTGACTCGCAGAGCTTCGCCGCGATCGGTCACCGCGGTTACTCGCGCCTGTTGCGTGAGCTGCGCGCACTTCAAAATCGTCTCTACGATTGCACGAAGTTCGACAAATTAATTCGCTACCGGTGCGCGAATTTGTTTTTCCTTGTTGTGCCTGAGGAATTATTTCGCGATCCAGAAATCCCAGCCGGCTGGGGCGCGCTCGTAGAATCAAACGGGGCCCTCACACTCGCCCGCAAACCAGTCTGGTACGAAACTGCAGAAGAGAATCGCATTCGGCTTTTACACCGAATCGCCGTAGCCGGAACCCGAGCTCAAAATCGAAAACTGCATGATCCCGGCGTCTTCCTGCAGCTGCCCTAAGCTGGCACGAGCAAATTGTGACCGGTCATCTCTTTTGGCTGCGGAAGCCCGAGCAGAAATAAGAGCGTGGGCGCGACATCGGCCAGGATTCCGTCTTCGCAGCGGAATTTTGCTGCATCTTTGGCGACATAAATGAAGTGGACAAGGTAGTTCGTGTGCGCGGTGTTCGGGGAACCGTCAGGGTTGCGCATCTGCTCGCAATTTCCGTGATCCGCGGTGACCAACGCCTTGCCGTCGAGTTCCAGAAGTTTTGAAATGATGCGCGCGCAACATGCATCCACCGTCTCAACTGCGCTGATGCCGGCTTCGACGACGCCGGTGTGGCCCACCATGTCAGGATTGGCGAAATTGAGGATGATAAGATCGTAGTTCCCCATGCGGGCGAGCAGTTCATCGGTCACTTCGAACGCGCTCATCTCCGGTTTCAGGTCGTAGGTAGCGACCTTTGGCGATGGAATCAGATTTGCGGTCTTCTCCGGGAAACGGTTTCTCGACCCCGCCGTTAAAAAAGTAAGTTACATGCGCGTATTTCTCCGTCTCGGCCATGCGCAATTGCGATTTGCCAGCGGCGCTTACTACTTGGCCCAAAATATTTGGGAGTTGTTGCTGCGAAAAAATAAACGGCGAAGAAAACCGGACATCATATTGGGTAAGGCTCACGAAATGAACTTGCGGCCAAACCTCGCGGTCGAAGCCATCGAAATCTTTCAGCAAAAACGCTTGCGACAATTGCCTCGCCCGATCAGCGCGGAAGTTGAAAAACAAAACTGAGTCGCCATCGCGCACGCGCTGCTCGTTGGCATGGGAGAAAATCAACGGCGGCATGAATTCATCCGTCTTGCCAAGCGAGTATTGTCGATCTACGGCCGCTGAGGGCGATGAATTGCAGATTTCGCCGCGACCAAGAACGATGGCGTCCCACGCCTTTTTCGTGCGATCCCACCGCCGGTCGCGATCCATCGCGAAATAGCGGCCAACCACCGTAACGATCTTGGCGCCGCTCTTCTCAAGTTCCTTTTGCGCACGTTTTCAGAAAACCGGCCCCGCCGGTGGGAGAAGTGTCTCGCCCGTCCGTGAAAGCGTGAATGAAAATTTCTGCAACACCTGATTCACGCGCCACGTTCGCAAGCGCGATCATGTGCGAATAATGGCTGTGCACACCGCCGTCGGAAACCAGCCCTAGCAAATGAAGTCGATGACCCCGAGCAGCTGCAAAAGTCTCCTGCAATACCTGGTTACGCGTGAGTTCGCCTTCCTCGATCGCTTTGTTAATTCGCGTGAGATCCTGGTAAACAACTCTACCCGCTCCCAGATTGAGGTGGCCAACTTCTGAGTTGCCCATTTGTCCTTCCGGCAGACCGACGTCAACGCCACTGGCGCTTAATCTGGAACATGGATAATTCCGGTAGAGTTTGTCGTGAAAGGGAGTGGACGCGAGCAGCGTGGCGTCTCCATTCTCGTTGCGCTTGTCCGGCCCGCCCGGATTGATGCCCCAGCCGTCGCGAATGATGAGCATCACCGGGCCAGCCATACACCGCGCACTTTGCCGATGAATGAGAAGATCGACAAGCGGTTTCAAGCGGTTGCGGATTGACAACGCGAAGCATGCGCGCCTAGATCGGCCTCGTGAAATGGCGCAACCAGTTGCTGGCGCTTTTCTGTCTCCTCGTCTTTGCCGGGCTGGGCGTTCTCTATTTTCAACACTGGGTCTTTCGGAAGCCGTTCGGAATTATCTTGTTTATCGGCGAAGGACTCGCGCCGGACCGACTAGCGCCGACGCGGGCCTACGCGGGAGGGGCAGGCACACGCCTTAACCTCGATTCGATGCCTCGGATGGCTTTGCTGACGAATTACTCGAAAGATTTCGCTGCGCCAGATCAGGCGGCTGCCGCCACAGCAATTGCGACAGGCACGAGGGTGCCTAATCGGCGCGATCGCGATCAATGGTGATAGAAAACCCATAACGAGCATTATCGAGTTAGCTCGCGAATATGGACGCGCCACTGGCTTGGTGACGGACGCAAAATTGACCGATCCGACGAGCGCCGCTTTTTATGCGCATACGGTCGATCCGAACGATACCGAAAAGGTTGCGGCTGAGTTCGTGGATGGAGGAAAGATCGACATCGCGATGGGAGGTGGCGCCGCGCAATTTCTCCCCGCCGCAAAGGGCGGCGACAGACAGGACAGACGCGATCTTTTGCTCGAGCTCCGCGGCAACGGTTTTGATATCGTTCGTACCCGAGCCGAGTTGGAGGCGATCCCGGCATGGCGGCGGCCGAAGCTTTTTGGCGCTTTCAACAATGTGGAGCTCGCGTTCGCAAATCAAGTCGAGGAACGCGGCCAGCAACCGAATCTTTCGGACATGGTGCGGCGAGCAATCCAACTGCTGCAATATAACGCCGGCGGATACCTGCTCGTGGTTGATGCGGGTCTGATGCGGAAAGCGGCCCAGGAAAACAATGGCGAAAGGACGCTCGCGCAAACGCTTGAATTGGATCGCGCAGTCGCCGTCGCGCGACGCTACGCGGGGCAAAAATCGACGATCATTGTGTGTGGCGATGTCGCAATTGGTGGCATGAACTTGAATGGTTTCCCATTTCGACAGGATAGCGGCATCGCGTTGCTCGGGCTTAATTCTGCGGGCCAACCCTGGATTACTTGGGCGACCGGTCCGCACGGCGTAAGGTCTTTCGGGGCAGCGAACATTCCGAATAACAAGTCCACCACGACGGATCCGACCGTTGGCGGACAGAATGAACAACCGGCAGAAAATCTCGAACCGGCGGCACTGTACACAAAATCGGCGCTACCCACCGTGGGCGACGTGGTTGTGTTTGGCAGCGGTCCCGGGACGGAGTGTACTGCAAGGGGTAGTCGATAGCACAGCAGTTTTTAAAGTACTTCGCGGCGAGCTCTGAGAGTTCCGTGCCTAGTAAAGATCAAAAGCGGCGCAGCAGCGCCGCACTCCACGACGCAAAGCGGATGATGTGTATCGAAATGACAGCCACGTTTTGGAGTGCGGCAGTGCTCTGCCGCTTTTGCCCGCCGATACAATTGCTCATTCCAAGATTGATTTTCTCGCTGAGTTAAGAGACACTTGCCGCTCAGACCAATGCAGCTCCTCAGCGCATTCTCACGTCCGCAGACTGTCCCCGCTGTTCCAGTCACAGCGCCAAGAAAAACTCTGTGGATTCTCAACAGCTGGCGCGACCTGATTCTTTACGTCGGGACGCCGCTTTTTCTGCTGCCAATGTTTCTGTTAGCGCAGGCGCGCTGGAGCGCACAAGACATTTACATCTTTGTTGCTGCCTTTGGCGCCATGGGCCACCATCTGCCGGGAATGATCCGCGCGTACGGCGATCGCGCGTTGTTCAGACGTTTTCGCTGGCGCTTTATTTTCGCGCCAATTTTTTTGCTCTCGGTTTGCGTCGCTTTTTATTGGCGGGATCTCAAGGGGATAATTCTGATCGTTTTCTTTTGGGGCGTCTGGCATGGGATGATGCAGACCTACGGTTTTTGTCGAATTTACGACGCGAAGACAGGATCTTTCGCTACGCTAACGCGTCGGCTCGACTTCGCGACCTGCGCCATTTGGTTTGCAGCGGCTGTGTTCCTTTCGCCGCAACGCATGACCGACACGCTGGAAATGTATTACGCCAGCGGTGGACCTTTCATTCCGCTGTGGCTCCTGCACAATGCGCAGCAAATCGTCTTAACGATTGCCATCGCCGTCGGCGTCTTGTTCCTGTTCAATTTTTCCCGAATGTGGGCAGAAGGGAAACGTCCCAATCCGGTGAAGCTGGCGTTGCTGGCCACGACCATCGCTTTTTGGTGGTATTGCAATAACGGCGTCACCAACGTCCTGGCGGGCATCGCGTTGTTCGAGGTCTATCACGATGTGCAGTACCTCTCGCTGGTGTGGATTTACAATCGCAGCCGCGTGGAGAAGGACAATTCCATCGGCGGTTTTATGCGCTTTGTTTTTCGAAGAAGCGGCTCGCTAGTTGGGTTATATGTCGGGCTGGTTTTTGCCTACGGTTCGCTGGCGTATTTCACTTCGCATCTGGAGATCGAAACCGTGAAGCGCGTGCTCACCGGCGTGGTCGCGGCGTCAGGTCTTCTTCATTTTTATTATGACGGGTTCATCTGGAAAGTGCGCGATCGCTCCACTCGCGAGAACCTCGGTCTAGCCGGCGGAAACGTATCCGCGCCGCCACGTGAATTCCTGCCCAGTTGGGCGCTGCACGGGTTGAAATGGGTTGGAGTCTTTGTGATTCCGCTTGGCGCGCTCTGGGTCGGGCAAACATGGAGTCACACGCCTGAGGTACAACAGACAGCGTGGATCGCATCCGATTTGCCGAACAGCGCTCGCGCCCATTGGAAGTACGGCTTTGCTTTGCATACAGCCGGGCGCCTCGATGAAGCAGCAGAACAGTACGGCGTTGCGCTGCGGCTTAATCCCAAGGAGAAGGAGGTCCATTACCATCTGGGGCAGCTTCTGTTTAAGCAATCGCGCTTCAACGAAGCCCGCAGCGAAATGGAAGAAGCTTTACGAAGTCAGCCTCGCAATGGCGAATACCATTCCCAATATGCGTGCGTTCTGGAACGGCTTGGCGTGAAGGAACAAGCCGGCGCTGAGCACGTGATCGCTACGGACCTGGCACCGAGGTCCGGGCTGGTGCATTACGAATACGCGATGTTCCTTTTCCGAGACGACAAGCTCGATCAGGCGATCCGGGAATTTGAAACGGCGCTAAAACACAACCCGAACCACCCTGAAGCGCATTATCATCTCGGCAGAGCGCTCTATCAGAAACGCAATTTTGAAGGCGCGAAGGTGCATTATCTGGAGACTGCGCGCCTCGATCCCAAGGCGCCGGTCCACAGCGGTCTTGGCGCGGTCTATTTCCGCCTGGGACAAACTTCAGAGGCGATTGCTCAATTCAAGGAAGCGCTGCGTTTAAACCCTGATGATGCAGAGGCAGCTGAAAACCTTCGTTTCGCCTTAGCCGTGCAGACACAGGGGACTTCAACGCCGCATTGAGGCAGACACCGCCTGCGACGTGTCATTTCGAGCGAAGTCGAGAAATGACGGGTCGCAACGACCGCCACCGAATAGGCGGCTAAAAATCCCTATTAGTGGCCGAGCCTAACGCTAATGGAAGGATCTTGCCGCAATATGTCCTCCGCTGTACTCCGGCCTGTCTGGTTAATCTGGCGGCGATCCCATTCGGAGAGTGCGCTAAAGCTCGTCGTGCCGATTGGGCTGATTTTCACTTTCTGCGGGATTCTGGAACCCGTCAGCCAAACGTACGCATAGCGTTCGCCTTTTTGCGGTGCCGCTTGCTCGACCCGCTGCGGGCCGCCGAATGCAGTGGTTTCCACGACTGACAATATTAATAGCGCAGCCAGTGACTTCATGATTTTGGACGTTTTCATAATTTGAAGACCTCTCGTTTTGAACTTTCACTTTATTTAACCCTGAACACAAGGGCGAGTTTCGAAGAACACCATTTCGCCCACGAATCACCCGCGTTCGCCAAGGCTCCGGCGTGGCAGGCCGCCCACGTCCTGGCAGTCGCGGGACTACGACGAGGCTGGCGCGAATTGCGCGAAGACAGTTTCGGGAGACTCTTGCACTGCATATTATCCTCCGCTATCCGTCGATCCGGGATCAATCCAGCTTTCACATATTGCTTCTGGTTTGCGGGTGCAAAAACATAGTTAACAGATTCTTTGGAAGTTATGGCCGTTCAAAGCGCATTAAAGACTAAGTCATCCGCACGTCGCCAGATTTTGGGCGTTTGTTTTTTCCTGGTCGCCATTACCTGGCTGGTGTTTGGCCAAACCGTCCGCTACGACTTCGTCAACTACGATGATAACGAGTACGTTTATGCAAACCCGGCGATCACGAGCGGATTGAATCCGCACGGGATAATCTATGCTTTTAGCGGCAGGCACGCACAAAATTGGCATCCGCTGACGACTCTATCGCACATGCTGGACTGCCAGCTGTGGGGAGTCCGCGCCGGCGGTCATCACCTTACAAATGTTGTCCTCCACACCATCGCAGTCGTCTTGTTGTTTCTCGTATTACAACAAATGACGGGCGCGATCTGGCAGAGCGCATTCGTCGCCGCACTTTTTGCAATTCACCCGCTTCATGTCGAATCGGTGGCCTGGATATCCGAGCGCAAAGATGTGTTGAGCGCCGTTTTCTTCATGCTCACCCTCGGCGCTTACGTCCGCTACGTCAGGTCTCGCTCGATTGGCCGCTATCTGACGATGTCGATCTTGTTCGCGCTCGGTCTCATGTCCAAGCCCATGCTGGTGACCCTCCCTTTCATTCTATTGTTGCTCGACTATTGGCCGCTCAAGAGTTTTGCAGTGCGATCATCAACCAAGCGACTCATTCTTGAAAAGATTCCGCTGTTAGCTCTCTCGGCTGCTGGAGGGTTTGTCACGCTTTGGGTGCAGCAATCGAGCGTGGCGCACATCGAGGAATTGCCTCTCATTTGGCGGGTCGCCAACGGACTTGTCACGTACGCGATTTACCTCAGGCAAATGATTTGGCCGGTGGGGCTGGCGGTTTTTTATCCCCACCACGGAGATCAACTGCCGGTTTGGGAAATTGGCCTGGCTATTGTGCTGCTCGCCTTGGTGAGCGCAGGAGCGATCGCGCTGCGGCACAAACGGCCCTACCTCGTCACAGGTTGGTTTTGGTACCTCGTGATGCTCCTGCCGGTAATTGGATTGATTCAGGTGGGCTCACAGGCGCACGCCGATCGATACACTTATTTGCCCCAGATCGGTCTTTACTTGTTGCTAGCGTGGGCAATTACGGATGCCTTGCAAGGACTGACGGCTTCCCAGCCCCGAAAGCTTTCGGGGCTGCCCAAGCCGTCGCTCCTTGGCGCTTCGCGGCTGCCGCGCAGAATTCTTGGAGCGACGGCTGGCGTCGCCATTATCGCATTGGCCTGGTGCGCTTACGTCCAGGCTTCCCACTGGCGCAACGGTGAGTCGCTCTGGGGGCACGCTCTCGCCGTGACTTCGGGGAATTTTATGGCGCATGATGGGCTTGGGGAATGCCTGGCTAACCGCGGTCGCCTGGATGAAGCGATCGATCAATTTCAGAAGGCGCTCAACATAGCTCCCGGTTATGCCGAAATAGAGACCAACCTCATTCTTGCTCTGATCAAGAAAGGACGCACGGACGAGGCGATCCCCCATCTACAAACGCTTCTTAAGGAACATCCCAATGACGCCCAGGCGCACTACAACTTGGGAAACGCGCTGCGAAAAAAAGGCGATTCGCAGGGAGCCATCGCAGCGTACGAAAAAGCATTATCGATCCAGGCTCGTTACCCCGCTGCACACTATTACCTGGGAATCGCGCTGGATCAGAATGGCCAAATCGACGAAGCCATCGATCACTATCAGGAAGCCGTAAAAGAGCAGCCCAACTACCCAGAGGCATATTACTTGCTCGGGAATGACCTGCTGCAAAAAGCTCGAGTTGACGACGCCATCGCGGCCTACGAACAAGCGCTAAAAAACCGCCAAAAGTATCCAGAATTGGAGAACAACATCGGTCTGGCGCTCCTGCAAAAGGGCCGCCCCAGCGAAGCGATCGCGCATTGGCAAAACGCGCTGGCCGGCCAATCAGATTCCGTCGATTCCTTGAATAATCTTGCCTGGATTCTGGCAACTTTTCCCGAGAGCTGGCTTCGAAATGGGCGCCAGGCGCTGGCGTTGGCTGAACGCGCGAATCAATTATCCCGCGACAACAATCCGGCGATCTTACGAACTTTGGCCGCTGCCTATGCTGAGAACGGCCGATTTACCGAGGCGAAGGTAACCGCTGAACGAGGACTCCAATTAGCTAACGCCCAAGAGAACCCGGCGTTAGCTAATATTTTGGAAGGTGATCTTGCTCGTTATCGAAGAAACGCGCCGGTTCGCACGGCCACGCAGCCGGGGGCGGACAAGTCCTCCTCTCCCTGATCTTCCCCGCTTTGGAGTTTGTCTGGCTCTGTTGAAAAGCTTCGCAGTAAGGTTGAAACGGCGCCCTCGCCGCTTCTCATGTGTGCGCGACGAGGGCGTCGCGTCTACCCCAGCTCGTCAGCTTCTCGATAGAGCCGAGTTGTCTCTGGATGTTCGCAGAAAGATTTGGTAGCGGCTCCGTCCGCTTGGCTGGCTTCTGGTTGATTTGATGCCCGACAAGCTGGAAATCCCACTCTTAACAACTTCCGATCTTTGTTTCCTTCGTCGCCTTCTGTTAAATGGGATACAGGGACGAGCGTACAGCAAAAGAGGCAGCCCCGAACGGGACTGCCTCTTTGTGAAACTACACTCTTGGGAGTGCTTAGAACTTCTTGACCATCCTCAGGTACCAGAACCGCCCGATGTTATCATAGAGACCACCGGGGTAGCCGATGGAGTTACTAAACTCGATTCCTTGCGCGTATGGAGGCGATTGATCGAAGATGTTGGCCACACCTACGGTGAGAGTGGTGTTGTTCAGGATAGTCTTCCAGCACGGCATCACATAAGGAACCGGCGGCGTTTCCTTCTCTTTGCCCACCACTTCCTTGCCGCCCTTGGAATACCCAGGCACCGGCGCCGCTTCCACCGGAGGCGTGAAGATCAGCGTATAGCCGAGCTGCGCATCTATAAAGTTAGTAGCATGCACAAAGTGTTCCTTAGTGAAACCATCCAACCTGAAGGCGAACATCTGTTCATGGTATCCATCCAGGAAATGCCAGGTCCAGTTCAGGTCCCAGTTGTGCCAGGTCCAGTCGATGGTGGTGTCCCCTCTCCATTTCAGCCAGGCTTGGGGATTGGTTGCGTCCCCGAAAAAGCTGCCAATATACCACTCGGAACTGGAGAGGCCGGCTACTTGGTACGGCCTTTCCCCGGGGTAGTTGATCACGAACTCGTTCAGATAACTCCACCGGCTTAACAGCGAGAACGTGCCGTATTCCGTCTCCATCTGCCATTGAAGACCGAGGTCAACACCGTTCGCCCGGACACGTCCGCCATTAATATAGGGGGTTGAGACCCCGGCGATATTGCCTTGCTGGTCAAACAGGATCGACGGTGGACTCCCCAGGTTCGGCGCGTTAGGCGCTATGATAGCCAGGCTCGTCGGAAAACCGGCGGCGTTGTACGTGTCAAGGATCGAGGTAGGAGAGAAGAACATCGCAACCCCAGTGCGCTCGACATCCCAGAAATCAATCGTCAACGTCAAAGTGCCATATTTGGAGGGAATCCACTTTGGCGTATAAACGAGGCCCGCAGTCCAGGTACGGTCATGTTCCGGGTGGAGATTTTTGTTGGGAAGCTGCTCGACGGTTTCTTCCGGATTGGTTACGTCCACGGCTGGGTTGTGCTCGCTCCCGCAAGGACCAAACACCGCCACAGGAGCACATGTAGTACCCCCGATCGGCGCCAGAAGGAATCTTTTAGGTCCGTACAACTGCACCATGGACGGCTCAAGGAAGCCTTCGCCCCAGGTGCTGCGAAGCGTAAGCTGTTCGTCAAATGGCTGCCAGCGAATCCCAACCTTGGGCACCGCCGCATTGGTATCGTTGTTCAGCCATTCGTCGTACCGGACACCGGCCGAAAATTCCAGCGAGTGAAACCCGGGTATGTTCCACTTCGGGCTGAAAATCGGAATGAGCGTTTCCGCATAAATCCCCCACGATTTGCGCCCGGCCGCAATGTTCGGTATACCGTTCTCGAGGCGGGTCTGGTCATCCACTGAGATGTTGTAGCTTTCACGGTTAAACGAGCCGCCAAAAGCCAGACCCACGCCGCCTGCCGGCAAATCAAACAGGTCGGTGGTGTAAATGTTCAAGTCCAGCGTTGCAAGCTTGGACACGCCGGTGGTTTTGGCCTTCTGCGTCGCAAACTCAATCAGCGGAGTATTGTCCGGGTTCACCACGTGCTGTCCATCCCCAAACGGATTGTACGGAATCGTCTGCCCGATAAAGTCACTCGATGTGGGATTAAACAGCGTGTCGTTCGCGTTCATAATCCGGTTAACCCGACCACCATCACTAACTATGGACTGCGAATACTGCGTGATCTGGCTGTACATGAACGCGCCATCGTAGCCCCAGGTTCCGTTAAACAGCTTGTCGCCTTTTACACCGACCGTGAAACGCTCGGCGACGTTTTCGTTGTCGAATATGCGGTTGCCAAAATCGAATAAGCGCGCCCGAGTGCCGCCTGCGATGATCTGCTCAAACGGGTTGAACGGGTTGAACGCGTTCGTCAGGCATCCCAACTTGCGAAGGGGTGAAGCCGCCAAAGGGCAGGATAACAGTTGGGATCCTCGAATGGATGATTGGGCGGGATGTAGCGCGTCGGGGAACCAGGCGTGACGAAATTGCCCGTAGCGTCTGACGCAAGTTCATCGTGCGTTTTGGCCTCGACATAATAGAAGTCGCCAAAAAGCCGCAACTGATCGTCGCAGATTTTGTGCTCGAAAGCCGCATAACCGCCCCAGCGCTCCTGTTGCGGCCACGAACTCGAATACAGGTTGAAGTTAAAGCCAGGAAGAATGCTGCTCCTGGGACGACCAGCGCTGTAGATATAATCGGCCGCCGGTGTGAATCCGTTGGAAAAGTCCGGCGCACGTGCCGAAGAAGGTCGATCTCGTTAGCAGGCCAGGAGGTAGGTCTGGCGCTGGCTGCGGGTGGCCATTCACATCAAACGGATGCAAGACAGCGTCACGTTGCAACTGAAGGTTCCACGGCACCGCGTTCGAGCTCAAGAACGGCGGGGTAAGCGAGTTCTGGCGGTCATGGTTGAACATCGCATGATGCTTGTAATAGAAGATGTCGCCAGTGATACTGGTTGTGTCGTTGCCCACTCCAAAGAGAAGGTCGCCTCTGTACTCGGCGTCGTCTGATCCGTTACCGGTTGCGTTGCCAGTAGCCGAGTCGCCATACTGGATCGTCACCTGTGCGCCACGATAATCTTTATACAGGTTAAAGTTCACCACGCCCGCAACCGCGTCCGCGCCGTAAGTGGTCGAAGCGCCATCTTTCAGAATGTCGATGCTCTGAGTTGCGGTGATCGGAATCGAAGTTAGATCGACGAAAGCGTACCCGGAGTTGGCCGATCCCGGGAACGGCGCAACGCGGCGACGGTCGATTAGCACCAGTGTGGCGCCAGGATCCAAACCGTGCAGCGCGATCGCGGCAGTACCGGTTGGACCAGACTGGCCTGTTCCGTTGTTATTAACCGGAACATTGGACCCATTCATGATCGGCTGCCTCTGGAGCAGCTGTTCTGTGGTCGTGCCTGAGCCTGATTTGTTAATCAGGTCGCGGTTGAGGGCGAATATCGGGTTCGGCCCGACCTCTTCCGCGGTCGGAATCAACGACCCGGTCACGATCACACGCTCAACCTCCGCAGCGGGAGCACCTGCAGCAGCAGCAGAAGTGCCCGGCGGCAGCGCGGACGTTTGAGCAAATGCGTTCGATGCTACAATGAATGGAAATCCGACGCTCGCCACGAGTGCGATGCGCACGAATCCGAGTTTATTTAGCACATTCTTAATCATTAGTTTCTCCATTGGTTTGGTTAGGTCTAGGTTGGCGTTTATTAAACTTTCTACGACCTGGCAAGCTTTTTTTTCAATTTTTTTTGAACACTTGAACAGGCCTGTTTGTCCGCCAGCCTCTCGTCTTAATAAAGGGCAAAGACGGTGGCAAGCTTTTTTTTTATTTTTTTCAACTTTTTTTGAGGAGGCAAAAGCGACCCATTTTGAGCCGTTTTCGTTGCCTGACGAGGAATCCCGTTTAATAAAATTGAACCGCGGATGACGAAGCGCATGTCGTCCCGAGCGATTGCAGGGCAAATCACGCGCAACGTTGTAGGGCGTTTGACTCATTCGCTCCCGCTCACTCGGCCTGCGGCCTGCCCGTCTGTGTCGCTGGCGTCCCCGCCGCTCCGCTCTGTGAAACGCCAAGGTCTCTGCGATCAGGCATCTGGCACGGACGCGTGATGGTTCGCGCATTTGTGAGATCCTTCGCCGTCTGCGCGACTCAGGATGACAGAACGCGATCGGCGACCGTTACTTTTTCTGGAACACTTCCACGGCCTCCCACGCTTCGTCGGGCGGCGCCTGTTCGTATTCGAGCGAGCGGGCCAGATACATCTTGGCCAGCAAATCGTCCGGATAAAATTCCAGGAAACGTGAAAACAGGATTTTCGCTTCAGTAAAATCGCGAGTGCGAAATTTCTCCAGTCCCTCTTCGTAGGTCTCCAGCCACTTCAGAAATTCTGGGTCCACGGTTTCGTCCCGTGCCGCAATAAAAGTAAAAACATCTGTGGGTTTGAGTTTGCCTTTCACCTGCACGCGGGCGACGGAGCGGAGATAAACCTCGTCTCGCACCAGCTCGGCCGCTGAAGGGCCAACGAGAATATCGACGCCATAGACTCGGGTAAGACCTTCCAGTCGCGATGCCAGATTCACCGAGTCGCCGATCACAGTCGGGTCCATTCGCTCCTGCGACCCAATATTACCAACGATCACTTCGCCTTGATTAAGGCCGATCCCCATGCCGAGGCCCATGCGGCCTTCGCCGCGCCATTTTTGATTGAGCTGTCTTAGCTCGCGCCGCATCCCGAGCGCAGCGCGAGCACAGTTCTTTGCGTCCTGTGCCGTGCCAAGGCTGCGCACATTGCCCCATACCGCCATGATCGCGTCACCGATGAATTTATCGAGCGTGCCGCCATTGCTGAAAATAACGGAAGTCATTCGCGTGAGATACTCATTGAGCTGCGCGACCAATGCTTCGGGATCAGCTTTTTCAGCTAACGTGGTAAAGCCAACCAAATCCGAGAACAGGATTGTCACCGGCACGCGCACGCCGCGGAGCGTGCTGTAGTAGCTGTCTGGGTTTTCCAGAATTTCCCGAACCAAATTTTTCGAGACGTAGCGTTCCAATGTGCGCCGGGTGCGCACCTTCTCCAGCCGCTCCAGCGCGTATTCGAAACCGAGCGAAAACGATCCACTGAGTAAGAGAGCGGCCAGCACGGGCACCGTGAGCAGCAGCAGTCCGGTCTTATCGTAAAACAATCGGGCCGTTCCGAGGTATATGGCCATGATTGCAATTAGCGCCCCAACGCAGAGCAACGGCCTGCGCAGGAACGCGACGAGCGACCACGCAACGAGGCCCGCCGCGGCCACGAGCGCCAGCTCAACTTTCGGCGGCGTCGGACGCAGAAATTCATGGCCCATCGCGGCAGCCATTGCCTGTAAATGAAGCACCGGGCCCAATGTGGTTGGGCTCAGCGGCGTATCGACTACGTCGTGCATCACCTGGGCAGACGGTCCCACCATCACGATCTTGTCCTTAAAAAACGCGCCATCGGCGTAATTCGCATGCCAGAGTTTGGGATCGAAAACCTCATAGAGCGGGCGCGGTTCGAACGCGTCCGGCGCGGTGAAACGGATCATGTGACCACGAAAATCACGCGGCACGTTTCCGTAGCCCATTTTGGTCAGAGCGCGGGCGGAAAGAGATTCATAAACTTGTTCGCTTGGGTGCGACGGCAAACCCGCGAGTTGGCGATCCGTCAGGCGATAAATCGCAGCGCGAGTTCTTCCGTCAATCGTATCCGGCCAGAAATTCACGTAGCCGACCCGGTCATCCAGCAATTGCGGCGGCGGAATCAGCGCGTCGTTTGGCGTAACCGCCTGCACACCATTTTCCGTATCGAAATTTGCGCCGACGACGACTTTGTCGCGATAACGATCGAGCGCAGCATGAAATGCCGGGTCACCATCGTTCGGCGGACTAAAAAGTAAGTCAAAGATGACCAAACGCGCGCCTGCCGCAAACAGCCGATCAAGCAAAAGCGCCCAGACTTCCCGTGACCACGGGAATGGCCGCGCGGTCATCAGTTCGAACGCCCGATTGCCGGCTATTTCCTCAGCCGTCATCGGTGGCAATTGCAATGTGCTTTGATCGAGTCCGAGAAAAACGAAATCTCGAGGCGGGACCGTTTTTCGCCCTTCCTGCCGAAGCAAATCCTCGAAGCTTTGTTCGCCGCGCCACGGCGCCGAAAGAAACGGCGTGGTCGAGAAGAAATGGCCGAGAAAAATCAACCCGGTCCAGAAAAAGCAAATCAACGCCAGGACCCACAACCGATAACGACCAAGCCAATGCACGCGCGCATTATACCTAAAACGCGCAATTTTGAAATTTCATTCTACGGCATGTGCGCCGCCGGTTAAATCATCAGTTTGTGAAAACGTTGGAAGCCTGAAACGCTAAATTGATCTCGATGTGAGTTAATCTGCTTGACTCGGAAATTTAAAAGCCTCACAAAGTCCCTAACTTTGATCAGTTCGCCCCATGTTTCGAAATTTCCTCTGCGGTGGCCTCTGTTCATATGCGCAGCGGCTCTGATTCTCGCGGTGTCAAGCCAACACAAGGCCAGGCACATGCCCTGCTCGTCACTCGAGGGAGCGCGGCACACGCTCCTTACGAACTAAAATTCCAGCGAGTATGAAAAAACTGTTCGCAGGAACCCAGCACACAAAATTCATCGCAGCCGCGTCAGCCTTTATTTGGACGATCGCCATCGCCACTTCGGCACGCGCAGTGCAATTGCACGCAGCGCGCATCACCCAGGTAACGAATGACGTTAAAGTGCTGCTCGAAAAAGCGCCACCCCGCCCGGTCGCGCTCAGCGATGTTATCCGCCATGGCACCGCTGTTCGCACTGGCACGCAGTCGCGGACCGAAGTGACTTTCGACGATCTAACCATCACCCGCCTCGTCGCCAACACGACTTTCAGTTTCAAAGAAGGCACGCGGGAGATGAATCTTATCGATGGCGCCATTCTTTTTCAGGTACCCAAGGGAAGCGGCGGCGCGACAATCAGAACAGCTGCAGTCACCGCCGTAATCACGGGCACCACCGGCATCGGCGAATTTCATCCCGCCACTAGCAGTAACCCGCATCTCTTCAGCAAGTGGCTTTGCCTGGAAGGGACGTTCCACCTTTATCTGCCCAACGGCCAATCCGTGGAGCTAGGTCCCGGGAAAATGGTCACCACTGACGGCAACAATTTTTCGACAGTATTGACCTTTGACATTGCAAAATTAGTAAGCACTTCGCTCTTTTTCACCGGCTTCGACAGGCCGTTGCCCAGCTTGGATCTGATCGTGCTGGAAGAACAGAAGCAACTAGCCAGCATGCTCCTTACCACCCCCACGCCGAATCCGCTCGATCCGATGAGGATCTACGACCTGATCGATCTGAACAAAAACTCAAATCCAGCTTTTAGAACACCAACTCCGACTCCGAGCAAGTTTGGGACACCAAAAGTAATTACGTCGCCGGTTCCTTATCTAATCACGAGCGGAACGGCCATCACGACCGATCCGTCGATCACCACCAATGGCGTGACTGATTTCGGCAAAATCTATCGTGGCCCGGTGGATGACGGCGCTTTCTCGCTATGGGCTTTCGGTTCCACCTCAGCCGTCGACACCGCGCTCGATTTCGATACGCACTTCAACAACGCGGGTCATTTCCCGGCCGCTGCCTTCAAGTTCACATCATTAGTGTTGGCCGGTAATCCGACCATTGATTTGACTAACGGCGGCGTGACGAACCTGGCCTTGATCAGCGTCGGTGATATCACCTCCGGTTTGCCCGGGGGCACGCTCACTTTCACCGGGCTCGATGCCTTGCTCCTCGCCTCGCAAGACGGTTCGATCAACCTCGGTTCCGAGATCACGTTTCAGGGTATCCCGACGCTCTTCTTTTACGCGCGCGGAACGAACGGAGACCTGACGCTGGCGTCGCCAATCATCGGCACGACCGATTTATTTCTGTATGCAGGCCGAAACATCACGTTTAATGCCGGAACCGATCTGATTCTCGGCGGCGGTGGGGTCATGAACGGAAACGTCACTTTGGATCTAAGCGCCGCCAATATTTCCAGCGGCGGCGATTTAGTCACTGATATTAGCGCCAACCAAGGCGGCCATATTTTAGGGAACGCGTTCAACCATGTTAGCGCGGCGGGGAACCTGACTGCTCAGGGCGCGCTGGATTTTGAGATCCAGAACGCCGGTTTTCTCCTGAACAACGGAGGAACGATCGACATGGACGCAACGATCAACGTGAGCGCGACCAATATTTCAGCGACCACCGACTATTTCCAGGCTTTGATCTGGAACGCGGGCGGCGGCCACATCGGCGGCAATGCTGTTCTGGACATTTCTGCCTCCAACGGACTAACAACTGGTGGCGATGCTTTTTTCAGCATCCTTAACTCGCCAAACGGAGAGGGCACGTTCGCTGGAACGATCGGTGGGAACGCCACGATTCAAGTGAACATCGGTAGCATGTCTGTGGGCGGTAGTGTGGGCGGTTTCCTCGACGCGGTGATCGATAACACGAGCGGCCACATCGGCGGAGACGCAGTCATTAACTTCGATGTTTCTAGCTCCGAATTTCCCGGCGATATCGATACTCAGGGCGACGCCATCTTCCAGATCTTTAACAGTGGTGGAACGATCGCTGGTAATGTCGAGATCAACCTAAGCGCAGCAAACATCGGCGCGAATTCTCTTCTTGTTCAGATCGATAACAGCAACGTTGGGGTCATCGACGGACACGCGGCCATCAACATGAACGTTTCTGGAAATACGAGCATCACTACCGAGGCCACCGTGCAGATTCTTGGTAATGACCCTTCAGGATCGGCGGCGATCAATTTCAACGGTGGCAGTTACACTGTCGGCAGTCCCGGCAGTGGCGGAATGTTCCTCAGCTCCATCGATGGCAACGGAACGATCACATTTTATAACGCTAGCGTTCACGCGGATGTGATCAAAGCCGGCGTATTCGGCATAAACGGCGTGCTCAATATCGGCGGCGGCATTCTCTCGGCTGATTCCGAGTTGAAACTTTACGCGCCGGGCAGCAACGGTAAGCTTAATTTCGTTTCAAACGTCACGCTTGGCGGTAACAGCATGATGAAGATTCTGGCGGCTAATTCGATCACCATTTGCGACAATGTTGTGGTCACCATCGGTGGCTCAAATCCGGCTCAGGTTTACACCAACAACGCCAATTACACCGGCTTCGGCGGCAACGGCATGACCACCGGCACGTTCGGGGGCAAGGGCGCAAACATTCCGCAGCCGCTAGCCAGCGCGACGCCGTTTGGTCCAACGCCCCCCTCGCGCGCTGTTGTGAGGCGCGGCGTCGATATCATCAACGCGCCAAGGACGAGCCCGCCGGTCCCGCCTGCAATCAACGTCAACAACACGGCGGAGTTGCTGGCCCTGCTCGACGGCGCTGCCGTCGGTCGGGATGGGAAGATCACGATTTCCGGTTCCACGACCAAGAGTAATTTGAGAGATCTCAGTCGAATCAATATGAATGGTCTGCCGCGAGGAGTACGTGCAATGCTAATCCATGAGATGCGCGACCGCAGCACTACGCAAACTGGTGGCCGGCGGACTTTGTGACCGGCATGAGGAGCTGTGGGGGCGGAAAAATGTAGCCTCGCGCGTCGTACGCATTTAGCGCGAAGCATGTGTTGAGCGCCAATGGCGCGGTCTCATGGCGAGCCTGGGGCGACCCCGAAAGCTTTCGGGGCTGAAAGCGCGATTCAATGCCAGCACGGATTCGATCGACACACCCAATTGAAGCGCGCCTTCAGCGCTTGTTTACGCGCCGGTTCAAATTCTGCCGTGGTAAAGTGATTTCATTAACACCGCAGCTTTAGCGCGGTGATTGCATGCCGGTCAGAACTCGCAGCCGTTTCAACGGCTTAGCCACGCGTGACAGCCCCTTCAAGGGAATCCTCTCGATCTTACTTTTGTAAATCGCTTGAAAATACCGTTGACACGTTTCGGTGCTTCCTGTAACCTGTGACCTTAGTTTGCCCGAGACGTTTTTTCTGAGAAGGTTTTGGGACTTGCGGGAATACGGCTCCCAATCCCAAACCCCCCGTGAAAAAACAAACTGGACCAAACATCAAAGCGCATCTTCTTCGAGCCGCCTTTTACTTGCTTGTGCTGGTGGCCGTTTGCGTGATCCCATTCGCGCTAGGGCAACGGAGCTTCAATGGCCGAACGACATCGGCGACGCCATCGAAGCAGACCCAAATCACCCTCACCTTCGCGGATCGCGTCGCATATCAATACGCGATCGAGGAGGTTTATTGGCGCCATCGCATCTGGCCAGCAGCAAATGGCGCCGAAAAGCCGTCGCTGGATAAGGTGATGTCACAGGCGCAGATCCAAAAGAAGGTGGAAGACTATCTGCGCGACTCGCAGGCGTTAGAGGATTACTGGCAAAAACCGATCACGCCCGAGCAACTTCAGGCCGAGATGGAGCGGATGGCTCAAAACACGAAGCAGCCGGAGGTTCTGCGCGAAATCTTTGCCGCCCTGGGCAACGATCCGGCCGTGATCGCGGAATGTTTGGCCAGGCCAGTGCTGGCCAAACGTCTGGTTACAAACTTGTACGCGCATGACCAGAGATTTCACGGTGAGTTGAAACGGCGCGCCGAGACTGAGCTGGCGGCGCATCCGAGCGTGGAGCAAATGAAACAAATCAGCGGCACCTACAGCGAAGTGGAGTGGATCAGAACCGATACTGCGGAAGCCGATTCTGCTCCGAGCGATGCAACGAATGTGGGAACTGCAAGAATGACCGGCAGCGAGTGGCAAGAACGGATCGGAAGGCTCGCCGCCAACTTTGGAGTGCGGTCCCGCGTGCGCGGGATCGCTGCTTTCAAAAGCGCTGGTCTATCCACGCACTCCAAAGGTGTCGCCGAAGAGTACAAAACCATACCGGTTGGAAAGCTAAGCTCCTTGCAGGAAGATGAAGGGCATTACTACGCGACCGCAGTTATCAGCAAAGCCAATGACCGCTTGAAGCTGGCGACCGTTGCGTGGATGAAGCAGCCCTTCGATTCCTGGCGCGCCAAAGCGGACCCGCAAATCCCGGTGACAATGGCCGCTGTGACAGCGGCTGGTTACACGCTTCCCGCAATAGGAGGCCCAGCGACCGCCTGCACCGACGACACTTGGATAGCTACCAGCACCAACCCGCTCGAAGACCGAGCCGATCATACCGCGGTTTGGACCGGCAGTGAAATGATCGTCTGGGGCGGGGTAGGTCAGAATTCCCCTTTCTATTTTAACACCGGTGGGAGATACAATCCCAGCACGGATAGTTGGACAGCTACCAGCACCACCAACGCGCCCATTGCCCGACAGCTTCACACGGCAGTGTGGACCGGCAGTGAAATGATTGTGTGGGGCGGATTTTACTTCGATGGGAGCAATCACTGGCTGAACACCGGCGGGAGATACAATCCCGGCACAGATAGTTGGACAGCTACCAGTACCAGCAACGCGCCGGAAGCGCGATACCATCATACGGCAGTATGGACTGGCAGCGAGATGATCGTCTGGGGCGGAGGTACTGCCAGCACCTTCTTTGACACGGGCGGGCGATACAATCCCACCGCGGACAGTTGGACACCCACCACCAGCGCCAACGCGCCCATTGCCCGAGCGCTTCACACGGCAGTTTGGACCGGCAGTGAAATGATCGTCTGGGGTGGATATGATGGTACCTATTTAAACACCGGCGGGAGATACAATCCCAGCACGGACAGTTGGACAGCTACCAGCAACACCAACGCGCCCACCGCCCGACAGCAACACAGTGCAGTGTGGACCGGCAGTGAAATGATCATCTGGGGCGGATTTGGTGGTAGCTATTTGAACACCGGCGGGAGATACAATCCCAGCACGGATAGTTGGACAGCTACCAGCACCACCAACGCGCCCTCCATTCGAGAGCTTCACAAGGCAGTCTGGACCGGCAGTGAAATGATCGTCTGGGGCGGAAGTGATAGTAGCAGCTACTTGAACACCGGCGGGAGATACAATCCCAGCATGGATAGCTGGGCAGCTACCACCGCCACCAACGTGCCCGAAGGCCGGAACTCTCACACCGCAGTTTGGACCGGCAGTGAAATGATCGTCTGGGGTGGATATGATGGCAGCTTGTTGAACACCGGTGGGAGATACAATCCCAGCACCGACAGTTGGACAGCCACCAACACGACCAACGCACCCTCCGGCCGAGAGCTTCACACGGCAGTTTGGACCGGCACTGAAATGATCGTCTGGGGCGGATATGATGGTACCTATTTAAACACCGGCGGGAGATACAATCCCAGCACCGATAGCTGGACAGCCACTGGTCAACCAACGGGCCGAGCGCCCGACAGCAACACACGGCAGTCTGGACTGGAAATGAAATGATCGTCTGGGGCGGATACAACGGCAGCAGCTATTTTAACGACGGTGGGAGATACAATCCCAGCACGGATAGCTGGACACCTACCAGCACCATGAACCCGCCCTCTATTCGACGGCTTCACACGGCAGTCTGGACCGGCAGTGAAATGATCGTCTGGGGCGGAAGTATTGGTAGCGGCGTGTTGGACACCGGCGGGAGATACAATCCTAGCATGGATAGCTGGACAGCTACCAGCACCACCAACGCCCCCACTCACCGAGACCACCACACGGCAGTCTGGACCGGCAGTGAAATGATCGTCTGGGGCGGATTTGATGGTAGCGACGAGTTGGACACGGGCGGGAGATACAATCCCAGCATGAATAGCTGGGCAGCTACCGGCACCACCAACGCGCCCTCTGGTCGACAGCTCCACACGGCAGTTTGGACCGGCAATGAAATGATCGTCTGGGGTGGGAATGGCGGCGGCTTGTTGAACACCGGCGGGAGATACAATCCCGGCACGAATGGCTGGACGGCCACCGACCCCGCCGCGCCCGAAGCCCGACAGCTTCACACGGCAGTCTGGACCGACAGTGAAATGATCGTCTGGGGCGGGGAGGGCTCCGGCGGCGATTTGAACACCGGCGGGAGATACAATCCCAGCATGGATAGCTGGACAGCTACCAGCACCATCAACGCGCCCGATGCTCGAGCCCATCACACGACAGTCTGGACCGCCAGTGAAATGATCGTCTGGGGCGGATTTGATGATACCAACCACTTGAACACCGGCGGGAGATACTGCGCGCAACCGCAGACGCCGACACCGACAGCTACGGCGACTTCTACACCAACAGCTGCGGGTACTCCATTTACACCGACACCTACGGCCACAGCAACAGCTACAGCCGCCTTCACTCCGACCCCGACCCCCACGTTTACTCCCACTCCAACACCGACTGCAACGTTCACACCGCCTGCAACTGCAACTCCTACGGCCACATTCACACCAACACCTACGGCCACAGCAACAGCTACAGCCACGTTCACGCCTACGGCAACAGCTACATTTACCCCGACCCCAACGGCTACGTTCACACCGACCCCGACACCAACTGCAACAATAACTGCGACTCCAACACCAACGGCGACGGCTACGGCTACAGGGACGTCCACGCCTACACCCACTGCCACTCACACGCCTACAGCAACGCCAACGGCAACATCGACAGCTACCCCTGCGCCTAGGGCTACGCTTACACCGCGTCCAAAACCTACAGCCGGAGCTAGAGGTACGCCGACACCCACACCCACTGCCACTCATGCGCCTAGTGCAACGCCAACGGGGACACGTTCACCCACTCCAACTCCAACAGCTACTCGCACCCCGACGCCCACACCCACCGCCACTCATACGCCTAGTGCGACGCCAACGGCGACACGTTCACCCACTCCAACTCCAACAGGGACTCGCACGCCGACGCCTACACCCATTGCCACTCACACGCCTAGTGCGACGCCAACAGCGACACGTTCACCGACTCCAACTCCAACAGGGACTCGCACGCCGACGCCTACACCCACTGCCACTCACACGCCTAGTGCGACGCCAACGGCGACACGTTCACCCACTCCAACTCCAGCAGGGACTCGCACGCCGACGCCCACACCCACTGCCACTCACACGCCTAGCGCGACGCCAACAGCGACACGTTCACCCACTCCAACTCCAACAGGGACTCGCACACCGACGCCCACACCCACTGCCACTACAACGCCCAGCCCAACACCCCCTCCAACTGTCACTACTGAACCCGCGACGGATGTGGCGATTTCCTCAGCCAGGCTCAATGGGACGGTTAACCCTCACGGCGTGACGACCAGCGTTCATTTCCAGTACGGGACTACCACGAACTACGGTTTAGTTACCCCCAGCCAGAACTTCAGCGGAAACACGACGCAAAACGTTAGTGCGAACGTCTCCGGGCTGGCTGCAGGAACGACCTATCATTTTCAGATTGTGGCCACCAATGGCGGGGGCACCGCTTATGGCCGCGATAGGACCTTCACTACGCGTAGCCCGGGCCCCGGTAGTGACGACTGATCCAGTCAGCTACGGTACCAGTTGTTCAGCAAACCTCAATGGCACGGTGTTACCACCGCCAAACAGTTGGATGCCGTGGTAAAATAATTTCATTAACACAGCAGCTTCATATGTGGTCGCGCCAAAGGTGCCTCACATCACCTACAGCCTGGGGTAACGCCCCAGGAGTGATGGCACAGTCAAAGGCCTCAGCGCTGAAAGCGCGACTCAACGCCGGTATATGTTCGATGGACCAGCGCAAATTGAAACGCGCTTTCAGCGCGTGTGCACGTGGCGATTCGAATTCCTGGGGCGATCGCCCCAGGCTGCCAGTGAAACAGCGCCTTTGGCGCTAAACAGACACTCGGCGGACACTGGGCTAAAGCCGCGGTGTTAATCGGGAAATGCGTCAGTATTTCGGCACGCTCGGCTCGAGTTCGCCCGGTAACCTCAAGTCCTGGTTAGTCCCGCCTGGCTCGTCGCCCTCTCGCCCTACTTTCGCTCGCCGCTCCAGCTTTTTACGCAGAGGTTGAGATTTCGTTCTTCCCATGGGGGAATTTCCGCACTAATATTGCGCTTCGCAATGCCCGACGACTCGAAGCAGTGGAGTAAGCTCTTGCAGGCTATCGCAAGGGGCGTCGTCATTCCAATTGTCGGGCGCGATCTTCTGCGTATTCAGATCGATGGTCGCGAGCAACTGCTCTACGAATACCTCGCTGCGGAACTCGCGACCCAGTTGGAAGTCGAATGCGGTCCATCTGCCAGCATCGACCAGGTAGTAGCCGCCTATCTTAATGCCAATCGTCATAACTCCCGCGACGACGTGAACTTGAAGGCGCTCGAGATTCTCAGCCACCTTCGTGATCCAGATGGCCGGACTCCGGTTCCCGAACCACTGCGCAAGCTCGCAACAATCGAGCCGCTACGGCTGTTCATCAGCACGACGGTAGATTCGCTCCTTGCAACGGCGCTTGGCTCACCTCCCGACCATGTTTTCGGCTACTCGCCGAATTCCACCCTCACGGATATTCCACGCGACTATGCCCGCTCGCGACACCGCATGGTCTTCCATCTATTCGGCAGGATCTCGGGGATTCCAGATAGCGCGCTAATTGACGAGGAAATCCTCGAGTTCATCTGGAGACTCCATGAGGAGTCTATGTCTACGCGGCTCGCTAACCTGTTCGACGAGCTGCGCAACAAGCGCCTGCTCCTCATCGGCAACGCCCATCCCGATTGGCTAGCGCGGTTCTTCGTTCGCCTCGCCCGCCGCGACCGGCTCTACAGTGGAAACGAGGCCCGGGAATTTATGGTTGACGGAGCACTCGCCACGGACGCGCATCTGCGTGATTTTCTGGAAAATTTCAGCCCGCAGACCAAGTCTTTTGGCGCGGCCGATCCGATCGACTTTGTAAACGAGCTCGTGGAAAAGTGGGAAGCTTTCCCAGACAAGCCCTCCGCCGCGCCCGAGTCTTTGGACCCGACGGCGGTCACGAAGCCTCCAGCGGTTTTTGTTAGCTACGCCAGCCAAGACCATGACGCGGTCGAACGGCTTCAAGCCAGCCTCTCCGGCGCAGGATTGGATGTGTGGTTTGACAAGGCGCGCCTTAAGTCCGGTGACCCTTGGTGGCCAGTGATCGAACGGAACATCGCCGGCTGCGACGTCTTTCTGGCTGTGATCTCCGTAAACAGCAACAAGCGCGATGAAGGCATCTTCATCCGCGAATGGAACCGCGCTCTGGAGCGGCTCCAAGACATGGACAAAGCCAGCGCCCGCCTTATTCATCCGGTGATCGTCGACGATACGGCGGAGGGGGCAGTCACGTTTAGCGGCTTCCGCGAGTTTCATTACGCTCGCGCGACCGGTGGCGAGCTTCAGGAGGACTTTATCAAAACCTTGACGACCATCGTTCGCGAACGTCGCTTGCGGGCTGCCGCCCAATGAACGGGTCCCCGACGCAGCCTGCCGATTCGCAGCATCCCTGGATTGGGCTTGCGTCCTTTACCGAAGGCAATCAGGAGTTCTTTGCCGGCCGTGGTGATGAGATCGAGCAGTTACTCCGTCTGGTGCGACGCGATACGCTCACGTTGCTTTATGGCGTTTCGGGCCTTGGCAAAACTTCACTGCTTCAAGCCGGATTGTTCCCGAGGCTGCGAAACGAAAACTATCTGCCTGTCCCGATCCGGCTCGATTTCCTCGAGAGCGCCGCCCCTCTCGCGAAGCAAGTGTTCGATGCCATTGGCGTAGCCGCTGCCAAGGCGCCTGTGGATGTGCCTCAACTGCAACCGGGCGAGACGCTGTGGGAATATTTTCACCGACTGGACAACCATTTTTGGAGTCCGCGTAACGAACTTGTCACTCCTTTTCTCGTCTTCGACCAGTTCGAGGAATTCTTTACCCTTGGCCGCGAGACTGCCGATCGCAACCGGCGCGGCTCGGACTTCATAAGTGAACTGGCTGATCTAGTAGAGAACCGCCCGCCCGCTGCGCTGCGCGACGATCCCGCACGGGCCAGGGAGTTCAATTTCAAACCTACGCCGCTCAAGGTTCTCCTCTCAATGCGGGAGGATTACCTTGGAGATCTTGATTATATCCGTTCGAAGTTTCGCGCCCTGACGCAGAATCGTCTGCGCCTGCGACCCATGGGCGAACGACAAGCGCGCGAAGTCATCGCGCTTGGTTCGTCGTTGCTCGCAAATGGCGCCGAAGATCGCATCGTAAAATATGTCGCCGGCGCGAGTGCAAACGGCGAGGGCTCTGAAATCACTGTGGCCCCTGCACTCCTCAGCTTGGTATTGAGAGAGCTCAACGAACGACGCCTGAGACGCGGGCCGGACGCGAAAATCACGCCCGATCTTCTCGACCTTGAACAGGAAAAAATTCTGGAGGATTTCTATCTGCGGACGCTCGAAGACTTTCCAGTCGGCGTGCGAACTTTCGTGGAGGACAAACTCCTTACCGCGGGCGGCCATCGCAACAGTTGCGCTCTCGACGATGCGCTTACCCGGCCGGATGTGACGCAGCCAATTCTCAATACACTCGTCGATCGCCGGCTTCTCGCCTACGAGGACCGCCATAACACGAGAAGAGTGGAGATCACACATGATGTCTTGCTCCCTGTCATCAAGACAAGTCGGGACATTCGCCTAACGAGTGAAGCGCGTGCCGAGGCGGACCGCTTGCGCGCCAGCGAAGCGGCGCAAAGACGCAAGCAGCAAATCACCACGGCCGTCGCCTGCGGCCTTGCACTTACGTTGATCGCTACGGTCTGGGGTGGTAACTACGCCTTTTTCCAAGAACATAAGGCTTATTATCGCGAGTTTGCCAAGCAGCGCGGTTTTCCGGTTGGCATCGGGCCACTTTCCGAATCGGCCGCCCGCAGTATGCCCGTTTCGTTCTTGCTCGTTCACAAGGGGATGGTGCGCGACGGCTGGAAGCTCCATTGGAAACCGGCATTTCGAGTCCAAGCAGTGAACGGTCTTTTGGAACTAACGACCAATCATTCAGTCTTTCCCTATTTATGGAAGGGAGAATTAGAATCGCAGGACGCACAGGACAAAACCCCTGATGAGAAAGGTGAGGGAGAATCGGGATCCAAGAACGCTCCGGACGAAACCCCTGGTAAAACCCTTGCTGAGAAGGCTAAGCGATTGGGACTAAAGACGGTCTGTCAGTGGGAGTTTGTTTCAACAACGAAGGGCGAAATCATCTATGAGCGAGCGCTCGATCGCAAAGGACGCATGGTGTATGGGCTTATTTACTCGCCGCCGGAATCGGGCTCTCCCTCAATCGGGTTGACGCGACTTGTCGGACCCAATGGATTTCCACAGTTGCAGCGTACCTCTGCTGCCGAATATGTGGAGATCCATTACGATGAAGCGGGCTGGGAAGATCGCATCATGTACCGCGATAGTAAGGGTCTAGCGGCCGCCGGACCTGACGGCGCTTTCGGACGAAGCATGCAATATGATGGTCGCGGCCGACTCACCGGTGTCCAGTCGCTGGACGCGAATGGGCGAAGGATGATCGACAACTCGGGCAATGGCGGGATGGAGGTTAAATACGATAACAACGGGTGGGAAGTTGAGGAAACGTCCGTCGGGCCCGATTTGAAACCGATGCCCTTGAAGGATGGGTATGTAATCGCAAAAATGCAGTACCGACCGATACGGAAGATTGGAACGAATGACATTTCACGGCCTCAAGGGCGAGCCGGTCGTATCGAAGGATGGTTACCATGGCTTGGAGGCAAAGTACGACGAGCACGGCAACGAGACCGTTGAGACCTATCTCGGTTTGGACGGAAAACCGATGTCCATTGATGATGGCTATGCGACAATGAAGTCGACCTACGATTCACGCGGTAAGCTGACTCGAATAAGCTTCCACGGCGTCAAGGGCGAACCGGTCCTATCCAAGAAGTATGGTTACCACGCCTCGGACATAAAGTACGATGAGCACGGCAACGACACCGTTATGACTTTTCTCGATAATGATGGAAAACCAACGGCTAACGCCGACGGCTATGCGACAATGCGATCGGCCTACGACGCACGAGACAACTTGATCCGGGTGACTTTCCAAGACGCCAACGGAGAGCCTGTCCTGTCCAACAAGAATGGTTACTACGGTTGGGAGGCAGAGTACGACAAGCAGGGCAACAAGATTATTTCGACCTACCTCGGTAAAGATGGCAAACCAATGCCAGGCGCTGACGGCTATGCAACATTGAGAATGGCCTACGATTCACGCGGCAACGCGATCCGTGTGACACTCCACGGCGCCAACGGCGAAGCCGTCAAATCCGAAGCGAATGGTTTCTACGGTTGGGAGGCAGAGTACGACGAGCGCGGCGACAGGATCGTTACGACCACTCTCGATAAAGATGGCAAACCAATGCCGGGCGCTAATGGCTATGCGACAGTGAAATCCACCTACGATGCACGAGGTAATGAAAACCGACAGACGTTCTACGACGTCAACGGCAAACCGTTCCGGAACAAAGATGGTTACTACGGGCGGGTGGCGGAGTACGACGAGCACGGCAACGAGACCGTTGAGACCTATCTCGGTGAGGACGGAAAACCGATGTCCATCCCTGACGGCTATGCAACATTCAAATCGGCCTATGATTCACGAGGCAATGTGATCCGAGAGGCGTTTTACGGCGTCAACGGCGAACCGGTCCTATCCAAGAAGAATGGTTACTACGGTTGGGAGGCAGATTACGACAAGCATGGCAAGCCGACCATCGTAACCTATATTGGTCCCATGGCTGTCGCGGATGGCTATGCGATGTTCAAATCGAGCTACGATCAACGCGGCAATAAGACCCGTGAAACGTACCACGGTCCCAACGGCGAGCCGGTCTTATCCAAGAAGGATGGTTGCCACGGCTGGGAGGCAGAGTACGATGAGCAGGGTAACCAGACTGTTATCACCTATCTCGGTTTGGACGGCAAATCGATGTCCGTCGCTGATGGCTATGCAACGCTGAGAATGGCCTACGATTCACGCGGCAAGGTGATCCACCAAACGTTTTACGGCGTCAACGGAGAACCAGTCCAGCACAAGGGGGGTTACTACGGCTGGGAAGCAGAGTACCGATGAGCAGGGCAAGCAGATCGCTGAGACCTATCTCGACAAGGACGGGAAACCCATTGCTGGCGAACAACGGTAATGAACTCCTTCGGGGCTTGCTAGGCGACGCACGCGGAGTTGCTTAAAACCTCGCTTTTAGTCACCGGGTTTCCGCGGCTGCCAAATTTGAACATGATTTTGACCGAAGCGAATAATCAACAGATCTCGCCACCGAGTATCCGCGTAATAGATCCAACTGGTCTCGATGCTCGCGATCAAAGAGCTGCAACTGAGAGAGAACGCACCTCTAAGCCTGGATTTAATCGATAAGTTTGCCGGATCTTCAATTTATCGAATTCCGGACGAGATTGGTGGCGATGAATCCGGGCGAATGAGCGACAATCCTTTCGTTGCACGTCGATGGCGGAACATCATGCTTATCATTCGGATTTCGCCGGGCACGCCCTATCGATAATCACGATGTAGTCATAGTGTGTTAAAGCGACGCGAGGACGCCCGCACACGGCGGGCAGGCTGTGCGCGCTCCAAAAGCTTCGCAAAACAGGAACAGCGCTCTCGTGGAATTTCGCACTGCCTGCCCGCCGTGGCGGGAAGTGCTGGACTCGCGAACGCTTTCGGAGTTGGCAGTGCGAGGCGTCTTCGCATCGCTTTCATTTCCTCAACGTAACTGTGTTACGCCAGGCTCAATAGATCGCTGTGGCGATCGCAGGCAGGTCATCCCTTCGCCTGCCGCGCCGGAGGTCGCCGCGGCGACCGAACGGCGGGTCATTCGTCATTGGAAATCCGGGTTGTCATTTGCAAATAGCTGAATAATTTCCCGCTCGCCAAATATCTTTCCACCTGTTCCGCGTCTGCGGGATGGATCAGTGAGCGAGGTCGGAAAGATTAACAACGGAACAACAGCTCGCTGAACGAGAAGCCCGAAGCGATTCGGGCAAACAAATTATGCCAAGAGCCACTAATGCCCCGGCAAGCCGGGCGCGCCGCAAACGAGTCTTAAGAAAAGCCAAAGGTTATCGCGGACGCCGTTCAAAACTTTTCCGCTACGCGAAAGACGCGATCATGAAAGCCCAGTATTGGGCCTATCGTGATCGCAAAACACGTAAACGCACGTTTCGTTATCTCTGGATCCAACGGCTGAACGCAGCAGCTCGCGCAAACGGAATGACCTACAGCCGGTTTGCGGAAGGATTAAAAGCAGCAGGCATCGGCCTGGACCGCAAGATTCTCGCCGATCTGGCCGTCACCGACGAAGCCGCGTTCAAATCGATCGTCGATCAGGCGAAGGACGCGCTCAGAAGAGAAACGAAATGCGTGGAGAAGCGCCTGATCGGTCTGGGGAGCAAGCGCCACCGTTTGCCACTTTATAGAATCAGCAGCGCGACGCGCCTGCCCTACGATTCTTCGAATTGAACGTTCAGCGTTCGACGTTCAACGTTCAACGTTTCTATCATGACTCATCCGCTTGAACAACTTCGCGACGACGCACTGCGCTGAGATCGGTGCCGCGCCGGACGAACAGGCGCTCGAGGCCGCGCGCATAAAGTTTCTCGGGCAAAAGCGGCAGCATCTCCGCTTGGGGCGAGCGGATGAAAACGCTCGGCAAAGATGAAAAGCCGGTCGTAGGCAAATTGCTCAATGAAGTTCGCAACGCCGTCACCGCGGCGCTCGAATCGCGCGCGGCAAATTTTCGTTCCCAAAAGGAATCCGAGGCGCTCGGCAGGATCGACGTCTCGTTGCCGGGAACTTCACACGAGATCGGCGCGCTGCATCCACTCACGCAGATGTGGCAACGCTCTATCGAAATTTTTCGACGAATGGGATTCGCACTCGCAGATGGGCCGGATATCGAAGACGAATGGCATTGCTTCGATGCGCTCAATACCCCGCCGGAACATCCGGCGCGCAACGAGCAGGACACATTTTATTTACCCGACGGCCGTTTGCTCCGCACGCACACTTCAACCGTGCAAATCCGAACGATGCAGGCCGCGCCGCCGCCGATTCGCGTGATTGCTCCCGGCGCGGCGTATCGGCGCGATGAACTCGACGCCACCCACAGCCCGCAGTTCCACCAGATCGAAGGACTTTACGTGGACGAAAACGTCAGCGTCGCCGATCTGAAAGGCGCGCTGGAATTTTTCATGCGCGAACTCTTCGGCGCAGGAACGGAAGTTCAATTTCGACCGCACTATTTTCCGTTCACCGAGCCGAGCTTGGAAATTTATGTGAAATCCAAAGCGCTCAAAGGCGGCGAACGATGGATTGAAGTTGCAGGTTCGGGCGTGGTGCATCCTGCTGTCTTCGAAGCCGTCAACAAAGCACGCGGCGACAAAGCTTATGATCCGGACAAGTGGACCGGCTACGCGTTCGGGCTCGGCATGGATCGGCTCGCGATGATTTTGTTCGACATTCCCGACATCCGTCTCTTCGCCCAAAACGATCTGCGGTTTCTCCGCCAGTTCGCATGAAACAATTCAAGCAACCTACGACGCGTGTCATCCCGAGCCGCGAAGACGGCGAGGGACCGCGCAAATGCGCAAGCCGTCACGCAAATCACTCGCAGTGTTCTTCGAAAGCGTGCACGTCTTTGCGAGGTCCCTCACTTCGTTCGGGATGACAGCGAAACAATATGAAATTTTCCGTTAACTGGCTGCGCGAATTTGTCGATCTTCCAAAAAATCCGGAAGAGATCGCCGAGCTACTGACGCGCGCAGGTGTCGAGACCGAGAACATCGAAACGCGCGGCGCGAACATCGACAAAGTAATCGTTTCGCAAATCACCGCTTCTTCGCGCCATCCGAACGCCGATCGCCTGACGGTTTGTGAAGTCGATGATGGCAGCGGCACGAAACATAAAATCGTTTGCGGCGCGACGAACTACAAAGTCGGCGACAAAGTTCCGCTCGCGTTGCCCGGAGCAAAGTTGCCGAACGGAACTGAAATTCGAAAAAGCAAACTGCGCGGTGTCGAATCGGAAGGAATGCTTTGCAGCCCAATCGAGCTCGGCCTCGGCGAAGATGCGTCCGGTCTGTTGATTTTGTCGCCAGATGCAAAAGTCGGTGCGGCGATCAGTGAGCTCTTTCCCGCGGAGACGATTCTCGATGTCGAGATCACGCCAAACCGCGGCGACTTGCTTAGTCATTTCGGCTTGGCACGCGAGATCGCGGCGTTAACGGGCAAAAAATTGCGCGCGCCGGGTCCGCTGAGGACAGCGGACACTACAGCCAGAGGAGTTAAAATTTCCGCGCTGCGCGAATGTCCGTTTTTCTCTGCGCGCAAGATCGACAACGTAAAAGTCGGGCCCAGCCCACAATGGTTGCGCGGGAAGATCGAGAGCGTCGGCGTTCGCGCGATCAACAACATCGTGGACATTTCGAACTTCGTGATGCTCGAGCTCGGCCAGCCGACGCACGCATTCGACGCAGACAGAGTGCGTGGCGACATCAACGTGCGGCTCGCACGCGACGACGAAAAATTTCTCGCGTTGGACGGAAAGACGTACTCGCTCACGCCGGACAACTGTGTCGTTGCCGATGAGGAACGCGCGGTCGGGATCGGCGGCGTGATGGGCGGCGAAGAAACCGGCGTCACGAATTCGACGAAAAACATTTTGCTGGAAGCCGCTTACTTTTTGCCGGCGAGTGTTCGTCGCACCGCGCGCGAATTGAATCTGCCGAGTGACGCGAGTTATCGCTTCGAACGCGGAGTAGATCCCGAAATGGTTTTGCGCGCATCAGCGCGGGCAACTGAATTGATTCGCGAGATCGCAGGCGGAACTCCGGCAAAGGAAATTAACGTTGCTGGCAAACTTCCGGCGAATCCGCCGGACGTTTCGGTGAGCTACGAAAAATGCGATCGGGTGATCGGGATCACGATTAAACCGAAAACCGTCGATGAGATTCTGAGCGGTTTTGGTTTGCGCAAAATGAGCGCGGCCAAAACGGCAAAGTGGAAGATTCCGAGTTATCGCCGCGATTTGCAGCGCGATGTCGATTTGATCGAAGAAGTCGTGCGCGCGTACGGCGCCGACAAAATTCCGGGAACGGATCGAAGCCGTTTTACGCCAGCGAGCATTGCCGACCATGCGCACGATTTGGAATCGGCGTGGCGGCAGCGCCTGGCGGCAGCCGGCCTCGATGAAGTCCGGACTTCAAAATTGCTGCCGCGTGAACGATTCGCATTCAGCGAAAGCGCAATCGAATTGCGGAATCCGCTCAGCGAAGATCATGTAGCGCTGCGCCCAAGCATCCTCGTAGGATTGTTAGGAGTACTCGATCGCAACATTCGCGCCGGCGCAGAACGCGTCGCCATTTTCGAAATCGGCCGCACGTTTATTCCGCCATCCGGCAAGGAAGAGCGGCACCTGGGGATTTTGCTCTGGGGAAATGTTGCAAGCGCGCCGAATTGGCGATCCCCACAAAGCCGCAGCCTTGATCTGTTCGATCTCAAAGGCGCGCTGGAATGCGTCGTTCCGAATCTGTCATTTCGCCCGGGGAAATTTCCTGACCTTGCGCTGCCGGTCGACGTTTTCTTCGGCGATCAAATGATCGGTTTTGGGGGACAACTGTCGGCCGCAAAATCTAATGCGCCTGGTCCGGTGTTCGTTGCCGAGGTGCACGCTGACCTTCTTTTAATGCGCGACGAACTGGCGACAAAGTTTCGTGAGATTGAAAAATTTCCGGCCGTCACTCGCGATATTGCGATGATTGTGCCGGAAGAAACTTCCCATCAAAAAATTTTGCGCGCGATCGAGGAACCGCGTGAACCCCTCCTGGAAAGAGTGGAGCTGTTCGACTTATTCACAGAACAAATCGGGGCGGGACGAAAGTCACTCGCATATCGATTGACATATCGAGACCGAAGTCGCACACTCACAAATGACGAAGTGACCGCGGCGCACGCGAAAATTCGCGAGCGACTGAGGCGCGACGTCGGCGCGGAATTGCGCGAGTAGTTCTTTGAAATTGAAAGCCGCTCGTTGAGGGTTGGGCAGGAAACCAGTGCTTTCCGTTCAACTCTCTACCAGCGGCTTTCGAATTATCCCGAAGATTTGTGGCATCGGCTTCCGAGTCCGCCAAAGGGACGGACTCGCCGTGGCGAGCCGATCGAGTGGCAAGATGCCAATGCCACCTGTTTTCGGGATGTAAACATTTGCCCTGCGATGTTCGCGATTGAGGTGACGTCCCCGAACCGATAGTTGACGAAATACGGAGGCTTGGTTGGTGCGGGAAATGACAGGCCTTGATTGGAAGTCAGATTCCGCAGCAACGGTCATCCACCCTTTCCTAAAAGGGAACGGGAGAATCACCTGAACGGCACCAGCGGGGTAAAATTTCAAAAACCCGGATCGAATTGTGGTATCGGCTTCCAGCCGATCGATTGGCAAGATGCCAATGCCACTCTTCTCGATCCGGGTTTTTTATTGAAGCGTGACGAAGAGAGAAATGAGTTCGACCGTTCGGATGTCGATTCTATTTTCGAGCTTGAGGTTGTTTTCCTGGTTTTAGTAAAAAATCGGTCTGCCAGTTTCGAATTAACTCCATAGCTTTTATCGATGAAAAAGAAACGCACTGCTCAATCCGCTTTCTTCAATCTGCGCGCTCTAATTGGCCTGTTTGTAGTTCTGGCCGGCATCTTTCTGGCGCTAGCGGGCTCCGGCACGTTATCTGCAACTGCCCAAAGCATCATACAAGCGATGCCAAAAGGTAAGATTATCACCAGCTCCACAGACCCTCTCGTTCCCGTTGGATTTGACTGTTCCAAAATTCATGAGCTGGGCATCGACAAGCAGGAGAACTTCCGTGCTGGAGCGATCATGATTGCCTGCGGCGAAGTGCCCGGTGCTGCGACTTCTGCGACTTCCACTCTCGGTTCCATCGGTCGGCTTTTCCAGAAACTGTTGGCGCCACTGGCGTATGGCACCGCTGACGTTGACCTGATCAATCACCCCGAAACTCCTCCCAATATTACGCAGTCGGAGACATTCACTTGGGCTAACCCGGACAACCCCCAGCAGGTGGTCGTGGCTTACAATGATTCGCGCGGCCGCAATTTCAGCCCCATCAATATCTCCGGCGCATCGGTCTCCACCGACGGTGGCGCCACTTTTGACCGCCTCACCAGGGCCAATGGTCAAAGCCCCTTCGACAATACCGCGGGCGACCCCGTTGTTCTGTACAATAAACCAACGGGCACTTGGTACACCGTTTGGCTCGATTTCGGCTGCGGCAGTCAGGGCCTCGGCGGCTACAAGTCCACTACTCCATGGGATCCGGATAGCTGGACCCATTACTGCATTCACAGCGGCTCTAACGACGACCGCGAGTCTGGTTGGGTGGACGAAAACCCGTCCTCTCCCTTCGCCAACCGGATGTATGTTTCCTGGAACGACTTTGCTCGTGGCCAGGGCATCTTCGTCCGCTACTCCACTGATAACGGCAATACTTGGACGGACGAGCGACAGGTCACCACGACCTTCATCCGCAACGTCCAGATCACCGGCGACAAAGTCACAGGCGATGTGTACATCGCAGCCATGGACGAAAACAGCGGCAACGGCTGCTCTTCCGGCTGCGGCACCAACCGAAACAACAAGATCTATCGTTCCACCGACGGCGGTAACACATGGACCAACACCTACACTGGCCCCACGTTCGTCGGCCCTTGCCGGGGATCTGTGGGCTACTTCTGCATGATGTACAGCAGCCCCGCTTACTGGCGACACATGGGCTGGGGTCAGCCTGCCGCTTTCAACCACGTAGTTAGCCTCGTCTATGGCGCTAAAAACGGCAGCGACCCCGGCGACGTCTACTACATCCGTTCCACCGATAGCGGCGGTACCTTCGGCGCGCCCTTCCAGTTGAACAGCAACACCGATGTAACCAAGGCGCAGTGGGAACCCAACCTTTCGGTCAGCGATGCTGGCACACTCTTCGCCACCTGGTATGACGAGACACCGAGGGTAGCGGCCAGTTGCCAGCCGAGCAGTCCCAGCACCCCCTGCTATCAGATGCATTCGCGCAAATCCAACGATAACGGTGTGACCTGGCTGCCTGACGATACGCTCTCGGATGTACCCAGTCCGCTGCCGCTGCAACCCGACACGGGCATCCACCCGACCTATGTGGGCGACTACGACTACGGCTCGTCGATACTCACTAAGCACATGACTTCATGGGTGGACGGGCGTGTAATCATCAACGGCGCCTCTCAGCAGGACGCCTTCACTGACAGGGAGCTGGTGGGTTTTGCCGTGACCACCACTGACCCGGCTTGCAACAGCGTGATCAACACCCAGCCGGTGATGTTTGTTGTCAACCTGAACGACGCGGTGAATACGGCAACCGTCCAACCCATGGATTTCACGATGAACGGAATTCCATCGAACCAGCCGCCTACCTTCGCCAACGGAAATACACAGATTACCTTCCACTACAGCACCTCGCCGGTGACGATGCAGGGCCCGCAGACGATGCATATTCCCGCTGGCGCATTTAACCGCGCTTCGGACAATACGCCGAACTTTGAGTTCATGTGCAGCTTCTGTTACGCCTTAATGCCGCTGCAGGTGACAACGACTAATCCGCCTGTTGGCGGCACATTCTCGCCGCCAGCGCCGGGTGACTATAACTTTGACGTGAACTTCAACCAGGCTGTTGATACGGCATCAGTTCAGGACAGCGATCTGATGCTGAGTGGCAATGCTGGCGGCTCCGTGACAGGGCACAGCTTCATGAACGGGAACATGACCGTAAGGTTTATGCTGCATTTCAATTTCGGCGGCAGCGTGACGGCGAGCATTGGCGCCGGGGCGATCACCGCTAATACTTGCAATGGTAACGCGGCCTTCACCGGGATGTACACAGTAGAGGGTTGCCCTCCTTCAGACCATTACACCGTAGCACAGATCATGAACCCGATGATCGTCCCGGGCACGACGGACACCGGCAATCACGGGGATGATACAGTCGTCACCATCGCGTTGCCCTTCTCTTATACGTTGTACGACCAGACATTCACCTCGATCAATCTGTCGTCCAATGGCAATGCCCAGTTCACGACTACGGATGCGGCCTTTACCAACCAATGCCTGCCGTGGCTCACCCACAACTACACCATCTTCCCGTATTGGGACGACCTGTATTTGGTCAATAGCGGGTTTGGCATATTCACCTCGGTAAGTGGCACTGCACCCAACCGCATCTTCAACATTGAATGGCGTGCGCAGTACTTCCCTGGGAGCGGCAGTGCCGGCTTCGAGCTGAGATTGTACGAGGGGCAGACACGCTTTGACGTGATCTACGGCACGGTGACCAATGGCAACACCAGCGCCACAGCGGGAGTGCAGAAGAACAACACCGCGTTTGACCAATACTTCTGCAACGGCACAGGTATGCCGGCTACTGGCGGACAAAGCTATACCCTGCAAGTCTGCAGTCCAACACCAACACCAACGTCGTCGCCAACTCCTGCGAGCCCAACACCAACGGCTACATTCACTCCTACGGCGACTGCAACGGCAACGGCGACAGCGACGCCTACACCGACGACAACTGTGTCTCCAACACCTACGCCTACCTCTACGCCAAGGGCGACGCCAACACCGAGGGCTGAGCCAACGCCCAGGGGTCGCCCTACTCCGCCGCCGCGCCCGTAGCGGCAAGGAAATCGTGGGAAGCACGCCTCGACGCAGCGAGGCGGCTACAGAAAGCAGGCGACACGCCTGCCGCTACAGAAATAGGAAGACAAGATTGTCTGCTTCACGAACTAAACAGATTTGAAAATTCGCTCGCAAGCTCCACAGTCCGCAGTGACATGCGCGCGCTCCTAGCTCTCGAAGACGGCCGATATTTCGAGGGCGAATCTTTTGGCGCGACCGGCACGCGCGTCGGTGAAATTTGTTTCAACACCGCCATGACCGGTTATCAGGAAGTGCTGACCGATCCCTCGTATCGCGGACAGATCGTGGCGATGACCTATCCGTTGATCGGAAATTACGGGATCAACTCGCTCGATCAGGAAAGCCGCTTCCCGCATGTGCGCGGGTTCGTCATTGAAGAATTGACCGAGGTCCCGAGCAACTGGCGCTCCGAAATGTCGCTCGACGAATATTTGCAAAAATGGAATATCCCCGGCGCAAAAGGGATCGACACGCGCGCGCTCACGCGGCATTTGCGCACTCGCGGCGCAATGAAGGCCTGTCTAACGACGGAAGAGATTTCTCCTAAAGAAGCAACGCAAAGGGCGATCGAAGGCGAAGGCGTGATCGGAATGGATTACGTGCGCGAAGTTTCAACAAAGAAAATCTACCGCTGGGACCCGCAAGACAAACTCAGCGTGCCATGGTCCATCCGCCAACCGTCGAATGACGGCAGCGAACCGGCGCTTCCGCCCATCCGATTTCGAATCGCCGCGTACGACTATGGCATCAAGGAAAACATTCTCCGGCTACTTACGGCAGAAAGGCTTTGGAGTTACTGTTGTCCCTGCAACGACAAGTGCCGACGAAACGTTGGCGTTGAATCCAGATGGAATTTTTCTCTCCAATGGTCCGGGCGACCCTGCTGCGCTTCCCTATGCCCATAAAACCGTGCATGGTTTGATGGGGAAAAAACCGATCTTTGGCATCTGTCTCGGCCATCAAGTTCTCGGCTTCGCGTTCGGCGGATCGACGTTTAAATTAAAATTCGGCCATCGCGGCGCCAACCAGCCGGTAAAAGATTTGCGCACCGGCAAAGTAGCCATCACTGCGCAAAATCACGGATTTGCTGTAGATGCGGAGTCGCTTCCCCGCGATGTGGAAGTAACACACATCAATTTGAATGACGGAACGGTAGAGGGAATGCGCCACAAGGAATTGCCGATCTTCAGCGTGCAATATCATCCGGAAGCCGCGCCCGGGCCCACATGATGCCACGTACTTTTTCGATCAGTTTGCGGAGTTGATCGAGAAGGGCGCGTGAGGCAGACAATCGTGTCTGCAAGCGAACCACGCAGACAGGATTGTCTGCGCCACTCGTGGAATTGACCAACGCGCCAAGCAGCCCAGATTTGTCGCATGTTCAATTCAACAAACAATAAACCTACAGTCCTGAAAGTTGCGGTGACTGCGACGTTCATCGCAGCGCTGGCGACCGCGCCGCTGGCGATCGCACAGGAACACGAGCACGGCGACGGACGCGGGTGCTTCCAAAGAAGTGACCGGCGAAGTGGTCGATATGATGTGCTACGTCGATCATAATGCCGTCGGCGAAAAACATGGCCAATCCTGCGGGGCCAAATGCATCAGAAGCGGCGGGCCGGTCGGCATCGTCAGCGAGAGCAAAGCGTATCTGGTCGTCGGCGAACACAAGCCGATTAACGATCAACTTGCCGATTTGTGTGGCAAAAACGTCACCGTGAAAGGCAAACTGGCCGAGCGTGGCGGCATCGCCATGATCGAGAACGCCGAGGTCGTTAAGAAATAATTGTAGCCGCGTCTCTGCCTGCCCCGCCGAAGCCTTGGCGAAGGCGGGTGAGACGCGTGAGCCCAGCGTGGCAAACAATTCAGCGCCGCGCTTCGCACAGCGAAGCGGCTACAGCAGACCGCGCCGATTTCTATTTGTAATACGGCCGCAAGGACGGCCGCAGCTTGCCCACTTTAAGAGCGGTTTCAATTTGCAAATCAGAGACCGGCGCATCGGCGAGTCTGCGAATCTCGCCTGCCTCAAGCGCCGCGATTGGCAATCCATCACGGAACGAAATGCGATTGGCCGTGAGCGCGACAATTCTTGATCCAGGCGTCAGTATGCCTTGCAAATTTAGCGGGTCCGCAGCGCTCAGCGTGATCACTTCGCCGTTTGGCGGCGTCTTGCGAATGGAACGCAACAAGCCAATAGCTTCGGGCAATGCGAACTGTTCACCGCTGATCCCCGCGACGAAATAGCCGCCGCGAATCTCGCCGCGCGCCTCCCACCTGCGATAAATTCGACCCAGTTCGTACCACGTAACTGGGAAACTTTCGCGCTCGAGCAAACGGCGAAATACCACGCCGTAACGGCGCAACAACACTCGCGCAAATTTTTCGATGGCTGCGTCGCGGTTGGCAGGCGGAGCGCCTGCCCTACAAAATTGCGCCATCGCGCCCCGTTGTAGGGCAAGCGCTTCGCTTGCCGAATTCTGGCCTTCGCATTGCGTTCTCAACAACGACCACCGCCCGGCAAACTCGATACTAGCAAGATTCGTCCTTCGGCGACGCTTTCCTTCATTTCGTCCAAAAGTCGGCCGCTTGTTCGACGGAACAAGCAGCGCGCGCAAACCATCGAAGCTGTCCGATGTAACAAAGCCAAGCGCGGCAAGCTCCGAAAGCGCGTCTTCAACCTGCGACGGAAGCAAGCCAGCTCGGCGAACTAATTCGGTAAAGAATAACGCGCCGCCAACGGCGAGCGCGTCACGCGCTGTTTGTCCCGCCGACGAAAGTTCAATTGATTTGCTCGCGTCCCTGCTCGCAAACCCTCGCGGGCTTTCCCGTCCACGTCGCTCGGCTCCCGCCGGCTCCGTTGTCGATCTTGCAGGGGCGAGGCAGAGCCAATCTTCGAGGTTTTCGCGTTGATAGAGCGCGATCGGGCTCGTCCGCAGCGGTGCCGACGCTCGACTCAAGGAGGGGCGGTTTCCCAACCGCCCGGGTTCCATGGGCGCTTGGGAAAGCGCCCTTCCTTGCGGGGAACTCAATCGTCCCCAGCCCACGCGACCGGAAAAACAAAGCCGATCAAGCCATTCTGGATCGTAATCGCTGACGCGTGCGCTGAGCACGGCCGATTCCCACGAAGCCAGCGGCAACTCGCAACCATCGAGTTGTTCGAGAACCGATTGCAATCCTTCGGCACCCTCGACGCGATGATCGACATCAACACGCTGCCATACAAAGAGAAAGCGATAGAAATCCTGGACTGAGACAGGCTGAATCTCAGCACGCAACCGGTCGATTGTGAGCCGATGAATTCGCGCCAGCAATCGACGGTCGCACCATTCCTGTTCGGTTGTGCCGGGTTGAAATTTTCCGCGCAGAATGAATCCTTCTGCTTCGAGGCCCAGCAATGCCGCGTCAATTTCTGAACGCGATAGCTCCAAGATGTCTGTCAGCTCCCCAGCAGTAACTGGCCCGCAAACTTCCATTCGCCCGCGAACCAGTTCGCGAATTGCGTCGGCTCGTTCCCAATTCTTTCCACGCAGCGCCTCAGGAACGATCAAGTCGCGCTGGACGAGCGCGTTTGGGTAAATCGCTTGGATCATGGGCAGCCGTTCCGCAGTGATCCAGAATGTCTTTGTCGCGCCAGCGTCTTGGACTGCGCCGGTGCTCCGGCGCTTTTGCGAATCTTCCTCACCGTTTGAAAGCGGCACCGCAGCGCCGCACTCCAAAACCTCGCGGTCATTCGGATTTTGCGCCGGGACAAGCAAGCGCGTCGTCCGACTTTCATCCACGAGCCTCCTCACAAGCTGTTCTGCACTTTCGGCACTCGACGTTCGCTGCACTTCCTCCGGCGTCATCACGCCGAGCAGCATGAGCGCATCATGCAATTCGTCGGCGTCGGTTGCTACGGGCCATGCTTCGCGTCGCACCTTCTCGATTGCCGCCGCATCGAGAATTCCCAGACCATCGTTCCCGGTACGCTCGGAAGCGCGCCGCGTGTAAACCGCCTGGGTGCGACGCTCCTCAAGAGGCGCATTATCGAGGAACGCATAAGGCCGCGCATTCAAAATCTCAGCGGCGAGCGGTGATGGCTCGGGCAAATCGCGTGCGATGCAGCGGATCTGGCCGTGCTCAATCCTCCGCAACACGTCCTCCAAGCCATCGATGTCCATCGCTTCGGTCAGGCAGTCGTCGATTGTTTGCTTCACCAGCGGGTGATCCGGAATTTCGCGGTCGCCAACGATATGCTCGAGGCAGGCGAGTTGGTCGGGGAAAACTGCCGCCAAAAGATTTTCCGATTCCATGCGCTGCAATGGCGCGGCGATTTTTGCGCCGCCACGAAACCGCGGCACCGCAAGCGAACGGGTCGCGTTCCAGCGCCAGCGAATGGTGAACATCGGCGCGTCGAGCAAAGCTTGAACCAGCAGGTCGCGAACAGTTTTGGAATTCAGATAACGAAAAACTTCCTCAAGCGGAAACGAATGCTGCGTGCCGAGCGAAATCACGATGGCGTCGTCCGTCGCCGCTGCTTGCAGCTCGAAATTGAACGAACGACAAAAACGTTTCCGCAACGCGAGACCCCATGCGCGATTGATTCGACTGCCGAAAGGCGCGTGCAAAACGAGTTGCATTCCGCCCGACTCATCGAAGAAACGCTCCATCACGAGCGTTTGCTGCGACGGAATTGCGCCGAGCGAGCGATAAGTGTCTGCGAAATAGTCGGCGATCTGCTCGGCAGCGTCTCTGGGGAGCACAGGCTGCCAGCCTGTAGTTTCCGGCAGCTTGCCGGAAACATCGGGGTGTTCCCGCGTTGGACGTGGCCTGCCGAATTTCGGCGCGGCAAGCTGACGCGCCGAGCAGGCTAGCAGCCTGCGCTCCCCAGAGCTCACCTGTCGCGAGCCATTCAGCGACATCTTCTCTGGCGTCGCCGGAATTTGCCGGAACATAGGCCTGTGGCCTGTGCGCCCAGCGGGTTTGAAACCCGCTGTCTCCAGGTTCAGCGGAGTGCAACTCCGCTGGGCGCACAGAGCGAAGCTCTATGTTCCCGGCCAACCCCTTTTCGATTTCCACTCGTAAATCAGAAACAGCTCGTGACACCTCCGACGTGCGCGCAGGAGCTTCTCCCAACCAAAAAGGAATTCCCGGCGGCTGGCCTTTGGCATCCTCGACGCGAACGACTCCGGAGTTGATGCGCAAAATTCGCCACGAGGCATTGCCGAGTTGGAAAATGTCGCCCGCCAAACTTTCGACGGCGAAGTCTTCATTCACTGTGCCGACGAAAGTTTCCGATGGTTCGAGAACCACACGATAATCCGCATTGTCAGGAATCGCGCCACCGGACGTGAGTGCAGTCAATCGCGCACCGCGCCGACCGCGAATTCGATGATTCACAGCATCGTGATGAATCAACGCCGCGCGTCGGCCGCGTTTCGTGCTGAAACCTTCAGCCAACATTTTCACGACATCATCAAACTCTTCGCGTGCGAGATTTCGATACGGCCACGTTGAACGGACGAGCTCGAAGAATTCATTTTCATCCCAGTCTTCGACGGAAGCCGCGGCAACGATTTGTTGTGCGAGAACATCCAGTGGTTTTTCCGGAATGCTGAGGCGATCCAGTTCACCGCGACGGACGCAACGCAGTAACGCCGCGCATTCCACCAGTTCATCGCGGCTGAGCGGAAAGATGCGACCTTTAGGCAAACCGCCACACCCGCCTGCATCGCTATTGCGGGCAGGCTTATGCTCGGCGCGACCGACCCGCTGCAGCAATGTCGCTATGGAGCGCGTCGAACCAAGTTGGCACACGAGATCAACCGAACCGATGTCGATCCCTAACTCGAGCGAAGCCGTCGCCACGAGCGCTTTCAATTCGCCGCGCTTCAATCGATCTTCCGCATCGAGACGCAGTTTCGCAGAGAGACTTCCGTGATGCGATGTCACTGCATCGGCGCCGAGCAGTTCGCTCAAATGGTGCGTCACGCGCTCCGCCATTCGGCGCGTGTTAACGAAAACAAGCGTCGTCCGATGCGCCTGAATTAACTCAGCGAGCCGATGATAAATTTCCTCCCAAACTTCATTCGACATCACCGCTTCCAGCGGTGACTTCGGGAGTTCGACCGCCAAATCCATTTTGCGGCGATGTCCGATATCGATGATTTCGCAATCCGGGGTACCAGCATCGTCAACTGCATGAGCGCCGACCAAAAAGCGTGCGACTTCTTCAATCGGTTTCTGCGTCGCAGATAGACCGATTCGCTGGAGCGGATTTTTCGACCGACCGCCGTAGCCTTGGCGAAGGCGGGTCAGTGCAGCCAAACGTTCCACGCTCAAGGCAAGATGCGCGCCGCGCCGATCGTCCACCACAGCGTGAATCTCATCGAGGATGAGCGTTCGCGCCGTGCTCAACATCTGCCGGCCCGAATCCGAAGTCAGCAGCAGATAAAGCGACTCTGGTGTCGTAACGAGAATGTGCGGCGGTTTTTTGATCAGCGCCTGTCGTTGGGCAGCAGTCGTGTCGCCAGTGCGAACTTCGGCGCGCACGTCGATCTGGCGGCCATTTGTTTCGCCCAATAACGCGCGAATTCCGGCCAGCGGCTCTTGAAGATTTTTGCGAATATCGTTGCTCAACGCTTTGAGCGGCGAGACGTAAACGACTTGGATTTCGTCCGGCAATTCGGCCTCGACGCCTTCGCGGAACAGCGCATCCAGCGAAGCAAGAAACGCCGCCAGCGTTTTGCCGGAACCTGTCGGCGCAGAAATCAGAACGTGCCGGCCGGATTGGATTGCCGGCCAGCCGCGCATTTGCGGCTCTGTCGGTGAGCCGAACGTTTGCTCGAACCACCGGGCGACTGCGGGATGAAATTTGAAGGACTGCATAAAAAGAAAAATAATTTAGGCCGTGCCACGCGAAAGAAAAGCAGCGACGCAGTCCGCGCTTTCACGCTCAAGGTGGATCGGCTTCTCCTGAAGACGATGTCAATCGCCGAAGGCGCAGTCATCTGTTCCCGAACGCATCGCGTCAGCAAATTAGGCGGCAAGGCCGCATTTTTGCCAACGCGTTGAGGACAACGCGTTCCACCTTTGGAACGGAGAGGGCCAGCGAACAGTTACGACCGCACTCTCAGCGCGATGACTTCGCGCAACATGCGCAGACTGTCTCTGAAAAAGCTAACCTTGCTCCCTTCAGCGTGATTCCACCGCACTGGAATTTCCCGAATTCGCAGCCCGGCACGGTGCGCGAGAAAAAGCAGTTCGACGTCGAACGCAAAGCCGTTGATCCGCGCCGCTTCCAGAATGGGCCGACAAACGTCGAGCCGAAACGCTTTAAACCCACATTGGGTGTCCCAAAACGGCAGGCCGGTCGCAATGCGGACAAGAAGATTGAAAACACGGCCACCTTGTTCCCGCCGCCACGGCTGATGGATCCCGATCAAGCTGCGGTCCAGCGCACGCGATCCAAACGCAATATCGACTTCGCCGTTTGCAATCGGCTCGATGAGTTTCGGTGTCTCTTCAATCGGCGTGGAAAGATCCGCATCAGAAAAAAGCCCGATCGGTTCGCGCGCAGCCAGCAATCCAGAGCGAACCGCCGCGCCCTTTCCACGATTTGGAAAGTTTTCGAGCAAGCGCGTCGCGATGTTCGTTTCTGATAAAATTTTGCGCGCGATTGCGCCCGTTCCATCCGTCGATCCATCGTTCACTACGATCAATTCACTTTCCGGCGCGTTCGTGGCAAGATACTCGATCGTAATGCGCAGCGTTTCGCTGATGCGCCCTTCTTCGTTGAAACAGGGAATAACGATCGAAAAGGGCGGGAGCATGTGACCGTTGAAGCGTTAAAGCGTTAAAGGATTGAAGCGTTGCAACGCAACTTTGTCATGTTGAGCGAAGCGAAACATCTCTGATTATCATCTGAGCGCTGCCGGAAAAACAATCAGAGATTCTTCGCTTCGCTCAGAATGACAACCCGGTTTCCGCTTCAACGGTTCAACGCTTCAACAAATCACGGAAATCATTTGTAAATTTCCACGACAAACTTGCCGTTTGGATCGACGTAGCCGCGGTACATCCCGTTTGTGTTAAATGGCAAAGCTACCGCGCCGTTTTTATCGATGGCGATTAAACCGCCGCTGCCGCCAAGTTTCTTAACCGCGTCCAGCGCCGTCTGTGCCGCTTCCTGCAATTTCATGCCGCGATATTCCATCAGCGTTGAGACCTCATGCGCGGCGCCGGCGCGAATAAAATACTCGCCGTCACCGGTGCAGGACACCGCGCAGGTTTGATTATTCGCATACGTGCCGGCGCCGATGACCGGCGTGTCGCCGATTCGCCCGGGCAGTTTGTTGTCCATTCCGCCAGTGGAAGTCGCCGCGGCCAAATTCCCTTCCTTATCCAGCGCGACAGCTCCCACCGTCCCGTGCCGACCATCTTCCGAGATAAAAAATTTCTTGCCGCCGACGCCACCGTGCTTTTCCGCCTCTTTAATTTTCTGCAACGCGTCCCAGCGTTCCTGAGTAAAAAAATATTTTTCATCGACAAGCTCGATCCCATTTTCTTTCGCGAACGCTTCCGCGCCCGCGCAATCGAGCATGACGTGCGGCGATTTCTCCATGACCAGCCGGGCCAGGCCGATTGGATTTTTCACGTGCTTCACACTGGCGACTGCTCCGGCTTTGAGCGTTTTCCCTTCCATGATTGAAGCATCCATCTCGTTTGTACCGGCGCTTGTGAACACGGAGCCTTTGCCTGCATTAAAATGCGGATCGTCTTCGAGCACGCGCACGGCCGCTTCCGTGGCGTCGAGACTTGACCCGCCGCGCTTCAAAATTTCGTAACCAGCCGTCAGAGCGCGTTCCAATCCGGTGCGATATTCGCGCTCTTTTTCCGGCGTCATCGTGCTGCGCTCAATGGTTCCCGCCCCGCCGTGGATCACGAGTCCAATTTTTTTTGCTTCCATGTTTGGCTGATTCTCTTGGGCAAGCGCCTGCGCCCCGGCACTAAATATCGCGATCACAAAGAAGCAATTCAGTATGCGAAAGAATTTCACGTCGCGTTGGACTGCGCTCCTTATCACGGTTGTCGATCTTAACGTTCAAAGGCTGTACGTCGAAAAGTTTCATACAAGCGTTGTGCGCCAAGCCGGGCCGGTAGCCGTCGCCCTGTGGGCGACGCGATGCCTGCGCGTCAAACACATCAGCGCCACGCTTCCCACAGGGAAGCGGCTACAGCAAAATGCGGCAGCGTTTCCTGCTGAACTTTGCTCTTTTCCCCATCGACAAGTAAGGCCACCTTCCCCAGCCATGACAGATGCTAATCCGTCAGCTTTAGTTGCCCAGGGAATTGGCCAACTCACACGCACTTTTCTGCGTGAGGTCGGCAGCGTGTTCTGGTTCATCGTGAACACGTTCGAGGAAACGTTCGAACGTCTCCAGCAGGGCCGGGTGCCGTTTCGTGCCGTGAGTTTTTTCCGACACACGCAGCGCGCCGGCGTGGACTCCGTGCCACTGGTAGGACTCGTATCGTTTTTCCTCGGCCTGACAATGGCGCTGCTCACGGGTTATCAGTTGCAACGCTTCGGAACGGAGCGGCTGATCCCCGGTCTCGTTGCAATAGCGTTTACGCGCGAGCTTGGTCCGCTGATGACCGGCATCATGCTCGCTGCGCGCATCGGCGCGGCTTTCACCGCCGAGCTCGGCACGATGCAGGTTTCCGAAGAAGTGGAAGCCATCGAGGCGATGGGAATCGGCCCGTTGCGTTTTCTCGTTGCGCCGCGAATACTCGCTCTTTTTTTCCTGATGCCGTGCCTTTCTATGGTTTCAAATATCGCGGCTGTGTTGGCGAGCAGCCTCATCTGCAAGGCGTATTTCAGTATCGCCTTCCCTTATTTTCTCGACCTGGTGAAAGATTCATTGCTGATTCGTGATATCATCACCGGCATTTTGAAGAGTTTTCTCTTTGGGCTGCTCATCGCCGCGATCGCCTGTTACCGGGGAATGACCGTTAAAGGCGGTGCAGCCGGCGTTGGCACATCGACTACGTCCAGCGTCGTGACTGCGATCACGACGGTGATCGGGTTCGACACATTATACAACGTCATTTACACGACATTTTACCCGACATGACCACCCCTACGCACATGGTCGAGTTGCGCGACGTGTGCATGCAATTTGAAGATAAAAAAGTGCTCGATGGTTGTTCGCTCAAAGTTCAGCCGGAAGAGCGCCTGGTGGTCATGGGTCAATCGGGCAGTGGTAAGAGCACACTTTTACGGTTGATTCTCGGCATTCTCCGCCCCAATTCAGGTTCGATTTTTTTCAAGCAATTTGAGATCACAAAGCTCTCGCGACGAAAGCTTCAACGCGCTCGGGAGCACATCGGCATGGTCTATCAATATTCAGCGCTGTTGAGCTCGCGTACAGTCCGCGACAATGTCGCCCTGCCGCTCGAAGAGCTCACGGACAAATCGCGCGACGAAATCGATAAGATCGTCGATGAAAAGCTGGACCTTGTCGGCATGAAGGATTCCAAGGACCTCTTGCCAGACGAGTTGAGCGGCGGAATGCGCAAGCGCGTGGCACTCGCACGCGCGCTCGTGCTCGAGCCCGAATTGCTCCTGCTGGACGAGCCCTCGGCCGGACTCGACCCGGTCATTGCCTCGGTGATCGACGAATTGATCATTAGCCTCAGCGAAAAATCAAAGGTCACCTCAATCACCGTCACCCATGAAATGGAGAGCGCCTTTCGCATCGCCACGCGAATGGCTATGTTGTATCAGGGAAAAATCATTGAAGAAGCCGAACCCGAAGAATTCAAACAATCCAAGAACCCGGTAATCGCTCAGTTTATAAGCGGCAGCACTGAAGGGCCGATTCTGGAAGGCAGCCTCGATGCAATTACAAAGAAATGAAATCATGACCGGCCTGCTGGTGATCGGCACGATCGCCGTGGTCGCCTTTCTTTTGGTTTTGCTCGGCGCGCCGGGATTGTTCCGCCCCCTCGTGACCTACAGGATTTACTTCGACAACGCGGCCGGAATCAAACAGGGCGCACCGGTGATGTTGGCCGGGCGCAAGATTGGCCAGGTTCAAAAACTCTATTCACCCGTCTCGCCGAAAGAAGAAAGACAGGCAGAGGAAGCGGCCGCGGCAATCAATCCCCCCGAAGCGAACGCGAGTCCGAGCATGCCCGCCGAAGCCTCGGCGAAGGCGGGTCCAACCGCGACCCCGGGCAAACCAAGATTCGAGGTGCGCGTGGATGTGCAGGTGGATAAGCACGCCAAGGTCTATCGCGACGCGAAGACGCGATTGATGCAGCTCGGCTTGCTCGGCGACATGGCGATCGACATCACCCAGGGAAACGAAAGTTCCGGACGCGCGAAGGACGGCGAGATATTTGCCGGAGAACGCACCCCAGACCTGGGCGAAGCCGCAGCCAAGATGCTCGAAGTCATCAAACCGGTGGCAGCCGAAGCCACCAACACCATGAAGGATCTCCAGCAGACCGCGCAAAATCTTAATCGTCTCACCGACGAAAATTCCGAGCTGACACTCGCTCTCACCCAGTTCAAAACGTTCGGCCAACATCTTACCGATCTGACCGCGCCGGACAGCGCTCTCTCGCATTCGCTCACAAACATCGAGAAAATCAGCACCAGCCTCACAGAAAACGACAACATCGAGGTCACTCTGCGAAATCTGCGAAGCTCGTCAGAGAAATTAAAGGTGGCGACGACCGAGCTCGAGCCAGCTGGGCAAAACATCAAACAATTCAGCGAGACAATAAAAACTCAGCCGTGGCGTTTGATCTGGCCATCGACAAAAAAGTACGCCGAAGCATCACCAACTCCCCCTCCCACGCAGGGAGCCATCACTGTGCGCAAAACCGCGCGAGCAAAGCCGCGTCGGACTGCGACTCCCACTTCGCGCACGAGCCAACGGTAGCTCTAACGTCCAAGCTCAGCGACCGCCGCCACCGACAACCGTTCGGGATTGTCACGCGCGCATGCCTTCGACGATGCTGAGCGGGCACTTTGTGGCCAAAACGCGCGTCAGCTTTAAGCCGGCCTTCGCGAACATCGCGGCGAATTCCTTCTTCGTGCGCTCTCGCCCTCCAATGACGAGCACTTGAATGTCCACTAGCTTGCCCCAACTCGGGTCGTTGCCGGTAGGGATGACGTTGTCCACGACGAGGACCCGCCCCTTTCGTTCATGGCCGCGCGGCAGTTCGCGAGGATCTTCACGCACTGCTCATCGTTCCAGTCGTGCAGAATGTACTTCATGATGTAGGCATCGCCGCCAGCCGGCACCGCCTCGAAGAAGCTTCCTGATTCAAGTGTGCAGCGTTCCGCGATGCCTTTTGCCGTGACGTGCTGATCCTTCTGGGCGCGGGCGATGACCGAGGGCTGGTCGAACAGCACGCCCGTGGCGGTCGCCAACTGGGCGGTCGTCCGCGGACCGTCCTTGAGCAGGTCGGCCAGTTTGAGTTTTGCGGCGACGTAAATGAGGCGAGCAACCCAGTGTCCGATGGTGAGGTTGAGCATGACGGCTGGTGCAGACGGTTTTTTGGCCATGTAACGTTTCTCCTCGACAATGAATCTTCTGGCGTTGCCTAATGAGATTTATACAGAGTCTTTGAACCCAATCCCATTATAGAAAGTCGCAGTATAAACGCGCGGTCATCCTGAACGCAGTGAAGGATCTCACACAGGGTGATTGAGCACGCTCTTTACATCGGTATTTCACCTTTTGTTTGTGAGGTCCCTCGCCGTCTGCGCGGCTCGGGATGACCGCAAGTGCGTTGGCGATTACGGCCCGTAGCTTTTGGTGAATTTCTTCCGCGACTCTGTCTCGGACTCGGTTGATGTGATCGGTGGTGAGGGCTCGGACGTGCCTGCCGACGGTTGTTCCGCCGATTTTGGTGGCGGGGCTTCCTGCACGTCGGACTGCGCGGCGCCACCGGGCGTTTCCCGCGCGATCTCGACGTACGCCATTTGTAAATTGGAAAGCGCGTTGCTCAACACTTTTGCCTCTTCGCTGGTCAGGTTGCCGCGCGTTTTTTCCTGAATCATTGCCAGTTGATCAATGAACATCCTCGCCAAGTCCAGGTTCACTTCGGGCTCGCCGGTTTTTGGATTTGGAATCTGGCCAAGAAACAGCGCGGCGTTTTGCGCATGCATGACGACGAATTCGATGAAGCGCTGCGTCATCTCGCCGCTCAGTGTGGTTTTTTGGACTTCAGCCATAAAGCAAAGTGATGAGTAGATGACGAGTAATGCCACCATACCATGAACGGGTTCACTCGTCACCCGTCACTTGTCACTCGTCACTTCTTCTCAGGCGGTCGCACCGTTGCTAAAACGTATGGTTGATCGCGAAAATATTTCGCAGCCACTTGTTTAATAGCATCGAGCGTGACTGCGTTCACGTCGCGTTCGAGTCGCTTGTAAAAATCGAAGCCGAGCCCGTAAAGCTCGTCCAGCGCGCAATGATAACCGAAAGCGTCGTTGCTTTGATTGGCGATCTCCTGTTGACCAATCAATTTCTTTTTCGCTCGCGCCAATTCTTCAGGAGTAAGGCCATCGTTGGCCAGCTTATGGATTTCATCGAGCAACGCCGTTTTCACTGGCTCGATTTTCTGCGGATCGGTGCCGAGATAAAATGAAAAAAGTCCCGGCACCAGGCCTTGCATCTGGCCTGCGCCGACGTAATAGGCCAGGCCCATCTGCTCGCGAATCCGAATGAAGAAGCGCGATCCGAGATCGCTGCTGGCTTCGTCAATTAAGTCCAGCGCGTAGCGATCGGGACTCGACAAACTCGCGCCGCGAAACCCGACCATGATCACGCCTTGCGCCTTGTCTTTGTGGCTTTCAACGGTTTCCGGTTTGCCCAACGGCACCGAAGGTTTGGCGTCGGTCAGGGCCAGCGCGCCGGGCTTCATTTTTGCGAGCGTTTGCTCGACCAGTTGTTTTACCTCGGACGCCTTCACATCGCCAAAGACAAAAATGATCCCGTTTTTCGCAACGACGTAGCGATCACGAAACTCGAGCAACTCTTTTTGCGTCAGCCGCTGCACAGACTCGACCGAGCCATTTGACCGCAGCGCGTAAGGATGCTGCGGAAAGAGCGCCTGCCGCATGATATTGCGCGCGACTGTCGTCAACTGCTCTTCCTCCTGCTGGATCGCGGCGATCTGGATTTCTTTTTCACGCGCGATGGCTTTTTCCGGCATCGTGGCGTTGAGCAACACGTCCGAGAGCAAGTCCAAGCCCAATTTCACATCGGGCTTGGTGACATCGACCGACACGCTGAAGGTATTATTACCGGCGTCGCTCGAAATCGAACCGCCGACGGCTTCGATCTCATTGGCGATTTGCTCAGACGTGCGCGTCTTGGTGCCTTTCAACAGCACCTTGGCCATCAACCGCGTGATGCCGTTGTCCTGCGGGTTCTCTGCCAGAAGGCCGCCGCGAAAAACCGCGCCAATCGCCACGAGCGGCAAGCGAGGATCTTCACGCACCAGCAGTCGCAGTCCGTTCGACAGATCAAATTTTTGAATCTCGCCCGCCGCAACTGCTTTAGCGCCTTCGGCTTTGCCGGCCAGTAAGCCCTTGGGATTCAGCGAGACGACCGTCAGATTGTTTTCGGTCAGATAAGTTGCAGCGACGCGTTTGATGTCATCGAGCGTCACTTTCTGAACGGCATCGAGATAATCGCGGCTGAAATTCAGATTACGCGTGAGCAACCAGTTCGACCCGATGTCTGAGGCCTGGCCACGCATCGTCGTCAGCGCGCCGAGATGATGGCTGAGCATGATTTTCTTGGCCTTCGCCAATTCCTCTGTGGTGACGCCGGCGTGCTTCACCTCATCCACGATGCGCAACGCTAATTGCTCGGCTGCCTCGCGTTTCTTTGGATCGACAGTAGCATCGATGCCAAATAAACCTGGATCGCCCGGTGTGTAAGAGAATGCCGATATGCTGAAGGCCAGACCAGCCTCTTCCCGCACGCGCCGATACAAACGCGAGCTGCGCCCATCGCCAAGGACAGTCGAGAGCAGATCGAGCGCGGGCACGTCTGGATTCGTGACCTCCGGGATGTGCCACGCGAGCGAGAGATGCGTCAGCTCCGTGGCAAACTCTTGATTCACTTCGCGTCGGCCAAGTTGCGTTGGTTCCGCAGGAATAAACAGCGGCTTCAGCGATTCCTCCGGATACGGCTTGAACAGTTCGGCGAGCTGTTGCCGCACTTTTTCTGCATTCACATCTCCCACGACGACGAACGTGAGATTGTTTGGAACATAGCGTGTTTTGTAATACTGCATCACCTGCTCCTGGGTGAGCTGGTTATAAATCTCGAGCTCGCCGATGACTGGAAATCGATAGGGATGCCGCTGGTAAGCGGTGGCAAAAAGAAGCAGGCCAGCCATGCGATCAGGATCATCCATGCCCATCGCGAACTCGCGCCGGATGACTTCCTGTTCTTTCTGATATTCTTCGGGCGGCAGAGTCGAATTCATCATCGCGTCCGCCAAAATGTCGAGCGCCGTAGTCACGCCATCTTTCGGCACGTCGATCCAAAAAACCGTGCGATCGAACGATGTGTAGGCGTTGATGTATCCGCCGACGTCCTGGATTTTTTGCGCGATCTCATTAGTCGATCGGGTCTTTGTTCCCTTGAAAAGCATGTGCTCGAGAATATGGGACAAGCCTGCGCCCAGATGCTGGTCCTCGTAGATGCTTCCCGTGGCGCACCAGGCCTGCACACTCGCCACAGGCGCGCTGCGATCTTCCTGAACGATGATCGTCAGCCCGTTCGGCAGAATCCATTTCTGCGCCGTGCTTGGCGGAAAAGTGATAGCGGCGGGCCGCTCGCTCGGTGCGCAACTACTCATGCCAAACAATAGAGCCGCTGAGAGAAACTTGGCTACAAGCGATCTCAAAAATGTCATTCTGAGCGCAAGCGAGAGAATCTCTGATCATTTCTGGACGGCTCACTCACGGGAATAAATCGAGATGTTTCGCTTTGCTCAACATGACAGCGCAATTTATGGGATGAAGTATCATGGCCGACAGTTCTTGGTTTGAGCGAGCGTCAATCCCAGTGATCAGTTATGGCTGATCACCTCTTCGACGCAGCAGGCTTCGGCGGCGGCAATTGCGCCGGAGGTTTTGCAGTCGCTGGTTTTGACGGCACGAAGGGCTTCACAAAAGCCTCTTCAAAGTCGTAAACGTTCTTGAAGTCCTCAATTGAATCTTCCTCGGTTTTTCCGAATACCCCGGCGCCGATCAGATTAAAAACCATGTTCCCGATGTCCTCGCAGGAATGGATTCCCCAGTTGTCGAAAACCGTCATCACCAGGGGTCCGAATTCCTTGAGAGCGTACCGCCGCACTCCATCCAGCAATTCCGGCCCGGTCACATGACGAACGCTGACGCCTTTAACTTTTTTTTGTTGTTTGGTCGTAAAATCGAGGGCATCGCGCAAAAAGGCATAGGCGTCCCGCTGGTAACGTGGGTCGCTGGCAACAATTGAGTCGAGGGCCTCTGCGAAACCAATCTTTTGCATCAACGGAAAAATGCGCGACCAAACGCGCTACTCAAACTAATCGTCAAAGGTGAAATGAGCAAGAGCTTGTCCAGATTTGCTTTCAATTGTCGAACTGGTCCTCCAGCGCATCGACATAAACTGAAAGAGGATCATGCCGCTTTGGAAGTGAGAGCTGCGATTGGTCCGCGGCTTTGAGATAATCGGTGAAATTCCCGCTGCGCCTCTTCATTTGAGTGGCTTCGAACCAATTCATGTAATCGTCAATATCACTCATTCGAGCGGCGAGTTGTTTGCGAGTGCCCTCCAAACGCGACAGACGCTTCGCGATTCGTTTCCTCTTCCCACGGGCAAGCAGCGCGATGATCTCCTGGTATTCACGCGCGATCGGGCGCAAAACCGGATTGGTCTCGGCAACGAACGAGAGCAAATCATGGCCTAACTGATTCAGCGCCACCTTCTCATTCGGAGAAGCCTTGCGCTGCGCAAGTTCGTCAAGACTTACCAGCTTGGCCGGCTTATTCGCTTCTGAGATTTTCACGTGCAACAATTCATCAAGGCGTCGCTCGCTTTCGGCAAAGGTGAGCAACCGGTACGTCTGTAACTTCCGCAACCGACTTAAGGCCAATTGCCAGGTTCGCTCCGCATCGCCAAGGAGGAACGGAAACTGCGCCTTCAGATCGGCAAGCGGCTCGTTTGAGGCGTTAGATAGATGACCAATGTACTGTGCCAGACGCGCAGGGCCATTTTTTCCGTCGATGAGCATTTGCACGAGTGCAAAAGAATATGCGCGATAAAGCGTCCGCCCCGCGGAATCGAGAAGTCCGCGGCGTTGACGGAGGAACGTCTCCAGCGAGTCTGTCTTGTCCGCGGTAGTAAGCGCCTCGACCAACTGTTCGCGATCGCTTCCAGGCGCAAGCGCAAGCAAGCCGTCAATCAACCAATCCGGCGGCTCAACGAATATGCTACCGGCCGCGACGTGTGATTCTTTTCGATAAATCATTTCCAATAAAATCGCGCGCAGCAGTTCGCGCTCCATCAATGATGCATCGAGGTTTTTCGCGATCATCAGGTCTAGCTGCAGCTTGAGGCCAAAACCGGTCTGGCTAAATCGAAGGTCGGCCAGCGGAATTTCCGGGCGATTCGCCTGCTGTGGTTGTAGATTCACAACGATCGGGACGATCCAGTTGTCGCGTTGCCGCAACAGCGCGAGAAGATTGGTCTTGGTCCGCTCTGCCACGCTGGAAACTGCGCCGCGCAATTGCGCATCAGCTCCGTAGATAACGAACTGGCGCGACGGGCTCACGCTGTGCTCCAACGAAGCAGCGCGAAGGACGTGCGCTGCGAATACAATGGATATGAAGATCGTGGCGCGCTTCATGGTGATTAAGGCGCGATGGTAGTCGCACTGGCTGCGCGCTGACCAGCAGAATCAAGGCGAAACTCCAGCCGACCGGCGGCCTCGCAGGGAGAAAGGGGAGCGAGCCGCCGGTCTCATCTTATTCTTCGCTGGCCGTAAAAATAAAACGAGACTTTGAATCGCGTGCGGTGTCTAATGATGTAGATGGAAACCCAACCGATTATGAATAATTCTAAACTTCTGTTTTTCTTGGCCTGTCTTGTTGCAGTGATGCTGACTGGGCCGGTTCTCACAGCTGCACCGCGCGGTGGCGGCGGCGGCGGCCATCATGGTGGCTTCACTGGCGGAAACTTCGCTGGGCGCGGCCGGAATAGGCGGCCGTCCCGGAATGGGCGCTTGGAACGGCCAGCGCTGGGGCGGTGGCGGCAATTGGCATGGCGGCAACTGGAACGGACATGGTGGCAATTGGCACGGCGGCAACTGGCATGGTGGCAATAATTGGCACAATCACCATCATGGTAATGATGTCATCTTCATAGGTTCCTTCGGCTTTCCGTGGGGATGGGGCTGGGGCTGGGATCCGTGGTGGGGCTACGGCTATCCTTACGGCTACGGATATTATGGTGGTTCTGGTTATCCGTATGGCTACGGTGGTGGTGACCCCTACGGCTACGGCTATGGCTACGGTTACGGAGGCAATCAATACGGCAACTCCGGCTATGGTCAGGGGTACGGCGACACCAGCCACTACGGTGACACCAGCCACTCTAGAGTAGCAGAACTACAGCGCAGGCTCGCTCGCGCCGGTTATTACCATGGGTCCATTGACGGCGTTCTCGGACCGCGGACGCGTCAAGCAATTCGCGCCTACGAGCGCGATCACGGATACGCAAGCTGATCCGGCTTTGCCCGGTCGATTGGTTAGAGCCGGGGCAGTTCCATAGTTTTCGGTTAATTGACCGGCGGAATTCGCAGGGCGCAGTGGGAGCGAATCCGCCGGTCGTCTACTTTTTGCCGGTGCTACGCGCGTGTTCGGTTCTCCATGAGCAAAACCACGAACGGCGCAGCCCAAGTCCTTTTATTCGTAGCAAAACGCAGTAGGTGTCTGTGCCAATGTTTCAGCGCCCTTAGCTCAAGGCTTCCAGCTGACCGCGTGCTCTTCGAGATAGGCGTCCACGGCGCTGCCTATAGTCGGATAGAAGTCGGCGGCGCCGAAGCGTTCGAATAGTTCGAAGCGTTTCAACTTGTCCTTGACCGGATCTTTCATCTCGGCGAACCGCAGTTCGATGCCGGATTCGGTGAGGCTGTGCTCGAGTTCGGCAAGCATGTCAGCCGAAGTCACGTCAACACTGGTGACGGGCTCGGCCGTAATGATGATTCGTCGCACCGGAGTCGGTGATTCTGCGATCGCGTCAAGCACGCGCTGGTGGAACAGCTCGGCGTTGGCGAAGAAGAGAGGTGCGTCCCAACGAAACAGCACCAGGCCGGGAATGCGCCGCGCACTGGGGTAGCGCTTGATATCGTGGTAACCCCGAACACCGTCGACTCGACCGAGCACTGCGTAGTGTGGCCGCCAGCCATCCCACAGGAACTCAATGACCGCGATGCCAATCGCGATGCCGATGCCGGGAATCACGCCAAATACTGCAACACCAACGAAGCAGACCATGGACAGCCAGAATTCCCATTGCTGGATGCGGAAAATGCGGCGCAGGTCTGCGAATTCGAACAAGCCGATGGCCGCGGCGATCACGACCGCAGCCAGCGCGCTGCTGGGCAGATCCTTTAGCAAGTTGGGTGCGAACACTAGAAGGAGCGCGACCGCGATCGCGCCCACCACCCCGGTGAGCTGCGTCTTCGCGCCGGCAGCTTCGGCGACCGGTGTGCGTGATGAGCTGCTGCTGATCGGGAATCCTTGAAAAAGGCCGGCGGCGAGATTGGCAGCGCCAAGGCCGATCATTTCCTGATTCGGATCCACCGGCGTACGAGTCTTGGCCGCGTACGTCCGCGACAAGACGCTCGTGTCTGCGAACGCCACCATGGCGACAGCACAACCACCGATGATCACCTTGCCGAGGTGAGCATAACTAATCATCGGCAAAGCAAACGATGGGAGTCCTTGCGGCAGCGGACCGAGAACCTTAACGCCGGCGGCAACGTCGAGGTTCAATATACCGACCACGATAGTCGCTGCGAGGACCGCGAGCAGAAGACCCGGGATGCGCTTGTAGGGTTTGAGCAAAAGGATCGCGGCGAGTGTGCTGGCACCAACTGCGAATGACATCCAGTTCGCCTGTCCACCGAGTATGCCTTCGCAAATCCGTGCGAGATCGCGCACTGGACCGACGCCATCGATCGAGAAACCGAAGAGCTTCGGCAGCTGGCTGATCAGTACCGTGAGTGCGATGCCGTTCATGTAGCCGTAGCGGATCGGCTTGGAGAGAAGTTCTGTGACGAACCCCAGGCGCGAAATACCTATCAGGATGCACACCAGGCCCGCCACCACCGCCATCACGCTCGCCAGGGCTACCGCACGCATGGGATCGCCAGCCGAGAGAGGGAACACGACCGCAAGAATCACGGCGGCGAGAGACGAATCCGGCCCCAGCACCAGAATGCGGCTGGGACCAAAGAGCGTGTACGCAAGCAATGGCACGATCGTAGCATACAGCCCATAGATTCCGGGCACGCCCGAAGCCAGCGCATAGGCGATACCGACCGGCACCAGCATCGTAGTCAGCACCAGCCCTGCCATCAGATCGTGCGCAAACCAGGCAGCTTGGTACTCCCTCAGGATCTGCAGTCCCGGCAGCCAGCGCTTCCAGTTGTTCATGGTGAGTGGTTCTCGTTCGACTTGGCTGTCATCCGAAATCGCGGTGTTGATGCACACATTTACTTACCAACGCACAGGCACTCCGACAAACTGACAATGTCAGCAGAGATACCCACAGCACGCGCAGTTCCATGAGATCGGCCTTCGCATTGGCGCTGGATTTTTCCGATTCCAAGGCGAGATATTTCCTCGCATTCTGCGCCCGTAGCTCAGCCGGATAGAGCAACGGATTTCTAATCCGTAGGTCGGGTGTTCGAGTCACCCCGGGCGCGCTGTTCCGATTTAACGAGTTAGCGAATCAGTGATTTTAGCGATTTGATCGCTGCTCGTCACTCGTCACTTGTTTTCTTTCGTGATCGAGCAGCCATTTCTTTCGCCATAAACCGCCGCCGTAACCGCAGAGCGTGCCGTCGGCGCGGATGACGCGGTGACACGGAATGATGATGCAAATCATGTTCGTGCCATTCGCGCGACCGACCGCGCGGCGCGCATTTTCATCTCCGAGACGTTTCGCCATCCACGAATAGGAACGGGTTTCGCCGACTGGAATTGAACTGCAAGATTTTCCAGGCGCGCAATTGAAATGCCGAACCGACCGGCGCCAGCGGAATATCAAACTCCAGGTTCTTGCCAGAAAAATAATCGGCAAGCTGTTGGCGCACCGCAGTGAGATAACGATGTTCACCCGGGCACTACATTTGTTCGCAATCGGTTACGTAAAATCGACAATTCGCGTTCGGTCGCGCGACGGTCGATGAACTCCAGCAAACGCAGACCGTCATCGTCAGCGACTGCGATCATTGCGCCGAGCGGCGTATTGATTCGTTCCGCGAACAACGGAGCACGTGTCTTCACGTGCGTCGGCGATTCGCCAAAAATTTGCGTGAACGCCTCGCGAAAACCGCTCTCTGATTCAAATCCACTTCCGTTGCGCGCTTCGTCCACGCGGCTGCCTTTCCGCACTTCACCCAACGCAAGGCCGATGCGCCGCGCGCGATGATACGCTTGAAAGGTCATTCCATAATGGCGTTTGAATTGCCGGCGCGCGGTGGATGGATCAATCGCCAGCGCCGCCAGTTCCTTGTCCGTAAGCCGTCCTCCCGGGCGCGCGCTCGACTTCGGAACGCAGGCGCTCAATCAATTTCGGCGGACGTTTACCTGGCTCCATCGGGTCGCAACGCAAACAGGGACGATATCCGCTCTCCAATGCCTCGCTCGAAGTCGCGAAGAAATCGACATTCTCTCGCGCCGGCTTTTTCGCCGGGCAGGTGGGCCGGCAAAAAATTCCCGTCGTGCGGACTCCGACAAAAAAAATGCCTTCAAAGCTCGAGTCGCGATTCACCAGCGCGAGATACATCGTTTCGGGCGGAGGAAGGAGTTCGAGTGTTTTCATACGCGTTCGATTGCAAACGTATAACAACCGTGCGTCACGCTACGGGCATGCACAAATGCAGTCTCGGGATTGTTGAAGAGCGTTTTCAATCACCGCTTCAGGTTCGCGTCCCGTTCGCGACCTTCGCATCGATCATTCGTATTGTCACTGTTGTAAGCGCGGAAAACGCGGCCGCTGCGGAACTCAGATGGATATTCATTCGTCGCCTCATAACGCTGGCACGCCTCCGCGTGAACGAAAATCGGTCCAGTTTCTGAATATGGATAACCGGGTGGAATCGCAGCATGCGGAAACAGGACTACCCGTTCACCCGGTTTCGCCCAACGCAGACAGTGTCGACACGGAAAAGCCAGCGGCGAATCCGCAGTTACGAAAACGTGATCTTGTGCGCCAGTCGCAGCCATTCGTCGAGCAGCGTCCGCGACTTCAGTGGAAAGAGGAACAATGCGAAAGTTCAAAGGTTTCATGAACAAAGCTAAACGCATTGCTCCGAATTGCGCATCGACGAAATTCGGGCAGCGAATTCTGCTCTCTTCTGTAGCGGCGGTCTGTGACCGCCGAAGCACACGAGGCGACGAGATCAGGACCGGCGCTCATAGAGCGCCGCTACAGTTACCATCGATGGTACGCGGGATGGCCTTCTGTCACGGCGACGAAAACGCCGCGACACGTGGCGCAAACTTTTCCGCCAGCGCTTAATGTTCCTTCGACCGTCGCGCGATCATCCGTCAGATCGACAACTTTAGCGGAAAGAAATATCGAATCGTTAGTCGGAGTTGGCCGCAGCAATTTGATCGAATACTCCGCGGTGACCGTGCATGGCGGACGATCCTCGTTTGCACGTTTCATCAGATGATAAGCAGCTGTCCAGTTGCAGTGGCAATCGAGCAATGTGCCGATGACGCCGCCATTCAAGACTCCATCAAAAGCTTCGTATTTTTTCTCCGGTTTCCACTCAGCGACCACTTCGCCGTTTTTTGGAAAACTACGGATGTGCAATCCTTCGGTATTTGCGGGCCCGCAACCCCAGCAGGCGTTATCTGGGGCATATTTTTCCTGGAGAGATTTGTCATTCATGGTGAACTAGTCGGCGGCAAAGCCGCAGTTATCCGGGCAACGCGTTGAGCCGCCTTCGCCGAGGCTACGGCGGGCCAGGGGACAACGCGTTCCACCTTCGAGCTTCCAAAGGTGGATCGGTTTCTCCGAAGACGATGCCAAGTCCAATCGCCGAAGGCGCAATATTTTTTCCTCGCGACGTAAGCGCTCGACTTACCCGCTGCGCGCAGGCGAGCTTGGATAGGGGCGCAGCTTTGGGCCCGTGTAAAGTGAGCGCGGCCGGATTAGCCGATTGTGATCGTGTTGCTCGGTGACGTGCGCGCACCAGCCGGCTACACGAGAAGCTGCAAAAAGAGGCGTGTTCAGCTCCGGCGGAAATCCGAGCATCCAAAACACCGGCGCCGCGTAAAGATCGACATTCGCGCAAAGATGTTTCTCACGATCCATCACTTCTTCGAGCTTTTCGCAAATCGGCACCCAATTTTCCTTGCCCGTGCGCTTGCCCAGTTCGCGCCCAATCTCGCGCATTACCGGCACGCGTGAATCGCCTTTTTTGTAAACGCGGTGACCAAAACCCATAATCTTGCCTTTGGTCTCCAGCTTCTTCATCAGCCAGGCTTCCGCGCGATCCGGCGTTCCGATTTCTTCAAGCATCTCCATTGCTTCCTCGTTCGCGCCGCCGTGTAACGGTCCTTTGAGTGTCGCGACTGCAGAGGTAACCGCCGCGTAGATCCCCGCCAGCGTTGAAGCCGTCACGCGCGCCGCAAATGTGGAAGCGTTGAATTCGTGGTCTGCGTACAAATTGAAAATCGTGTCCAGCATTCGGATTTGCCAATCCTGCGGAACTCTGCCGTCCAGCTTGTAAAAGAAATTGCCTGCCTGTGTAAGATCCGGCCTTTCGGGCAACGGCTGTTGGCCGTGTGAGATACGCCAGCCGTCCGTGATTAAAGTGGAAACGCACGCGATCAGCCGGATCGATTTGCGGATATTGGCGTCGTGCGAGTTGTCGCTGAGATCCTTGTCGAACGCGCTCAACATCGACACGCCAGTGCGGAGCATATCCATCGGATGAGTCGCGCTCGGCAGCAGCCGCAGCATTTCTATCACTTGCCCCGGCAGCGCGCGTTGCTGCGGCAATTTGTTGAGCAAATTCGGCCAACTGTTTCCCGTTGGGCAGCTCACCATTCAAGAGCAGGTACGCGACCTCCTCAAAACTCGCTTTCTCCGCCATTTCATGAATGTCGTAGCCCCGATACATCAAGCCGGCGTTGGGATCGACCCAGCAGATCGCCGTCTCTCCGGCGATGACGCCCGCCAGCCCGGGGCTGTATTCTGGTTTCGTTTCAGTAGCCATTGGCTTTCTCTTTACTTGCGAATCGCAATCCTTCAACTGACCGGACTTAATCAGTTGACGTTCAACTTTCGGCGTTCCAACTCTCGGCGTTCGGATCGTAATCAAGTAAATCGTAAAGTTCCTGCCGCGTCTGCATCTTGTCGAGCCAATCGGATTGCGTGCCGGTTTTCTTTAGCGCTTCGAAAAACTTTTCACTCGCTCTCATCGAAACGCGAAACGCGCTCTGCGGGAAAATCACCATGCGATACCCGAACTCCGCGAGTTGTTGAAAGCTCAACAGCGGGCTTTTGCCAAACTCAGTCATGTTCGCAAGCAACGGGAGATCAATTTCCTTGGCAAAATCGCGAAACTCCTCGGCGCTCTGCAATGCCTCTGGAAAAATTGCGTCAGCGCCGGCGGCAAGATATTCGCCCGCTCGCTCGACCGCGCGATCAAAACCTTCGATCGGCGCGCGCATCCGTCCGCGCGATGATCATGAAATCGGGATCACGGCGCGCCGCTGCCGCCGCTTTGATTTTGCCGACCATCTCCTCAAGATCGACAATCGATTTCCCGGCGAGGTGTCCACAGCGCTTGGGAAATTCCTGATCTTCAATGTGGCAGCCTGCCAGGCCAGCTTTCTCTAATTCCTGAATCGTCCGCGCCACGTTTTCCGCGCCGCCAAAACCGGTGTCCGCATCGACGATTGCCGGAATCGCTACTGCCTTCGCGACATATCCGGCGAGCTTGACGACCTCTGTCATCGTGAGCAGACCGATGTCCGGCACGCCGGCCGTTGCGTTCGCCATTCCAGCGCCGCTGACGTACACCGCGTCGAACCCGGCGCGCTCCACCTGCCGCGCCATTGCCGCGTTCGGCACACCGGGCATTATCACCGCGCCTTTCGCGATCAATTCACGCAGCCTCTTGCTCTTGCTCATCCGTCCAAAATGTCGAACCGCGAATGGAACATAGACTTGCAGTCTGTGTGCCCAGCGGGTTTGCAACCCGCTGATTCTTGAATGTCAGCGGAGACATCTCCGCTGTGCGCCAGGGCACAGCCCTATGTTCCGTTTCATTCGTCATTCCATCGCCTTCATCAGCTGATCAACGTTTTTCGCGTCGTCGAGCTTCCACACAATGTCGATAATCTTTCGCGTCGCGCTCCCTGCCGAGGATCGGGTCAACCAGTACACTAAACTTCTCTTCCACCTGCGAATCTTTCAGCGGATTCTTCGCGTGCCCCATTGGATAATCCACTCGTCTGGTCAATCGCCGGCCGTCGGCAAGATCAACATGCACGATGTTTGCCACTGCGCCGGGATACAACCCGCTCAATTCCTCATTGCGTTCGACCTTCACGTTCTCCAAAAACTTCCAAATCTTCGGATCAGTAAACCGCTCCGGCTGAAATTGCTTCTCGGTCACTTCGCCATCGATTAACGCGATCGCCGTAATGTATGGCAGACTGTGATCGGCGGTCTCCCGCGTCTCCGGTTTCCATTTTTCCGGCTCGCTGCCGATGATATCGACGGACGCATCGTGACTCTCGATCGTCATCGCGCGCACCCTCGCCGGGTCGCCGATTTCCCCTCGCAAAAAAAGCGCCGCTTCAATCGCGCTCTGGCTATGATATTCGGCCGGCCAGAACTTGATGCTCGTGCGCAGAATCATTGATGCCGGGCCGTCCCCGGTCTTGGCAAACGGCACCGCAAATTTCTCGGCGACGTTGCCCAACGAAACGCCGAGCTGCTTTTCAAATCCCATTTGGCCTTCGAAAATCGGACCCGGTCCGGTCATGCCGGCGCGAGCGAGTAGCGCCGAAAAAACTCCGTGCCGCGCCGCGTTCGCGAACGCCACGCCTTTCCAATGAGAGAGTTCGCCTACGCGCGCCTGCCGCATCGCCGCGCCTGCAACTCCGGCGATGTTCACGGCGTGGCGCGTGTTTTTCGGATCAAGCTTCATCAATTTCGCAGACGCGAGTGCCGTAGAGAACGCGCCGTAGGTCACATGGTCCCAGCCGCGCGCGCGAATGCTCGCGGCATCGCAGAAGCGGCATTGCACTTCGTAAGCGAGCGCGATCGCGGTAATTAGCTCTCGCCCACTTGCGCCCACACTCTCCGCCACGGCCAGCGCAGCCGCAATATTATCGCTCGGGATGCGCCGGCTCCTTCGATAAGTAAGTGTCGTTGTAATCAAAATAGCGGATGCAACAGCCATTCGCGAACGCCGTCCAATCCGGCGGCGCCTTGTGATTCGTGCCAATAATTGTCGAACCTTCTTTGGCCGAAAAATCGGAAGCGACTTTTCGCGCAATCGCGCACGGCTCTTCCTTCCACGCACCCAGCGCACACCCTAATGAGTCGATCACGCGCCGCTTCACTTCATGCACGACGTCCTTGGAAAGATCCTCAAATCGCAGTGCACACGCGTAATCAGCGAGTTGATGAGCAAGTGTTTTCTTCATGAAAAGTGGGACTTCAATCTGCCGATGAATCACAACCCGGCAAGTTGTAGAGGCGATCACGCGGCGAGCGCCTGGCAGCTGTTGTAGGGCAGGCGCTCCGCCTGCCGATCCAATTCGGCAACCGATCCGCCTTCGTTCCATATGGCGCGACAAGTGCGGTTGCCCTACAATCCAGAATCGCGCACAATCTCTGCGTGAGCGAATTTCAATTTGGCGGCGATTCGTCCATGTTATTCGTGTAATCGTGATTCAAATTTCCTCGACATGAGCAAAGTTTATCCTAACGCCACCGCCGCGCTTAACGGCCTGCTTCACGACAACATGACGATCGCTGCGGGCGGGTTCGGGCTGTGCGGCATTCCGGAAAATCTGATCGCGGCGTTGCGCGACAACGGCGTGAAGGGCCTGACCATTGTCGGCAACAACGCTGGCGTCGATGGTTTCGGAATGGGAGTTCTGCTCACCACACGGCAGGTGAAAAAAGTCCTGGCCTCGTACGTTGGCGAGAACAAGGAGTTCGAGCGTCAGGTGTTGTCGGGTGAACTTGAACTCGAGCTCATTCCCCAGGGCACGCTCGCGGAGCGGTTGCGTGCGGGTGGCGCGGGGATCCCGGGATTCTACACACGCACCGGCTTCGGCACCAAACTGACTGAGGGCAAGGAAACCAAAGTTTTCGACGGCAAGGAATACGTGCTCGAACCCGGCATCACGGCCGAGCTTTCGCTCGTGAAGGCGTGGAAGGGCGACAAGTCCGGCAACCTCATTTTCCGGAAAACCTCACGGAACTTTAATCCGATGATCGCCAGCTGCGGCAAAGTCTGCGTCGCTGAGGTGGAGCAACTCGTCGAGATTGGCGAGCTTGATCCCGACCAGATCCACACGCCGGGCATTTTCGTCGACCGCATCATCCAGGGAGAAAAGTACAAAAACGGATTGAGTTCCGCACCGTACAAGGCAGCACGACCGCAAAAAAAGAAAATCCGATCCGCGAGTTGATGGCGAAGCGCGCTGCGCAGGAGTTGCGCGACGGTTACTACGTCAATCTCGGCATCGGCATCCCGACGCTGGTGGCGAACTACATCCCCGAAGGCATGAACGTTACGTTGCAGTCCGAGAATGGCCTGCTTGGCATCGGCCCGTTCCCAACTGAGGATGAAGTGGACGCCGACTTGATCAACGCCGGCAAACAAACCATCACGACGATGCCTGGCTCGGCCTTTTTCTCCAGCGCCGACTCATTCACGATGATTCGTGGCGGCCACATCGATCTTGCTATTCTCGGCGCGTTCGAAGTGACGGACAAAGGCGACATCGCAAACTGGATGATTCCCGGCAAGATGGTCAAAGGACCAGGTGGCGCGATGGACCTGGTCGCCGGGGTGAAGCGTGTCGTCGCGGTGATGGAGCACACCTCGAAGGACGGCAGCCCAAAAATTTTGAAACAATGCACGCTGCCCATCACTGGCTTGGGAGTCGTCAACCTCATCATCACCGATCTATGCGTGTTCGAGGTGAAACAAGGCGGCGGCCTCGTTCTCATTGAATTGCATCCTGGCGTTACGGTGGACGACATCCGCGCAAAGACTGGCGCGCCGTTCGACGTCGCCCTCAAGCGCTGACTTGTTCTGCCGTCCGCTCGCGCGGGCATAGCAGCACCAGCAGTGATGCGATTATCCAGCACGCGACCATAAAAATAAATCCGCCGCGGAATGAGCCGGTGCGCTGGCTCAGATCGCCAATGATCTTAGGACCAAAGAATCCGCCAATGCTGGCCGTGCAATTGATGAAGCCGACCGCTGCTGCAGCCGCCGAGCTGGTGAGAAATGAAGACGGGAGCGCCCAGAACGATGGCAGATAGGCCACCGTTCCGAAGCCGATCAGCGTGAACACCACGATTAGCAGTGCGATCGAATGCGGAGCAAGGAACCACGCGCCCAACGCTAGCGCAGCGGTTAATTGTGGGACGGCAAAATGCCAGCGGCGCTCGCGCGTGCGATCGGAGTTCCAGCCAAGCAGCAGCATTCCGATGAGACCCGCAACAAACGGAATCGCGCCGATCCAGCCAATGCGCTGAACATCAGTCCAACCGGTGAGCCGCTGAAGCATGGTCGGCATCCAAAACCAAAAGGCGTAGCCGCCGGTATAACAGAAGAACAACCCGGCAGTGAGCATCAACACCGCCGGATGCCGAAGCGCTTGCCAAATCGTAACGTGTTCTACATGTGCTTTGGCGCGCCGCTCTTCAGCAAGACGAGCACTTAACCAATCGCGCTCGTTAGGCTGCAACCATCGCACTTCGTTAGGCCGATCCGGCAGCACGAACAGTGTCGCGATTCCAAGTAAGATCGCGGGCACGCCTTCCAGCAGGAAGAGCCATCGCCATCCGGCAGTGTCGAGCCAATGAACACGCAGGATCATGCCGGCAAGAGGCCCGCCGAGAATGTAAGCAATGGGAATAGCCGACATAAACCGCGCCACCGCCTTGGCCCGATCCTGATAAACGAACCAGTGCGAAAGATAAACAATCACACCGGGGAAAAAGCCTGCCTCGGCTGCGCCGAGCAGGAAACGCGCGCCGTAAAGCTCCAGCGGCGTGCGGACAAAACCAGTGAGTGTTGTGAGTGCGCCCCAGATTATCAGCGTTGTCGCGAGGAGAAGTCTAGCGCTCCAGCGTTCCACCAGCAGCGCCCCGGGAATTTGCAGCGCAAAATATCCAATAAAAAAAATTCCGCTGGCCGTGCCAAACACTGAATCGCTTAAACCCAGGTCGCCTTTCATTCCAAGCGTCGCATACGCGATGTTTGTGCGATCGAGGTAATTCGCGACGTAAAGCAGAAACAGAAACGGCAGAAGCCGCCACGCGATTCGACTGCGCGCACTTTCGCCGGCGTCTGCTTGCAAAGAAGCCATCGTTGCGCGCATCATAACGCCGTTCGAAACGCTCACAATTTAGAAAACGCGTTCGCCGCCCAACTTGGCAAAGCGCTCGCTCCCAAGGAAGTTTTGTTCGTCGGCGACATTCCCAAAACGCGAAATGCCAAAGTCATGCGGCGCGTCGTTCGAGCCGCTTATCTCGGCGAAAAACTCGGCGACACCTCGGCCTTGGAAAACCCGGCGTCGCTGGATGAAATCCAGCGCGCGGCGAAGTGACGCGGACAATCTTGGCCGCGAGAGGTTGGAGGCAGACAAGATTGTCTGCGTCACGTTCGTGTCGGAAAGCGCACGCAACTGGAGCTATTTCAGTGAGGTTTGCCGTCTTTACCTTGATGACGTTGGAATTGGGGCTGGTGACCGTTACCGTTTGTACACGCGTAACCGGTAATAATACAACGTATCGGCGGCTACTTCTCTGGAGCTTGGATGTTGGGATTTGGGATTTACGCTGAGTGATGCGTCTTTTTCTCTGCGGGGACGTGATGACCGGGCGCGGCATTGATCAGGCGCTGCCGCATCCGGTGAATCCGATTTTGTACGAACCTTATGTGCGCGATGCGCGCGAGTATATCGAGCTTGCAGAGAAAGCTCGCGGGCCGATACCGCGGCCACTTAGCTTCGATTACATCTGGGGCGATGCGTTGAAAGAACTCGATCGGGCCGAAGTCGATTTTCGAATTGTAAACCTGGAGACCGCCGTCACGTCGGCTGAAACGCCGTGGCCCGACAAAGGAATTCATTATCGCATGCACCCGCAGAATATCGGTTGTCTCTGGCTGGGCGCATCAGTGCATGCGCTTTGGCGAACAATCACGTGCTGGACTGGGGATACGATGGCTTGTCCGAAACGGTGCGAAGTTTAGACGCGCTTGGCATCGCGCACTCGGGCGCGGGCAACGATGCCGAGGAAGCGATGCGGCCCGCAGTGCTCAATACCACTGCAAACGGCCGCGTGCTTCTTGTTTTCATTTGGATCGACAACCAGCGGGATCCCCGAAGATTGGAGAGCCACCAGCGTTTCTCCGGGAGTAAACCTGCTGGATGATCTTTCGGAAACAACCGCAGCGCGAGTGTGCGACCAAATGCGAACGCATCAGCAACCCGGCGACTTGATCATCGCGTCGATCCACTGGGGCGGCAATTGGGGCTACGAAATTCCGCGTGAACAAATCGTGTTCGCTCATCGGTTGATTGAGGAAGGCGTTGCCATCGTGCATGGGCATTCCTCGCATCATGTGAAGGCGATCGAGGTCTTCAAAGACCGGCTTATTCTTTACGGCTGCGGCGATTTCATCACCGACTACGAAGGCATCAGCGGCTACGAAATGTTCCGCGGCGATTTGGCGCTGATGTATTTGGTCGAGCTCGACCCAAGCAACGGCAAATTGATCAGTGCGCGATTAGTTCCGATGCAAATGCGCCGGTTCCGATTGGAATGCGCAGCGGCTGCCGACGCCAAATGGCTTTGCAATCTTCTGAACGAACTCGGCGCGCGCTTCGGAACAGGCGTGAAATTGCAAGACGACAACAGCTTGGACGCTCGAATGGCCGTTGTAGGGCGGGCGCATCGCCTGCCGCCGTCCTTGGATCGGCAACCGAAGCGGTTGCCCTACAATTTTCCAGCGGGCGGGCGCGCCCCGAGCGCGCGCAAAAAACGTTCCACTTCCGCGGGGTTCCTGAGTGAATAACGCGCCGCCGTGGGCGGCGATTGCTTGCTGACAAGAATGCCGATGCCGCGTTGTTCAAGCGCGCGGAAAGCGTCTTCGTCGGTGCGATCGTCTCCGATGTAAATCGGGCGAATCCCGCCTGAGCGGGACTCCAAGCCCAGTGTTTCCAGCAGCCAGACAACGGCTTTGCCTTTGTCCCAATCGATGGCCGGCAGCAGTTCGTAAACTTTTTTACCGTCGAGCCTGCGCAGCTCACGATGTCCCGTCGCCACTTCGCCCACGGCTCGCTCCACATTGGGGACGGCCGTTTTTCTTCACATTTCGATAGTGCACAGCGATGGAAAAGTGTTTCCGCTCCACGCGCGCACCTGGAATTCCATCAAGCGCTTCGTGTAACTCCTTTTCTGCGATGTCGAGCTTAGGCAAAAACTCCGTGGCCACTTGTCTGCGCAATCCACGCGGGCCGGCGATATCAAATCCATGACTGCCGGCATACACAATGCCGTCGAGGTTCACGCGGCGACGAACATCATCGAGGTCGCGACCGCTAAGAATGGCAACCGGCGCTTGCGCGGCCAGCGCCTGCAGCGTCTGTCGCATCGAATCGGGCAGCAGCGCGTCCTCTGGCTGGCTGACGATCGGCGTTAGCGTGCCATCGTAGTCCAGGAAAACGGCTACCTTACCGCTGCGGCCTGCGATCTCCTGAACGTGCTGGAGTGCAGAAAGGAGCATGCCTCGTTATATCGTTGAAGCGTTGAAGCGTTAAACCGTTAAATCGTAAGATGGTGAAAGAATTCTCCGTTGTAACATTGTAACCTTTTAACCTTCGTAGAATTCATCTCTTAAACGGCGCTGTCATGTTGAACGAAGCGAAACATCTCTGATTTATCTTCGTCGGAGTCGGTTCAGAAATGATCAGAGATTCTTCGCTTCGCTCAGAATGACATTATAAGATGGCTTGTAGTAATGAACCGCCTGATTGTCGTCTCCAATCGATTGCCATTCGCGCTCGATTCCACTGGGGAAGATCTGTGGACAGTCACACCGGCTGTCGGCGGATTAGTCTCTGCAATCGAACCGGTGCTGCGCGAACGCGGCGGAACCTGGATCGGCTGGCCGGGAATCGCGGGCAAAATCCCACAGGAACCGCTGACCAAGGCCACGCGCAACGCCGGTTACCAGGTTGTGCCGGTAGCCCTGAGTGAAGCCGAACGGGACGAATTTTACTATGGCTACTCCAACGAAGTGATCTGGCCGCTGTTTCACGATCTGCAAAATTTCTGCAACTTCGAGCCGGCATACTGGCAGGCTTACAAACAAGTTAACGATCGCTACGCGGATGCCATCGGCCGCTGCGCGCAGCCCGACGATTTCATCTGGGTGCACGACTATCATCTGATGTACGTCGCGCAGGCACTGCGCGAGCAGGGCGTCTCTGGAAAACTTTCGGCATTGACTTTTTTTCTGCACATCCCCTTTCCGCCGTACGATATTTTTTCCAAGCTTCCGCAACAACAGCGGCTCCTGCACGCGCTGCTTCAGTTCGATTTGCTCGGCTTTCAGACGCGGCGCGATGTACGCAACTTCATGCAGTGCGTCCGGCGCGTGCTGCTGGACACAAAAATTATTCCTCGCCGCGATCTGCAATTAATCCGCTTTGAAAAACGCGAAATTCGCGTCGGCCATTTTCCAATCGGGATCGACTTCGACGCGTTTCAGAATGGTGCGAGGTCCGACATGGTCGCGAAAAAATCGCAGCAGCTGCGCGACACTTTTCCTGGTTGTCAGTTGATCCTTGGTTCGGACCGGCTCGATTATAGCAAAGGAATTCCGGAACGGTTGCGCTCGTTTCGCACCGCTTTGGAGCGTTATCCGGAATTGCGCGGTCGCGTGGTCCTGATCCAGGTCGTCGTGCCGAGCCGGGTGGAGATTCCCAGATATCACGAGTTCAAGCAGCGCATCGATCGGCTGGTTGGCGACATCAACGGCCGCTTCTCGACCAGCACGTGGCTGCCGGTGCAATATCACTTTCGCTGCCTCGATCGCGACGATCTGCTCGCGCATTATCGCGGGTGCGAGATCGCCTTCGTAACGCCGCTCAAAGACGGAATGAATCTGGTAGCCAAGGAATATTGCGCGTGCCGCATCGAGGAGGATGGCGCTCTCATTCTGAGTCAGTTCGCCGGCGCTGCCGAGCAGCTCAAGCCCGGCGCTCTGCTCGTCAATCCTTACGATGTCGAGCAGATGGCCGACACGATTTTGCAAGCGTTCCGCATGAACCAGGCCGAGCGAAGTGCGCGCATGAAGCGCATGAGACGCATTGTACGCAATGAGAACGTCTTTTGGTGGGTGGACTCGTTTCTCAAAGCCGGAGCGAAACTCGCCACCCGGTCATCGCGGTTGCGCGACCACCGCGTTAGGGGCACAAGAAAACGCCCAACGCCGAACGTCCAACACCCAACGCTCAACCAATCTGAATTGAATGTTGGGCGTTGAGCGTTGGAGCGTTGGACGTTGAAAGCCCTATTGGGGCAAGATTTCCCGCGCAGTGAAGGACGATTTTTTTGTAAGCTGCCATTCAGATGGCGATCATTGATAACCTGCAAAAAATCTCAGACACGGTCTGGGAACTGCCTCCGAATTACAAGGAGGGCATGCGCGTGCCGGCTCGGATCATCGGTACCGAAAAGCTGGTGCGCGAAATGGATGAAACCGTTTATCAGCAGATCAGCAACGTCGCCACTTTGCCCGGCATTACACGTTACGCGCTCTGCATGCCCGACGGCCACAGCGGTTATGGCTTCCCCATCGGCGGCGTCGCGGCGATGGACGTACACGAAGGCGGCGTGATCTCGCCCGGCGGCATCGGATTCGATATTAACTGCGGCATGCGCCTCGTCACAACAAATCTCACGCTGGAGGACGTGAAACCGCGTTTGAAAGAAATTGTCGACCTGTTGTTCCAGCGCGTGCCGGCGGGCGTCGGCAGTCACGGATTTCTGAAATTGTCGCGCAGCGATTTTCGAGACCTGGTCGAACAAGGCGCGTGCTGGTGCATCGAGCACGATTTCGGCTGGAATGAAGATCTTGAACTGACCGAGGAGAACGGTTGCATCGCCGGCGCCGACGCATCGAAAATCAGCGAGCGCGCAATCGAGCGCGGCTACAACCAGGTGGGCACACTCGGCAGCGGCAATCATTATCTGGAGGTGCAGGTCGCGCGCCCCGAGGACGTGCGCGACAGCGAGCTTGCGGCAAAATTCGGAATCACCATTCCCAACCAGATCGTGGTGATGTTTCACTGTGGCAGTCGCGGCTTCGGGCACCAGGTCGCCACCGATTATCTTCAGACATTCCTGAAAGTGATGGAACCGAAATACGGTATTAAAATTTTAGATCGCGAGCTGGCGTGCGCGCCGCTCGATTCGCCCGAAGGCCGCGATTATTTCGCGGCAATGAAATGCGGGCTGAACATGTCATTTGCCAATCGGCAGGTGATTCTTCATCGCATTCGCGAAGTTTTTTCCCAAGTATTCGGACGCAGTGCCGAAGATTTGGAGATGCGACATGGTGTACGACGTCTCACACAACACTGCGAAGCTGGAGCGGCATGTTGTCGATGGAAAAGAAAAGAATTTGCTGGTGCACCGCAAAGGCGCGACGCGCGCGTTTGGCCCGGGACACGACGAAGTGGCCGCGCGCTACCGAGACATTGGCCAGCCGGTGATCATTGGCGGCAGTATGGAGACTGGCTCGTATCTGCTCGTCGGCACAGCGTCGGGCGCAGAAACTTTCTTTAGCACGGCGCACGGCAGCGGCCGCACCATGAGCCGTACCAAGGCGCGCAAACAATGGCATGGCAAACAACTTCAGCGCGACCTCGAAGCGCGTGGCATTTACGTTCGCAGCACTTCATGGGCGGGCCTCGCCGAGGAAGCCGGTCCAGCTTACAAAGACATCGATGAAGTAATCGCAGCAACTGAGCTGGCGGGAATCAGCAAGCCAGTCGTGCGATTCACGCCTATTGGGAATGTGAAAGGCTAGAAGTTCCAAATTCCAACATCCAAGCTCCAGAGAAACTTCAACCGATAAACCACAGCGGCCTTCCATAGTGTCATGTTGAGCGGAGCGAAACATCTCTGTTTATTGTGTTCGCGAGTTGGAAAGAAATTCAGAGATCCTTTCGCTCCGCTCAGGATGACAATTACGTCATTGGAGACTTGATGTTTGGAGCTTTACTGGAGGTTGGAGCTTGGGATTTGGAGCTTATCTGCAACGCATGACTCCGCACACGCCCATCACACTCATCACCGGCCCGCTCGGCAGCGGCAAGACGACCTTGCTTCGTCACATTCTCGCGACGCATCCGGCGAAGATTGCGATTGTGATGAACGAATTCGGCGAAATTGCGATCGACACAAAGGTGATCGAAGGGAAAAATGTGCGCATCGCCGAACTGGGCGGCGGATGTGTTTGCTGTTCGTTGCTCGGCGAGTTTGAAGCAGCGGTCAACGAGATCATCGAGAAAGTCGCGCCCGAGATGATCATTGTCGAGACGACAGGTCTCGCCGAGCCCGAAGCGCTCGTGTTCAATATCCAGGAGGCGCTGCCGCAATGCCGCCTCGACGGCGTCGTTTCAGTGATCGATGCCGACATGCTCGTACGTTTCCCCGAGCTAGGTCACACAACGCGCCTGCAAATCGAGGGCGCGGACATTCTGCTTTTGAACAAGATCGATCTGATCGAGCCGATGCAGATCGAGCCACTCGAAACAAAGCTGCGGGAAATCAATCCGACTGCGGCGATTGTTCGCACCGAACGGTGCCGCACCGATCCGGAACTATTGTTCGGGATTGCACGCTCGCCCCGTGAGATACGCTCACGTGTGATGATGCCGTCGGCGATGTCGGATATCTCACGGGGCGAGAAAAAAATCGCACGCCCAAAGCATCGGCATCAACCGGAGTTCGACTCGTTCGCTTTTAGCTCTGACAAAATTTTTTCTCGCGATTGTTTCGAACGCTTCGCGAACAGCCTCCCTGCGAGCATCATTCGGGCGAAAGGCTTCGTCTGCTTTTCTGATGGCGCGCAGCTTTTCAATTTTGTGGCTGGTCGCTGGGAGCTCGAGCCATTCGAAGCAGAGCGCACGGAGCTAGTGTTTATCGGAAAAAATATTGCTGCGGAAAAACAATCGATTCTCCGCGCGCTGGAAGGACGCGCCGCTGAGAATGACGAATGAATGACGAATACTGCGATAGGAACATAGACTTGTAGTCTGTGCGCCCAGCGGGTTTGAAACCCGCTGATTCATAGAACGCAGCGGAGAACATCTCCGCTGGGCGCACAGGGCACAGCCCTATGTTCCGCTTAATTCGTCATTAGGTCATTCGTCATTCTCCTCATGCCCTATAAATTCCTCGACGAAATCGCCACCGCCGACATTGCGTTTGAAGCGACGGGACGCGATCTGCCAGAATTGTTCAGCGACGCTGCGGACGCGATGATGAACGTAATGATCGAGAATCTCGACGCCATTGAGCCGCGCGAAACGCGACACATCGAGCTGTCGAACGACAAGATTGATATGTTGCTCTTCGATTTTTTGCAGGAGCTTATTTATTTCAAAGACGCCGAGCGCCTTTTGCTGCGCGTGCGCCACCCGCAGATTGACGAGATAGACGAAAAATATTTTCTGACAGCGGAAGCCGCCGGCGAAACGTTGGACGCGGCGCGGCATCTTCAGCGCGCCGACGTGAAGGCGGTCACGCTTCACGATTTCTCCGTCGAGAAAGAGGACGGCGGCTGGAAGGCGAGAGTGTTGTTGGATATTTGATGTGGCGCAGACAATCCTGTCTGCGACGATCGACGCACCAACAGGATTGTTTACTTCACGTTGCATTGAGCAACTTCATACTGGAGCGCACATTATGTGACTGGATTCGAATGATGGGAACGTTTCTTTCCGGGTTTCCAGATCTACATTGCGAAAGCTCGCCAGTTCGCTTCGTCGCCGACTGTGATCGTACTGATTCGTCCATCCAAATCGCAGATTTATTTCCGAGTTACGTTCCGCCTCGCGGACTCAGTGCCGCTTGATCCCTTGCACCAGTGGCGAGAGATCGTAGCCAGACGCTGGTTCGATCAGCATCGTGAACATGGCGCGCAAGGATCAGCACGAATATCGATATATAACGATTCCATCAGCCTGCATGCAGGAATACTTGGATGCTGGCATGGGTGCGTGTCACATGAGGCGAGCCAGACGTGTGTGCACAGGTTGCAGCTTTGTCTGCTGCAATTCCTGACGCAGCGTTAAATCTTCTTGTATTCGTGCTGTTATGCCGAGCGCACATTACGGCGGATCCAGCGCAGCCAGTTGGTTACGATTCCTCATCGCTTTTGCGTAGCGATGAAGGGCGTGAGTGCCAACCGCTGTAATAAATTGCTCGAGGCTTAAATCTACTTTTTGGATGGACTAATCATGCCCATTTGGCGCCAATGCGGGAGCCGCGACACGAACGAATTGGCAGCTTCTCGCCGTTGCATTGAACCCGCGGAAATCCAACGATGCCGCCTACTTCATCCTGACGATGACTCATCTCCAGCTCTGATACCGTTCTTAATAGGCGCGTGCATGCAGCGATTCGTGGCAGCGTCCATGCTCGCAGACAGGATTGTCTGCGCCACGACGCTACTTCGGTTCCAGCGCCACGAACCCGCTGCGGCCCTGGCTCCAGACGCGTATCAGAATCTTTTCGTTAGGCTTCAATTTCTTGCTGATGGCCACCAGCTCCTTTGCATTTCTGACCGGCTGCTTGTTCACTTCCTGGATCACGTCGCCTTCGCGCAGCCCAGCTTTCGCGGCAGGCGAATCGGCGTCAATTTCCGCAATCACAGATCCCTTGACGTCCTTTGAAAGATTGAGCGCAGTGCGGATGTCATCAGTGACATCGGCGACCGCGACACCGCCGAACACGGTGGCTTTTTCAGGTTGGGCGCTTTCTTCGGGAGACGCCTCGGCCCCTTCTTCAGCTACACCTGCAGGCATTTCAGCAAGCTCGACATTGAGAGTTTTGCTCTGGCCTTCGCGATTAATCTCGATCTGTACCTTTGTCCCGGGCGCCATCGAGCCAATCATCAAACGCAACTCGCGCGCATCACTGATTTTCTTCCCGTTCACGGAAGCAATCACATCACCGGTCTTCATCCCGGCTTTCTCCGAAGGGCTTTTTGGCGTGACCTCGCTTACAAGCGCGCCGGTCGGTTGCCCTTTGAACTTCATCGCCTCAGCCAGCTCAGGTGTGAGCGTTTGCACGGACGCCCCGATGTAGCCGCGCACGACGCGCCCTTTTTCGCGCAAGCTCTGCATCACGTCGCGCGCGAGATTCGCGGGAATCGCAAAGCCGACGCCCTGGTTGCCACCGCTTCGGCTGAAAATCGCCGTATTGATGCCTAACAACCGGCCCTCAGTATCGACCAGCGCGCCGCCGGAGTTGCCCATGTTTATGGCCGCATCTGTCTGGATGAAATTTTCATAATCAACGATGCCCATGCCGCCGCGGCCCACGGCGCTGATGATTCCCATGGTGACCGTTTGCCGCAGGCCAAACGGGTTGCCGATCGCGAGCACAACATCGCCGGCGCGCGCTTTCTCGCTATCGGCAAACGTGATCGCCGGGAGATTTTTCTCCTCGATTTTCAACAACGCCACGTCCGTCCCTGGATCGGTGCCGACTTTCTTGGCCTTGTATTTGCGGAGCTCCGTGCCCAGCCCGACCATGATTTCATCCGCGCCCGAAACGACATGATTGGCAGTGAGAATGTATCCGTCCGGGCTGACGATCACGCCCGAGCCCAGCCCTTGCAGCGTCTGTTTGCCTTGCCTCTGCGGAGATTGTCCCCCGAAAAACTGGCGCAATGTGTCGTCGCTAAATGGAAACGCTGTCTGCCCGCGCGAAACCGTTTGAGTGGTAAACACCGTGACCACGCTCGGCGCCACCTTTTCGACAGTCGGCGCGAACGTCGTGGTTACTCCCTGCTGCGTCTGCGTAGGCTCCTGCGCCGCGACCGAAAACGCGCCTGTCGCGAGGCACAGCAAGATTACAATCAACCACGCGCAGGACCGGATAGTCCCTTTGCATAAAGCGTTCGTCATCTTAAGAGAATCGCACGCTCAAGGGCGACCGGCCCTCTTTGGGAGAATCCGTCTCAACTAAAGCCGTACGCTTTAATTAAAACCTGCGGAACCACGAATAGGGAAAAGCGTCTCCGGGGCAATCCGTCGGCCAGCGCGGAGGATTCATTTCTCGGTGTGGCTTCACAGGAATGGCGCCCCTCTCGGTTTTGCCGCAACGTTCGCGCAGGTAACGGATGAGTTCTTCGCACGCGTCGAGCTGCGCGCGCGTTGGCTGGTCGCGATTGAAATCGCCTACCAGACAAATACCGAGCGAAATGTTGTTCAAATAATCGCTGTGAACGTGGCCGCCGTTGATCTGGCGCCGCCAACGATCGCCTACTTCAATCTGGCCGTTGCCTGTGGATGTTCCGTTGCCGATCACGAAGTGGTACGCAAGACCATTCTGCATCCGGCGGACATGCCGATGATAATAATCAAAAGCGCGCGCGTTACCCTGTCGCGTGCCGCTATTATGCACGACAATGAATTGCCAGCGACTCCGCTTCACTGGTGCGCGCCGGATGGCTTCGATGACTGACCTGGTCAGATAATGGTAGTTGGTGGGACGACTCCATGGCCAGAAACCGAGTCTGCGCGGCGGAGGCGATGGCGGAGGCTCGAAACCCTGGTCTTCCTCGATACCGGACTTTTCGACCAAAACCTGAGCTCGCTCGCCAGGCGGAAGCGCGCGCTGAACCTTTGGCTGCGGTGACGGCGCAGGCGTCGGCACGGCAGCTGCCCGCTGCGGTGGAGGTGAACTTTCTTGTGACACCTCTTCCGCGTGGGGCGTCGGCGTCTTTGCTGGCCTGGGCGTTTCTTCTTCTCTCCCCGCCAGTTCGGATTTTCCGGATTTCCTGCTTTTGCGTGCGGTTTCTTTGGATTTCTTCTTCGCCGATTTCGGTTTAGGCGTGGGCGTGTGGTGCCGCTTTGATTTCGGTGAAGCTGTGGGTTCGGGCGTCTCGCGCGGCGTTGGATTTGGTGTGTTCTCCTCTTCGCTTGCTAATTTTGCTTTTGGAATGGCGGTGGCCGTTTCTTCTGGCGTCGCAGAGGCTCGATGCTTCTTTGTTGATTTACTCGTCGCTCTTTTAGCTGCCGGGCTGGGAGATTTTTTTGGTTTCGGAGAGGACGCGGCGTGCGTCTCGCCTTGATCGGATTGACCGTGGCGACTTTCTTGTTCGTCACTGACTTGCGCGCAAAGGAGACCTGCGACGATTGCGCCAACGGCGAGTGCAGCCCAAATGCGAAAACGCACCACTGCGACGGAGAGTAACAGAGCGCGCGACGCGATCAACGGAATCGTTAAAAAAGTTACAAAGGTTAAAACGTTAAAACGGTGTCCCGCTGTAACTCTTGTAACTTTGTAACCTTTTAACTCTTTAACTCACCGCCGCGCGCGTAGCAGGCGCGGGCGCGACGGGCGCAGTCCTGCGCATTCGTTCGCGTTCCCGGCGAAGCACGGCGTTCAATTTGCCGCCCAACAACAGCAGCAGACAAGTCAGATACATCCAGGTGAGCAGCACGACGATGGATGCCAGCGCGAGATATGTCGGGTTGTAGCGATCATATCTTCCTACGTAGAATTGAAAAAGCTTTGTCGCGATGATCCAGCCAACGGCAAAGAAAATCGCGCCGGGCAACGCCTGACGGACGGTCGAATAATTTTCCGGCGTCAGGAGATAAAGCGCGAGCGCGAGAATGATGAGCGCGACCGCAGTAAATGGCACATTCAAGTAGGCGATCCACGCCTGCAGCGGGAACGCCAGCTGAAAATTTACTTCGGCAATACCGGCCAGCTTTTCACCGAAGACAATCGCGTTGAAGCAAAACACAATGACGATCCCAAACCAGAAGAGCATGAAAAATGAGATGATATATTTCGACCACCAATGGGGATCTTCCCGCATTCCATACGTATGGCTCAGGGCACGTGAGATCGTCGCAAAGAAGACCGTTCCGAAATAGATTCCGAGAACGATGCCTGCGTTCGCGAGCAGACCGCTCGAGCCTGTCACCACCACATTGGCCATCGCAGAATCCAGAATGTCCTGCACTTTCGGGTCCGGCGGCATGAAGCTTTTCAACAGAACAAACATCCGATGCAGCTTGGTCGGATCGGTGCCGAAAAGACCCAGCAGATGCCAGAGAAAAAGCGATCCGGGCGCCAGTGCGAACAGAAGCAGGTATGCCATCTGCGCCGCCAGGCCGGTCGTGTTATCGGTTGCCGTTTCCCAAACCAGCCGGCGCAGAACGCGCCAGATGAATCCGAGATATTTCATCGCGGGCAGAGTTTACTTTGCCCCACGCAAATATCCATTAAAGTCTCCCGCAGTCGCGGGACCTTCGCGAGTAACTAGCCATCAGACAATGTCATTCTGAGCGGAGCGAAGAATCTCTGATTATTTCTTCAACCAAGAGAATAGCCAGAGATGTTTCGCTTCGCTCAACATGACAGCCTCATTCGTGTCGGCTAACGATCGATGAAAAAAAGAATCCTGATTCTAACCGCCGGGTTCGGAGAGGGTCACAACAGCGCCGCCAGAGGAGTGCGCGACGGTCTCGCTCGCCTTGCCCCGAACCAAACCGACGTGGAATTGCGGGATCTGTTCGCCGAAGCCTATGGACTGATCAATGAGTTTGTGCGCCGAAGTTACCTGGCGCTGGTGAATTCTGCGCCGCGTACCTGGGGAATCGTTTATCGCTGGCTGGATCGCAAGACAGATTACGACACAGAGTTTCGGCGATTCACTAGACTTAAGCGTCAGCTCGCTCCGCTGCTCGCGCGTTTTCGGCCGGACATCGTCGTTTGCTCCTTCCCGGGCTACGCGAATGTGCTTCAGGAGATTTTGGGACCCGAGAGATCCTGCAAATGTGTGGCGGTCGTCACGGACTCGATCACCATTAACGCTACGTGGTACCGGAGCCCCGCCGATTATTTCCTCGTTGCGAACGAACAGAGCGCCTCCGTTCTGAGAGCAGTGGGAGTCGCGACGGAAAAAATCAAGGTATATGGATTTCCCGTGAGCCCGAAATTTGCCGATTTCACCAACGATCGACAATTACCTTCCAACAATTCGAAGCCCCGCGTTTTGTACATGATCCATGCTGCGACGCGCGGCGCGCCGGAACTGGTGCGGTTGCTCGCAAAGCTTGGTGTCGATCTTACCGTGACGATCGGCCACGCTGATAAACTGCGGCCGGCAATAGAAGCGGCGACAAATGACCCCGCAACAAAGATTGTTGGATGGACAGACCAGCTCCCGCGGATGCTGCACGAAAGCCATTTGCTCATCGGCAAAGCCGGCGGCGCGACCGTGCAGGAAACGATTGCGGCCGCTTGTCCAATGATCATCAACCACGTTGTTGCCGGTCAGGAGGAAGGTAACGCCCGCTTGATCGTCGAAACCAATTCCGGCGTGATCGCTCTTTCACCAAGGGAAGTCGTTGCACAGATCGAAGGCGCGTTCGCCGATGACGCAAAACAATGGCGCGAATGGGCGAGCAACATCAGCAAGCTCAGCCGCCCACGCGCTGCGCTCGATATCGCAGAATTTTTATTGTCGCTCTGACCATTTGTCATGTCGACCGCGGTGCAGCCCATCTCTGGATCATTTTGAACTCAAGCCGTTTTAACGAGATTCCTCGACTCCGCTCGGAATGAAAAGTTCGCGTGAGTCGCTCATGCACCGGGCCGAAGATCGCGGTGTTACGCCGAAAAATTTCCATCTCCCGCCAACAAATGTTCGTACGACTTCCAGCTCAGGAGAAAGCACAACCAAATCTGCGTCGGTGCCAACGGTTAGGCTCCCTTTTGTTTCGAGGCCGATGGCGCACGCGGGATTTTGCGTCGCCATGGCGACCGCCTCATGCAATGGAACATCGACCTTCTGCACCATCGTTCGTACGAGATCGATCATCTGCGAGGCGCTGCCGGCAAGCGCTGAGCGATCAGCGAGCAAACAAACGCCGCCTTCCACAACGCAATCATTGCCGAAGAGCGAAAATCGAGATCCATCCGGCAAACCGGCGCCAGCCGTTGCATCTGTTACGAGGCAAATGCCACGACCGCCTTTCGCACGATACAACATTTTCATTAACGTCGCTGAAACGTGATGACCGTCTGCGATGAGTTCGCAACTGATCTGCGGTTCGCTCAACGCGAACTCAAGCAAACCGCCTACTCGATAGACTCCGCGACGCCGCGCGCTCGACATGCAGTTAAACGTGTGCGTGACGCTGCGCATGCCACGATCGAATGCAGCCCGGGCATCTTCGTCCCACGCGTTGCTATGTCCGCCGCTTACGCTGACTCCATGCGTGCGAAAACTTTCGATCGCCTCGAGCGCTCCCGACAGTTCGGGCGCAATGGTGACGCGTTTGATCAAATCCGCGTACTCGAGCAACTGCCGCACACCATCCGGGGAGGGGTCCTGAATAAATTCCGCGCGTTGCGCGCCGCATTTTGCTTTCGAGATGAACGGGCCTTCAATATGAACTCCCGCAACCGCGCCGATGGGAGATCGATAATTTCGGACCGCCTTTAGCACATTGACGATATTGTCCATCGGCGCTGTCGCAGTGGTAAGTAGAAGTGAAGTGGTGCCGCCTCTTGCGTGGAAGTCGCAAATGGTGCGAAATGCTTCGGCGGAGCTGTCCATGGTATCCCGGCCGAGCGCGCCGTGAACGTGAAGATCGACAAACCCAGGCGCGAGATAATTTCCGTCAAGGTCGATGACGTTTTGTAGCTCGGGCTTCAAGCCCGCGGATTTACGGGCAGGATGCCCGTGCCACGACTCACGAATGTCGGCGATTTTTCCTTCTTCAACGACAACTTCGAGGCCGTCGCGAATTCCATCGGGAAAAATCAAACGCGCGTTTGTGAGGATCATGTTGCGTGACGCAGGCAATCCTGCCTGCGCGGTGAGGGTCGCTCAAATGAAATACTCGCAGACACGATTGTCTGCGTCACTTGGATGCGCTTGCCCCGGAGCGGCATAAAGTCCATCCTCTTGGCACGCGATGAACTTCGATTACGATGTCGTGATCATTGGCGGCGCGTTTTCCGGCGCGGCGACGGCGCTGATGCTCAAACGGAAACGACCCGAAGCGCGCGTTCTCATCATCGAAAAAAACGCCGAGTTCGATCGTAAAGTCGGCGAATCGACCACAGAAGTGAGCAGTTGTTACATGACGCGTATTTTGGGTCTAACCCACTACCTTGGCCATCATCAACTGGTCAAACAGGGATTGCGCCTTTGGTTTTCGAATCGACCTGATCAACGCTTTGACGATTGCGTCGAGGTAGGCACACGTTACCAGAGCAGATTGCCAGGCTTTCAAGTGGACCGGGCAAAACTCGATTCGCACATGCTCGAGCTCGCGGTGCAAGCGGGCTGCGAGCTCTGGCGCCCGGCAAAGGTGACAAACTTCGAACTCAATAATGGCAATGGCCAAAAGGTCAGCGCCGCTCTCGATGGTGACGAGCGCAGTGTTCTCGCGCGTTGGATGATCGATGCCACGGGGCGCGCGACCATGCTCGCCCGAAAACTCGGACATTTCCGTCCGAACACCGAGCACCCGATCAACGCCGTCTGGGCGCGCTTCACCGACGTAAAAGAGTGGGACAGCTATGAGTGGCGAGAACGTTTTCCCGATTACGCGAATGGTTGTCGCACGGCGCGTGAATGGGCGACGAATCATCTTTTTGGACGCGGCTGGTGGGTCTGGATCATTCCCTTGCAGGGCGGTGACGTCAGTGCCGGCATTGTTTACGACAGCCGCATTTTCAAATTGCCAGAAGGCCGGAGCCTGGGGCAACGGCTGCATGATCACATTCTAAGCAATCCGGTTGGTCGCGAAATTTTCGGGGCGGCACGCGTGATCGAAGGCGACGTGCACGCCTTGTCGATGTTGCCATATCACAGCGAAAAAGTTTGCGGCGACGGCTGGGCCGCAGTGGGCGACGCCGCCGGTTTTATCGATCCGCTTTACAGTCCCGGTCTCGATTTTTGTTCTTACACATCCTATTACGTTGCCGATCTACTGGCGCGCAGTCTGGCAGGCGAAGATGTGACGGAGCGGCTTCACCATTACAACCAGCAATTCCCGATCACGTATCGGTCCTGGTTCGAAAGTCTCTACAAAGACAAATACTATTACATGGGCGACGCCGATTTAATGTCGGCTGCGCTCCTTCTCGATGTGAGCAGTTATTACGTCGGCTTGGTGCGAGCCGCCTATCGTGATCCCGAGTGTGCATTTCTAAACCTGCCCTTCACGGGCATCGGCGGCAGATTCGCTCGGAACGTGATGCGTTTTTATAGCCGACGTCTCGTTGCGCTAGCGAATCGCCGATGGGCGACTGGTTACTACGGAAAAAGAAACGCCGGTTGGCGCGAGCTGTATGATGGATTTGTCCTGGACATCCGGCTTCGCAAACAGGTTTTCCGCGGACTGCGGCGCTGGTGGAAATGTGAACTGATTAACTTGGCGTTGATGCTCCGCCGGAAAGCTGTTTCTTCAGCAACTCAGCCATCGACCCGGTGGGCACTCAACCAATGACGAGGGCTGAATGTCGAATGTCGAAGGAAGCACGAAGCTCGAATGACGAAGAAACAAGCCCACGATTCTTCGTCACTTAGTCATTCGTCATTCCTTCGAGGTTCGTCATTCGGATTTCGTCATTTAAATAATTCGTGTCAGTTCGTGTCCATTCGTGGTTGATTACGGGCTGAGCAGTGTTCCGTACCAGCGCAGAAAAATCTCGCCAAAAAACATCCAGGTGACTGCGCCAAAGGCGAGATAAGGCCCGAAAGGTAGCTTGGCGGACCAGACGCGTTTCCCCGCGACGAGTGTGATCAATCCAACGACGGATCCGAGAAGCGATCCGGCGAAAAGACTAAACAACACCGCGCGCCATCCGAGAAATGCGCCGATCGCAGCCAGAAATTTCAGGTCACCGCGTCCCATTGCCTCGCGCGGAATCACCAGTTCACTAGCTATGCCCGAAATCTGCGTCACATCATCGAGCATTAGCACGTGGCCTTCGGCTGTGACGCGGTCGTAGCGGAAATCCAGCATTACATCTCCATACGTGTGGTGGTCGATGCTCACCTCATCGCACTGGAGCAACAGTCGGTCCTTTTCCCGCGCAAAATAGTCGCTCCACAGACTTTCTTCGGTGCCCACCACGAAATCGGCATCATCCCCGCGTTTTGTCCACGTGAAGGGCGTCGGCGCGTCGAATCGAATGCGTTTTCTTCCAAAAGCCATCTTGCCCGCTTCCAGGACAATCAAAAGGATCACATAACCAAGCGCAGCCGCGAGCAGAGCACGAAGACAAGCTGCGAGCCGCGAATCGGCTCCCATCAAGGCCGGGACAGCCAGACTGCAAACGACGCCCGCGATTGTTCCTCCGATTGTTACACGGTCTGGAATAATGAAATGCTCAAAATCGATAAATGTCCCGATGATGAGGAACGATACAAAAATCCAGTAGGCGATCGCCACCTGCCACGGGAAGCTTTCCCAGATCGCCAGAAAAAGAAGCGCGGTAACCAGTTCCACGGCGAAATAGCGAAACGAAATTTTCGCGCCGCAATTTGCGCAGCGACCGCGAAGGAAGAGCCAGCTGATCAACGGCAGATTCTGGTGCCAGGGAATCGCCTGCTTGCAGTTCGGGCAGAAAGAGCGCCGCGGCTTGTTAATCGAAAGGTCGACAGGCCATCGATAAATGCAGACGTTCAAGAACGAGCCGACCGCCGCGCCGAGCACAAACGCAAACACACCGAAGAGAAGTTCGTAAGTCGGATGATGCACGCGATTAACCGGCGATCCGTTTTAGGCGGCGGCGCTCCATAAGCCACGCAATCCAGATGCAGCTTTCGTAAAGCAGGCACATCGGCAGCGCCAGAGCGACCAATGTCAAAATGTCTGGCGTGGGCGTGATGATGGTCGCCAGGATAAAGATCAGCACTACGGCGTATGGCCGGGTGCGCGCCATGAATTTGTACGTCACCAGTCCAAATCGAACCAGCGCCAGTACCACTACCGGCAATTCAAAGGCCAGGCCGAAGCCGATGGTGAACCGCGTCACAAAGGAATAATACTGTTGCACCGTCCAGGTGGGCGCCCAGCCGAGCGACTCGGTGTCACGAAAGAAAAAAAGAATCGTCTTGGGCAGCAACCAAAAATAAGAAATCATCACGCCGAGAAGGAAAAGCGCGAAGCTGACGCCAATCGCTGGAAATAAAAAGCGTTTCTCCACGGCGGTGAGCGCAGGCAAAACAAATTCTGCCAGGAAATACAGCAGCAGCGGAAAGGAAAGAACAATGCCGGTGTAAAACGCGAGATGAAACGAAATCACGATGGAATCGGTGATGCCGAGCGCCTTAAGGGTCCCGATTTGTGAACCAACATCTCGCAGCGGCGCCTGCATTACTCGCACGAGTGTCGAGCGAAACAGGAAGCAAACGATCATCGCGATCCCCAGCGTGATCGCCACCTTCACAATGGTCCACCGCAAGTCTTCCAAGTGCTCGAGAAACGGCTTGGAAGTTTCACTCTCCGGCAGATCGCGAAATTTAAAAATATCTCGTAAAGCCATCGGAAGTCGGGTACCCGCGAATCACGCGAATGAACACGAATAGATCAGAAAAAGAGATCGGAAAAGCGAGTTTGATTTTTACGCGCCGGGGCGAATTCGGATAGAAAACTTCACTCAACTTATTCGCGTTATTCGTGGGTGCCGTTTTCAGCCAGGCAGAAGACCGCCCGCCCACAGCCGCGCCATCAGGCTTAAAGTGTTTGCGTCGCGAATTTCGTTTTCGGCGATCATCCGGCGAATTTGCTCCACAGTAAATTCGCGACAATCGAGAATCGATTCGCCTTCATCTCTCGCGGGGCCTTCTTTGCATGGCTGAACCGGACGCCCCAGAAAGAAGTAGCCGCGCTCATCCGTGAATCCCGGCGACGAAAAATAATAGCCGAGCGCAATAAGCTCGCCGTCTTTTGCCAGCTCGTAACCGGCTTCTTCGCTCAGTTCGCGCAAGGCTACGTTCTTAATTTTCTCATGGTCAGCAGCGTGATCGTCGATCTGACCCGAGGGCATCTCCCAAATTGCCTGGCGGATCGGGATTCGTTCCTGGCGAATCAGAACGATTTTGCCGTCGCGCGTCATCGGCGCGACTACGACGGCCGCTTTTCGATGCACGATTGTCCATGCGCGCGGTTCCGGGCGCGCAGGTGTTTGCACATGATCGGTCACGACTTCCAGATGCGCGTTGGCAAAATGGCGCTCGCTCGAGACGCTTTCCCAGCCGGTGTGTTTCACGCTGGGGACTGTAGTGGCCGCTGTCCTCAGCGGCAAACATTGTAGCCGTCGCCCTGTGGGCGAGGAGGCGCGTGCCGGTTAAAACGCGCTATGCCCGCGCTTCGCACAGCGAAGCGGCTACAGTTTCGCCTGCCAGCGCCTGATCTGCACTGCGATATTCTCGGGTGACGGCGCACCGGTCGCCCGCCGCTGCGAAAGCGAATGGCGAACATCGCAAACGATTTGGAAAACTTCGTGTCTGACAAGTAGCTTGTCATCATTCGTGTCCATTAGTGTCCACTTGTCCGCCGTAGCCTCGCGCGAATGGCGGATTCGTGGTTAATACTTTGATTAGATGGACCTCAACCGACGGACGCACTCCGCGTGACAGTCGCGGCGACGTATTTCGCGTCCCCTAGGACAAACTTCCGCAGTTCGACGACGACTTTTTGAATCGGAAAGATCTTTAACAAGTGCGCTGCGAGCTGATCCGCCAATGTTTCGATGAGATTGACCGATTGATCGCGCACAAACCTCTTTGTCTCCTCAGCTACGGCTGAATAGTTGACGGCCTGGTCAATCTTGTCCGCCACATCGCGCGTCTGCCGATACGGCCAAAAGGAAATGCTCACGGTCAATCGTTGCGGACTGGCGCGCTCTTTTTCCGGCACTCCAATACGAGCGGAGCATCTCGAGCTGCTCGATGTGAATTTCGTCGGAGAAAGGGTGAGACTCGTTGGGCATCGAGGAAAATTAACCGCTGCCTATGGCGGCGACAATACGGAATCTTACACGAATAAACCTACATCGGATTATGACGTAAGCACGAACCTTCCGCATGCCGAGGGAATGATCAAATGACAAATGACGAATCCAGTCGCGCGGAAGCACTGAACCGGACTGACCAAAACATGACCGCCGCTACGAGATTCGGCCTTTCATCATTCGAGCTTCCGTCATTGGATTTGTCATTCGTGATTCGCCGATTTCGTCATCTTGTTCAGACGACCGACAGGTTTCCCATCGATGGCGGATTACTGCTGGCTCTGGTAACGTTTCCCAGATGAAAACGGTCTGGCGCGTGTTTGCTTATCTGAAGCGGTATCCGTGGATGGCTGCGGGGACGTTGAGCTGCGCGATCCTGACTACGCTGATGGTGATTGTTTTTCCGAGCGCCACCAAATGGATTATCAACGACGTGGTGCGCGCACAGCGTCCGGAGAAATTGCTGCCACTTATTCTGCTGGCCGCAGTGGCATTTCTGCTTCAGCACGTTTTCAACTCGCTGCGGATCATTCTGAACAACATGTTCGAGCAAAAAGTTATTTTCGATCTGCGAAGCGATTTGTATTCGCACATTCAACTGCTGCCGTTGCGCTGGTTCGATAATCGCGCCACGGGCGATTTGATGACGCGGGTGATCGAGGACGTAAACTCGGTCGAGCGCGTGTTGATCGATGGAATCGAGCAGGGCGTGGTTGCGGTATTACAAATCGTGATCGTGCTGGCCGTCATGTTTTATTGGAACGCGAAGCTGGCAATCCTTGCATTGGTGCCGTTTCCGTTGCTCATCGGTGGCGCGCTGGCTTACACGCTCACCGCGCATCGGCGTTATCGATTGCAGCGGCGCGCCTCATCGGCCATCAACGCCCTGTTGCATGATAATCTTGCCGGGATTCGCCAGATCAAAAGTTTCGCGCGCGAGCGCGAGGAGCACGCGCGCTTCAATCGGGCAAGCGACCAACTGCGACACGCCACGCTCGTGGTGATGCGGGTATGGGCCATTTACTCGCCGTCGATGTCGATGTTTGAAGCGATCGGCGCACTGCTCATCCTCGGGTTTGGCGGATACGCCGCATTGACCGGCGCGATGCAGATCGGTGATCTGGTTGCGTTCCTAATGTTGACGGCGTTTCTCTACGATCCGGTCAGCCGGCTGCATCAACTCAATCAACTTGTGCAAGCCGGGCGCGCCGCGGGCGAACGCGTTTTTGAAATTCTCGATGAACCAGCCGAACCGGGGATTGGCGCGAAGACCGAGTCTGTAGGGGACCTGACAGGTCCCGTGTCAAACGCGATGACACGCGGGAAGCTGTCAGCTTCCCCTACAGGCCTGGCTGCCGATCGCTGGAGACATTCGCTACGACAACGTCAGCTTCAGTTACACAGAAGGATTGCCTGCGCTAAGGCGGGTTTCGTTTCATGCGCCACCAGGCGCGACGATTGCCCTGGTGGGCGCGACTGGCGCCGGAAAATCGACACTGGTGAATCTGCTCGCGCGTTTTTACGAATTCACCAGCGGCCAGATTTACGTCGATGGCAAACCGATTCGCGATTACGAGTTGCGCGCGCTGCGCGAAGCGATCGGCGTAGTCACACAGGAAAGTTTCCTGTTCAACGGATCGATCCGCGAAAATCTCTTGATGGGCAAACCTGACGCAACCGACGCGGAATTATGGCGCGCGGTGGATGCAGCGAACGCGCGACAATTTATCGAACGTTTGCCGGACGGATTGGAAAGCCTTGTGGGCGAGCGCGGCGTGAAATTGAGCGTGGGCGAAAAACAGCGGCTCTCGATTGCGCGGGCGCTCTTGAAGGACCCGCCGATTTTAATTCTTGATGAAGCGACTGCGAGCGTGGACACCGCGACGGAACGACTGATTCAGGAAGCGTTGGAGCGGCTGATGGCGAACCGGACATCGATTGTGATTGCCCATCGGCTTTCGACCATTGTGCATGCCGACCAAATTCTAGTGTTGGATCACGGCCGCATTATCGAGCGCGGCACGCACGATGAATTGGTCGCGCTGGCTGGAAAATACGCACAGCTGTGCCGGCAAAGTTTGCTCGAGGCCTCGCCATTGCGGGAGACAGAACCGGAGAGAGCTATCGGAGCCCCACAAATCCCGGAGACCGAAGAGCAACTATCTATCTAACGAGAGAGAGGAGACCCGACAACAACCATGAAGAAGAGGAACCCCGAAAGCCTTCGGGGGAAGGAAGGAAAAGGAGGAGACTCTCCTTCTCAGCCCCGAAAGGGTTCGGGACCGTCCGCTGGCAGTCTGATAGATGCGAGAATCAAGGAGCTGAGTGATTGGCGGGGCGAGACGCTCGCTCGGATCCGAATTCTCATCAAGCAGGCCGACCCCGAAGTGGTCGAGGAGTGGAAATGGAGAGTGTTCCGGTGTGGTCGCACGCCGGAATAATCTGCACCGGTGAGACGTACAAGAATGTCGTGAAAATGACCTTCGCCAAGGGCGCCTCGTTGCAGGACCCTTCAGGCCTCTTCAACTCCAGCCTCGAAGGCAACACCAGGCGTGCCATCGATTTCCATGAGGGCGACAACATTGATGAAAAGGCGTTGAAGGCACTCATTCGCGCCGCCGTGGAACTGAACCTCGGTAAGTGACCAGTGACCCGCCGTCGCTAAGGCTATGGCGCGGCAAGCAAGTGACGAGTGCCTGGGCTCGTGATTTTGACGCCGAATTTATTTCAGCTTTCAGCGTTTCAGTATTTCGTGGAAAGCATCAGGGGCGTCGCATTCCGGCCACAAGCCTCACGCAGGCTTTCTCGATCCGGCGTCTATGTGTCTCCGGTTCTTTGGCTGAGTCCATCCAGCTAATAAAGTCCCTGCGCTCGATCGGCGTGAGATCGCTCCACTGGGCCTTCGCCTTCGGGGTAGCCGCGAGGGCTGTGTAAAGATTGAATGACACGATTGAATAACAGCACGGGCGTCGCTTGCCGGCCGCAAGCATCGAGCAGGCTTTCTCGATCCGGCGTCTACGTGTCTCCGGTTGTTTTGCTGAGTCGATCCAACTAATGAAATCCCTGCGCGCGATTGGCGTGAGATTCTTCCACTGAGCCTTTGCTTTCGGAGCAGCCGCGAGAGCTTTGCTAAGATCCGCTGGCAGTCTTAGTTCTTCTCCAGCCTGCTTAGAATTCATTTTGTTCATTTCTTTCCCATTGCTTTGGTGTGTGGGTCGTTTCCTCATAGAGCGGGTTCAAGCGCCTAACAACGAGAAGGAGCTGAGCCACAGCCGGGTGGGGCCGAGCTTTCTCTGCTCTCAACACTCATCTCTCAATCCTCAATTTTCTTAGTATACCGGCCAGCGGTTGGTTCCAGCGTTTCGTTAGGAGCTTCCTGTGCGGTGCGAATCGGCCATTCGCTGAATTCTATAAAGCCGATTCCAAAATCACTTCTTGTTTTGCCGACACAGCCATGAGGCCATGAGCATGAAATATTCAGGTGCTTGCGGCGCAATCTCGTTCGTCGTTTTCTCATCGAACGCCATCGTGTCGTGCTCAACATACATCATTTCATGATTCACGTTGGGCACAACCGCATACTGAATATTATGGTGTTGGCTGATCAGCGAACGAAGTTGCTGCACTGACTCCTCGACAGGGATCCAAGGATCAGAGCCGCCGTAGACGAACAGCAAAGGGAGTTTTACCTTGCGAACCGCTGCGACCGCATCCTCGTCCATCTCCTTTCGCCACGAATTGTGCTCCGGGTCCGTTGTGAGCTTGGATGCTTTGGGCATGAACGCCAGGTCGAACCAAGGTTGCTTTTCGGCCTTCTGGAGCGCGCCAGCCGCGGTCTGACGTGACCCCTTTCCTTTTAAGTAGTCAGTCCAGGCCTTTCGTGTCTCGAGCATCTGTTTCACATTTCCTTGAGAATAACCGCGCACAGTAAGGAGATTCGTCGTCGCGAACTGCATTTGCCGTTCTGGAGTAACTAATGGCGCAGAAACTGAGATCGCAAAGGCGGTATCTGTGCTGCGACTGGCCGCCAACAGGGCAAGCCATCCACCTTGGCTGAAACCCCAGAACCCGATTTTCTTCGGATCTATTCTTGGCAGATCTCTTAAAGCACGCTGACCGGCGATTGCATCGTCAGCAAGTGTCCCGTAGTCGATATTCTTAAGACTGCCGGACGAAACACCAGTTCCGCGACGATCGTAGACGAGGACCGCAACACCCATCGCCGGGAGACCCTCACCAAGGTGTCGGTAGACCGCTGCCTTGCGCGTCGGCTCCGATGCCCCATGCAAAGCGACCACTGCGGGCAAATGATCGCCACTTTCGGGAAGAGAGACTGTCCCAGTCAGGTGTGCGTCACCGTTTGTGAACTGGATTTCCTGCGCAACAACCTTGGGATCTCCTTCGACACGCCAGATATCAGACGCGCTTGCTTGCCAACCTAAAATCGCCCACATGCCTGCATAAAACAGCGCGACCTCGAACGCGTTCCTGATCATTGCTAGTTTCCTGTGAGGAAATATTAATTCTGAAGAAAGGACGATCCCAATATATTTTTGCAGAAACGCTGCCGAATCGGAGCCTTCTCCTAACGATCAGCGCTCCAGCCGCGAAGATGCGGACGTCGCTCCCGTAACTTCCCGACGCTCCTTCGTCGGCTGCAAGCGCTTGCTAAGCCGCCGCCTCGCGGGTCCTCTTCGCTCGGGCGCAGAGAGCGCGCTGATGGTGACGTAGTACCCGTCCAGATCCCGGAGTGAGAACTCCATTGTTTGAGTGTTCGGGTTCACGTGGGGCTCCTCTTCCAACCGGTCGACCAGAGTGCGCGCCCTCTTCAGTGCCATGTCGTAGTCGTCGACGCGGAAGAACAAGAGCAGCCCGTTGCCAGGCGTCGCCTCGTTCGGGCTCATTAAGGATGGATGCTCGTGCGCTCCCCACTGGTGGAGGCAGAGCAAGACCGTTCCATCCGTATCCAGGATCTGACCAAAGTAGTCATGGCCCGGAGCCGTCTCGGGCTGGCCAAAGAGCGACTGGTACCATTTGAAGCTGCCCGGAACGTCGCTTACCCCGATGATCGTCCATGTGCGTTTCATCGCATTTCCGCTGTCAGCCTAACGACCCAGCACTTTGAGAATTGCCGTGCACATAAATCGAAAGCTTACAACAAAGTGCTGGGTTGTCTGCATCGATTAGTTAGGCCGCGTCTGGTTCGTTTCGCCGATAACGACCGTCGGTGTCCGGCCAGTGCGTGACGTGAAAACATCGTTGAAGATGCCAGGATCAGTCGTGTGTGGATAATGCGACCAATCAGTATCGATGTTGACGAAACCAAAAACGTCCTGGAATGAGCGAACGAAGCACTCCTCATCGACCTTCATGGTCTCGGTAAGCGTGCCGTCGATGTCGAACATGACAAGGTGCATGGGCAAGCGTCCTAACGAGAATTAGACCGTTGCACTCTTACCATAGATGCTCTCGCAAACGTATAGAGAAAACGCGAGCAGAACAATCATGCCCAAGCTGCCCATCGCGACGGCTGCAGGGCTGATGTGGCGAATGATCCAAAGCACTATCAAGAGCATCCAGACGAGTAGAACCGATATGCTAACCACGAAGTAGACTCTCTTCTGGGGTGCTTCCAACTTCGTCGTGGTGCCCTTCAGTTTTTTGCCTGCCACTCGCATAATGACGATGGAGACGAGAACCGCGATAATGCCGTAGTCCTGTGGGAGGAAGAAATACGCAGTCAGCGCGGCGGAGGAGAGACAGTCTCGGATGAGTAACACGCGCAGCTTTTGGGACGGCGACATGAGGTCTAACGAGAATTAGACGACAAAGTTTTGTCTAACTCGGGGGTTGCCGGCCGCTCATCGCTCGTTTGGTCTCGACATGCATACCAATCCAGCACCCGGAGCGCGCGCAACGTGATCCAACGATTCGGCGCGCCGACCGAGCCGGCCAATTCCTGGTGGACGGTGTTCTTGTGTCGCACGTCGAGCAGCCAGAGCCCGTCGTCCTGGCGGCGCTCGCGCACGATCGCCACGGCCTCCTCGACTCGCGCATCGGCCGGCACGCGGGCGGCGCGCAGGTAATCGAGCGCGCGGAGCACGTCGTAGTGCCAGAGCGGGGGAAACGCGAACCGCGTCCAGGGTTGATCCGCCTTGCGGTCTTTGATCACCTCGCCGGTCGACAACCGTCGGAGCAGACGACGATCGAGGAGATACTCGTGCGCGTGCTTCCGCGCGTCGGTTACCGACGGCGTGGCGCCGAACGCCTGCTCAAACGCGAGCAGTCCTTCAAGCACGCAGATGGTCGTGTGGAAGGACGAGCGGACCGAGCCGCGCTCCGCCTCGCAATTCCAGCCGCCGTCCCCGAGTTGTTCGCTCAGCAAACGATCGACGAGTCGATCGCTGCGCTCACCGAAACAGGCGCCGAGCGCGACGACACGGCCGTTGATGCACGGCTCGACCTCACCTTCGAAGAAGGGCGAGTCTCCAAAGCCGGGTCCCCAGGTGATGTTATCGCGAACGCGATCAATCGCGGCGCGCACGCGCGGGCTTGTGCTGTCGAGCCCGAGGTCGCGTAAAAACACCAGCGTGTACAGGTTCGACCACCAGAACGGCGTGGCGACGCCGTCGCCCCACTGGCCGTCCGGGCGCTGTTGATCAAGCAACAGCGTGCCCCAACCCTCCGACGCGACCCGCGCCCGCTCGGCCGCCACGATTGCCGTGCCCGCGTCGGTGAGATCGCGCATGACCTGCCAGCGGATCGACGGGTCGGAGTCGAGCAGCCATTCGACGACCGGATCGTTTAAGGATCGGGGATGCGTGTCCTTGTGTGTGAGTGACATGCGGCCTAACGACCCAGCACTTTGAGAATTAACGTGCGCATCGACCGAGAGCTTACCACAAAGTGCTGGGCGTCATGTGAACATGATGCGAAAGCGCAGGCCAGGCTTGCAGCCGAACTGCTGCGGTTTGATGAAGTGCTCGACGAGAATGCCTCCATTCGCCTCGATGACGCGCTGTGACGCGATGTTGTCCGGATCAGTGGTGATCTCCACGTACGGAAGGCCGACTGCCCTGGCTTCGGGAAGTATGAGGCGTAGCGCTGACTTTGCATACCCAAGGCGCTCCTTCCACGCCACGACCGCGTAGCCGATATGTCCCAGACAGTGGGGCGGTAGCGCCGCTGTACCTGGCTGCCACCGCAACCCGATGCTTCCGCAAAACTCGCCGTCCCACAGCCAGCGCCTGAAGCCCGGGAGGCGCCTGGCCGCCGAACCGTCTGGAAGAGTGATGGGAGGCCCCTTACCTTCGCGGTCTTCCATGCTGGCGAGAAACGCCGCTGCATCGGCCTGAATACGGGAGAGCTCTTCGCGTGCGGCCTCGACGCCGCGCTCGTTGTCGGCAGACCATCCACGCTCGAGGGCAGCGACGTAGCTCGCAAGGTGTTCGGGGCCGGGACGCACGAGCTGCATGCTTAGCGCCTAACGAGAAAGAGTTGGGCCCACGTGTCTCGATTTATTTCTTCGCTGGGATCTCGTCGAACATGTAGCGAAAGATCTTCCACGAACTGTCTCTTTGCTTCTTCCATACAAGCAGGTTCTTGCCGCGGAAATGGGTCTGCTTCCCGTCCCTCGTCACGTCACCTTCGAAAACCGAGGTCGCAATAGCGATGTCACCCACGACGTGGAAGCTGTTCCAATTGAGCGTCAGCGTGAACGGCACAAAGTGCGGATCGGCGACGAGCTTCTTGTAATACTCGCCGATCGCTGTCTTGCCGAGCACCGGCTCCTCCTCCTTAGGCATGAGAACCGCATTCTCGTCGTAAAGGTTGGTGAGCGTCTCGGCGTCTTTCTTGTTCGCCGCGGCGATCCACTCCTTGTAACGATCCTCCACCGCAGCCTTGATCTTGGCTTCGTCGTCCTTCGCCAGGGCCGGCAGGACGACAAGGAACATGAGTGTGAGCGAGAGCAGTTTGCGCATGCTCTTTAGACAGTCAGCACCATTGCGTGTTGAACCGATCCGTCGTCTTGGCTTCCTGATCTAGAGGGATCAGTCGAGGTCTAACGAGAAAGAGTTAGGTTTATTTCTCATGTTCTCCGAAAGAGACCAACTGCCGCGCAAGCAATACCCGCAAAGGTCGGCAACAAGGTGACCGAGCCCCCCCACAAGTTGTCTTGGTGGTAGTAAACCGACGCGCCCACCCACCTGACCACGTCAAGAAATAGCAAGGCAACACCTAAACCCCAAAACGCCCATACGGCTCGCTTCATCAATGCGCTCCAAATGACTACGATCGACAAAATCGAGAGCGCAGCAATTGAAGCGTTAGCAACAACGGCCAACGAATTAATCGTGGCGAGAGCGCGCGGGTCCAAGCTCTTTCCCTGACTGTCGCCATAAAGGAGGAGTAATGCGGGTGAATTCTTCCCGAGCACAAGCAGCATGAAAAGAATTCCGAGAGCGACGAGCAGTTTGAACCCCGTCCACAGCGTCAGAAGTATAGCGCCGGCGCGCAGCATCGGTCTAACGAGAATTCGGCCCCAAGAACCTGCAATTAATTGCAGATAAAATCTGTATCACGCGGTTGCTTTCGGGGGAACGGCTCGCTAAAAAGGAGCGCATGACCAGAGCAGCAATAGAGCCAGCCGTTTCCACTGGCAAGCCGAAAAAGTTGGTGGACCAATGTTGAAGTGGAACGATTCCATCTTGAGATTTGATGAGCACAACTTCAGTTTTTGCGACTGAATCTTCACTTAATGCGACTGAATCACGTAATGTTCGTCGTTCGTAGTGGGAAGGAAAGCGGCGTCAAGCCCCGTGGGATAGCAAGACAAGATAACGAGGATTGACCATGAGGATTATCCCAATGGGGCAAGCCGCCGCACTCCAAAGCGCCCTCCGCGCGCAAAAACTAGAAGGGAGCGCGGATTCGCGCTGGCGTCAGGGGGTTGGCGTCGATGAGCTGGCAGCGGCGGGCGACGCCGTCGGGATCACGACGGTTTGGCCGGCCTGCAACTTGCGGCCGTCTTCGATGTGATTGGCCTGTTGCAGTTCGTCCACGGTCACTTTGTACATTTTTGCAATGGACGTGAGCGTCTCTCCGCGTGCGACGATGTGCGTGTTGCCGGCCGCTGCGGGATGCGACGAAGACATGGCCGGAGCGGCGGAAGTTCCCGGCGAGGGCGAACTTTCTCCGATCATGATTCCTGGTCGAATGTGCTCGATTTGTTGCTCCAGCTTCAGGATCTCCTGCGAAAGCGCATCAATTTTGGCGTTCTGTTCGTCGATTTTTTTTGCCAGCGCTTCGAGCTGGGCGGCGTCAGCCGGTTTTGCAGACTCCGGCGCGGGCGTCTGCGCAAAAGCAGTGCAAAACGCCGAAACCAGCACCGCACAAAAAACAGCTGTGAGCTTCATCCGCGGCAAAACCTTGCCACTAGCATATTTGTCTGGCAAGCGCGCGCAAAGCGCGCTCGTGATGCGTCACTCGTTACAACGGCCATCCTGTCATGTTGAGCGAAGCGAAACATCTCTGATTTCATTTCGCCACGCCCGGAAGAACAATCAGAGATTCTTCGCTCCGCTCAGAATGACAATGATGCTTAACGGTTTAACGATTCAACGCGGCGAAGCCGGCTTGCCTTTCCAACATTTGCTCTTAAATTTTTTTATGCCTGAGCGCATCCAAAAACCGGCAGAACCGGCTCCGTGGGGACCGAAACAAGGCGATGGTGGAGGTCCGCGGTCGCCAGATGTTTCGCGGCCGGACACGAAGGATCTTTTAAAAAAAATGCGCAAGGTTGATCCCAACCAATCCAAGCGCTATCGCCAGCGCACGGGTCAGTAATGGAACGCTCCCCGGTGGCGTTTGACCAGAATTTTTCTGGCGCGGCGAGTGATTTCCCTGCGCTGCTGCGGAGCCAGGGACTGCTGGCCCCGGCGGTTGTCAATCCGGTGCCACAGGCGGGGACGCTGGAAAAAACGTGGCAGCCGACGGAGGCGACCACAATTCTGGCTTTCAAATTTTCCGGTGGCGTGCTGGTGGCGGGCGATCGCCGTGCGACCGCAGGCAACACGGTCGTCTATGATCGTGCCGACAAAGTTTTGGAAATCGATCGGCATTCGATCATGGCAATCGCCGGCGTGCCGGCGACCGCGTGGGAGATGGCTCGCGTGCTGGAACATTCGTTCCAATTCTTCCGGCGAACTCAACTGCAGGAAATGAGCGTCGATGGAAAGGTGCGCGCTCTATCCAAACTGTTGCGTGATAATTTCGGCTTCGTCATGCAAGGCGTGGGAGTGGTGGTGCCGATTTTCGCGACCTACGATTCTCAGCCAAAGCCCGAGGCGCGTCTCTATTTTTACGATGCGATGGGCGCGCAATTTGAAGCGACCGATTACGCGGCGACGGGGTCGGGCTCGCCCGCCGTGCGCGGCATTCTTTATTATGAAAACACCTGGGGCTCGAAGCCGCTGCAACAATTGAACGAAGACGAAGCGGTATCGATCGCGTTGCGCGCGCTGGATACTGCTGCGGAATCCGACACATCGACGGGCGGCGTGGATCGCGGCGGGAAGATTTATCCCCTCATCAAAATTGTATCGCGCGAAGGCATCACCACGTTATCAGAAAGCAAAATCGCCGCCGTGTTCAAGGAAACGGTCGCATGAGGAACATAGACTTCCAGTCCGTGCGGTCAGCTGGAGTTGACGACTCCGCTGGAACGAAAGCGCGTGCGTTTAGCGCCAAAGGCGCCGCGTTCAATAAAGCCTGGGGCAACGCCCCAGGATTCAGGAAATCCCAAGCGTCAGCGCTGAAGGCGCGACTCATGGCGGTCGATATGCACATGCCGATGAATCGCGCTTTCAGCGCTCGTGCATTTGGGGGACATCAATTCCTGGGGCGGCGCCCCAGGCTAAAAGTGAGATAGCGCCTTTGGCGCTACCAACCTCGGCAACCGATGCGGTTGCCCTACAAAATATCACACAGGCCAGAACGTCTCCGAGGCTGGCCACACAGGCCGCCCGCCTTTGCCAAGGCTACGGCGGGCAGGCAGGCCTATGTTCCAGCACTCACCATGATTGAAGAGCCTTATCGTTGGGTCGAAGCGATCGCTAACCGCGGCGAGTACATCGAAGCGCAGCTCGCTCCGGGCAGTCCGATCGCGGCGCTCGGTTATCGCGACGCCATTCTGTTTCTCACTCTCGGCCAAGCGCGGCAGAAAATTTTCGAGATCTACGATCGAATTGCAATGGGGGCAATTGGTCATCCGGGAGACATCGAGCGATTACGGATGGCGGCGATTGAACTGGCCAGCACCGAGGGCTTCACTCGGTCGGCTACGGACGTTTCACTGCGGCGGCTGGTGCATTATTCGCTTAGCCCTGTAATGAAGACCGCGTTCGAACAGGTCTATGGCCCGCCTTATCTGGCGCGGATGCTCTTTGCCGAGGTGGGTGAACGGCCTGAGGACGATTTGTTTTTACGGGTGGAGTACGACGGCGAGATAGCAACCAACGGCGCAACCTATGCACGCGCCCGACAGAATTTCGCCGTGCTCAGCGGCACGCAGCAATCGAGAGAACTGATGGAAGCTTTTCTCAAGACTCAGCACGCGCCGGATGCAAGTTTTGAAACGGCGCTCAACTGCGCGCTCGACGCATGGAGTATTGGACACATGACTTTGCAGGCTGGCGATGTAAAGGAGCTGCCCGAGCGCGCGGCCATTGCGAAGTATCGGCAGGAACAACTGGTAACTGCCGGAATCGAAGCGGCATTGCTTGAGCGCGATGCGAGCCGGGCAATTCGTTATCGATCGTTATCGGATACGGAATTGCGGTCCCTGATTCACGATTAACTTATGGAGAGAAATTTTTTCTACGACACCACGAATGAAACGAGGGCTTCGAAACACGCTGGCGTTGGCGGGCCTGTTGCTGATGATTGGGTCCTTCGCCTGGATGCAGTTTCACCAGGCTGAGAGACCCGCGCGTCCAAGAGAATCGGAAACCGCGCAACCCCCAACGACCCCGAGCCCATTTGCAGTAGTTGTTCTTGATCCCGGCCACGGCGGCCAGGACTCCGGCGCGATGTGCGGCGGCGTACTGGAAAAAGATCTGACACTGGACGTGGCGCGACGAATCGACCGGCTGCTGGACTCGGAAGGGATCGCCACATTAATGACCCGCGTGGGAGACACCTATGTTTCGCTGGCGGATCGCGCAGCATTCGCCAATCGAGTGAGAAATTGCATTTTTGTCAGCATTCATTTCAACGAAGATAACAAGCCGGTGGCCAGCGGAGTGGAGACCTACTACGCCGCGCATCAAATCACTGCAGGTTCGTTCCTGGCCTCGTGGTTGCCCTTTCTGTGGCGACCGCTTTCGGATTCGCCGAATGCCGAAAGCCAAAATCTCGCCGGATTTGTGCAGGAAGCGCTCGTGGCGCGCACCCGGGCCGTGGATCGCGGCATACAGGCCAGACAATTTTTCGTGATCGCAAACGTGACTTCTCCTGCCGTTTTGATTGAAGGGGGATTTCTCACCAACAAGGAAGACATTTCCAAACTCGCCAGCGACGATTATCGCGACCAGATCGCCGCAGCTGTCGCCGATGGCATTTGGCGTTACCGCGACGCGGCGAGCCAGCGGAAGTCAACTGTGGCGGCAACAGTTCGGGAAAGCGCTGAATAGGCAAAAGGGTAAAGCGTCAAAATAGCATCGGAATGAAAATCAAGATCGCTGTCCTGATCTTTATTGGATCAACGATGCTGATACGCGCGGATCAGCTGGTTGAAAGTGTGCAGCAAGCGTTGAAGGACCAGGGTTTCTACTATGGGGAAGTGACCGGTGAAACGAATGCGACTTTAACCGCCGCCATTCGCCGTTATCAAATTCGCAATGGACTGCAGGTTAACGGCGAGCTCAACAGCGAGACGCTTCAATCACTTGGAATTAACTCTTCTGCCTCGGCCAGGCCGGCAACGAAGCCTGCATCGCCCAGCCTTGGTGAGCCTGCCAAACCCAGCGAACCATCTTCCAACGACAGGGGCAACGCGAACCCCGCACCGCCAATTCAACCTTTCGGCAACGCGCCGCAAAACCAGGACCTTTATCCTTCCAATCCCGTGACTCCGGGGACTTCACCCGGAGGAGTCCTTGCCGGCACGCCGTTTGAAGCTGCACCGGCCGGCGTGCAACGGAATGTAATCCTCTCGGCGCAGATTGGGCTCGCTCGCCGCGGGCTCTATCACGAACAGATTGACGGAGTCTTTGGACCGGCCATGGAATTTTCCCTGCGCGCCTATCAAGCGCGAACGCGACTTCCGGTAACCGGCCGGCTTGACTTGGAAACGCTCGCGGCGCTCCAGCTATTGCCGGGAGCGCGCGGGCCGGTCTTCCATCCACCGCGGAAGCATGGACATCCATGGCCGAACGCACCGATTCACGGTGAGTGGGTTCCTGAGTAGTTCGTGACGCAGGCAATCCTGCCTGTAAGACGGAAGCGCAGACAAGATTGTCTGCGTCACAATCTACTCTTTGTCGAAATGCACCGATTGTAGCTCGGCCCAAACTGTGCCGACGAAAATTTGGGCTTCAATGCGAACCAGAAGCCGTTCCGCATCATCCGACACCCAGATTGTACCACGGCGAAATTTCCGGTGCGGCTCCAATTCCAAGTGCTTGCCGATCCGCTTTAGCTGCAAGTCAAGTTTGATCGCGTTGTAGGTGCCGGCGTGCACGGAGATTTTTTCGCGCCCGACTACGGTGATCGTAGCAAGATAAGCATTGGTAGCCGCGTAAACCACAATGCGATAAACGCTGCGATCTCGAAGCGGCTGACTGCGCAAATAAAGCGCCGCCGAATGCAGATCGAACAGGTCTGGAAAACTAAACTGGCGAGTCTTTGTTTCGGCAGTACCGCCTTGGGCTTCCGTTCTCGTCCGAGTTACTCCGCTACTTGTAAAGGCGAGATGGGTAACGATTTTTTTCCATCGATAACTTTCTGTCTGCTGAGTTTCGATGGGGTGCAACGTTTCCGCGCCGGCGGTTGCGCGATGGTTCACATCCAGTCTCCACAGCACCCGAACCAAGCCAATGGTCCGGCCCGTTCCGTCGAACTGAAACTTATCTCTGGACGGCTTTGTAAAATGGACCTCTCCAGTGGCGGCAGTAAGTCCAGACCACCCGAAACGATAGTTCGCAAGCAGAGGACGAAGTTCGGGAAAATTGCCAGCTGAATCTTTGCTCAGCGTCTCCTGCCAATTCGCCGCCAGCGAGCTGGCGCAGAACGCGAGCAACAACGTGATGAAGCAATGAGCAGGAAATTTGCTTGAAGTGAACATTTTCGCAGCCCGCTGCTGTTCACAAATCGTCGTTATGTGAGCGCCCGGTTCTTCTGTACGCAAAAATACACGCGAGTTTCGCCCGCGTGTATTTCCGAATGCTCGAACGTAATCAGGGCTTCGCAGCTCTTGCCGGCGTGGCAGAAGTCGTGGTCGAGGTTTTCGTAGCCGGAGCTATGGCGCGACCCGGCTTGTTGAGCACGGCGATAATGTCGTTGGTAAAATCGATGTTGTCGTGTGAGTACAGCAAGACAGGAACGCCATTGATGCTCATGCCCGATTTGTCGAATACCAGGTCCAGACTATTGGTTTTGACTTTCTCCATCACGACGTCGGTGATTTCCTTTACGATTCCTTCCCGGACGCGCATCAGTTGTTCTTGCAATTGCCGTTCACGGGTTTGACGGAAATCGCTGATCTCCCGTTCCATGTTCTTGATGTTGGCAATCTTGTCATCGCGCTCCTTTGCAATTTGCGACTTCTTATCCGCGCTCAACGCTGACGACTCAAGCTGCTTGTTCAGATTGTTGATTTCGTCCAGCGCCTTTTTGTAAGCTTCCGCCCGATCGTCATATTCCTTCTTGGCGGCATTCTTGGCGTCGTTGATTTTTGCTTCGGCTTCCTTGGTCTTGTTGTAATCCTTAAACGCGCGCTGCATATCGACCGTTCCGATTTTCATCGTTCCCTGTGCGAAAGCCGCAAAGGGAAGGGCAAGCGTCAGCGCAAAGAGTATGGACAGAGACTTTTTCATAAAACAGGGGATACGGTGGTCGGAATCGCGTTAGACTGCAACCATATATTATCGTTCAAAATTGATAACCCACGCTGAAATTGAAGTGGCCACCGCCATGGTAGCCATCGCGTTCAATCGGATACCCATAGTCAAGGCGCATTGGGCCGATGGGCAGATTTATCCGAAGCCCGACACCGATGTCGGAGGCGAGGTGGCTGAAGTCGAACTTCCAGGCGTCAGCATTGACGAAACCACTGTCATAAAAGATCGCGCCGCGCGCTTTTTCGATAATAGGGAAAGTCCATTCAATTGTCAGTCGAGCCATCGATAGTCCGCCGATTGGTTCGCCGTTGAAGTCTTGCGGGCCAATTTCGCGGTAGGGAAATCCACGCAGGTTATTTGCGCCCCCGAGATAAAGACGCTCAAAGATTGGGACAAACGTGCCATTGCCCCACTTATCAACTGTGGCAATCTCGCCGTTGAAAAGCAGGATGGTGTCCCATTTAAGACGAAAATATTGCGACGCCTCCAGGTCCCACCCGTAGATCTGGGTATCGCCTCCCAGAAAACCGCCCGAAATATAAGGCGAAAGGGTGATGCGCTGTCCAGTTCGCGTGAGCAACGGATTGTCGCGTCGGTCGAAGACGAGGCTGGTCAATATCTTACTCTCAGTAAACGTACCTTCCTGCGACTTAATGGCTGGGGAAGCACCGGAGGACACGTTAAAAATCTCGACGTTCTGTAGCTGGTACCCCAGGCTCGCGTACATAAAGGCAGTAAGCGGTTTGCGGAGCTCGAATGAGAACCCGTAATTGCGTTGGTTGTATATTGCGCTCAAATAATCCGCCTCTGTGTAAAAAAGCTGACCGCCCAGCGACAATCGCCGGTCGAGGAAGTAGGGCTCGAGAATGCTCAGAAGGAAATCTTTTCGCTGGGTGCCGTACTGAAGGCGCACCCGGAATTTCTGACCGCCACCAGTAAAGGTGGGCCAGTTTAACAAATCGAAATTGCCTTGGGTCAATTCCACGAACCCCACCAGTGAATCAACGGTGCTAAAACCCGCTCCAAAACTGAGCGAGCCAGTCCGTTTCTCCTGCACCAAAATCGTGAGGTCTTTGCGACCAGGTACATCCGTCTCTTCCGGGTAGGTTTCGACTTTGGAGAAATAACCGAGATTCTCCAAACGTTTCTTGGTCGTGTCCGCCCGGACCGTGTTGAAGACATCCCCGGGCGCAACGAGAACTTCCCGGCGAATAACCTTGTCCTTCGTGCGGGTGTTCCCCTCGATATTGACTCGATTCAAATATGAGCGGTCGCCTTCCTCAATCTTGTAATGTACATCGACCAGGGCAGGACCGGCCGGGATGCTTTCCGGCGTGACGACCAGATCGACGTACCCGCCGCTGCCGTAAGCATCGGCCACGGCTTTTGCGTCGTCGTGTAACTGCTTCGGTGAATACACGCTGCCGTCTTTCATTTTCAGCAGCGGGCGAATACCTTCTTGCTTCGCCACTTTTTCTCCTGAAATGGTGAGATTGCGTACGTGATACTGTTGATTTTCCACAACCACGATCGTGATGGTGAGGGCGCCTTTTGCATTCCGTTCCCGGCGCACATCTTTGATTTCCACGTCGATGAAGCCGTGGTCTTGGTAAAACTCGCGGAGGATGTCCAAATCCTGTTGCAGCTGCGCCTCGTCGAGCCGGCCGGATTTATCAAGAAAAGCGACGATGGTTTTGCGCTTCGTTTTCATCTCCTTGCGCAGCCGCCAGGCGCTAAAGTGCGCGTTCCCCTCGAAACTGATCTGCTTCACCGCGCCTTTCGCTCCTTCGTTCACGGTGTAAACGACCCGCGCTGTCCCGTGCTTCTCGTCAATTGGATCCACACGGAATTGCACGCTCACATCCGTGAAGCCGTGCGATTGATAAACCTCGATGATTTTTTCCCGCCCTTCTTCCAAATCCTCTTCTTTGATCGGTTGATTAAGTTTCAGTTTGATTTCTTTGCGTAATTTCTGCGCTCCGATCCGCTCGGCCCCGTCGATCACGATTTCTCGCGCAAGCAAACGCGTCTGCACGTGGACGATTACCTTGACGCCATCGCCCTGCGGCTGACCAAAAACGCGAACGTTTTGGACCGCGCCGCTCTTGTAAAGCGCCTCGACATCTTGCTGCAGAGTTGCGTCGTTAAATGGCTGGCCCACCTTTGTCCGCATTTGCGCCAGAATCCGCTCCTTGCTGACCGTGGGAGGCCCAGAGTACTCCACATCGATTGCCCGGATGATGGGACGAGGCGGAGCCGCCTGCGGAGCTTGCTGCGGAGCTTGCGACCAGACCGATGGCGCCGCGAGCAGCGCGCAAATGAATGCGACCCAGGTTGCTGATAGTGGGGGGCGCATCCATCCAGAAAAGTGTCTCATAGGTTAAGAAGCGCGGTCCCGCGCAAACGGATCCTACGCGGCACAGGCGGCTATATCGGGAAGAAGACGGTAATCGTCAAGGCGAGATTTCAGCTAATCACAGTCGTCGTTGCGGATGGCGGATTAATAAAACACGGCGGATGCGGAGGGGCGCCTCTCCCTTGTGAGGGGGAGGGTCAGGGTCGCGACTCCAAGGCGCTGCCAAGCTCCGACCCCTCACCTTCATCCTCTTCACTTGCCCAAGGGGAGAGGTGACAAAGAGCGCACAAAGCGCCTGCACCGGTTAGGACTAATTTAAAAGTTCGTACCAATTATTCCGGCGCCGCGGTTGGTAGCCGGCATCATGAATGAGCGATTCGATCTGCTCGGCGTTCAATCGGAATGTTGTCCCCGCGCTGCTCACCACATTCTCTTCCATCATCACCGAACCGAAATCATTTGCGCCGTATCTGAGCGCGATCTGTCCGATCTCCGGGCCTTGCGTCACCCAGGAACTTTGCACGTTGTCGATGTTGTCGAGGAAAATCCGGGCCAGTGCTTGTGTCCGCAAATATTCAGCCACCCCCGTGGGGTGCTTCACCTTTAGAACCGTGTGCTGGGGCTGAAACGTCCAGCAAATGAATGCCGTAAACCCGCGGCTCCGGTCCTGCTGTTCGCGAATCCGTCGCAAATGCTCGATGCGATCTTCGATCGTTTCCACGTGCCCGAACATCATTGTCGCGCTCGATTTCAACCCCAGTTCGTGCGCGACTTGCATCACCTCCAGCCATTCGTCGCTGTTGATTTTCAGCGGTGAAATTTTCTGCCGCACGCGGTCGACCAAAATTTCACCGCCGCCACCCGGGATCGAACCAAGTCCCGCGTTTTTGAATTCGGAAATCACTTCCCGCAGCGACATCCGGAAAGTTTCCGCGAAATGCTGGAACTCAGGCGGACTGAACCCGTGGATATTGATGTGCGGATACTTCTCCCGGATGTGGTGTAGAAGATCGATATACCACGCGAATGGCAATTTCGGATGATGCCCGCCCTGCATCAGAATTTGCACTCCGCCGACGGCGGAAAGTTCATCCAGCTTTTGATCGATCTGCTGAAAGGTCAGGACATAATGATCCTCATCCCGCTCCGTCCGATAAAACGCGCAGAATTTGCAGTAAACGTTGCAGACGTTCGTGTAGTTGATGTTGCGATCCACGATGTAAGTCACGATCTCGCGCCCGCGTCCGCCGTAACTTTTTGCCTTAGCCAAATCGCGTCTGGCATTAGCAAGCATACCAAGTTCTTCCAGCGGCCAGCCAAATAATTCCAGCGCGTCGTCCGTCGAAATCCGTTCGCCCTGCGAGGATTTTTTCCGTCAGCGCATCTCGATTTAATGAAACCATCGTGACGCAATCTTAGACGCTGCTGGCGAATTTCGCACGCATGGAAATTGTAGGGCAACCCCGAAAGCTTTCGGGGTTGCCGTTTTTTGTTTGGCAGGCGGTGCGCCTGCCCTACAACGTTCTGTGATGCCTGAATCTATCGCAATAATCGGCGCGGGCGTGTCGGGTCTGACCTGTGGCGTCGTCTTCGCCGAGCGCGGGCACCGCACAGTGATTTTTGCGAAGGAAGTCGCGCAGCAAACGACGTCCGGCGCGGCCGCGGCGGTTTGGTTTCCCTACGACGCCGAGCCTCTGGAGAAAGTCATCCCCTGGGCGCTCCAGACCTTTGATGTGCTTGCCGATCTGGCTCGCGTTCCCGCAACCGGCGTTTCAATGATCGAGCTGCGCCAGTTTTCCCGGACCAGAGAAATTCAAATCCCCGATTGGGCCATCCCGCTCGGCGCGGGCGAACTTTCCGCTGTAGCCACGGCGCTGTGTCGCCGTGTGGGTGGATCGCGCAGGCAGCGCCTCGACACAGCGAGGCGGCTACAACATTTTAAGAGCGGCTTCTCGCTGACTGTCCCCCTAATGGACACGACGATTTATCTCGACTACCTCGCGAATCGTTTTGTCGCCGCTGGCGGATCAATCGCTGCAAATGTGCACTTCAACAAACTCGAAGAGGTCGATCGGAAATTCGATCTCGTGATCAACTGCGCAGGAATCGGCGCGCGCGACCTTGTGCAGGACGTCAATCTCGAGCCACATCGCGGCCAGGTCGTCATCGTGCCGAAGATCGAGAACCTTTCCTGCGCGATCGTGTGCGATGACGCGCCGCTCATGTACGCGATCCCGCGCAGCGAACGATTGCGTCTTCGGCGGGACAAACGAAATCAGCGACACCCTGGCGTCTGATCCCGCAACCACAGCGCGAATTGTCGCTGAATGCAGCCGTGTGCTGAAGATCGACAAACCGAATGTTCTCGCCGAGCGTGTCGGCCTGCGCCCATTCCGCAAATTAGGCGTGCGCCTCGAGCGCGAACAATTGCACGACGGCCGCATCGTCATTCACAACTACGGCCACGGCGGCGCCGGATTCACCCTTTCCTGGGGCTGCGCGCGTGAAGTTCTCGACACGGCCACGTTGTAGTGGCGCTTGTGTCAAGCGCCAACCGAACAGACAAGAATATGAGAGTCTCTAACGCTTCGCGCTCACCTGCGACGGCGCATTCCTTTTGCGCGCGCGCCGTCGTCAGGTGCAGCGCGTTGTTCGGCAGCGTGCCTTGCCTTTGGGCGGACCGCTTTGGCGGTGTAAAACTGCAGCAGCTCAACCGGTGCTCCATCGTCAAGTATGAACGCAACACGAACTCCAACCGATGGCTCGGTCGGCGCGATCAAAACCTCCCTACCTTTTAGGGCTTCGTCCAAATCGTCGACGGCAAAGGCGATGTGCGGAACACTTCTGACGATCTCGGGCACGTGGCAATGCGGTTCGAACCGGATCCACTCGATCCCGTAGGGACTGGTCTCAAAACCGGAGACGTGAACACCGAGGTGCGGGACATGATGCTCCTGAGCACGAGGCTGCGTGTGTGGAATCCCGATGTGGTGGTACCGCCATCCGAGCTTCGCTGTGACGGCCGGCGGCTCATGGTTCAGTCGCTTTCCCCTATTCACGCCTCTCTTCATCGATCCTACTCAACGACTACGATCATTTGGCTTGTCGAGTCTGCCGAACGAGAATTAGACGAAAAATTTCGTCTAATCCGGATCGCGCCGTACGTCAGCGCGATGCACTGGAAGGAGCTGACGACGTCGTCGGGACCTTTCTCGGCGAAGAAGCTTTCGTAGTAGCCCGGGCCGAGGTCCCAGTGCGGGCCTTTGTAATATTCGTCGCGATAAAATCGCCACACACCGCTCACCACGATGAGGCAGCTCATCCGGTCGTTCCAGTAATCGCCGACGTAGTGGAAACTGAAATTGGTGCGGGCGTAGGAGCCTTTAAACCCGATGTGGTCGTAAAGCACCAGTTCAGGCAGCCGAACAATTTCCTTGCTCGGTTCAACTGTGACCTTGCCGGCAGCGGAAGAGCTATAGCTCAATGGTCCCAGGTTCCATTTCATGTCGATGATGCAGCCGTTATCGGGCGACAATTCAATTTTGGATATTCGTGGCATAAGCGTGTAAGGGCGATGGTTTTCACTAAGTTGATCAGATGAGAAGCGCTCTGTCGAGCAAAGAGATTTTGATACGCAACATTTTTTGCCAATCGGCAGTTTCACGCAGCCCATGAATGTTCTCGCCTCTCCGCGGACAATAAGGCGAGACGGCTGAAGGTGAGGGGTCCATCTTGAGTGCGCATGAGGTCATCCTCACCCTACACTCTCGCTGCCAGGGGAGGCGTCCCACGCCAGGCAAAACGCGCCTTTAAGATCGCACGGAGCTCGCCGCAATCTTGCGGTTACTGGCCTTTTGCTCGCCCGATGACGCCACAAGCAATGCGCGCGCCCGAGTCGCCGGCCGGCTGGGACTTCAGATCGTCCGCTTTCGCATGCACCACCACGGATCGCCCGATCACCGATTGTTGGTCGTTCGTGAGCGAGATTTGATGGTCCAGATACTCCAACTTCGCTTTGCCGGAAGCATCTGCTTCCACATTTCCCATGTCGCCCACATGCCGCTCGGTGGCGTCTGGCCCGGCGTGCGGTTTGTTGGCTGGATTAAAATGAGGGCCAGCGGAAGTCGCATCGGCTGCGCTGCAATCGCCGAATTCATGGACATGAAAGCCATGATTTCCCGGGGTCAGGCCCGTGATCTCTGCATGCACCTGCACGCCATCGGCAACTTCAGTAAACGTGACGGTGCCGCTCAGTTTGTTGGCTCCGGTGGGATGAAGCACCGCAATCGCCTTTAGTGGAGCCGACGGTTTTTCCGCGGGTGTCTGCGCCTGCGCGGTGAAACCCACGAACGATAAAAGTATCAGTCCAATTAATGAAGCTCGAAATGAATTCATATTTGCATTTCTATTTCGTAACGCGCGGCAAGTCCAGCCGCATCAACGGCCGTGGCATCGGCATCCTGCCGATGGGATATTGGCTGGAAGCCAATGCCACGTCGCAATTGAGCGGCGCTTATATGTGGTCTTTCAATTTCGTGGTGTCTATTGGATTTCCGCGGGCCGAGAATTATTTGACCTGGGCCGGCATCACCGATGCGGCTACAGCGCATTGTAGCCGGGATCGCTCAATCCCGGTTTCCGAGAGTAGAGATCATGCAGGAAAGTGATACTTTCCCTCAGAGGCGCCGATGGAAATCCCAAAACGACTCATCGATTGTTTAAATGAAAACAAAGTGACCTATGAGATTCTGCGCCATCCCGAGGCAGTGACGGCGCAGCGCCTCGCCCAAGCGGAGCACGTCAAAGGCCGGCATCACGCCAAAGTGGTCATGATCAAGTCGGGAGAGCAGCATTTAATGATGGTGCTGCCGGCAGATCACCAAATCGATTTGGGAAAAGTTGAGAAGGCAATCGGTAAAGCCTGTTCACTAGACAGGGAACAGGAATTCAAGTCGCTCTTCGCCGATTGCGCGATCGGCGCGATGCCGCCCTTTGGGAATCTCTACGGTCTGCCGACCTATGTGGACAAGCATCTGGCAGAGCAAGACTACATCGTGTTCGAAGCAGGCACGCACACCGACGCGATTAAAATGAGCTACCGCGATTACGAGAAAATCGTGAAGCCGAAGGTGGAAGACCTGGCCGTTAATCCCGCAGTGGCGGGACGATGAAAGGAGCTTAGGAATTGCGCAGAGCCGAACAATACGCCGCGCCGGCCTGAAGATTCTGGGAAAGGCTAATGAAATTTTCCAACGCTCAACACTCAGCTCCGATAAATCGCGAGCAGGCGCTCAACGGTCAACGCTCAATTCAGGAAGTTGGACGTTGGATGTTGGGCGTTGGACGTTGGACGTTTGCCTTTTTATGGCTTGTTTGCGCTGCCAAAGGGCTTCGCGGCGGAGAAAGTTTCGCTTATCAACATCGATGGCGCGATCGGGCCCGCGACAGCTACCTACATTTCGCGCAGCATTGAAGAGGCCCGGACACAAAACGCGCAGTGCCTGATCATTCAACTCAACACGCCGGGCGGTTTGCTCGATTCGACGCAGAAGATTGTGCAAAGTTTTTTAGGCGCTCCGGTGCCGGTAGTGGTTTACGTCGCTCCGACAGGCGCGACCGCTACCAGCGCAGGCTGTTTCATCACTATTGCGGCAAGTGTGGCGGCCATGGCGCCCGCCACTACCATTGGCGCAGCGCATCCGGTCTCAATCGGCGGTTTTCCCAGCGGCGGAGAAGAGAAGCCGGACGAAACGATGAAACAGAAGCTGGAGAATTTTTCGGTGAGCTACATCGAGACCATTGCCGGCAAACGCCAGCGCAATATTGAATGGGCCAAATCCGCCGTGAAAGAGAGCGCATCGATCACGGCGGAGAAAGCGCTGGAATTGAAAGTCATCGATCTGATCGCTTCCGACGTCCCCGATCTGCTGCAAAAGTTGAATGGGCGCATTGTGGACGGCAAGCCGTTGAAGACCGCCGGTGCCGAGGTGGCAGAGGTGAGGATGTCGCCCGCCGAGCGTGTTTTTCAAAAACTGTGGCGACCCGAAGTGATGTTTATCCTGATGCTCATCGCGATATATGGAATCATCGGCGAACTGACGACCCCCGGGCGCGATTCTTCCCGGCGTAGTGGGGGCGATTGCGTTGATCCTTGCGCTTTATCTGGCGGCGATCCTGCCTGTCAATGTGACCGGGCTTGTGTTGATCGCGCTCGCGCTGATGCTGTTCATCTTTGATGTCTATGCGCCTACGCACGGCGTGTTGACGGTCGGCGGAGTCATTGCATTTCTGATCGGGTCGCTCATGCTCTTCAACCGTGCTGATCCGCTGTTTCGTTTATCGCTGAACTACATCATTCCAGCCACGGTGATTACCGCAGCGTTCTTTGTTTTCGTCATTGGAAAAGGCCTGCGCGCCCAACTGTTGCCGGTGAAGGTGGGCAAGGAAACGCTTATCGGGAAAACAGTGACCGCACTGACCCCGATCGATTCACGCAGTGGCCGGATATTCGTCGAAGGCGAATATTGGAACGCGGTCAGCGACATGCCTATCGAAAAAGACCAGCCGGTCGAGATCGCGGGCGTGCAAGGATTGACGTTGAAAGTGAAACCAAAATGAAATTCGAAATTCGAATATCGAAGCTCGAAACAACTGAAAGAAGACAGCCATGGAATTAATTGAAACTTTGCCGCGATTGATCGGTTGGGCCATCCCCATCATCATCCTCGCCGTAATCATCCTGCCGCAGGCGATTCGTATCCTGCGCGAGTATGAACGCGGCGTGATTTTTCGTCTTGGAAAATTACTCGGCGCAAAAGGTCCGGGACTAATTTTTCTTATTCCCATCGTCGATAAGATGGTGCGAATGGATCTGCGAGTCGTCACCATCAGCGTCGAGAAGCAGGAGGTGATGACGCGTGACAACGTGCCGGTAACGGTCGATGCGGTTGTTTATTTTCGCGTCGTCGATCCGCAAGCCGCAGTCGTGAAAGTGGAGAACTTTCTCAAAGCCACTTCGCTCATGTCGCAGACGACGCTGCGCAGCGTCCTCGGCCAGGCCCCCTTGGACGACCTGCTTTCGCAGCGCGAGTCGATCAACCTGAAGTTGCAGGAGATCATCGACCGGCAAACCGAACCGTGGGGCGTCAAAGTCACGGCGGTCGAGGTCAAGGACGTGGCGCTGCCCGACACCATGAAGCGCGCCATGGCCAAGCAGGCCGAAGCCGAGCGCGAACGCCGCGCAAAGATCGTCAACGCCGAGGGCGAATTTCAAGCTGCGGAAAAAATGGTGCAGGCCGCCGCGATGATGAGCAAGGAGCCGATTGCGCTGCAACTGCGCTTCCTGCAAACGATGCGCGAAATCTCCAGCGAACATAACACCACGACGTTTCTTCCAGTTCCGATCGACCTTTTCGCGCCATTTACCAAAAAGACCGAGCCGCCAAAGTCGTAGGGCAAAGAAAACGCTCAACGCCCAACGTTTAACGTTCAATTGGCAGAAATCGCCCGATCGAAATCCCAGAAACGGCTGATTTCTTTTCTCGAATCCCCAGGGTCGTATCCGCATGGGCCAGCGGAAGTGCGCGTAATTCAAACCCACATTTCCTGGGTGTTCATCGCTTCGCCGTTCGTTTTTAAAGTCAAGAAGCCTGTGAATCTTGGCTTCCTCGATTTCAGCACGCTGGAAAAACGCCGCTACTTTTGCCAGCGCGAAGTTGATCTGAACCGGCGGCTCTGTCCGGAAATTTATCTGGGCGTTGTTCCCATCTACAAGACTGCTTCCGGCTTCTCATTCGAAGCAGACGGCCGAATTGCGGAATACGCCGTCAAGATGCGAGAACTGCCGCACGGTTGCTTTCTGAATGAGTTGCTGGAAAAAGATCGGATTGGCGAAAAAGAAATCGCTCGCGTGATTTTGTGCCTGCATCGCTTTTACGAATCAGAAACTCCGAGCCCAGAGATCGAGCAGTGGGGCGCGCCCGAAAGGCTGAAGATCAGCACCGACGAAAATTTCGCGCAGGTCGAGCCGTTCATTGGCAAGACGATTTCGGCGGCCGCCTTCGAAGCGATCCGCCATTACACCAATGAATTTTATGTGAGGAATGAAAACGTTTTTCGGGAACGTATTCAGCAGCATCGGATTCGCGATTGTCACGGCGATCTGCATCTGGATCACATCCACATCACGCTGGAGCGGCTGTCAATCTTCGACTGTATTGAGTTTAATGACCGATTCCGTTTCATCGACATCGCCAACGATCTCGCCTTCCTGGCGATGGATTTCGATTTCGAAGGCCGAAGCGATTTGGCAAATCTGGTTCTGCAAACCGCGGCCTGCGAATTTGACGATCCGGGCCTGCTGAAGATTGCCGACTTCTACAAGTGTTACCGCGCCTTTGTGCGCGGAAAAGTCGAGAGCATCCAAGCCGCCGAGGCGGAAACAGAAAAACCAGAGGAGCACGAAAAACTTGCGGCGCGCTATTTTCGCCTCGCGCTGCGGTATGCCGTTGCCGGCTCCGAGGCACTGGTACTCGTTCTCATGGGTCAAATCTGTACCGGCAAAACCACCATCGCTCGTGAACTCGGGCACGAATTGGGCTGGTCAGTCTTTTCATCGGATGAAATCCGCAAGACGCTGGTCGGAATTCCGCTGACGCAACGAAGTCCACAAGAATTACGCGACAAAGTTTATTCGCCGCAAATGACTCAACGAACTTACAGCAAACTGGTTGAGGATGGGCTGGGCGCGCTGAAAAGATCTCCCGGCGTAATCCTCGATGCCACATTTGCCACTCGCGCACTCCGTCGATCTCTGTGCGAGGCATGTAAGAAAGCGAACGTTCAACTCTGGGTCGTCGAAATAAATGCCGATCCCGCAACTATCCGATCCAGACTCAAGGCCCGAGACCATAGCGCCACCGAAATCTCCGATGCCCGCTTGGAAGATTTTGAAAAACTGAACGCGGCTTACGAACGACCATTGGAACTCGCGTCCAATCACATCCAAATCTCAGCAAATAATTCCGTCGCCGGAACAGTAAGGACAATCCTAATGCGATTGACGGAGAAACAAGTGGTGGGGACGGATCGCTGAGCCGTCTGTTATCGGGAGTCTCTACGCCGCCACCCTGGCGGGCATATCGTCATCAAGTTTTGCCGTTAAGCTTTCGGCCAGTGACATCTTTGCGGACTCCGCCCCACTGTTTAAAGAAAAATGGAACGTCTTGCTTTCGACACGCCCGAAAGATTTCTCGAATCCATTCGATTTTCATCGGTCGAGCGCCCCATCCGGATTCGCCGCCGACAATCACCCAGTGAATATCCGCTAAATCGATTCCCGCGAGGGAACCGATCAGCGGCTCGCAGGAAAGAAAACGAATAGCGGCCGGGACCCTCCTGAGATCATCGACGCGCGACAATACGCGCGAATCCTCGACGCTTACGCCCATCCAGACGTTCTGAGGCCAATCAAGATCATGCGCGAGTTTTCGTAACCGCACGCTGCGTTTTGTCAGAATTTGGAATGTGTGCTGAGAACATTCCTGCATCGTCGCAAAACGCGCTGAATGAACTCGAGCGGCACTTGCTCGTGAAACAGATCGCTCATTGAATTCACAAAAATCAGTCGCGGTTCACGCCAGCGCCTCGGCAACTCGATCAGATCTTCGTGGAGCGTGACCTTAAAGCCATTGCGATATCGGGGATTGCCCATCGCTTGCAGCCGTAATGCCAGTCGCTCGGCGTAACAATTCTTGCATCCTGCGCTGATCTTTGTACAGCCGGTGACGGGATTCCATGTCGCCTCGGTCCATTCGATATGTGAATTCGCCGCCATTAAGTCTCAATTCTCCGTGGAGCTTTCATTACTTCCGCTGAGTAGCGGGGGAACGTCGCCTTTGGATTCTTTAGGACTCCATCGTCGCGAAGGCGGATATACACGTCTTTCGCTACACGTGGCAGAAATCCGTTCTCAAGGCAACACAGAAAAACTGCGTCGTCTGTTTTGAGTCGGCCGCTGGCGATCATATGTTTCAATCGCTCCTGAAAGACTTCGACCTTTCGCTTTTTAAAGCCGGTCGTGCCTTGCTCAAAGTCCATGATCCCTTGAGCAGTGTCTTGTTCCAGTTCGTAATCCGCTTCGCCGCAGCTCGCGTCCAGTTTCCACACAATTTCCAAGAACTTCAGCATGCCGCGCCAGTGATGCGATCCGAATACTAGCCCATAAACATTGGCGCCCTTTTTGAGCGAGAAATGGCCAATGAAAATGCCTTTCGGAGCCCATTGCCGATACACGTCTGCTAGCACGCGGTGAACTTCCAAACGCGAAGTGTTTGCAGGTAATTTTATCTCGGGAGCAACCAGATCGCCGAAGCGTTGCTTAACAGAGGATGCCGTGAAGAAAAGAAAATCAGTCGTTGCTGTATCGGCGAGTGCGTCAAAGACCTTCCTCGTGACATGCTTGAGACCATTTTGATCGATAAACACGAGGGATGGATGTTTGCCCATCTCATTCTGGACGCTCTTGAATGCATCCGCGAAATCAAGCGACCCAAATTGTGGCTGCCAAGCCAATGATTTCTCGGAACAGAGTCGCCTCAGATTCTCAATTTTACCCGCGTCGTGATCGTTGAAGAAAAGTCGAACGCTGTGCCCACGCTGGTCAATCCTCGCATGTTCAGCGAGCAGTTCGTTAACAACGATCAGTGGACTACCGGGTTCACCCGCAGAGTCTTCGCCCGGACCGCAAAAGAAATCGAAAAACTGCAGGGGTTTGCCGCGAAATCGCTCCGCGTGAAGAAATACCTGGAGCCAAGCGCGAATGTAACTGCGGTAGATTAATAACTTTGTCTTTGTACTTTCGTCGAAAGGTTGCCTATGTAGATCTCGCTCAGGCATCTATTAAGCTTGGACAAGTGGCTGATGTTATCGATTGCTGCTCGCGCCTTCGACGATTTTGATTTCCTCCGGCGTCAGGCCGTAGAGCGCATACACCAACGCTTTCTCAAACTGCTCAGAAAAACTCATCCTAGTCAGTCGCGGGCTGTTTTCACGCCGCCCATTTCAGTCCGTGGTTCGCATAATCGAGCATCATGTCGAGAACGTCATCACACTTCTTTCGGAACAGAACACGATCGTATGTATTAGGCAGGTTCTTGTCTAACACGTCTTCAACGGCTGATCGCACGACTTTTCTGGTTTGCTGATCCTTAAACCAATCCTGAACAAGTACCGGCGGAACTTCCTCACGTAGGCGATGTAGGAGCGCTTTGGCTGCGAGCTTAACCTTCTGTGTTTCCTCTTTCGTCATTGCCTCCTTTTTGATCAAGTCGAACAGCTCGAGTTCATCTTCGGAGAGTCCTTCGCGAACGTGGCGCTCCGCTTCTGCCTTCAACTCCCTCGTGAATTTCAATAGTTCCTCGAAATAATTTTCGTTCGAAGTTCCGCCCGCGTTGTATTCATCGATGATCTCTTGCAGTCGCTGGGCGAAATCACTTCTAGTTCGATTCTCTTTTAGCATTTGCTCTAACTTCTTCTCGATGAACGCGCGGAGATCTGCGATCTCAATGTTTCGGTAAGCCGCTTTCTTGAAATCCTTGCGTAATTCTTCGAAGTCGATCTTGCTCAGGTCCCATTTCCGTCCCCTGCTTCAATATCCCGTAGCCGCTTGCAGCATCATTCGATTCTTTAGCGACAACGACGCTTTCATCCAATAATTCCCCGACGCGCAGACCGACGGCATCGATGTCAGTTTGTTCGATGATCGCGTCAATTACGCCTCGCAAATATTGAAACACAGCGACTGTGCGAACGATCTCTGGCTGGCGCAGGATCTCCGGCTTACTCGCCTCGTACAGGGCGGTCACAGTATTTTCGTAAACACTGAACGCTTTGCGCCATTCGTCCTGCGTGAGAAGCATATCGGCGTATTCTTTGAATTGCTCGACGTTCTTAAACGTATCTTCGGTGTTCAGCAGTTTATCGATGCGAACACTGTGGGATTGGCAAAACGCCGTGGCCTGCTCAATAGAATCATCAAGGAGCCGAAACAGCTCGGCCTTCTCTTTTACCGGTGGTTCATCGGCGCCTTCCGCGCCTTGAGCGTAATCTTTCAACGCTTTCTTCATGTTGCGAAAGACGTTGTAGTAATCGACGATCTCGCCTGTTCGCTTTTCGACGCCGTTGATCTTGAATGATGTCACTCGATTCGCACGAGCGATCGATTGCATCAGCGTGTGATCTTTCTGAGGCTTATCGAGATAAAGCGTCGAGACGGTGGGCGCATCGAAACCGGTCAGCCACATTGCGCAAACAAAGACAAGCTGGAGCGGATGCTCAGGATCTTTGAAGTTGTACTCGATATCGTGACCGTGCTCGTCAACGCTGTTCATGCGCTGCCGATGAGGCTTGATGTCTAGCTCCTGTTTCTTGAATTTCTCCTCCTCGCCGGCTTCTTCGCTGACAACCACGGCCATCTCGACTCGTCGCATGTAATCCACCCTCTTCTTCAATCTCTCCTTCTCAATTTCGCTGCCGGATTTGTTGATGCGGCCCAGCAGCTCTTTGATCTGTTCTTTCCAAAGCCGCTGTACCTTGTCGTACATTTTTACGGCGGTGAATTTGTCGAGTGAGATGACAATTCCTTTTCCGAGATAACCTCTTCGTGGAAAATGATAGACGATGTCTTTGGCGATCGTTTCCAACCGATCGTCGCGCTTTATTACTTCGACCTCAGTCGAGAACTTCTTTTCCAGCTTTTCCTTTTGGGCGTCATCCAAATTTTCGTCCTCGAGGATTTCGTAAAATTCATCACTCAAGTCTTCGTTCTGAATCAGCACTTGTGGGACACGCTTTTGGTAGAAAAGCGGCACGGTCGCGCCGTCGTCCATCGATTGTTGGAAGTTGTACTCAGAAACATAATCGCCGAACCAGGCATTGGTTTTGCGTTCGCGTCCCAGCAGTGGAGTTCCGGTGAACGCCATGTACTGCGCGTTAGGCAAACCATGCCGCATGTTTTCGGCGAGCGACTTGTATTGAGTGCGGTGTGCTTCATCCACCATCACCACGATATCGTCGCGCTCGGACAGAAGTGGATATTCCTTCCCCTTCGGCCAGCCGAACTTCTGGATCAGGGTGAAGACGAGACGCTTGTTCTGGCCAAGAAACTTGCGCATTTCTTCACTGTCCTTGGGTTGAGCCGTATCGCTTTTCTTGACCGTCTCAGTGTGTAAAAAGTTGCGATAGATTTGGCCATCCAAGTCTTCGCGGTCGGTAACGACAACAAACGTGAAGTTCCCGGTGAGCGTGCGGAAAATTTTGCGGACCAGAAAGATCATCGAGAAGCTCTTGCCCGAACCTTGCGTGTGCCAGAAAACGCCGAGCTTCCCTTCTTTCTTTTTTCGGTTAAGGAAAGCGTCATAAGCCTTGTTCACGCCGATGAATTGGTGGTTTTGACCAATGATCTTTTGCTTGTCGTCGTAATAGAGGACGAAGTGCTCCACGTAATCCAGCAGTCGAGCTTTCGGGAATAGCCCGTCGATTACGCGAACCACGGTCTCGCCTTTCTCCTCAATGCTTTCGCGATTGACCTTCTCCTTCTCGTCATTAACGCGAAGCCACGTAAAGAAATGCTCCCATTCAGCAGTCATGCTTCCAACGCGCGTTTGAAGACCATTTGAAAGCACGCAAAACGCGTTCGTCAGATAAAGCTGCGGTATCTCGGAGCGATACGCGACAACGTTAGATTCGTAAGCGCTCTTTAATTTAACGTTGGAGTTCTTGAGCTCGATGAAGACGAGCGGGATACCATTCACGTAAAGCAGCACATCCGGTCGACGATACCCGCGTTCGCCTTTCACCCACATTTGGGAAACAGCTAAGAATTCGTTCTTCTCTGGATTCTGGAAATCGATAACCCTTACCCGTTCATCCTCAGTTCGACCTTGTCTGTTCTCGAATTGAACTGGAATGCCATCGCGAATGAGAGTGTCGATCTCATGATTTGCCGCGACAGCTGACATCGCCTGGCGTTTCTCTAAAAGTTTTGAAAGCGCGTCATCAATCGCAGATTCGGGAATCTTGGGATTTAATCGTGTTGCCGCATTTCTGAGTCGATCGGTAAACACGACATCACGCTTATCTGCTCGATTCGATCCGTCATTGATGTCTTCCGGATCAGTTGTGTAGCAGTTGAGCACGTCGTATCCGAGTTGATGTTGCAGGCGTTGAAGAAGCGCCTGCTCAATCTGATCCTCGGAGATGAAGTTAGGCATGAGCGGTAGCGGTTGGCTCGGCGTTCAATTCCTCCGCCATGCCGGGCGGGAACTGGATGTCGAGGTTCTCGACGGAGAGTTTGCCGGAGATGAGGCGGGGCAAAAGTTTGTCGCGGGTTTCGACTAATTTCCGATTCGCGTGGAGAAGTGTTTCAATGTTCTTGAGCAAGGGCGACTCAATGCACGCGAACTCCGTGGCAATCGGTTCTGGCGGTGTCAGAATTTCGATTCGCTTGAATGTGCCTTTCGTCAACTCGGCGAATGTTGCTCCGCCCGACAGCAATTCGAAATGAGGTTTCGCCAGCTTTATCCAGTGAAAGAGATAAGGCAGCGGATACCGCGCATTGGGAATGCAGGTGATGAAACCTTGGTTTGTGCAGGCGGGAGTCGTGTTGATGCCGATTGCTCCGATGGTCGCCCGGCTCGTCAACATTACCGAATACCCCGGGAACATTCTGGCCGAACTGTTGTTGTAGCCTTCTTCGGTGCATTGATCGCCGGACTTCTCCAGAAAGATTCCGTCCGCGCCGGTGATGTCTGAAGGCGTGAACCAATTCACGTCCCCGCCGTTCCAATAGCGGCCAACTTCCTTTGATGGAGTGCCACCGCCGGTGAACTTGAAGGCGCGTTCCAATTTCACCAACTCCCAGCCTTGGGGAACGCCTTTAACGACGCGCACCTTTTCGTGGCCGGGGAAGCGAAGGCGGACAAACCATTCGCGGTAGATTTCCTCGGCCAGCTTTTCCAGCAGCGTGATGCGCCGCCGGTTGTTTTCAATCAGCTCATCATACGCCGAGAGAACGCTGGCGATTTTGTATTGAACCGGTGGAGGCGGCACACGAAGTGCAATGCGCCGGACAATTCCCTGGTTCAGCGTGGACATCGTCGCGCCAAAGGCGCACACGGCTTCCATCCAGTATTTGTGCCCAGAAGTGCAAAAATAATAAGAGAGAAAACGGGGCTTTAGTCGTTTGCTCGTCAATCGAAGCCTCATGCAGTCTGAACCCTGAACCCAGCCATCTGCGGCAGGACCGATAAGCGCGTGTCGATCCGCCGAACCCTTGCGACCAAATACGATGTCTCCGGTTTTCAGGCGGTGGACGCGAAGCCTATGAACAGTCTTCTCATCCAGATAATCCAAGCCTTCAGTGCGAACATCGCCGTAGCCAATGTTCTTCACGTTGACCATGAGGAATATCCCGACCTCCACATATTCACTGGCTTTGAACTGCGTTCCGAAAGGTCCGAGTTTGCAGGCTGGCCTCACCATTGTCGATTGGAGTTCTCCCATCGTGATTGTGTTCCACGAATTCATGCTTCGCCTGCAAGGAGTTTGATGTTTGCACCGATGGTGCGGTCGAGTTGGCGAACCAGTTTGTTCAACGATTCGATTTCATCGTTCACGCTCAGAATCTCTTCGATAAACTCTTCTTCCGTCTTCCCGTCCTCCTCAATCACC
>CAVUGV010000035.1:0-68251 GCA_963741065.1 uncultured Verrucomicrobiae bacterium | reverse complement strand
TATCGGCCTGTTACTGTGGGTTTATTATCAAGCGCATCCCGACCCCACGCTTCCCAAAACGCCTAACGAAACGTTTTGTCATTTCATTTTGTACCAGATGCCGGTTGGGCTGCGCGGTCTGTTGATCGCTGGAATTTTCGCAACTGCCATGGGATCGCTCAGCACAGCGATCAATGCGCTGGCTACCAGTTTCACCCGCGATTGGTACGAGCCCTACATCAACCCAGCATCAACGAATGAACAAAGCCTCCGTGCGGTCCGTTGGGCTACCGTTTGGTTCTCGATACTGATGATCGTTGTCGCATCGACGACGTCCTACTTGGTGATTGTTCATCCCAACGTGCGAATTATCCCGATCGTGCTCGGAATTTTTGGTTACACCTACGGCTCGCTGCTTGGTGTTTTTCTCTGCGGAATGTTTACCAAACGCCGCGGCAACGATTTCGGCAACATTCTGGCGATGATCATTGGCTTTATCGTCGTCGCAATCCTGAGCGGTTTGCCTAACAAAATCGCCGGAATCTTCGGCGGCAAAGTTTACGCGCAACCGAGCTGGTTGCCGGTGATGGAATTTCCCTGGTGGATCTGCTTCGGCACCATTGTCACGTTTTGCGTGGCGATCCTTTTCAAGACCCGCAGCGAACATCGCCCAGGTGTCGCTTGACTGGGGCGCGGGTCGCTAATTACATAACGGCAGTTTTTTCCGCAACCCTCAACCACCGAAATCCTATGGCCCACATCGTGACCGACAAATGTAACGGATGCAAGTTCACCGACTGCGTAGAAGTATGCCCGGTCGCCTGCTTCTACGAAATGGACAATCAAGTGGTCATTCACCCGGAGGACTGCATTGATTGCATGGCATGCGTAGAGGTATGCCCGGTGCACGCCATCTATGCCGAGGCCGACCTCCCTCCGGAATTCACGAAAGACATCGAGTTCAACGCGACTCAGTCTCACCAGATAAAGGACTCGGGCGCAGAGGCGATTACGGTGAAAAAGGATGCTCTGCCCGGCGCGCTGGATCGGAAAAAGGCCCTGGGTTATTGACCCCGAAAGCGTTCGGGACGAATACGCCAAAGCGAATTTCCAGCGCCAGATCGACGCGACCGATGCGCAGATCGAGAAACTGGTTTAGGAGCTCTACGAACTGACGCCCGACGAAATCTAGATCTTCGAGGGTTCAACCGCTGTGCAAAATCAGCGACGGCCATAGAAGCCGCTACACTTCGTAGAGCTCTTCTGGCTTCATGCCGTTGCGAACCCAGCGGCGAACTTCGTTCATTACTTCTTTCTTCGCTCCATCCGGGATGGTGGACACGGACCGACATGATTTTGAACTGGCGCGCTTGCCGGATAAACTCCAGACCGCGCTTCAGTCGCTGTTCGGGTGTCATTGCTCGATAGGCAGTTACATCTTCTGGATCCATTTTCCTGTCTTCCTGCTTTCCTGATTCAAATCTGTGTCTGCGCTGCAACGGACGCGAAGCGACGGCCAGGTTTTCAAATTTGTGGATGAATTCATTTGCGACGCAAAGGGTCTCGCCCCTCCGGCTTTTCTCCCACAAGTTTAATTCCCAAGTCGCGCAACTGCTTTGGATCGACCTCGGCGGGCGATTTGGTCATCAGGTCCATGCTGCGATTGTTTTTGGGAAACGCCATCACGTCGCGAATGCTTTGTTCGCCGCAGATCAGCATGACCACGCGGTCGAAGCCGAATGCGATGCCGCCATGCGGCGGTGCGCCAAGCCGAAGTGCGCGCAACAAATGGCCAAACTGCGATTGTCGAGCTTCCGGGCTGATCCCGAGCGCCTCGAACATTTTCTCCTGCAGCTCAGGCTCATAGATTCGCATGCTGCCACCGCCGATCTCGACGCCGTTTAAAACGACGTCGTATGCCTCGGCGCGAACCTCGGGAAATTTCTTCGATTCAAATAACGGCATGTCTTCCGTTTTAGGACGTGTAAACGGGTGATGCATGGCGTTCCATTTGTTTTCCTCAGCACTCCATTCGAACAGCGGAAAGTCTGTGACCCAGAGAAAATCCCAGACTCCCAGCGGGCGTGAGCTTTTGTATCTCTGCGATGCGCAGACGCGAAGCGGCCCAGAACTTCGCAGGCGATTTCCCATTTGTCGGCACCAAAGAAAACGCAGTCGCCTTCCTCGATGTTCAGCTTCGATTGCAGCGCGGCTTTCTCGGCCTCCGAAAAAAATTTCACAATCGGCGATTTCCACTCGCCATTCTCGATCTTGATAAAGGCAAGACCTTTGGCGCCGTGCAACTTTGCAATTTCAGTGAGTTCATCGGCTTGTCCGATGGTGATTCCGGCAAAGCCTTTCGCGTTGATCGCTTTCACCACGCCGCCGGCATCGAGCGCGCTTCGGAAAACTTTGAAGCTGCTTTCTCGAAAGATTTCTCCAAGATCGACAAGCTCCATTCCAAACCGGCGATCGGGTTTATCGCTGCCGAAGCGATTGACGGCGTCGCGGTAAGTGAGCCGGTCGAATGGCGTTTTGATGTCGAGGTTGAGCGCTGCCTTGAAAATCGCCGCCAGCATTCCTTCGGTAACGGCGAAGATGTCCTCCGGCATGACGAACGACGCTTCAATGTCGATCTGCGTAAACTCCGGCTGGCGGTCGGCGCGCAAATCTTCGTCGCGGAAACATTTCGCGATCTGAAAATACTTTTCCACGCCAGCGACCATGAGGAGTTGTTTGTATTGCTGCGGCGCCTGCGGCAGCGCGTAGAATTTTCCCGGCGTGATCCGGCTCGGCACCAAAAAATCGCGCGCGCCTTCCGGCGTGCTCTTGGAAAGAATGGGCGTTTCGACTTCGACAAAGCCCTGGCTGTCGAGGTAATCGCGCGTCGCCTTTGCCGCGCGATGGCGCACCCGCAAATTACGCGCGAGACGCGGCCGCCGCAGATCCAAATAGCGGTGCGTCATTCGCAAATCTTCGTTCTGCGGCTCGGCATCGATCGGGAACGGCAACGTGTCGGCGCGATTGAGAATGCGCAGCTTGCTCGGGAATGATTTCGATGTCGCCGGTCGCGAGGTTGGGATTTTGCGTGCCTGGCAGACGCGCGGCGACTCGGCCCGAAACTTGGATCACGTCTTCGCTGCGCAGAGTGTGCGCTTCCTTTGCCAGTTCGGCGTTTTCCTCTGGGCGAAAAACAACCTGAGTCAGACCTTCGCGATCGCGCAGATCAATAAAAATCACGCCGCCATGATCGCGCGTGACATTTACCCAGCCGGCAAGCATGACTTCCTTGCCGATGTCGCTTTTGCGAAGTGAATTGCAATCGTGTGTGCGAAACATGGCGTGCACAAAAAGTACGCGTCACTCTGAGCGAAGCGAATAATCTCGCAAGCGATTAGCTTCTGGGGAGCACAGGCTGCCAGCCTGTTCTTTTCGGCAGCCTTGCCGAAAAGCTGCTCCAACCCGCCAGGCGCGATGTTGCAATGCCCCGGCGTGTCGGCAAGCTGCCGACCACTACAGGCTGGCAGCCTGTGCTCCCCAGAACCGTGAATCGCTATCGCAGGTGAGGTTTGATGTACGCGGTGAGATTTTCCTGTGTGATGAGTTGCTGCTCGCCGGTGGTCATGTCTTTCGCTTTCACTTGTGGCCATTCGTCACCGTAGAGGAGCGCAAGCGATGCGCCCGCGTCTTCGGCGGCTTGGAATTGCCGGGCAACTTTTGTTGGCGCGAGCGGGTAATCGACGCGATAGCCGCGCTCGCGAAGTTGCTGGATTTGTGTCAGCGCATCGGTGCGGCGTTGTTCCTTGGCGATCACGACGTAGATGTCGATCTTGCGGTCGCTCGCAATTGCTTTCTGCATCGCTTCACTGGCGCGCGGGATTTCGTTGATTAATTCGCTGAGCACGACATCGCCCATGGCAAAACCGAGTGCAGGCAGCGAGACGGCAGCGTCGCTGAGTTGCGCGATCAAATTGTCGTATCGTCCACCGCCGGCTATGGCGCGGAATTTTCCGGCGCGATCGAACACCTCAAATACAATGCCGGTGTAGTAGGCCAGCCCACGAACGATTCCGACATCGATCTGGACAAAATCGGCAAGCCCGCGAGCGCGCAGGCCACTGACCAGTTTATCGAGTTTTTCGCTGTTGCCGCCGCTTTTTAAAGTCGCAAAGACTGCGTCGGCCAGATTGCCGAGTTTCTGTGCTGTCTTCTCACGCGGCTCGCGCCCGGATTTATCGATGACTTGAAGCAATTCGTCCCAGGAATCAGGCGGAACGCCTTTGTCGCGCAGAAAATCAGTCCAAAATTCGCGGTCACTGATCCGGACGACGACATCTTTTTCCGTCAAGTCGAAAGTACGCAAGATATCGATGCAGAGCGCAACTAATTCGATGTCTGCTTCGAGATCGGCTTCACCGATGATGTCGCAATTGAGTTGAAAATGTTCGCGCAAGCGGCCGCGCTGTTGTTTTTCATAGCGGAAAAATTGGCCGATCGAGAACCATTTGAGCGGTTTTTTAAATTCACGCTCATGCGCCGCGATCACGCGCGCAAGCGTGGGCGTAAGCTCGGGCCGCAGCGCGACTTCGCGGTCACCTTTGTCGGTAAAGTTGAAGAGTTGATCGACAATTTCTGCGCCACTCTTTTTTTTATAAAGATCGGTTGGCTCCAAAGGAGGGCCTTCCCATTCCACAAAGCCATAGCGGCGGGCGACCTCGCGCCAGCGGGCGAAGATGTAATTGCGCTTCGCGCACTCCTCCGGCAGGAAATCGCGGAAACCCGGTAAAGCCTGCATAAAGATCACACTACTCTAAGAGCTATTCACAGATGGTGTAGCCGCCTCGCTGTGTCGAGGCGCTCTGGCGAAATTGCCTTGGGCAGCACGGCGACATAGCGCCGTGGCTACAACGTCGATTACCCGCTTGGAGGCGACCACGCGAGGCCGAATTTACGATACGAGGACGTAACTGAAGAAACTCCCGCCTTAGATGGCCGGGGACATACACGTTGGAGAACATCCATTTAATCAAAGCAGAGGGACAATTATGAAACAAACCAGATTAACGAAAATATTGGCGGCGGCTGTGCTTTGCACCATAGCGCTGGGTATGGCGCTGGCACAGACGACAACTACGACAACGACGACAGATCCTGTGACCGGCACGACCACAACGCAGCAGGCAACGACCACCGCGGCGGGCACAATCGTGACCTACACGCCCGACTCGGACTATCTCATGTTCCGAACGGCGTCGGGTGCGGCTCCAGTGCGGTATTACCGCACCAAAGAGACGACCATTGTAGATCCGGAAGGTCGCGTTGTGAGTTGGTCGGCAGTCCGTCCAGACATGCCGGCGACTGTTTACTATTCAACGGTGGGCGACCGGGTGGTGGTGCGCAAAGTAGTGTTGGCGCAGCCTGCCGCTGTTATCAAACGCGAGGAAACGACTACCACCACTACGACGAGACCGTAGCGGCAGAGTTGTTTGCTGGGTAAACTCAAAAAGCGCCTGCGAAAAATCTCGCGGGCGCTTTTTTTGTACGCGATTTCCTAAAATCTTGTAGCCACCGGCCTGTGGCCGGTTCATCTCAACTGCTTTTGTCGTGATTGACACGGCCCACAGGGCCGCGGCTACAGCGGCGATCATTTTCGTAGGTTTTCACCGAGACAGTTGTAGGGCAGGCGCTCCGCCTGCCCATCCTTTCAATGGCGGCAAGCGAAGCGCTTGCCCTACAATTTTTGCGGCGCGATTGTCGATCTTGTCGACAATGGCACCAAGAAAAGCCAAACCGGATTTGCAGAAGAAAGTGCAGGAGGTGCCGCACAGGCCTGGTGTGTACCTGATGCGTGACCGGTTTAATCGCGTCATCTACGTGGGTAAGGCGCGCGACCTGCGCAAGCGGGTGAGTTCATATTTCCTGCCATCCAAACTGGCGCAGGCCGATTTGAAGACACGCGCCCTGCTGGACGCTACGTGGGATTTTGAAACTCACACTGTTCGCAGCGAAGCGGAATCGGTTTTGCTGGAAGGCAAATTGATTAAGGAATATCGCCCGCGTTACAATGTTTCCTTTCGTGACGACAAGCGCTTCCTCGTGGTCAGAGTTGATCTTTCAGAAGAATGGCCGCGTTTTCGGTTGGCCCGATTCAAAAAGGGCGATGGCAGCCGCTACTTCGGCCCGTACGCGCATGCGGGAGCGCTGCGGCAGACATTGAATTTCATGCGCAAAAAATTCGGAGTGCTCACCTTTGGCCGGGGGGCGCCGACGGAACGGGAATTAAAATCCTCAACGTATCAGGTGCCGGTGCGCTTGAGCGAGATCGGCGCTGCCGAATACCGCGAGCGCGTCGCGCAAGCGTGCGAGTTCCTCGAAGGTAAATCCCGAGAGATGATCGCGGCACTCGAGGAACAAATGCAGAAGGCTGCCGAGAAAATGGATTTCGAAATAGCAGCGGAATTGCGGGACATGATCGAGGATTTGCGTGACACCACGAAGCCAACCCGGCGGTTTACACGCGGCAGTTTGCCGAGCACGATCGATCCCATCGCAGATGTGCGGGAGTTGGCGGACGCGCTGCGTTTGCCACACCCGCCGCGCATAATGGAATGTTTCGACATCTCGAACATTTCCGCGACACACGTGGTCGCTTCGATGGTTTGTTTCCGAGACGGTGTACCGGACAAGAACAACTACCGGCGCTATCGCGTGCGCACAGTTGAAGGACAGGACGATTTTGCCAGCATGGCCGAGGTCGTTCGGCGGCGATACTCGCGGATTCTTCTCGAAGCGCGAGCAGCAAACTCCGACGCGGCAGAGTTTTCGCAGGAAGCGGCTGTCGAGGGGCTGCGAAGATTAGAACAGCAAACGTCCAACGCTCAACGTCCAACGTCCAACGCCCAATTAGGAGATCGGAGATTCCCAGCGCCAGTTCGCTTGCCTGATCTGATCATTGTGGATGGCGGAAAAGGCCAGCTCTCCGCCGCGTGTCGTGAATTACAGCGATTAGGTTTGCACGATCTTCCCATCATCGGCCTGGCAAAGGAACGGGAGGAGATTTATCGGCCGGACCGGGCGTTGCCATTGCGGCTTCCGATGGATTCGCCTGCGTTGCGATTGCTTCAGCGAATTCGCGATGAGGCGCATCGGTTTGCCAACGCGTATCACCAACTGCTCATGAAAAAACGCGTCGAAGAAAGCATTCTCGATGATTGCCCTGGTGTAAGCCAAAACCGGAAAAGTTTATTGCTGCGGCGGTTTGGCTCAGTGAATCGGCTTCGGAAAGCAGGCGTCGAGGAGATTGCCTCCACGGAAGGCATTGGCCGCAAGCTGGCCGAAGAAGTGCACCGATTCCTGCAAAGCCATTGATTTATCCGCAGATGTCGCAGATTAACGAAGATTCTTTCAAATGAGGTCAATCTCGGGAACTGTGGCCGATCTGTGGATCGCCTTGTGGGTCTTTGCGCTGTCGGCGACGGCGCAGGCACAGACTCTGGCGCCTGCCCCGGCAGCGAGTCCAAGTGCTCCTCCGCTGGAGGAAGAGACGATCGTCCCCACTTTCGAGACGCAAAAACTTGCGCGCACTTACATTCTCGATGTTCCAGCTCCACGCGGGCAGATCACAGACCGCAACGGCGCGCCGCTGGCGCAAAACCGGCTTAGTTACAATTTGGTCATCACCTTCCCAACGCCGCTCGATTTCTCGGATGCGCAGGCGCTCAGGTACACAAGGGAAAAAATAGATGAGGCAGCGAAATCAACTGGACACAGGTTCCGGATTTCCGATGAGGCGATCCTGCGTCACTACCGCAACCGGGGAATCATGCCGTTCGAGATTGCACAAAATCTTAGCCAACAGGAATACGAAAACATTAAAGACGCGCTGCCGTCCGGCATGATGGTGCGGCCCATTTACGTGCGGGTTTACCCGAACGGGAAAATTGCCGGTCAAATCATTGGCTATACGGGAAAGACCGGGCGCAATCCCGACGGCATCGTTGACAATCACGAAACGCTGTGGCCGGAAACCGAGGGACGGGAGGGGCTGGAGCAAACCTTTAACGAGATGCTCAGAGGCAAGCATGGCGAATACAAGCTCACTTTCGACAAGGACGGCCGGAAGACTTCCGAGAAACTAATCACTCCGCCTGAGCCCGGCTACAACGTTGTCACCACTCTTGATTTGCATTTGCAGGAACTGGCGGAAAAAGCGCTCGCAGCAAAAGCGAAGCGCGGTGCGATGGTGGTTATTGACCCTAACAACGGCGACATTCTCGCGCTGGCGTCCTGGCCTACATACGATCCTAATGTGTTTGTTCCCTCCATTTCGGCCGATCAACTCAAAGCTTTGCAAGACGACAAGGACATTCCACTTTTGCCCCGCGCGTATCGTTCGTCTTATCCACCCGGATCGACCTTCAAGATTGCGGTGGGCATCGCTGCGCTGGAAAGCCACGCGGTTTACCGGGACGATCGATACGACTGCGTGCCGGCGATTCAGATTGGCAACGTCACTTTCCACAATTGGAAAAAGGGCAGTCGCGGTGAGCTAAATTTCGTTCAGGCGCTCACGGAATCGTGCGACACATGGTTTTACCAGGTCGGGATCAAGACCGGCTCGGGGCCGATCATCGATTGGGCGTTGAAACTCGGCTTTGGCGCGAAGTGCGGCATTCCGTTGCGGGGCGAAGCCGAAGGCCGCATTCCGAACGACGAATACATGAAGGCGACACATGGCCGCAAAATCCTCAACGGCGACATCGCAAACATGTCAATTGGCCAGGGGGACATCCAGGTAACCCCATTGCAGATGGCGCAAGCGATGGGAGTCATTGCCAACGGAGGAACGTTCTATCAAACCCGTCTCGTCCAACAGGTGCAGACATTTGATAATCAAATTGTGACCGCCTACCAGGTGCGCGCCAAAAGAAGCTTGGATCTCTCATCCGAGACACTGGACCAATTGCGCACCGGAATGATTGACGTTGTGAATGGCGCAGGCGGCACGGCGCATCAAGCCAGCCTCGATAATGTTGAAGTCGCAGGTAAAACCGGCACCGCGCAATGGGGACCAAAAACCAAGGAGCGCACAGCCGCGTGGTTCGCCGGATTTTTGCCTGCCGACCAGCCGCGATATGCGTTTGCGGCTGTTTACGAGGGCGACGTCGGCAGCAAAGTCCACGGCGGTTCCGCTGCGGCGCCAATGATCGCAGATGTGTTCAAGGAAATTTATCAGGGTGAAAAGATGGTCAGCCATCAGCAGCGGCGCGCTCGCGAACAACCGGAAATCCGTCGCGCCGAACCGGTCGAGGAAGACGAGAATCGGATTAGCTGATAGCGGTGGTCTATGACCGCCGAGCTGTAGCCGCCGCTCTGTGAGCGGCGCAATACACGCCTCTTTACAAGGTCTGCGTGGCGACTTCGCACTACAGTTATGCTGCCGTTTCTTTCGGCAGTTCCATTGTACGATTTGTCATCCTGAGCGCAGCGAAGGATCTCTCGAAAGGTGAACGGTCACACCCCTCCAGCTTGCGTGCAGGTCGCTTCGATTGTGAGGTCCCGCCCCAGCTACTTGTTCCTTCTTTCGATTCGAACTCGTGCTTAACCTGCGCCAAGTAGCTGGGTCGGGATGACACGTTTGGGAGGTTGCGCGCGATTCGTTATGCGGCCGCCGTTTCCTTCGGCAGCTCCATTGTTCCCTTGAACTTGGGCGGTTCTTCTTCGATTCCGAAGTTGTCGGAATAAAGTTCGGCGATCTTTGCCATGTCGTCGGCCGTGAGCGGCGGACATTCAGGAGCTTTGGCGAACTCAACGAGTTGTTCGTCGTTGTAAATATTCGGCAACGTCGAAGCGACTCGATCGTCCGCGAGCAGCCATAGCAATGCCGCCTGACCAAGCGTGCGCTTGGAATTTTCGAGGAACCGCAATTGCTCAATTTTCTTGATTCCATTGAGCAGCCAACTGCGCGGGCGATGGCTGCGATGATCAGTCGGCGGGAATGTCGTCTCCGCGGTGTATTTCCCCTCAAGCATTCCGGACGAATGCGTTACGCGAATGAGAAACATTGTGTCTTTCCCCGCGTCCGTCGCCGCTTCGTGAAAGGCGCGCCCGGGATGCTGCTCAAGCATGTTGTAGATGTGCTGCACGCTGGTCATGTTGCGCTCGCGAATGCAATTTGTTCCTTCATAAAGCCAACCGATCGCCGGCCCCAGGGCGATGCCGTAATAACGAACTTTTCCTGTCGATTGTAACTGCTCGAGCGTCGTCCAGAGCGCGTCATCATAAACCTGCTCCATCCGAATGTTGTGCAATTGGAGCAGATCGATCCGGTCCGTCTTCAATCGGTTCAGCGCCGCATCGGTCGCGCGTGTGATTGCGTCCGGCGAAAAATCCTGCGGGATTTCGCGTTGCCCGCGTCCGCGTGCCTGGCCGTGATGAACAAAATCGTAACCGACCTTGGTCGCAATCACGATCTCATCCCGCTGATTCGGGAACGCCTTCGCGATCAATTCTTCGCTCAATCCGTTTCCGTACGTATCAGCCGCATCGAACAGAGTGATACCGAGGTCGAATGCCTTGTGCATAAGAGCAATCGCTTCGCCCTCGGTAAAATTTCCCCACCACCCCGTGGAAATCGTCCACAAACCGAAGCCGACTTCGCTAACTGTCAGGTCGGTGTTTTTATAAGTCCGGAAACGCATCACCTCAGTTTAGCGAATGAAAACCTAAACGTCCAACACCCAAGATTGTTGGAGAGATAGCGATGCCAAGTTTGCCATCTGAATTAATGAAAACGGCAGTTCCTCCGACGAGGTTGCATTGATGATCTTGCCGATATAGGGGCCTTGGCTCTCGTTCGCGCCTGCGCAGCCGATGCAGATAACGTTATCAGCCGTGCTGATGCGTCGTTCGTTACTCCGGGTCCGTCGGATCGTTAAACAACACTGTGAGCTTAATACTCCCGTGCCCGAACTGCGGGAAGTTTTGAGCGTTACGATTCCCAGGGTCAAGGTTCGACGCCGTATCATCCGGCGGAAACAGGACCAGCGATCTCAGGAATTTCTGGAGCGCGGCGGACTCCGGCTCGGCCAACGCCGCATAAGCATCGCGCGAGGCCTGTGCCTCGCCGCCATGCCGCAGGATCACTTCGTCGAGCGAGATGCTGCGCCCGTCGTGCCCGAAGGAGCTCTTGGATCCAATGCCCCATAGCGGGCGTGTCAGAAACTGCTGCCGCAATGTGCCGTCGTAGTTCCGCTCGTAGAAATTGGGTCCAAGGTCGTGCCGTTTGAAGTCGGTAAAGATGTTGCTGACCAGAAAGGAATTTCCCTGTGGCTGTTTCAGTGGCGGAAGCCCGTGTCCGTCGTCGATCACGTTGATGAGCGCACCAGCCGTGGAGAACAAACTGTTGAAATTCCCGCGCGCAGGATCGTAAGCCGTTTCCACATCAGCTACTCTGCGGTCGTGGTTAATCTGCAAGTTGGACATGTGGCAGGACATACAGCCTACGGCATTGAATTTTCGCCGCCCCAGTTCCGTGGTCGGATCCTGCCGACCTATTCCCGGCTTAAAATAGTTCATGAGATAGAATTCGAGGTGGTCCACAACCGCAGGATCAATCTCATACTGGCCGCTTCCGGGATCGGGTGCCGGCGGTGCATCAATACTGTCCAAGGAGCCGTCCAGCACCATGCCAGAGGGAGTTACAACTCTGGCCCCTGCGTGCGCGTTAGCTAGGTCCGGGTCGTTGCATTCGAGCCCCATCTCTTTATGCATCGCGCCGACTACGAATTCCCGAACCGAAATCCCGCGGCCCTCGGCGAAGAACGGCCTCACCCTGAGATCGGGATTAACGCCTTGGACGCCGGAAGTGTCCACGCTGCCGGAGGGCGTTGCTGTAATCGTCCCATAATCAATTCCCTTGCTGCGCAGTGGCAGGGTCACCGAATGGCCACTCTGCGCCGCCAGGGTAATCGCCTGCTGGCGAATGCTTCGCAGATCGCCAGTGATTTCATCGGCGAGCATCTCCTTCAGGCCGAGCCCGAAGAGGTGTGGGGCATCGCGGCTGTCCGGTCTGGTGGCGACGTTGCCGCCCACGCCTGCCGACCCTCGCGGGCGTCCATGGCACAGCGCACAGCTGTCGGACAAACCAGCACCAATCGCATCATCGACGTCGAGATTGCCTACGCAATCGCCTTCATTCGGGCCTTGTCCCTGCGCCTGAGCAAACTTGCGCTGGAAAAGCTGGCGCCCGCGACGGACTGAACGAAATGGATCGCGGTTGATGATAAAAATAGATGAGTTCGGAGTCATTACATCGCCGCGTCCCGCGCCAATTTCATTTTGCAGGGACTTAGCGATCCCCGCCTGGGCGGTATTGGGCGCCATGGTTCGGTCAGTCTGCTGGGCCCAGCAGGTTCCTGTGCAGACGACTAAAAGAAACAATCCCCACCGAATACTTGAATACCCGCCCAGCCCGTGGACGGATCTGATTTGCGATGATTCCGCCGCGATTGCCGGGTAAGGAATTTTCGTTATGGCTTCCATACGCTCGTTCTCCGTTTGGTTCGTAATTGTGGCTTTTTACTGATTACAAAGGGATTTCGGAGCGCGTGCTGCACGGAATTTTCATTCTTTCGAGGCTTGCTTTCCTTTGCAGCGTTATCGGACAGGCTGGAAATAGTGCTTCTTGAGGTAGTGGGCGACCTTCTTGCCGAGCTTAGCTCCCTGCTCGTCTGCGGTGCGGAAATGGATGCCAGCCCACACTCGGGCGGCGATGACCTCTTAGAGCACGTCCGAGAACCGGTCGAAGCTCCGCGTAGTACAGGATTTGTTGCTGAAGGCGGTGAAGCGATCTTGTCGGTGCCGAAGAAGTTCTGGAGCGTATGCGCGAACGCAGCGGTCGCGGCAGGCGTGCCCCGAGGGGTGGTCGGGGAAGGGCGGCGTTACGAGCAGCGGCGGGTTGCATACTGGTATCGATGGGTCGAACAGCGGTAGCCATGTCGGATCGGCCTGAGTTCCGGGTTGCCGTCAGTGTCGGCCTCGCGGATCGCGGTAATCGGCCGCCAGAACTGCCAGTAATACTTGTCGTTCCAACAGCCGATAGAGGCGTCAGCCGCAGCCAGATTCTCCATTGCAAACAGGCGAGCGCTGTCAACGATGTCCAGTTGCTGGCTGACGGCCAGCGTTCGAAAGATCCGGTTCCAGAGCGCCTCGCTTGATCCTGCCAAAAGATCGCAGCATCGGTCTGGTCCGCGGTTCGCGTCGTGCTGGTGAGTGAGCCGATCTCCTTGATCTCGTTGAAGTCCTCCGTGTAGGCCGCGCTGGTGAGTGCGTTTGGCCCATCGGTGCGGAGCATCTCTGCGCTCGGGACGAGGAATGGCCGCACGTTCCCGACCCACGGCGCGGGATCGTTGGCGAAGTTCGGCGGTGTCGGCCGCCAGATACCGGGCGCTACTGGGTACGGCGTCGGCGACGGCCCGAAGCGACCGTCGTTCTGCCGGTTGGTGAGCATTGTCCTGGCTGTCGCTTCGCCGATAGCGACCCCATTAGCCCTCGATCCTGGCGGGTTGTCGGGCAGTCCAGCTATGTAAGCATCGTACTGGGGCTGCAATGTCGGCAGCTGCGCCGGGAACAAGCCGGGGAGATCGGGAAAACCAACGAGCACGCGGAACGCCGCTGTCGCCGCGGCCGCTTCCTTCGAGTCCGTTGGATTTGAAGGAGGCTCCGGGAGGTACGGCTGGTGGGTACGGTCGATTGCGTTGACCGCGTCATACACGGCCGCCTGCACCATCGCAAAGCTCAGCGCCGACACCGGCGGCGGCTGTCCCGCAGTCACGACGATCGCGTTCGACGCAATCAGGTTCCAATCAGTCACAGCGTCCGCGCGTGCGACCGTGGGCGACACGAGCGCGACGAGCGCCGCTGCGATGACAAGTGGCGGAATTGATATTTTTTTGACCTGAAGATTCATGATTATTCCCTTCTACATATGGTTTCGGAATGATGATCGCTTTCCCGGTACAAAGGGATTCCGGTGCGCATGCTGCACGGACTTGTAAAAAATTCCGACGGCTTGCTTTTTTTCCACGATGTGGATACAAACTTACTGACGTGAAGACGCTGGCCGGGAATGGGCGTCGTCAGAGCGATTTGTTTCCTTCAACTCACTGGAGCGTTGTTCTGGCGGCGGGGAGAAGCCAGGCCGAACCGCAGCTTGCGCAGGCCGCGCTCGCAGAGCTTTGCCAAACCTATTGGGCGCCGCTCTATAGTTTCGTGCGCAGCCGCGCTTACACCGTGCACGATGCGCAGGATCTCACCCAGAGCTTTTTTGCTTACCTGATCGAACACAAAATCTACCAACGCGTGGATCCGCAGAAAGGCAGGTTCCGTTCATTTCTGCTCGCCTCGCTGAAAAATTTCCTCGCGGATGCTTCCGACCGCGAACGAACGCTCAAGCGTGGTGGCGGACAAAGTTTTCTGCCTCTGCATGAAGAGCAGATCAAAGAGGCGGAATCGCTTTTTCAGAATCACCGAACCGCAAGCACTGAAGAACTGATTTTCGATCGCAGCTGGGCGGAAGCCTTGGTCAGCGCTGCACTGGAACGGCTCTCGGCAGATTACAAAGGTGAGGCCAAAGAAAAGCTCTTCAACGAGCTGAGGATTTTTCTTGGCGGATGCGCTGGCGCGCCACCGGCTTACGCCGAGTTGGCGGTTCGGCTGGGCGTGACGGAGTCAACGCTTCGCAGTCATGTTACGCGCCTCCGAGCGCGTTATCGGGAAGTGTTGCGGGCTGAGGTACGCCGAACGGTGGACACCGAAGCGGAAGTGGATGAAGAGCTCCATGAGCTGCTGCATGTACTAACAAGAGGTTGAGGAAGACACGCCATGTCATTACCACTGGCATCAGCAGCCGCAGCCTGCTCGATATGCGGTGAGCCGTTGAACGTAAAGGGCGATTGCGTTGCCTGTCTGCTTCGGACGGGCCTCGGGAAATCAACCGTCGAAGCCAAGTCGAATGCGTCGTTGGTCTTTGGCGACTTTGAGATCGTGTGCCGCGAAGACGGCTCGCTGTGGGAACTCGGTCGCGGTGCATTTGGGGTGACCTATCTCGCGGTCGACAATGTGTTGCGTCGCAAGGTGGCCCTGAAAGTGATCGAGGTGCCGGCAGCGGCACGCGGCTCACAACCTGTGCGCGAACGTTTTCTGCGTGAAGCGCGGGCCGCGGCTGCTCTGCGGCATCCGAATGTGGCTGCCGTCTTCCAGTTCGGCGCTTCGCCCGATGGCAATCGCTGCTATTACGCAATGGAGTTGGTAGAGGGTGAAACCTTGGATGCTCGCATGCGCAAGGATGGTCCGCTCAATGCAAAGCTGGTTCTCGAAATTGCGATCCAAATCACGCGGGCATTGATAGCTGCGGCGGCTCAGGGTTTGATCCATCGCGACCTGAAACCTGGCAATATCATGCTGACATCCGGCAACGCCGCGACGGCGGAGCTGGAAGTGAAAGTCATCGACTTCGGTCTGGCAAAGGCGATCGCGGATGCCGGAGGAGAAATGGACCTGACGCACGGAGGATTCGTCGGCACACCGAATTTTGCGAGCCCTGAGCAATTTGGAAGCGGGCCGGTCGATGCGCGTTCGGACCTTTATTCGCTCGGCGCCACGCTGTGGTTCGCGCTCACCGGAAAAACGCCATTTGCCGGCTGCAACATTGAGGAAATTCGCAGCGCTCAGAAATCGGACGCGCTTCCCATCGAACAACTGAAAGCAGGACGCGTTCCGTCTCGCCTAAGGTCGCTGCTCAAATCGATGCTCGCATTCGAACCGGCGGCCCGGCCTGGCGCACACGATTTGCTTAAGGCGCTCAAAGATCTTCGTCGTAACTTGGAATTCGAGTCTTTTTTTATGAATGGCTTCTTCGACGAAGTAAAACGGCGCAAGGTCTACCGCGTGGCGGCCGCCTACGTCATTGCCGCCGCCGGCATAATTCAGCTCGCGTCAGCGGCGTTTCCGGCCTGGGAATTGCCAAACTCGGCGCTGCGTCTGGTGATTGTGTTATTGCTGATCGGGTTTCCACTCGCACTCGTTCTCGGATGGATCTTTGATGTCACTCCGCAGGGCATTCGCGCAACACCAACGGCAGCACTGGGAACACATCGTCGCAGTAACCTGATCATGCTTGTCGCAGCCGGTGTGATCATTTCCGCTGTCGCAGGGTTCTTTCTCCTGCCTCGGATTTCCGCGCACAAGGTCGATAAGTCGATCGCCGTGCTGCCGTTCGAAAACGCGAGCAACGAACCGAACACCGAGTATTTGTCGGAAGGAATTTCTGAGGCGCTGATCAATAGCCTGAGCGAGTTGCAGCAACTGCGAGTAATCGCACGCCCGACGGCCTTTCGTTACAAGGGAAAAGATGTCGACCCGCGCCAGGTGGGGCGCGAGTTGGGGGTGACGGCGGTGCTGACAGGAAAAGTGCGGCAGATGCAGGACGCTTTGAACGTTCAGGTGGATTTGGTGGACGCCGTGACTGGCGCGCAGATTTGGGGTGCAGGATACGATCGCAACATCGCGGACTTGGTTGCAGTCAAACAGGCAATTGCGCAAGAGATCACGGCGAAGTTGAAGTTGAAATTATCCAGCGAGGAGCAGCGGCGGCTGGTCAATCGCGACAGCACGAATGCAGAGGCGTATCAGTTCTACCTGCGCGGCCGCTATTTTTGGAATAAGCGCACTTCGGACGGAATCAAACAGGCGATCGAGCACTTCCAGCAGAGCGTCGAGCGCGATCCTAATTTTGCTCTTGGCTACGTCGGCTTGGCGGATTCCTACACTGGACTGACGTTTTACAATTTTGCCGCCCCACACGAAACAATGCCAAAGGCAAAAGAATCGGCAATAAAGGCGCTGGCACTGGATAACACACTCGCCGAAGCGCACGCGTCGCTGGCGCATGTTCTGATGAACTACGATTGGAACTGGTCGGAGGCGGAGAAAGAGTTCAAGCGCAGTATAGAGCTCAAGCCAGATTATGCGACCGCCCATGAGTGGTATGCGATTCATTATCTAACGGCTACGGGTCGGTTGGAAGAAGCCGTCCAGGAAATGAAAAAAGCCCTGGAACTCGATCCGGCGTCGCTCGTAATGAACACGTTTATGGGAGCGACCCTTTACTACGCGGGCCGGTACGATGAAGCCATAGATCAATGCCGCATGACTATACAGATGGATCCGAACTTCGCCGTCGCGCACTGGCATCTTGGTCTGGCTTATGAGCAAAAGCAGGTTTTTGATTCAGCCACCGAAGAGTTTAAAAAGGCAATCTCTCTGTCAGGAGATAGTCCGCTAATGAGAGCTGCGCTTAGCCGTGCATATGCGAAGTCGCAGAAGAAGGATGAGGCGAATGAAATGCTCAATGAGTTGAATGAGCTCGCGAAGCGACAGTACGTGTCGGCCTACGAAGTAGCGAAGATCTACGTCGCGCTTGGTAACAGTGAACAGGCATTTCAATTGCTGGGAAAGGCATACGCGGAGCACTCGTTCCATCTTGTTAATCTGAACGTGTGTCCACATTTCAAGTCAGTCAGGTCGGATCCGAGATTTCAGGATCTGGTGCAGCGCGTTGGCCTTTCCCGGTAACTCCGCAACGCGCTTGCCTCTTACTGCGGACACGCTGCGGAATGATCCTCGCTTCCAAAAACTCACATTCCGCGCACCGAAAGATGCACGCAGCGGCCCGGCGATCAAATCCGGAGCGATCCTCGCTTTCAGAAATTGGCGGTAGAAAGACGCTCTGAGTTCGACCTGACACCAGGTGGTATTGATGAAACGTCTTTCAGAGTTGCATGAGTTGCTCCGTGTGCTAACGAGAGGTTAAGGGAGACGCGCCATGGAAATACCACTGGCACTTGGCGTCGTCGCGGTCTGCTCGATATGCGGCGAGCCGTTGAACGCAAAGGGCGACTGCCTGGTTTGTCTGCTCCGGACCGGCCTCGACAAATCAGTCGTCGAAATCAAGCTGGACACCTCCTTCGTATTTGGCGATTACGAGGTGCTCGAAGAGATTGGACGCGGCGGCCAGGCGGTCGTTTATCGGGCGCGGCAGAAAAGTCTCAATAGAATCGTCGCGCTGAAGGTAATTGGTCTCGGCCACTGGGAAAGCACGCCTCACCTAAAACGTTTTCGTCATGAGGCCGAGGCCGCAGCCAGTTTGGAACATCCGCAGATTGTTCCCATCTACGAAATCGGCGAGAGCGACGGCTCATGCTATTTCAGCATGAAGTTCGTTGAAGGCGGTCCGCTTGCCGAAGTTCTCAAAGCGACGATTCGATGTCAACGCGGCGCGCGGCGGAATTGTTAGCGAAAATTGCGCGCACGGTTCACTTACGCACACCAGCACGGAATCCTGCATCGCGACATCAAGCCAGGAAATATCTTGTTGGATCGACAGGGTGAACCGCACCTGACGGATTTTGGGCTGGCGCGGCTACTCGAACAGGAAAGCACAATCACTCATTCATCCGATGTTCTCGGCACGCCGAGCTATATGTCGCCAGAACAAGCGGCGGGTCGCACGAAGGAGTTAACGGCAGCCACCGATGTGTATTCGCTGGGCGCCGTGTTTTATCAAATGCTCACCGGCGAGCCGCCATTTGTCGGCGGGACAACTTACGAAACGATTCGCCTCGTGCTGGAGAGCGAGCCGCGCAATCCACGGGTGCGCAATGCAAAAATAGATCGCGAGCTTTCTACAATCTGCCTTAAGTGTCTCGAGAAAGATCCAAAGCGCCGTTACTCTTCCGCTCTCGCGCTAGCCGAGGATTTGGAACACTGGCTAAAGCATGAACCAATCCAAGCCAGGCGCACGGGAGTTATTGCCCGAGGGAAGAAGTGGCTGCAACGAAATCCGACCGCTGCAGGAATGGTGGCGTTGTCGCTCGCCCTGACAGCAGCAGTAGGCGTGATCGTTTGGAAAACCGAGCCTGTTCCGCCGTGCCGCAACGACGGGAATCGCAGTGCTGCCATTTGAAAACCTGAGTAACGACAGAGAGGACGCCTCCTTTGCCGATGGAGTCCAGGACGACCTTCTGACCAAGCTGGCGAAAATTGCCGATCTCAAGGTCATCAGCCGGACGAGCGTCATGCAATATCGTGACCAGCATAACACGCGCGAGATCGGCAATGCGCTAGGCGTATCCCACGTGCTAGAAGGCAGCGTGCGCAAAACCGGCGCCTGGCTTCACATAAACGCGCAGTTGATCGACGCTCGCACCGATTCGCACGTCTGGGCGGAAGAATATGATCGGCGATTTGAAAGACATGTTCGCCGTCCAGAGCGAAATCGCACAAAAAGTCGCCGAGCAGCTTCACGCCAAAATCTCAGCCGCTGAGAAACTGGCTATTGAGCGCCCGCCAACCGCCGATCTCACGGCCTTCGATCTTTATAGCCGCGCCAAAAATCTCGTTCTGACCTGGAGCTACAGCACTATTGAAAGAGGTAATCTGTTGCAGGCAGCGGATCTGCTGAACCAGGCTGTCGCGCATGACCCAACCTTTTTCCAGGCATATTGCCAACTCGCCTGGGTTCACGATGAGCTTTACCACTTTCGTTTCGACCGTACACCTGAGCGCCTGGCTTTAGCTGAAGCGGCTATCAAGGCGGCGTTTCGCCTTCGTCCCGATGCAGGCGAAGCACACCTCGCGCGTGCGGAGACATCTTTATCGCGGACACCTCGATTATGACGGAGCCTTGGCTGAGCTGGAAGTCGCTCGCCAGACCCTGCCCAATGACGCCCGGTTATTCGAGCTGAAGGGTTACATTGAGCGTCGCCGCCCGGGTGGTAATCAGGAAGAGGCGTTACGCAATCTCGAGCGCGCAATCGATCTCGACCCGCGCAACGTTTTCTTGCTACAGCAGACCGCCTTCAGCTATGGCGATCTTCGCCGCTATGCCGACGAAGAAGCCGCTTGGACCGCGCGCTGGCGATCGAACCGAACGACTCCGAGACGAAAGTCATGCGCGCGGAGGTGGAATTCGACTGGAAAGCCGATACCCGGCCCTTGCATCAACTGATCGATGAACTCCGTGCGAAAGACCCTGGCTGCAATCCAAAGTGTCGCCGATAGCTGGCTTATTTGCGCATTGGCAGAACGCGACGCTGCCGCCGCTGCCAATGCTTTGGCGGCGCTGGGCGAAAACGGTTTCGGCAGCGCCGACTGTAACATACAGCCCGCGTTTCATAGAAGGTCTTATCGCTCGGATGACAAAAGACGATGCCAAAGCACGTGCCGCTTTCACTGCTGCGCGCGCGGAGCAGGAGAAACTGGTTCGCGCCCATCCCGATGATGCTGGCGCTCTATGCGTGCTTGGTTTAATCGACGCCGCCTTGGGGCGAAAAGAGGAAGCACTGCGAGAGGGCCGGCGCGCGGTTGAGCTGCTTCCCGTGGAAAAGGATGCGGTTACGGCGCAGCGCATGATCGTGTGTTTGGCTAGAATCGCTGCGTGGGTTGGCGATAAAGATCTCGCCTGCGAACAGCTTGCCCGTCGCCAGTCCGCCTCCCGTGCGGCGTCAGCTATGGCGAATTGAAGCTGCTGCCGTGGTGGGATCCGCTGCGCGGCGATCCGTGCTTCGAAAAAATCGTCGCCTCGCTGGCGCCGAAAGAAGCTCAACCACGAATCGATACGAATAAACACTAATTGACAGCGAGACGGCGACCGAATTTACGTCTTCCCTTTCTATGTGGCCTCTGTGTTCTGTGTGGTAAAATTCAGGTGTGGAAAACAAGGCGAACGCCGCATTATTGATCGTCGCGCACGGCTCGACTGTGAATCCGGATTCGAGCGCGCCGACGCTGGCGCATGCGGCGGAGATTCGAAGGCGGAAAATTTTTGCAGATGTCGGCTGCGCGTTCTGGAAAGAGGAACCGAGTTTGCGCGACGCGATTTTTTTGTTCGACCCGGAATCGGTTCGCGAAGTTTGCGTGGTGCCGAATTTTATCAGTGAAGGTTATTTCACGCAGACAGTGGTGCCGCGCGAGCTTGAGTCTGAATGGCCGGATCACAAAACGTTCCAACGGTCAGATCTGGAAATATTCAGAGCCGGTTGGAAATCATCCGATGATGACGCAGCTGCTTCTCGGCGCGCACAGGAAATTGCACCCGGTATGATCCCGAACCGAAGCCAGCTTCTGATTGTCGCGCACGGAACCGATTTGAATGAAAACAGCGCCGTTGCCGCGAAACGCGAAGCGGAAAAGATCCGTGCCCTCGGAAAATACGCGGCCGTGCTGAACGTATACATGGAAGAGCCGCCGCTTGGTCTCGAATTGGCGGAAATTGACGAAGACTCCGAACGTCGTCGTGGTCCCGTTTTTTATTTCTGACGGCTTGCACAGTTATGAGGACATCCCCGAGCTGCTGGGAATCGCTGTAGCCGCGGGCGTTGACCGCGGTCGGCCGGGGTCAGCGCCCCCGGCTACAAGATCGCGCGGCGAAGTCTTCCAGTGCAATCCCTACAGGATTGATGGTCGCTCGCTGTTCTACGCGCCGTCCATCGGCACAGACCCCGGTTTTGCCGATATCATTGTCGAGCAAGCGTTGAACGCAAAAAGTTGAAAATCGTGCTCGCGCTCGGTTTCTTTTGCGCCAGATTGTTTCCCCGCAAATGAAGGAAACCACGTGCAAAAAGCTGCAGGAACTCGGAGCGTTCGCACTGGCCGGCGGGTGCACCCGGAAACGAATGACGCAACTCGTAGAGATGATTCGCGCGGCGCGCGGTTACAGGTGGGTCGCCGTTTACAAGATCATCAAGAACGAGTTCGTGATTATGGCAGAAACCGGCAACGAGCCGCCGGCATATGCACGTTTCCCAATCACCCAGGGACTATGCGGCGCGGCGCTGGATTCGGGTAAGCCGATCATCGTAGGCGACGTGCACAAGGATCCGCGGTATCTGCCCACGTTTCATACCACGCGTTCGGAGATTATCGTGCCGATGAGAAATGAGCACCGGCATGTTCTGGGTATGCTCGATGCCGAGAGCGATAAATTGAATGCCTTCAGCGATGAAGATCGACAATTTCTGGAACGCGCTGGCGGATTGATCGCTCATTGCCTGCATTAGCGCGGCCGTCCGCCTGCGATCTTGTCATGTTGAGCGGAGCGAAATATCTCCAAATATTTCGTCTTAGCGAACCAGAACCATCAGAGATCTTTGCTTCGCTTAGAATGACAGCAACGCGAAGCCGATACGCATCGCGCGAACGCTCGAGGCTGCGCTTACTGATCGCGTTTGCACCGGCGAAATCATCGTGACTAAGACCAATGCCGGCTTTGCACTGTCCCATCGCGATGATGAAGTGCGCACCGATCTGCAGAAATTCTCGAGTCCCGAAGACGCGATTGAGATTGCAAAACACGACGACGCTGGAAATTATCGGCCGCTTAAAACTGCGCCCAACTTGCGTCATGGTTGGCGACTGGAGCTTGAGACGCTCGAAGACCTGAGACGCGCGCTGGATTATTTTTATCCGGGACGGCTAGCGGTGTTCGCTGCCTGGAAAAGCGATAAATTGCAAACCACGCCGTTGCGGGAAACGCTGGATCGACAGTCAGGGATGTATCGTGTCGCGGCAAAAATTTCCGATTCGCAGATCAATGATCTTGTCGCGGACTTCTGCCGATCCAATGGCGGCTGTCTGCGGACGATCTTGTGGAGACGCGATGCGGACGGTGCGATCGCATCGACAAAGTTACCGAAAGAGAAATTTGATCCCGCGTGTGATCAGGCGTCGGTCTGTAGCCGTCGCCCTGTGGGCGACGCGCGCGCTTCGCACCGCTCGCACAGCGGCGATCCAGCGGCTACAGTGCCGTTGCTTTGCCAGGAAGCGTGCAATCTGTTGATCGCCGAATGCCGGAAAGTGGTGAAAGGCGAATGATCATTCGCGCGCGCACCGTCGTGACGATGGACGGAGCGCCCATCGACAACGGCGCGGTGGCTGTTTCCGATGATCGAATCACCGATGTCGGGAAATTTGATGAGATCAAAGCGCGTAACGCTGGTGAAATTGTCGATCTTGGCGAGCAGGCGCTGTTGCCGGGGCTGATCAACGCGCATTGCCACCTCGATTACACTTGTTTGCGCCGCAAAATCCCGCCGCAAAAATCTTTTGCCGATTGGATTCGCGCGATCAACGCGGAAAAGGCAAAACTTTCGCCAAAAGATTATCTCGCCTCAATCAACGAAGGTTTCGCGGAAGCGAAAAGATTCGGCACAACGACCATCGCGAATCTCACTGCGTTTCCAGAGTTGATTCCGCAGATGAGCCCGCCGATTCGCACGTGGTGGTTTGCGGAATTGATCGATGTGCGCGCGCCTGACCGCGCGAACGAAACTGTCGATGGTGCGATCGAATTCCTGAAGTCCGCGCCGAACTGGGGCCTGGCGCCGCACGCGTTGTTCACTGCGTCGAAAAATCTGTATCGCCGCTGCGAGGAAATCGCGCTGCGCGAAAATATTTTGTTAACGACTCATTTGGCCGAGTCGCGTGAGGAAATGGAGATGTTTCGCGACGCGTCAGGGCCGCTGTACGAGTTTCTGAAGGACATCGGACGATTAATGGATGACTGCGGAAACCGCACCCCACTGGAGCTGTTTTTAACAATTAGAGATTCCTCCGCTTCGCTTCGCTCCGCTGGGAATGACAACAACTGGCTATTAGCTCACCTCAATCAATTGACAGAGAGCGATTTCGAGTTGCTTAAAAACTTGGCGAGAAAACCTCACATCGTGCATTCACCGCGCAGCCACGATTATTTCAAGCACAGCCGATTTCCGTTCGAAAAATTGCGCGCTCTTGGATTCAACATTTGCCTGGGCACGGATAGCCTCGCGAGCAATGAGGACTTGAGTTTGTTTGCTGAGATGCGCGCATTTCAGAAGGAATTTCCAGGCGTTTCTCCGGAAGAAATTTTGCAAATGGTAACCGTCAATCCGGCGCTCGCGTTACGGCATGAAAATGCGCTTGGACGAGATTCAGTCCCGGGTTTTGAGCCGACTTGATCGCGTTCCCTGCCTGGCTCGGACCGCGATCTCTTCGAGGAATCATGGCATTCGATGGGCGTGTCGACTGGATGCATGGTGAACGGACAGAGGTAATCCACGCCTCTCAACCGGTGACTCTTCGTTTTACGCTTCAACGTTTAACGCTGTAACGCGGCGAAGCCTTTGCTTGCCCCCGATCGGCCATGCCCGTAAACTCGGCATGTGGCCGGACAGGGAATGCATCAGACACAGAATCTTGCACTGCAGCACGTTCTCTCGCCGCAGTTGCAACAAAGCCTGCTCGTTCTCCAGACGCCGCTGCTTGAGCTGCGCAATCTCGTTCAACAGGAAATGGAGACAAATCCGGTGCTCGAGGAGTTGCTGGCCGAGCCCGGCACCGATCAACGCAACGAGGGTGAACCTTCCGGGGACGACAATTTCAAAAACGAATTCGAGAAGCTGGCCAGTCTGGACGAAGAATGGCGCGATTACATGGCGCAGTCGACCAGTTACCGCGAAGGCTTTCGGGATTCAAAGGAAGCGCAGGATAAGCGCCAGTTCCTTTTCGATTCAATTCCAGTGCAGGAAACGCTTCACCAAAATTTGATCGGGCAACTGAATCAGAGCGTGCTCAACGCCAGCGATCGCAAAGCTGCCGAGCTGATCATTGGCAATATCGATGATAATGGATTTCTCCAAAGCACGCCGGAAGAAATGGCGCTGAATTCGGGAATTCCAAAGGAAGATTTCGAGAAGATGCTGGCGCTGATCCAGAGTTTTTATCCGGCAGGAGTCGGCGCCCGTGATTTGCGCGAGTGTTTGCTCATTCAACTCCAGCGCGAGAAGGAAAGGAACGCAGCCTCGAGTACAAGATTGTCTCCGAGCACATGGAAGATTTGGGCAGGCGACGCTTTCCCGAGATCGCGCGCCGGATGGGGATTAGCGTCGAAGAGGTGCAAAAGGCCGCTGACAACATCGCGCGGCTAAATCCGCGCCCTGGTCAAGTTTTCGCTGCTGCGCCGCAAAACTATGTGCTGCCCGACGTGATGGTGGAAAAGGTGGATGGCGAGTATCAGATCAGCTCAAATAACGAGCAGATTCCGCATCTGCGGATCAGCAATCTTTACAAGGACATCATCGCCTCCGGCAACACACAGACCAGCGAAGTCAAAGATTACATCCGCGACAAAATCCGGAGCGGAAAATTCCTGATTCGCTCGATTCATCAACGCCAGCAAACAATTCTCAACATCGCGCGGCAGATCGTTTCGCGGCAGCGCGATTTTCTTGAACATGGCCCGTCCCATCTGAAGCCGATGACGATGGGAGAAGTTGCCGATGCCGTGGGCCTGCACGAGACCACAGTTAGCCGCGCTGTGTCCGGCAAATACATGGCCACGCCGCAGGGCGTGTTCGAGATGAAATACTTTTTCACGTCCGGCTACCAAACCGCGACCGGCGAATCGCTGAGCAACACCAGCGTGAAAGAAGCCATTCTCGATTTGGTGAAGCACGAGAATGGCAGCGCGCCGTTAAGCGATCACGAGATCGTCGAGATTCTCGGCGAGCGCGGCATCCCGATCGCGCGACGCACCGTGGCCAAGTACCGCACCGAGCTGAATATTCTGCCAAGCCACATGCGGCGAAAATATTGAGGCTTCGGCTCGCGTTGAAGCGTTGAACCGTTAAAGAGTTGAAGCGTTGTAGCGGCGGTTGTGCCAACCGCCGAGTCAAAAAAGGCAGGCGCTTTGCACAAGGCCTCTTCAATGATCTTGTAACATCCGTGTTACATCCGTGCTCCATCTGTGGCTAAATAATTCTTGATGAACCCATCCCTTCGCGCCGCCGTGATCGCCGAATGGCGCGGCTTGCCTGAGAGAAAAATGCGGACCGACCGCTGGCAATCGCCTGCGGAGCTGATGCCGAAACTGATGCAGCGCCTGGGACTTCGCGAGCGCCTGCACGAAACAGAAGTAATCGACGCCTGGTCAAAAATCGTCGGCGAATTCATCGCCGCGCACTCCGCGCCCTTCGCGTTGCGCGACGGCATTCTCTACGTCCGCGTGCTCCAACCCGCCTTGCACTACGAGCTCGAACAAATCTCCAAGTCCGAAATCCTGCGAAAACTAAAACAACGCTTCGGCGGCAAAACCATCCGCGACATCCGCTTCCGCGTCGGCTGACGGGAGAGCAGGTCCCTAGTTCGAACCGATTGCTTGCCAAGGGGGAGTCAGCTCGAGACAGCGCTTTGTTTTGTGTTTGAGTTGATCAAAGGTCGTGCGATCCCGAATCATCAGGTCGGGAAGAAATCTCAGCGACATTGCACTCAAGTTCTTCATCGCGCGCAGTAATGCAATTCCCATTCCGGCTCGCCCTAGGTCCCTTGACGAGCCTCGTTTGCCTAAGGGGCCTAACGAACTGGCGGAGTCGCACGCAACCGGCTACGACAAGTTTGTCAGCGGTCTACGTATTGCGTGCTTGACTTACTTGGATGGGCGAGATTAAAGACCGATTGTTGCTACCCCAGTCAAACGCCGACTAATCGGCACGGTACTGATCGACAAAGATGGCGCCGACCGACAGTAGTAAAGCCGTAGCGGGCACCAGACAAGTGCTGGTTAGCTTGGTGTCGATGCCTTTCAAGGATCTGCGACACCCTCCGATCCAGCTCGGGATTCTGGAGCGGTGCCTTACTCGTGTAGGCATCGCTGCGCGCTCGCATTCTTTCGAGCTCACGTTTATGGAGCATCTGCACAGTCGGACAGCCGACGCGGATGAAAGCCAGCGGCTCTCAGTAGCAGATTACCGACGCGTTGCTTGTCAGGATTTTGTAGTCAACCTCGGTGACTGGATCTTCAAAGTATCGCCATACGCCGAGCCTTCGCCGGAGGATGATGAATATCTGGATTACGCACGGTCACAAATCTCTATGGAGGCGGTGATGACCGCCATCCAAATGAAGAGGCTTGTCCCTGAGTTCCTCGCCATGGCTGCAGACGAAGTGCTCGCTGGCAAACCGCGCATTGTAGGCTTTTCCACAGTTTTTCAGCAAAACGTTGCTTCCTTAGTGCTGGCCAAGATACTGAAGATTAGGGATCCGTCGCTTACGATCGTCCTCGGCGGTGGTAACTGCGATGGACCGATGGGAGCGGCTCTGCACGAGTGTTTTCCCTGGATTGATGTCGTGGTCCGAGGCGAGGGCGAGCGGGTGTTTCCTGAAGTCGTGTTAGACACGCTGGCTGGTCGAACGGTTCGACCTCGGTCTGGGCTGTGTTATCGCGTCGGCGGGAAGTCAGTGGTCGTACCGCAAGCGAATAAACCGCAAGTCCCTATGGACGACGTTCCTACTCCTACCTACGAGGACTTTTTTGAGCGTCTTGAGCGCAGCCCTTTGCGAGCAGAGCTGCGGCCGGAGGTAGCTATCCTGTTTGAGAGTTCAAGGGGATGTTGGTGGGGTGCCAAGTCCCAATGCACGTTTTGCGGACTAAATGGCTCTTTAATGCCATTTCGAACAAAACCGTCAGCACGCGTGGTCGAGGAGATCTTGGGCTTCGCGGCGCAGTGACAAAATCCTCGACTTCGTTGCGGTGGACGACATTATTGACCTCGGGCACATTCGGGACCTTCTGCCGCAGTTGAGCGCGACTCGTTGCGATCTGGAGATCTTTTACGAAACGAAGGCAAACCTCAAAAAGGACCAACTCCGGACTTTTTACGCCAGCGGCGTTCATGCTATTCAACCGGGAATCGAGAGCTTGAGCACGCCCATCCTGCGGTTGATGCGGAAGGGTGTAACTGCCCTCCAAAATATACGCCTTTTAAAGTGGTGTGCGGAGATTGGTATCACCCCCGCGTGGAACCTCCTTTATGGCTTCCCAGGCGAGCCGCCTCAGGAGTATGCACGGATGGCAGAACTGATCCCGTCCCTCGTTCACTTCACGCCGCCGAACTTCATGCCTGTTCAAATGGAGCGCTTCAGTCCATACTTCGACCGGCCTGCCGAGTTCGGCATTGAACTAACGGGGCCCCTGCCCCAATATAGATTCCTCTACTCGGTTTCCTCAGAGGCCCTTAATAATCTGGCCTACGACTTCGAGCACCGCTACTTGGACGGACGTGATCCTGAGACATACGTCACTGGCTTGAGGGACGCCGTGGACCGGTGGCGGCGATTTAGCGAAGATGGCCCTGGCTACCTGTGCTACCGCCGCGGTCCGGGTTTCCTCAGTGTGGAGGACCGGCGCGCAGGCATCGAGGCAGCCGACTATAGGTTCGATGGTATCGAAGAGAAGATCTACCTGGCATGTGACGCTGGGGCGACAGCCGATCATTTGAGCACGCAGTTTGCGATGGACGGCGACGAAGAGCTGGACGCGCAAGAGATCGAAGAGTACTTGGACGACCTTGTCCAGGCCCGCCTTATGTACCGCGAGGGGAATGGCTTCCTAAGCTTGGCGATTCCGGTGAGAATGGCTCCGACACCATCCGAGGCGTCGTGGGAAACGGATGCCACTACGGCGTGCTTGATGGCTAGCTGAGGTGATAAGCGTTGAGCAAACAAAAAAACAAAACAACCGGAGGAGACAATGACGAAAAAAAGTGACGCCAAGCCCAGACGCCTGTCGGTCAAAAAGCAGGCGGTGAAAACTGGCGGCAGAGGCGGGGAGCGCCTAGGAAACGGTATTAGGAAGCGCCCAGGGACCGGTCGCAAGAGGAAGCGTCCCGCGAGGAAGCGGCCACACAAGCGCCCATAACACCAGCGCATAACGAAGCCCCGCGGGGAAACAGTCTCAGCTCGGAGTGTTTCTGGAGCAACTTTCGGAATCCAGAGACCAGCGTTTGGCGGAGTAGTCTCACACACTCCTAAAGAGTGTGTGAGGAGGCTACTACTCCGTCGTTCGGCGGTCTCAGTCCCGAATCAATCGTGAGACTTGAAATTTCATTGTGAGATTCGCGACCTTGAGAACCGAATCACACTGACCGCGAATTGATTTGAGCGAGACAATTAGGCGTCGTGCGCCAGGTCCATAAGTTCAACTCTAACTGTTCAGGTCTTTCCGTCAGTTTGCGCGATATTCGTCGCCAGAGACGCGAAAAATCAAATCTCATGTTTATTGCGAACGTATCGGGGACCCATACGAGCACTGTCTACATGTAAAACGCTCTATGGAACCGTCGATTTCAATAACATCTCTGTTGGGAAAGCCTTAAAAGAAGATGTTGCGGCGGAGATTAATCACCGTCGAAAGTCGGTAACGCCGCAGGCTACGCGAAGCCATACAGCAGTTTACTTCAGGCGGTGATTCGCATTTACAATGAAGCTGGCAATGTGATTGAGACGCACGAGCATGCGGGCGATTTTAAGGACCTATAAGATCACTTTTTTTCGTCTCTTGGTGCTATTTCTTTCGGCGCGAGTGAAGCGACGATTTTCTCGAAACGCGGATCGCCGCGGAGCGGGTCCCAAATCGGATGGAGCTTGAGCAAGCCGTAGCTTAGCTCGTTCGGGACGCGCTCCACCGCGGCGATCTGCTCGATAGCGAGGTCCTTCTCACCAAGCAACGCACAGATTTTCGCCAAGTTGACGGCGAGGCTCATGCCGTCGAGCGCATCCTTGGAAATAGGCAGTAATTCGCACGCGCTCCGGCCCTCGCGAAGTGCTTTGTCCTTGCGCCCGAGGCCGGCGTCGATCATACCCAGAAGGCTCAGAGCGGCGGCGAAATCGGGTTGTTCCTCAACCGTCTTTTCCACCTCACTGCGCGCAGCGGTAAAAGCAGCTTGCGCTCTGGCTGAGTCACCCTGCCAACGAGCGACGACACCCTCCCAGTAGGGTGGGGAACGTTGACGCCATAGTCGGTCACTGTGCCCTCGCGCGGGTAGTTCGTCAGGCAGCGAGCTGCTGCTGCTGTGGTCCGTTCGCAGAGAGCAGAGTCGGGGCAGTCTACGCCCGGCGCAACGCTTGGATCTTCAGCGATCAGTGTGGCCGAGCACCAGTTTGATAAGGGCTTGATGTCGGCCCGCCAATCGAGTGCAACATCGGCCCGAAGAATGCGGGTCAATGGATCGCCCGGCACGACTGTCAGCGCGCGGTCTAACGTCGACCCTGGTCTTCGTAGCGACGCTGGTAATGATACGTCGGCGCCAGTTGCTGAAGAGTGAAAAAGTTGCGCGGATCCAGTTCAACGGCACGCTCCAGGTCGTGCGTCGCCTCTTGCCAATCACCCTCGCGGCGGGCGATGTAGCTCGTGTATTCGAATACTCTGGCGTTGTTGGGCAGTGTTCGCCGGGCGATAGCCAGCTCAGTGCGGGCGCGTCCGTAATCGCGGAAGCCGTCGTAGTAGTAGTTGGCCAGCGCAAGGTGGGCTTCGCCCGCATCCGGCTGGAGACGCAACGCGATTTGCACGGCCGCCTTAGCCAATTCGAGACGAGCCGCGGTGCGGTCGTGGCCCTGAACGTAGATATCGCAATGCACCCTGGAGAGCAGGCACCAGGCGAGCAGGAACTGCGGATCGTGAGCGACCGCTTCGTCGAGCAGCGCGCGGCTTGAGTTAGCTTCTCCTTCGAGTAGAATGGATCCGAAGTGCCGGCTAAAAGCACGTTGGACCGGAGATAGAGGTCATAAGGCAGTAAGATGCCGTCGTCGGCGGCTTTTCGATGGCAACCATTTCGTCGGCGGAGAGTTTTGCCTGAAGCTGATCGGCTATCATCTTGGCAATCTCGCTCTGGATGGCAAAAACATCCGCGAGGTCGCGGTCATAGGTCTGACCCCAGAGATGCGTGTCGTTGCGGGCATCGATCAACTGCGCATTCACTCGCACATGATTCGCGACACGCTGCACGCTTCCTTCCAATATATTTGCGACGCCGAGTTGCTGGCCGATCTCGCGCAGATTGCGCTGCACGCCGTATTCCTGTACTGCATCACGCTTGTGCGGCTAATCACTTTCAGATCAGCGATCTTGGCGAGATCGGTAAGGATTTCGTCCTGGACACCATCGGCGAAGTAGGCATTCGCTTTGTCTTCGCTCCGATTTTCAAACGGCAACACTGCGATGCTTTTCTCAGCGACCGGAGGATTTAAACCTAAACTCTGGGTGTGCAGTGAGCGAAAAGCGAAGAATCCAGTCGCGCCAAGAATCAGGATAAACGCCGCTGCAAGACCGGCGCGCGTGCGTCGCACGCTGCGCGCTTCTGGGGAACAACGTTGCAGGCGCGCTGCTAACTCGCTGGTACCGGGCCGTGATGCCGGTTCGAACGCCAGCATCGATTCAAGCAGCGATTTCAGGCGATGCGGAACGTGCGCTACTTTGAGTTGCTCGGTAGGAAGCACATTTGATTTTTGAGCGCGGTGGATCTCAGAAAGAGTACGGCCGGCAAATGGCGTTTTTCCGGTAAGCGCGAACCAGAGCGTTTCGCCCAACGAGTAGATGTCGGAGCGCACGTCGAGTGCAGAGTGTTCAAATTGTTCCGGACTGGCGAATGCTGGCGTACCGACAAATTTGTCATGGGTCAGCGACTTCGGATCCGTTGCGCTGTGAAAAGCTTTGGCCAAACCGAAATCGATTATTTTTACCACCGGAATACCGCTCTTCCGGAGCGCGCGTATTCTACTTCGCTTAGAGCGAGCTTGATCGCTCCCCATCACTTCCGGGTCGTCCGGATTTACGAGCATCAGATTTGCGGGCTTTAAATCGCGGTGGACTAACCCGTGTTTTTCTGCAGCGGCGAGAGCAGAGGTGACTTGCTCTGCAATTCCGATGGTGGTACGCGCATCGAGTGGCCCGGCGCGACGAACGCGTTCCTCGAGGGTTTCGCCCTCGATTAGTTCCATCGCGTAAAAATATTGGCCTGTCTCAAGACGCACCCCGAATTGATAGACAGTGGCGATGTGTTCGTGTCGCAGTGCTGCAGCCGCGCGCGCTTCGCGGACAAAGCGTTCGCGGGCGTCGGGGCTTCGCTCAGCGATATCGGTTTTTATGATCTTTAAGGCGACTTTGCGTTGGAGCGACGTGTCGGTGGCGCGATACGTGACCCCCATCGCTCCCCGGCCAAGCTCGCAAAGACTCCCATCCGCGTGACAATCGATTTCATAGACTCCATAACGCACGCCGCCTTCAAGAGGGGCTGGCGTTGAATCGTGCACCGTTTCTTCTTGGCTGCCGATTCCCGCCTGCAATAGACAAAACTTGCAGCCGCCTCCGCCACCGGATGTTTCCTCAAGCGCAGCGCCGCAGTTCGGACACGTCGAAATCTGCTGCGAGGAGGATTGCATTTGTTTGGGCTAGGCGCGGAGCTTGTTTCGGCCAGACCGGGGCAACGATTGCCCGATCTTGCGTTCAGTCTCTTTTTGAGCCTCGGGGGACATGTGGAGCTACCTTGCGACAAGATTTTCATAAACCCGCTGCCAGGCTATGTCGAGAATAAAGCTGCCTTTGCCGAAAGCTTTAAGGCTCGGCGGCTACAACCACGCCGGCAATCTGGAGTGCTGGGAAGATACTTCCCGTCTGCGGTTATTTTTGATAATGCTTCGCCGTGAGCGCGCCCCCAGAGGAAGGTGCCTGGCTGGAAGCGGCCGATGGCACACGCCATCCGATCAAAGGCAGTTGTTCGCTAGGACGAGCCACTGCTAACACAATCGTGTTGGAGTCGCCGAAAGTGTCGCGGCGGCACGCGCTTATTCATCTGCAAAATATCGGCGAACTTTGGCTGATCGATTTCGGCAGCAGCAACGGAACTTTTTTGAACAAGCGGCGAATTCATCACCCCATTCGACTAAGGGACGGGGATCACATCACAATCGGCGATCAGGTTTTCACAGTTCCGGCAGCCAATGCCATTTCAGAAGAGTACAAGACGGACGTGATGCAACGGACGCTGCGGGAGATCGAGAGTATTCCCTGCTGGCTGCTCGTCGCGGACATTCGCGGTTTTACGCCGCTCAGCCGCCAAATGCAGAGCGAGGACTTGGACGTGCTTCTTGGAGCGTGGATTTTTAGTTGCAAGGAGATCATCGAGAATCAGCACGGCATAATTAACAAATATCTTGGCGATGGTTTTCTTGCCTATTGGCCGGAAACCGCACGAGTCCGGAGGAAATTGTGGCGGTAATCTCTGCGCTCAAAGAATTGCAACGAAAAGAAGGGCCGGCGTTTCGACTCGTCGTGCATTTCGGGCCTGTCGCAATCGGGGGAGTCGCGTCGATGGGTGAAGAAAGTTTGATGGGACGCGAAGTAAATCTGATTTTTCGTCTGGAAAAGCTGGCCGGCTCGTTAGGCGAGCCCTGCTGCCTGAGTGAAACAGCGCACGGGAAACTCCATAGACTCGTTGCAACACGATTGCTTGGTGAATTCGAGTTGAAAGGGTTCGAGGGAAAGTGCGCATTCTTTGCTCTTTAGAAACGCTTCGGTGCAAAGACCATTCGCGACGTTCGTTTCCGCGTTGGTTAATAAAGACCCTCCCGGATTCGTTCGTTGCCCCTGAAGCTGGAAAACGGTATTGTCGAAATCTTAAAAGCGTGAACGCGCAAGATACGTCTGCGGAGCCGACGCCTGATCTCCAGCTCGAGATTGCACATCTCCTGTTAATTGACGTTGTCGGTTACTCGAAACTGCTCGTGAACGAGCAGATTGAAGTCCTGCAAAAGTTGAATCAAATCGTTCGCGCAACGGAATGTTTTCGCGCTGCGGAAGCAAGCGACAAACTGATTCGAGTGCCAACAGGCGACGGGATGGCGCTCCTTTTTTTTCGCAGCCCGGAAGAGCCGGTGCGATGCGCTCTGGAAATTAGCAGAGCACTGAAAGGTCATTCGCAGTTTCAAGTACGGATGGGGGTTCACAGCGGCCCGGTTAATCGGGTCACCGATGTCAACGACAAAACGAACATAGCCGGGTCCGGAATTAATGTGGCCCAGCGCGTGCTGGATTGCGGCGACGCCGGGCACATCCTTTTATCCGCGCATATAGCCGAGGATCTGGTCCACTATCGGCACTGGCAACCATACCTGCACGATATCGGTGAGTGCGAAGTGAAGCACGGGCGGCGCCTGCACCTGTTTAACCTCTACAAAGACAATCTTGGCAATCGGCAGGTCCCTGAAAAACTCAAGGGACAAAAAAGACGGCGGCAGCAAGCTGCCTGGGCTCGTCCATTTAGTGCGCTCGGCTGGCCCAAGGTTGCGCTTACGTTCGCTTTGTTCGTGGCGATAATTGCAGTGGGTAGTAGCTTGTTGATGTTCTTCCAACGAGCATCGCCACCGAAGATCATATCGAGCGCTGCCGAACCGGAAGGTAGCGGGGCAGTTCCTATTCCCGCAAAAAGTGTCGCCGTTCTTCCCTTTGAGAATTTTAGCGATGAGAAAGAGAACGCTTACTTCGCAGACGGCATTCAGGACGAAATCCTTACGGATCTTGCCAAGGTTGCGGACCTAAAAGTAATCAGTCGTACAAGCGTGATGCAGTACAAGAACGCCGTAAATCGTAACCTGCGCGAGATCGCCCAGCAACTCGGCGTTGCGCACGTACTCGAAGGCAGCGTGCAACGCACCGGGAACCGTGTGCGCGTAACCGCGCAGTTGATTGACGCCAGGACAGACACGCATCTTTGGGCGGAACGCTATGACCGCGATCTGGCGGATGTTTTTGCAATCCAGAGCGAGATTGCGAAGACGATCGCAGACCAGCTCCAGGCCAAAATCTCTCCGAGCGAGAAGGCGGCGATCGAGAAGCCGCCCACAACGGATCTTGTCGCGTACGACCTCTACCTGCGCGCTGAGGCGCTCTTCGCCGACACATCGGATCCGATCCACGCGAGGGAGAAGCTGCCTCAGGCAGCCCAATTGCTCGATGAAGCTGTTACTCGCGACCCGCGCTTTCTACGGGCTTGGTGCCTCCTGTCCAGAGTACATGGCGCTGCTTACTTTAGGGGGCACGACCACACCCAGGCCCGTCTCGAACTGGCTAATGCCGCTGTACAAACCGCGTTGCGTCTTCAACCGGATGCGGGCGAAGCCCATCTTGCGCTGGCGATTTACTACTACAACGGTTTTCGTGATTACGTGCAAGCCCGCGGCGAGCTTGTATCGCTAAACGGACGTTGCCGAACAACGCCGAAGTATTCCATTACACGGGCTTGATCGATCGTCGTGAAGGCGATTGGCAAGAGGCAACGCGCAACATGGAGCGCGCCCTTGAGTTGGACCCGCGCAACTTCTTCATTCTGCAGCAACTCGCGTTGACTTATCAGCCGCTACGCCGCTACGCCGACGAGGCCCGAACTTACGATCGCGCTCTGGCGATCGTGCCGGGAGATCCGTTAAGCCGCATACTTCGAGCGATGATTGCGCTGGATTGGCGGGCTGACATCAAACCTTTTGAGACCACGCTAGCTACTTTGATCGCTGAAAATCCTGCGATGCCGCTCGACGTGGATACCCTTAACTATGCCCTGTGCGATCGGACTGCGGCCATCGCTACCAAGGCGCTGGCAAACTATCCGCGCGAGGGCGTCGTAAATAACGGAGTTAACTATCCCTACGCATATTTGGAGGGCGTGATTGCTCGTTGCAAAGGCGATTCAACCAAGGCGCGAGCCGGCTTTATGGCCGCGCGCAGAGAAGTGGAAAAGACTGTGGAAAAACAGCCCGACTTCGCGGCCGCTCTCAGTCTGTTAGGAATGATCGATGCTGGCCTTGAACGAAAAGAAGACGCACTCAGCGAGGGACGCCGCGCCTGTGAATTGCTGCCCATGTCCAAAGATGCGATCGATGGCGGGGTTTTAGCCATTAATCTCGCGCAAATCTACGCCTGGACAGGAGAGAAGAGATCGCGCCATCGAACAAATCGCCGCCGTGCAGCGCGTCCCAAACGTCCTCAGCTATGGCGTTCTGAAACTCCATCCATACTGGGACCCACTGCGCGGCGATCCGCGTTTCGAGAAAATTATCGCCTCGCTCGCGCCGAAGTAGCCGGAAGACCAACCCCCGCTACGTAAATTACCGACTCGCGGATCCCGTCTATCCCAAGGTCCTCTTCGATCAGTGTGTCCTTCAGGGCAGCAGTGCAGAACGGCGCCAGGCCAAGCCAGGTCGCCACCAGACAAAACGTTTGGCATAGGTGACCGGCATCGAGAAGCACGACGCGATAGGCGCGAGCGTCCTGATACTTCCACATGGTGCGCGGAAACACTGCCGTCATTAAAAATAAAGCAGCTGCGTTCCTTACGAAATGTTGGCGGGCGCAATACAACCAAGCCTTTTCGCGCGTGGCATTCGTGCTGATCATTTCGAGACGATGATGCGCGGGATGATAGTGATACAGACCCGGTTTAAGGCCTTTGACGCGCAACGCCATCAGATACACTTCGCCAGGGTGCCGCGCGCCAGCCGATGGGCTGGTTTTATGGAGTAACTTCCCAAATCTAGGCGAATACAGGTAGCCCTTGACTCCCCAAACCAAAGAGAGCAGTTGCGATACCGTTTCAAGCTTGAGCTCTTTATCGGAAAATCGTCGATGTGTTTTCCGGGCCATCAGGACTCGGATGAACTCGGAATCAGAAGAGCGGCGTGCAGGCAGCCACACTTTCGCCACGCCTTTTACAGTTTTGACAAACTTGGGCTGCGGCGTCTTCGGCATGATGGACTTCAGCCGATCGAGGCTCCACCCGCTACGGTCCAGGTACGGAACGTCCTTTGTAGAGAAATGAAAGCTCCCTTCGGGAAGCCAATCGGACCACTCCTTCGCGATGCGACTGTCTTGCGCCGCTTCGGGTGAACCTTTCGGCAGCAGCAGCCCGTGCTTTACCAATTGAGAAATAGCGGAACGCACGCTCCGCGGTCTGTAACCGCCGAAATGCGCGATCGCCTCTCGGTGGGTTCGCCACTCACCAAAGAAATCGAGAACTTCGCAAGTAATCGGTCTCCCGGAGACGGTCAGTCGCCTGGCGAAATTATGCAAAAACAGCCGACCGTCCCGCCAGTACAAGAACAAGCATCTAGCCCGTCGCAATCGGATCGTCTGCTGCCGCATCTGTTTCAGTTGATGCAGTACAGTTGCAAGACAGCATCAAAATCGGGTCACAGACGATGCGGATCGCTTCTAAGGGCTTTCAGGGTGGAGTTAGCCAGGTCCAGTGCCTTTCGAAGGTCTGTAGCTGGAGCGTCCGAATTCGAAAGAACAGGGGCGATCTCATCGATAGCCTTTTGCGCCTGTCGCGTCCATTGTCGCTTTCCTTACACAAGGTGTTGTAGTTGTAGTTGTAGTTGACTGTTAGCCATTGTTGTTATTCCTTCCTATCTTCGAGCAACGGAGCCATTGGGCATCCGAAGCTTTGCGTCTTTCTCCTAGCATATTCAAGAAAGCGACCGAATGTCAACGGTTCAGACTGCTGGGCATCTCACGAAAGTGCCTACAATTGTCAGACCGCTGAGTCAGCCGCCATTCCGCGAGCATACGTGATCGGGGATGCTTATGGCAATCTCCGAGGGTGAAAATCGGCGATTCGAGGCCGCTCAAGCCTTCTCCGACTATCGGCAGTAATGTCTCTTCGTCGGCAGAACAGTATCAAAGTCGATGCGAATTAGACAAAATGGTGCGGATCTGACTGCAACATAGCGAGGTGCTTCTTGACTGCGGTGAGAGCCGTTTCCAGCTTTTTCACATGTCCAACCACTTGTTTTGTGCGCCGCTTGCCGTGGGTTGTTCTCTTACGCGCTTTCTTTTTAGGCATTGTTGTCACTCCTTTCTTTTGGCAACGGAAACCTTAGGGAATCCGAAGCTTCACATCTTCTCTCCGAGGATATTTAAGGAGGCGACCGAATGTCAACAGTCGCGATGCACTTGGACCGAAAAGAATAATCGGCGTTTCACGAGAACGAGTCGCTAATTAATTGGCAAGGCAGCTATGCCAGCGCCGATTCGGAAGCATCACACGCGATCGCCGGAAGCGGATCGATCTTTGAAAGTAAGTTCGGCGATGCCGGATTTATCAAGCTCGCCCAGGCCTTCAGCGACCATTCGGTCGTATTGTTCCCTGGTCGCGCGCGCGAGCGGTAAATCAAGACCGAGACTGCGCCCAAGTTCGAGAGCGATCCCGCTGTCTTTGGCCGCATGCGCAGCGGAAAAAAAGCAGCTGTGCTCGCGGTTTTGCATGTCTTCGCCGTCGGTTTCGAGCACGCGCGAAGCCGCGCCGGTCTGCGAGAACACCTTTCGCAACATTTCCAGATCAAGGCCGGACGCTGCGCCCAGCGCGAGTCCCTCGGCCAGACCGGCGGTGTTGATGTTCATCACCATGTTGACGAGCGCTTTCACTTTGGCTGCTTCGCCGGCTTTGCCGATAAAGCGGACCACCGAACCGAGCTCTTTCAAAATCGGTTCGGCCTTGCGGAAAGCTTCTTCCTTCCCGCCGCACATCAGATAAAGCTTGCCCTCGCGCGCCTGCGGAATACTCGAGGCCATGCATGCTTCGAGTGTTTGGGCACCAGCTTTCTCAGCCAGCTTTTCAACATCGACATGGACTTGCGGCGAGATCGTCGCGCAGTTGACGAACAATTTGCCGCGCGCATTTACGAGCAAATTGTCACCGGTTCCGCCGAAGATCTGACGCATCGCGTTGTCATCGGTAACCACAGTGAAAATCACATCGGATTCCGCCGTGACTTCGGATAAATCTTGAGCGGCTGCGCAGCCAAGTTCAGCGGCAAGCGACGTAGCAGCTGCGCGATTCGTATCGTAAACGGCGGTGATGTGGAACTCTCGATCCTTCAATCTGCGCGCCATGTTCGCGCCCATGCGTCCAACTCCAACAAAACCGATGTTCATAAAATGACGAATGACGAATGACGAAGCACGAAGGAATGACAAATTCCGAATGACAAAGCAAAGATTTCAAACTGCGACTTTGTCATTAACCGGATTGCTATCACAGCTTGCCTGCAAAAAATGGATTGTGCACTTTTTCCTCGCCTACTGTCGTCATCGGCCCGTGTCCCGGGCAAATGATTGTTTGATCCGGAAGCGTCAGGATTTTCTTGAGGTTATTTCGCAACGCATCTGCATAGGAGACATTGCCGCCGCCCATTGAACCGGCGAAAAGCGAATCGCCCACGATCGCCACCGGATGGGCAAGACCAGTGACGACGTATGTCATTCCGCCTTGGGAATGACCCCAGGTCAGTCGCGTGTCGATTTGGAGATTTCCAAGTCGAAAGCGTTTTCGTTCCTCGATCGGCTCCGCGCCAGGAACCGGTTCGCGCGCGGGAGCAAAGACGTCAGCACTGGTTTCTTCGCGCAGTCGCGGCAGATCCGCTACGTGATCGGCGTGGGCGTGCGTAAGGAGAATGAGTTGCACATCTAATTTATGGTGCTTGGCAAAACGCACCATTTCGCTCGAATCGCCTCCAGTATCGAACGCTGCGGCGGCACGACTCGGTGGGTCCCAGACAAGATACGCGTTGACGGCCATATCGTGATAGTGCGTGTTGAATTGCGCGACGCCGTCTCGTTCATCAATTTTCTGGGGATGCCACTCGCCCCTGGCGAGTTTACAAAGCGGTCGCGCAGCAAGACCAAGAACGCCCGCAATGCGTAAGAGCGCCAGCTCATCAAACTCGCCCCCCTCGCGTAGCGCGCGAATTTTTTGCGAACTGACACGCGCTCTTTCGGCCAGTTCGGTATCGGAAATCCGCAAGCCGCGTTGTGCTTTTCCGACGATATCACCCACGTTGTCTTCCAGCGGAATCATTCTGCGTTGTTAAACACTCGCCGGTAGCACTTCCTGGGCGGCGCGCAAATTAGGAATCTGTTCCAACGCCACTTTCTCGACTGCCATCTTAACATCCGAAACTGAAAACGCGGCGCCGGTCTCCTTCTCCATCGAAGTCATCGCGACGTTATCGATACCACAGGGAACGATGTGATTAAATGGCGAAAGATCGCCGGACACGTTCAACGCAAATCCGTGCATCGTAATCCAATGCCGCACACCCACGCCAATGGAAGCGATCTTGCGATCTTCTACCCAAACGCCCGTGAGCGCTTCGCGTTGCGTCGCGGCAATACCGTATTCGGCCAGCACTTCAATCAGCAACTGCTCAAGCCAGCGCAAGTATTTGTGCAAATCATGGCCGCACCGGCGAAGATCGATAATCGGATAACCCATCAGTTGTCCGGGCCCATGATATGTTGCCTGACCGCCGCGATTGATGGCAAAAAGCGGATGCGGCAAATGCGCGGCATCAAGTTCGCCATCCCGACTTGGTCGGGATCCTTTGGCGGACAAACTGGATTGATCAGGAGTGCGCCCGATGGTGTAAACAGGCTCATGCTCGAGCAAAAGCAATTCGTCCAGTTGGGAAGGATCTTCTCGCTTCGCCGCGACAATTTTCTCCTGTAACGCGAGCGCACTAGCGAAATCCTTTCGCCCAAGCCAATGCACGTGAAGATCAATAACCGCGGCGCTCATATCTGCGTTGCTCCCGGGAGGCCTAAGCTTGCAACCTCTTGCGCGCGCAGGTGAGTGAGCCCGACCGCCAGCGCATCTGCTGCGTCGTCATCCGGCGTTTCCGTTAAACCGAGAAGCGCGCGCACCATGAAGGCAACCTGATCCTTTCCGGCTGCGCCGCGTCCAACGGTGGATTGTTTGATTCGTCTCGGTGAATATTCAAAAATCGGCAATCCGTTTTCGGCAGCAGCCAGAATCGCGGCGCCGCGTGCGGCTCCGAGGACAATCGCGGTCTTATAACTTTGCACGTAGATGACTGATTCCAGCGCGCAACAATCCGGTTCGTGCGCTCGAATGAGTTCAACGAGCCGATCGCGGATCGCGACCAGGCAGGACGAAGAACGCATCGAACTCGCGTTGTGAATCGTCCCGAAATAGACCGAACGCGGTTTGCCATTATTTGCATCGACAATTGCAACACCGGTGTGACGGAGAGAAGCGTCGATGGCGAGCACGCGCATTGGTGCAACCTTAAAATCGCCCGGCGCGCGTTCAACTGCGAAAGCTGGCCCATACGTATTAGCAGGTGTTGAGCGCCAACGGCGCGTCTCAGTCCCGAGCCTGGGGCAACGCCCCAGGATTCGTGAAATGAAAAATCCAGCAGCGCTGAAGGCGCGATTCATTTCCGACACCCGTTCGATCCTCCGCACTGATTGAAGCGCGCTTTCAGCGCTTGTTATGGCGTAATCGAATTCCTGCGGCGAGGCTTTCGGCGCAGGCTGAAGCTGAAGCAGCGCCTTCGGCGCTAAAGACATGCGGGAAGGAGAGGCACACCAAATAGCGGTTACGCGTTCAACATGGAATCGACAAATTCCAAAGTAACCGTTTTACTCGCGGCGTTATGGCAAATGCGAGCTTCTGGGGAGCGCAGGCTGCTAGTCCGCCACAGGACGGATTCGCCGTGGTGAACCTGCAGTCGTCGGCAACTTGCCGACGACATCGATTGCGAACCCGACTCTCAGGGCACGCTAGAAAATTTTCGGCAAGCTGCCGAAAAGGACAGGCTGGCAGCCTGTGCTCCCCAGAGAAAAACGCCGAGTCACGCATTCCAATCGCCGCGAGTCTGACTGTCCTGATGTTCGCGATCCTTGCCGGCACGCCTTCATCATTCGCTACGACGAAAGGTTTGAGTCAAATCGTGACGCCGGATTTGCAAGGAGAAGGGGATCTCTCCTTGAGTTTGCAAATTCAAGACAAGCGAATTGCGAACCCGTATGAATTGCAAGCCGAGATGGGCCTGACGAAATGGGCTGAGGTAGCGGTGTTTCGCGGATTCCAACCGGACGAATGGATTTTCGGGACGGAAATCGGGTTGTTAACCAAAGAGCCTTTCCTTCTTTCCGTTGGGTTCGTCAATTGGTCGCCTCACCTGGATGTAGATCCTCAACCATACATCGAAGCTGGCTATTACACCGAGCATCACAAAGTGATCGTCGGCGCCATTCATGCCGGCTACAAAAACGAAGCAATCCTCGGCTACGCCTACGATTTCAATGAGAGGTGGAGGGTGCAGGTCGATTTCCAGAGCGGCTCTGAAAATTCATCGACGATCGGTTTCACCTGCAACGTCACACGCGATTTCCAGTTCAATCCCGCGCTTTACGTGAACAACGGTCCGAAGCACGATCTGTTTGGCTACATAGTTTTCACTTACACATTTCATCTCTGGAGCGACAAAAAGGAAAACCACGCCGGTCTTACAAAAAGCGATCGAGCGCGTTGCCGGCGCAAAATGATGGCATGCCTAAAAACCCTAAATCTTCGCGAAGTCGGATCAGTGCCGGTCTGCTGATGTTCCGGCGCAGGAAAAACGAATTGGAAGTTCTGCTGGCGCATCCCGGCGGACCCTTCCACGTCCACAAAGACGACGGCGCATGGACAATCCCAAAGGGCGAGGCGGCTCCGGGAGAAGATTTGCTGACGCGCGCTCAGATTGAATTTGAAGAGGAAGTCGGATTCCGCCCCGAAAAGGCTCGGCGATTGGATTGAGCTCGGCTCGATTATAGCAAAAAGGCGGCAAGACTGTGCACGCCTGGGCGTTCGAAGGCGATTTGCCGGAACCGTTCGAGTGCAAATCAAATTTGTTCGAGATGGAATGGCCACCACGCTCCGGCAAACTACAAGCAATTTCCAGAAGTCGATCGGGCGTGCTTCTTCTCCGACGAAATTGCCAGACGCAAATTAAAATCTACGCAGGTTCCTTTTCTCGACCGGTTGCGCGCGGCGCTCGGTTGATCTCGAAAGCGTTCGGCTTGATAAGCAAAGGCGCTTCCGGTCGCGACCGCGCAGCCGTGTAGCTTTCATCTTTGTAAATCAATTCTGCTTTTTCTTCTTTTCGTGTCATCCGTGTGTTTCGTGGGCTAAAACTTTAAGCTGTTGATCTCTTGGCCACCGAAGCATCACGCTCGCCGGGTCACAACAAATCACCAAGCGGTTCAGATCACACGTGATCTGATATTTTGGCGATGCAGGCCATCAACTCAACATTGCCACGCAGGTTAACGAGCGATCGCGGCGAGGACGAGAAAGGCGCAGCCAACTGCGCCGAAAACCAAACTTACGATCCAAAACCGGCGTTTCTTTGTAAGCGCGGAGATTGCCGCGATGGCAATCGCGATTTGGAACATGGTCACGCCGCGCGCGAACACTTCGTGCTTGTGAAAATTTGATTTCGCTGCGGTTTCCTTGCGCTCTGCTTCCGATTTGATCTCTTCCTGCTCTTTCTCGTAGCGATCGCGTTTGGATTGGTCCGATTCGTTAGACGCGCCGCCGAGCGACATTTTTGCATCAAGCACCGAAGCTTTAATGCTCTTGGACTGGTAGTAGCTCCATTGATCGGACGCTTCGATTTGGTTCATCATCGCCTCATTGACGTAGTGCCCGGAAAGTAGTCCCGCGATCGCAGCCAGCACCGCAAGGATGGCCGTGCTCAAGGCCGCCCATGAAATCCACCGCTCACGGCTGTGTTCGGCGCTGTGATGGACCTGCTCGTGCAAATGCTCAAGAGGCACTTCCGATTCTTCCATCGCAGGAGCTTAGGATTGAGAAGCGTAATCGTCCAATCCCTCACCTCCCGCCTACGCTGCGCTACGGCGCGGCAGGTAATCCTCTCCCTTTGGCACATGTGTTCAGCGCCGAAGGCGTGGTCTCACTGCGAGCCTGGGGGCAACGCCCCAGGATTTGTGGCACGAAGAAAAACCTCCAGCGCTGAATGCGCGATTCACTCCCGTTGCCATTTCATTCTATGATGGGCGTCATGCCCCAATCTCTCGGTAAAGTCATCCTTCACATCATCTTTAGCACGAAGAACCGCGAGCCCTGGCTCGATTCAGGCGTGCGACCACGCATGCATGCTTATTTGGCAACAATCTGCCGCGACGTTGGTGCCGACTTCGTGCACGTGAGCGGTGTTTCTGATCATGTTCACATTGTGACGACGCTGCCGCGAACTCTTTCCACGGCTCAATTGATAGAGCAGATAAAGAAAACGTCTTCCAAATGGATCAAAGAACTTGATGCGCGCTATCGCGGCTTTTTCTGGCAGCGCGGCTATGGCGCTTTTTCAGTGAGCCCTAGCCAGCTCAAGGCGGTACTGAAATACATCGAGGGGCAACGAGAGCACCATCGCATTCGCACGTTTCAGGAGGAGTACCGCGAGTTGCTGCGCAGGCACGGCATCGATTTCGACGAGCGGTACGTGTGGGATTGAGACGTTGAATCGCGCTTTCAGCGCTGTGTTCTTGGATGATTGAATACCTGCGGGCGATGCCCCCAGGCTAAACCCTGACATAGCGCCTTCGGTGCTAAACAGGTACTCTTTTCCAACGGGAGAGGCGAGCGTTGGTCCGGTGCTGCAATCGCGGATTCAAGATGGAATCGACAAGCCGCCGGGAATCAGTTTAATTCAGCGGCGAAATCCCGATGAGCAAAGCTGTAGCCGCCCCTGTGATCTGTGAGGTTTGCAAAAAATCGAAGTCGCCGCACAGCGGAATGATCGCGGAATTGATTCGGCCGTCGCTTCTCGAGTTCATCAAGAAGAAATTGCCCGACTTGGACAGCAAAGCGTTCATCTGCCTCGATGACCTGGGGGAATTCCGCAAGGACTACATCAAAGAGGTTTTGGAAGACGAGATTGGCGAACTTTCCGCGCTCGACCAGGAAGTGATCGAGAGTTTGGAGCAGCACGAAATTCTTTCCAGCCGACATCGAGAAGCAATTCGAAAAAAAACTCACTTTCGGCGAGCGGTTCTCCGACCGCATTGCCGAGTTCGGTGGGAGTTGGAAATTTCTCATTACATTTGGCGCTGTTATCGTCGTGTGGATCGGCGCCAACGCCGTGTTGCTTGCTACCAGAGCGTTTGATCCGTATCCATTCATTCTGCTCAACCTGATTCTCTCCTGTCTCGCTGCAGTGCAGGCGCCGATCATCATGATGAGCCAAAACCGGGCCGAGGCGCGCGACCGGTTGCGGGCGGAAAACGATTACAAAGTCAATTTGAAAGCCGAGCTTGAGATTCGGCATTTGCACGAAAAAATCGATCACCTGCTGCGGCGGCAATACAACCGGCTATTCGAGATTCAACAGATCCAGGTCGAGTTACTGGAAGAACTCGGCCGCAAAAGACCATAGCCGCTCATTCCTGCGGCGGGATGTTGTCGGCTCGAAATCGGGCAAGACGTCGGCGCACCGCCGGTAACAATTCTGTTACCTTTTCTGGTGAAAATGGCAGGTTCCGGGGCTCTCCGGCAGAAGATTCTGCTTGCCTTTCTTGGAACCTCCTGCGCAATATGGCCGCCTAACGCTGAATCGCAGAGCGTCAGCTGCGGTTCAATGCAAGATAAAATCCCGAACGCTGGCGCGCAGAAAAGGAGTAATAAGAATGAAAAGATCAAATGCAGTACGGTCGTTTTTTTGGCTGGCAACCATGTTTGCCATCGTATTTTTGGTGCGAGCTGAATCTGGCGAAAGACGCGCAAGTACGCCCCAAACAATGAGTGCGCCGCACGCCGCCATTCAAATTATCGATCAAGACGGCCAGCCAGCCGTGAACGGCGTGCCGTCGGCTACCAGCACGATTGTCGATGTGATGGTCGGGCCCGGTGTGGCTTTACGTTTTCGCCGGACACAGTCAACATCTCGGTGGGTGACACGGTGCGGTGGACCTGGGCCGGTAGCGGCCACAGTGTCACCAGCGGTCCTCCTTGCGTGGCCGATTCGCAATATTGTTCTCCTAACGATATGAACTGCTTCCCAGGAACCCTTTCCAATGCAGGCACGGTTTACACGCATACCTTTTCGCGGTCTGGCACTTATGCGTACCACTGCCTCGTCGCACTGCATTCTCGGCATGACTGGCGTGGTCAATGTTTCGGGTGGTTGCACACCGTCGGGATGGTCAGCCGGTCCGAACCTGCCTACCGTTTTGGTCAGGGCGGTTGGCGTTTGGTTTCCGGCCGACGGCAACTTCTACAGCATGGGCGGCCGCACCGCAGATACAGCGGGTTCTGACTTCCAGCACGTGCTTCGCTACTCACCCACATCCAACAGCTGGACCCAGATGGCTGTGACATTGCCTGACAACCAGATGAACAATATGGCTTGTGGCGTGTTAAGCGTTTCAGGGACGCCTTCGATCTATTGCGTGGGCGGCTCTGCTGCCGGGCAGACCACAGCCACCGGCCGCGTATTCTCCTACAACCCGGTTACCGACACGGCGACCACCTTGACCGGAGACGATTGGCCGGGCGCCATGGGAACGATTCTACCGGGTGGATTTGCGGTGGCTAACAACAAGCTGTACATCCTGGGCGGGTTCAACATCAACGTAGCCTCCACCAACCAGATCTGGCAGTTTGATCCTACTCTGGCGTAGGCTCCAAGTGGCTGCAGAGAGTGAACACGCCAGCAGGGATCATGTACGCACCCACGTGCACCATCGGTAGGCATCGATTTACGTGGGAGGGGCATCGGATTACTCCGGTGGCACGGTGATCGACACCACCAACTCGTTCAGCTTTAACCCTGTCGCCAACACCATCGGGTCCATCGCAGCCATACCGAGGGCTACAGGGGAGACGCGCGCGCTTACCTTCAATGGCAAAATGTTGGTCATGGGTGGCGGCAGAGTTGCGCCCAATCCTTCCACCGAGGTGGACGTCTATGACCCGGGCACTAACACTTGGACAGTAGGTTCACCTGTTCCTGCTTCATGACTGCGCGGCGCAACTTCCCCACCGACACCGACGGCACGACCAGGATTTGGTTGGGAGGCGGTTACGCCAGTGACGGTATTACGCCGCTGAACTCGATGGAAATCTTCTGCCAGGGGGGTGGTGGCAGTCCCACACCGACGCCAACAGCCACGCCGACAGCGACACGCACTCCGACAGCAACACCAACGGCAACAGCTACAGCTACAGCACGCCGACAGCGACACCTACTCGACTCCAACCACAGCGCAAGCCCGACAGCTACACGAACACCGACGCCTACGCCAACGGCTGCTGCAACCGCTACGGCAACAGCAACAGCAACAGCTACGTTCCAGCTACAGCCACGCCTACGGCTACACGAACACCGACGGCAACGCCAACGGCTGCTGCAACCGCTACCGCTACAGCAACAGCGACCGCTACTCATACTCCGACCGCAACGCCCACGCCGACGGCAACATCAACCCCGTGTACGGGGAGGTGTTCACCGACACCGAGGCCGCGGCCAACTCCGGCGCCGCGCCCTTAGTGGTCCGAAGAGCTGACCTGTCCGCCGTAGTCCCGCGCCTGCGGGACGAAGGCGGATAGTTGATAGTTCATAGCTGATAGCTGCGCAAAGGTAGCTGCTCCCTGATTTCCAGTGATTGGTGATCAGTGATCCGCCTACGCCGCAAGCTACGGCGGGACAAGTTCGTGATTGGCGACGCAAACTTGTCAGACAATTTGTGAGTTCCAGCTGCAGTGGCAGGCGTTCCGCCCGCGGAACTGTTCATCGCCATGCTCGCTTTCGACCGAGCCCCGCCGGTGAACGGGGCAAAGCTCGGCACATTCGCTGGCTCACTTCTTGCCGGCATTATCGCCGCGATCATTCTCAAGACGACTGCGCGAAAGAAAATTTGATCTTCGCAAAACGCGATGATTCTGACCTCGTAATCCGTGGTCATCCTGAGCCGCGAACGCTTTCGGGGCGAAGGATCTCACAACTGTCCAACCTGTCACGCGAACCATCCGCAGCATTCCTCGAAAGCGGGCACGTTTTTTGTGAGGTCCCTCGCTCCGCTCGGGATGACGCGCGTTTTCGTTTCACTGGCGAAATTCGCTAGTCGGCGTAAAGAATGCGCGTGAAAGAAGCGCCGAAGAAATTTCATTTCCTTGGAATTGGCGGGACGGCCATGGCGTCGGTGGCCGCGGCGCTGCAAGAGCGCGGCTTCAAAGTCACTGGTTCGGACGAAAACGTTTACCCGCCGATGTCAAACTTTCTCGAGGAAAAGGGCATCCCGCTGAAGGAAGGCTACCGCGCAGAGAATATCCCGGCCGATGCAGATGCGGTGGTAATCGGCAACGCCATGAAGCGCGGCAATCCGGAAGTAGAAGCCGTCCTGAACAGAAAACTGTTTTACCTCTCGTTGCCGGAAGTGCTGAAAAATTATTTCTTGCGCGGCCGTCATAACCTCGTCGTTACCGGGACGCACGGTAAGACAACCACCACGGCGTTGCTTGCCTGGATCATGGAGAAAGCGGGGCGCAAGCCCGGTTATCTCATCGCGGGACTGCCGAAAAATTTCGGCCAGGGCGCGCGCTTGAACGATTCGAAATATTTCGTGATTGAAGGCGACGAGTACGACACTGCGTTTTTCGACAAGCGCTCCAAATTCATTCATTATCTGCCGGAGCTGGTGATCGTAAACAACATCGAGTTCGATCACGCGGACATCTTTAAGAATCTCGACGAAATCAAGCTCAGCTTCCGGCGCTTACTCAATATCGTTCCTCAAAATGGAATGGTGCTCTTGAATGGTGACGATCCCAATTGTGTTGAAGTGGCCAAGGATTGCCTGGCACAGATGATCGAGGTCGGCTTCTCGAAGAATTGCGCCCAGCGAATCCGCGATGTCGTTTACTCGCCTGAAGGTTCCAGGTTCAAGCTCGGAGAAGACACTTTTGAAATTCCCCTCGTTGGCGGATTCAATGTCCACAATGCTGCGATGGCAGCGATGGCGGCGCGGTTTTACGATGTGCCAACGGCGAAAATCGAGAGTGCATTCAAGAGTTTTGCCGGGATTGCGCGGCGACTGGAGCTTCGTGGCGAAGCACGGGGCGTGAAGGTGATTGACGACTTCGGTCACCATCCCACGGCAATCGCGCAGACGTTACAGGCGCTACGCCAGCGCTATCATGGGCACCGGCTCTGGGCTGTCTTCGAACCGCGCTCGAACACGACTCGGCGCGCGATTTTTCAACAACAACTTCCTGAGGCGCTAAAATTGGCCGATGGAGTTTTCATCTCGCAGGTGGCCAGGCTGGAACAGATCCCCGAAACTGAGCGATTAAACCCAGAAAGAGTTGTGGCTGCCATTGCCAAGGCTGGCCGGCCTGCGTTTTACGAACGCAACGCCGATGCCATTGTGGATCGAATTGTTCCAATCCTGCGGCCAAAAGATGTCGTCGTCGTCTTCAGTAACGGCGGCTTCGATAATATTCATGAGAAGTTGCTCGCGCGTTTGCGCTCTTGATTGTAGGGCGTTTCTCTGAAACGCCGGCGTCTGACACAGACGCCCTACAAATTACTTCGGCGGCGGAGCCGCCGATGTGTGATCGTGCACAATCCGCCAGCCTTCTGGCAGGCGTTTGAAGATCAATGTGAAGCGTCCATGCGGCTGGTCGTTTGCGCGCTTCAAGCTCCAACGGCCGAGTACCACCGCCGCATCAGGTGAAAGCAGCGTAATGTCGAGATCAGAAAAGGCGAGCGTGCCCATTTTCGCGCGATCGGAATATTTTTTCCTGTAACGCGCGCGCACGGTTTCCCAGCCGCGTCTAATTGTGTCCTCAGAAACGAAGACGGTCGATGCAGATCGCGCGTAGCCATTCATAAAAGCGTCAATATCGCCTCGGTTCCATGCTTCCTGTTGCGCGCTAAGGACCGAGCGGATCTGGGCAGTTGCGTTTTGGGTCTGCGTCGGCGCGGCGGAGACGATCGCCGCCGTCGAAATACCAAAAATGATTGCGAGGGCGCGCCTGCGCCCGGAATTTGAACGGTGAATCGCTTGCAGCATCGGTAATCCTTGGTAAGCTACCAGCCCTGCCTCATCCAACGCCAGCACTAAAGGATGATTTCAACCGAGGGAAATACGTTGACGGGTTTCATAAATCTATTACGCTCGCCCATCCACCCAGATAGGACTGTGCACCGGCTTTTCTGCATCGCGATGCTCGCGCTTGCCAGCGCGAGCGCAGTGTTAGCTCAGGGCGAACCGCAGCGTCCCGATGCAGCGCCAGCTGCCAAGGTAGCGAACCCGCCACCGGCAGATCCGCCAGCTCCTCCGAGCACGCCGGCGACGGTTCGGCTCCAGTTTCCAAACAGCGATGTGGTCGATGTCTTGCATCTGTACGAGCAGCTCACCGGCAAGAAACTGGTGATGGATAATTTTGTGCAGGGCAAGGTGAACATTTTCATCGCCAAAGAGGTGTCGCGCGATGAGGCAATCAAGATCATCGAGATGAGCATGGCGCTCAACGGGATTTCGCTTGTTCCGGCTGGGCGCGACCTAGTCGACATCGTGGGGGCCGGCCAGAATCCTCGAAAGGCGCCGGTGCCGATCATTTCGGATCTGGCGGACATTCCGGCGGGTAACCCCGTGGTCAGCTTCCTGTTCAAGCTGCAGTACGCCGATCCGCAGGAGCTTCAACAGGTGTTGATGGCATATTTCCAAGGGAGCTCAGGCACGATCAACATTCTGGCCCTGCCGAAATCGTCCAGCCTCCTGGTGACGCAGAACGCCGACATCATTCGACAGCTAGCCGGCGTGATTGACCAAGTGGACGTGGCGCCAGCCGAAGTGGTGAGCGAGTTCATCAAGCTTGAGCGCGCTGATGCCAGCAAAGTAGTGGACATGCTCAAGGAAATTTTCGAAAAGAGCACCGAGACCGTTCAGGGTCAGCCGGGTGTTCGCGGGGTGAAGATGCCTGTGGTGCCGCAGCCGATGCCCGCCGAGGCGGGCGGCGGCATTCTGTCCGAGGAAGCGGTGATCGTGGGTAAAATCAAAATTACTCCCGACGTGCGCACCAACCGCATTCATGTTGTGACGCGGCCGATCAACATGCCTTTCATCCGTCAATTGATCCACGAATTTGATGCGAACGTTGAGTTTGCGAAACCGGTCACGCGGTATTTGAAATACGTTTCGGCCGGTGACGTTCTGCCAGTGCTGGTTCAGGCATTGACTGAACCGGGGACGGAAGGTGGCGCGCGGCGCGGTGGAGGCGGAGCGATTCCAGGAGCTTCGCCTTCACAGGGACGCACAGCAGCGCAAGGCGAATTACACGGGAGGGACAAGTTCCTTAACGGGCAGCGACACAACAGGTGGTTCAACGCGGCAGCACAATCAACATTTCAGAAGAGCTTTCCACGCAGCCGGTGGACACCGCGCCCAAAGCAGTCACGATCGGAAATGCAAAGCTTATCGCCGATCAGCGTGCGAACTCGATTATCGTTCTCGCCAATCGCGAGGTCGTCGTGAAGGTGGAAAAGATCCTCGACGAGATGGACGTCAAAGCGCCACAGGTGGCGTTGAGCACGGTAATTGGCCAGTTGACACTTACCAACAACGAAGAATTCGGTGTCGATTGGTTCGCCAAGTACGACAAGAAGGTGGTAGGCATCTCACGCAACAACACCATATTTGGAAGCAACAACCCCCTGATTCCGCTCCCAAGTGTCGCTCCTTCCATTTCACCCGGCATTGGAAATGGAATAATCGATCCCGCGAACTTAATCAATTTTAGCCAAATTATTCAGAACGTTACCAATGGCACTAACGTTTACGTCGCGGCTGGAAATTATTTGGCGGCAATTGTGCATCTGCTTGAGGGCACGGGTAAGTTCAAAGTCATGTCGCGACCGACGGTTTTCACAAGCAACAACAAAAAAGCCATCATCGCATCAGGGCAGGAGGTTCCGGTTCCGGTAAATACCCTTGCAAATGCGAACGTTGGAGGGGTTATAAATAACACAGCTGCTATTTCGGCGAGCATCGAGTACAAGAAGGTCGTGCTTCAGCTTGAGGTCGTACCGCTCATTAATTCCGAGAAAGAAGTGTCGCTGGATATTTTGCAAAAGCTCGACAGCCTTGTCCCGAACGGAAACGTAAACATCAGTGGCAATTCGGTCCCAACAATCGACACAAAGTACATCCGCACCACCGTTTCTGCTCCGAACGGATCGACCATTATACTGGGCGGATTGATCCAAGACCAGAAGAGCAAGCAATACCAAGGCCTTCCTTATCTCTCGCGCATTCCCCTCATCGGTGCGGCCTTCCGTAGCACGGCAAGTAGTAAACAGCGGCAGGAGCTAATCATTCTTATGTGTCCGCAGGTGACCCTGACCAAGCTGGATTCTTATCGGCTGCGCCAAAAATGGGAGGACACCACGCATTTTGGTCCCGAGCTCGATCAGGGCGAGTGTCAGGATTGCCCCAAGACGCAAAGTGGCAAACAGCTAGACTTGCCGCCGCCTGATTTTCCCGCCGCGAAAGATATCAATTAACTCGCTTCCGTCTTATGAAACGAATGGCTCTCGCATTGATTATTGGCTCGTTGGGCGTAACCATCGCGCAAGCCGACGAGTACGACGTTTTGTCTCACGATATTTTTCGTCCGACCGATTCATTGGCTCAACGAGACGAATATGGGCTTGTCCATCAGGGGCCCCATGTGAATGCCACAGATTTCGCGCCGAGATATCAGTGGCGATGGGTTTACTACTTCAAAGCTCCCGGACAACTCATTTTGGATCCGGCTTATGTCGGCTCGATGCAAACGGCGCTGCGCCGGCTGGGTTACTATTGCGGCCCTGTTGACGGCGTGTTTACTCCAGGGGTGGCGGACGCCATCGCGCGGCTGCAAAAGAACTACTCCATGCAGGTCACCGGCACGCTTACCGATTCTGTGCGACGCGCATTACACATGCCCTGAGTTTTTCTGAATGAACTCAGCTCCCAGCCAATCCCTGATTAATTTGCTGCTGGAAAGCGGCGTGTCTTCGAACGAAGAAGCGGCCCAGTTGGCCACAAACCTGAACGGCGGTTCGTGGGTGGGCCAGGTGCTCGATTCCGGCAAGGTGGACGAACAACGCTTTCTCGGCGCGATCGGGAATTTCTTCCGGGTGCCGGTTGTCTCCATCGATGCGAAAAAGATCGATCGCGAGACGTTATCGATCCTGCCGAGTCGTTTTGTTTTTCAGCATCAAATTCTGCCCATCGAGGTGAAGGAAAATTCGGTCGTCCTGGCGACTTATGATCTTTTCAATTCCATTGGCCGCCAGCTCGCAGCGCAGCTTCTGAAGAAGCCGGCCGAATGGGTGCTGGTGCCGCGCGCGCAGCTTTTGCGCGCGATGAAAACGCTCTACGGCGTCGGCGCGGAAACTTTTGACGAAATCCTGAAGACGAATCGCTCCTTCGAGGTGCTGCAGGACGCCGAGACAGCCATCGAGTTGAATGCCGACGATCCCGAAGCGTCTGTGGTGAAATTCGTAAACCAGATCATTCGCGAGGCGATTTTGGAGCGCGCGACCGACATTCATGTCGAGCCGCTGGAAAACGATTTGCGAATTCGGTATCGAATCGATGGAATTTTGCACGAGGTCGCTGTGCCGCCGCAATTGCGCGTCTTGCAATCGGCCATCATCTCGCGCTTGAAAGTGATGTCGCACATGGACATCGCGGAGCGCCGGTTGCCTCAGGATGGGCGAATGAATTTGCACGCGCAACCATCAGGACATCGACGTACGCGTCTCGACAATTCCAACGGTTAACGGCGAATCGATCAGTCTGCGATTGCTCAGTCGGGGCCAGCAGGAATTCAATTTTGAGCGCCTCGATTTGAGCGAGAAGCAGGAAAAGATCATTCGCCATCTCCTGACGCAGCCGAACGGGATCATTCTTCTCACCGGCCCGACCGGCTGCGGCAAATCGACTTCGCTTTATTGTTTTCTCAGCAGCATCAATTCTGTGCAGCGCCGCATCATTACCATCGAAGAACCGGTCGAATATCGAATTCCTGGTGTTTCGCAGATCGATGTGAAACCGGAGATCGATCTGACCTTCGCAAAAGGTCTTCGTCATATTTTGCGACAGGACCCCAACGTCGTGATGGTCGGCGAAATTCGTGATGTCGAAACCGCGGACATCGCGATTCGCGCGGCCATGACTGGCCACCTTGTTTTCAGCACGCTGCACACGAATGATGCCGTAGGTGGCATCACGCGTTTGCTCGACATGGACGTGGAACCGTTTCTGCTCGCCTCGGTCGTGAAGGCCTTTATCGCGCAACGGCTGGTGCGCACGATTTGTCCCGACTGTATCGAAATGGTTGATTATCCGCACGACTATCTTGCCGAGATCGGTTTCCCGATAAAAGAACTCGGCACCCGGTTCCGACGTGGCGCTGGTTGTGATCAATGCCGCCACACCGGCTATCAAGGTCGTACGGCGATTTATGAAATTTGTCTGATCACGGAGCCGATGAGGAAGCTGATCATGCAAAAGCGCGACGGCGGCGAGCTCAAGCAATGCGCCCTCGCCGAAGGCATGGAGACTTTGCGGCACGACGGCTGGCGACGCGTCGCCCAGGGCAAAACGACCATCGAAGAAGTTGTGCGCGTTACGCAAACTGACGAAGTGATGGCTGAAACTACCGCAGAAGCCGAGCCGGTAGTGGGTGCGGCATAGATAGCGCCAAGCGCAAGCGGGCCAAGATCGATTATTGTCGCTTTACTCGCCACGCAGTTGGCGAATCGCTTTGACATAATCTTTCGAGTGAAAAATTGAGGTGCCGGCGACGAGGACGTTTGCGCCGTTTTCGATTGAGAGCCTGGCTGTGTCCGCATTGATGCCGCCATCCACTTCAATGTCGAGCTTGCGATTCAGCGATCGGGCGCGCTTAACTTTGTGCATTTGATCAGCCCGAAACTGTTGGCCGCCGAAACCTGGATGGACTGTCATGACTAGCAGTATGTCGATTTTATGGAGCAACGGTTCGATTGAATCGAATGCGGTTTCAGGATTTAAAGTGAGCCCGGCGCGGCAACCGGTGTCTCGAATCTGCTTCAACGTCTTTTGGACATCGTGTTTCGCTTCCGGCTCTACATGAACGGTGATGGAATTTGCACCGGCTTTGACAAATCGCGGCACGTAATGCTGGGCATGCTCGATCATGAGATGGACATCGAGCGGAAGACTCGTCAGGCCGCGTACAATTCTGACAATCTCCGGGCCGAAGGAGATGTTATCGACAAAATGTCCGTCCATGATGTCGCAGTGAATCCAATCCGCGCCTGCCGCTTCGACGCGATGGATTTCGTCACCGAGTCGCGAGAAATCAGCGGCAAGAATGGATGGGGCGACGATGATTCTTTGCATCGAGTGATGGAGTAATGGAGTAATGGAGTGATGGCAAGCCTCTCGACAATACTCCAGACACTCCATCACTCCAGCAGAATGCCCTTGACGGCGCTCCGCACTGTTTCATGTTACGGCGTTTCAGGCTGGCCGAATCGCGGCGCGGGGGATGGGTCCTGCGAAAATGGACCCGGCTCAGACGGGTGAACGCGTTTCCTTCGGACTGGAAAGTGCTACTAAATAATTCATGTTCAACGGACTTTTCGGCTGGTTATCCAGCGACATCGGGATCGATCTCGGCACGGCGAACACGCTTGTTTACGTAAAAGATCAGGGGATCGTTTTACGCGAGCCGTCGGTGGTGGCCGTGCAAGCCGGCACCAACAGAGTGCTCGCGGTAGGTGACGAGGCCAAGCGCATGCTCGGTCGCACGCCGGCGAATATTGTAGCGGTGCGTCCGCTCAAAGATGGGGTCATTGCCGACTTCGAAGTTACGGAGGCGATGTTGCGTCATTTCATCAGCAAAGTGCATAATCGCCGGGTGCGCGCGAGGCCCCGCGTGGTTATCGCGGTCCCTTCTGGAATCACCGAAGTCGAAAAGCGCGCGGTGCGTGAATCGGCGACCCATGCTGGCGCGCGAGAAGTTTATTTGATCGAAGAACCGATGGCAGCGGCAATCGGTGTGGGACTCCCGGTGCAGGATCCCGCCGGCAATATGATCATCGATATCGGCGGAGGCACGACGGAGGTAGCCCTTATTTCGCTCTCTGGAATTGTATTTAGCCGAAGCGTGCGCGTCGCTGGCGATGAGTTGGACGAGGCGATCGTGCAGTACATGAAGCGCGCTTATAATTTAATGATCGGCGAACGCACGGCAGAGGAAATCAAGATCAAGATCGGCTCGGCGTATCCGAGTGAAAAGGAAACGAGCGTAGAAGTTAAGGGGCGCGACCTGGTCGCTGGTTTGCCTAAAACGCTCATGATTACTTCTCAGGAAGTGCGCGAAGCGCTGCTTGAACCGATCTCAACGATTGTCGATTCCGTGCGTATTACCCTGGAACGCTGTCCGCCCGAGCTTTCAGCGGACCTTGTCGATCGGGGATTAGTGTTGGCAGGCGGAGGCGCATTGCTGCGCGGTTTTGATAAACTCTTAAGTGAGGAAACAGGTTTGCCTGTCCATGTAGCTGAAGATCCACTCAGTGCAGTGGCGGAAGGGACCGGTAAATGCCTCAATGAACTCAAATTTTTGCGTCAGGTGGCCTCATCGGATCGCCAGTGGCGATAACGATTGCGGATACCGGCAAGCGCAAACCGGAAAGCTCGTTAGGCGCGGAGCGGTGAGTTGTCGATCTTCCAATCGGCAATTGGCAATTGGCAATTGGCAACTCGAATGAGCCGCACAAACATCATCGCGCTGCTGATTTTTGGCGCCATTCTGGGATATCTTCTCACCTTCGGGCCGGATATGACGCAAAAGTTCAAGTCCGGCATCTATCAGTTGCTGGCGCCATTTTTGACCAGCGGCTCCGGGCTGAAAAAACAGATTACATCGGTGAGCACCGGATTGAAATCGCTCGAGCAACTAGAGCGTGAGAATGCTGCACTGGAAGTGGAAAATCGGGAGCTGCGCGCGACCAACAACGGCCTGCGGGATGTGGAGCATGAAGTGAATCGTCTGCGTCACGCCCTCAATTATCGAGAGCGCTCTGTCTTCAAGTTGATCGCGGCAGAAATTGTCGCGCGCGATTCTTCCACCTGGTGGCGAACGGTCACGATCAATCGTGGCAAGAGAGACGGCATCGAAATCGATATGCCTGTGGTAACGGCCGAAGGTCTGGTGGGAAAAGTAACTACCGTAAGCGGGACCATCTCGGTTGTTTTATTGGTCTCCGATGAGAACTGCCGCGTCGCGGCCTCGGTGGAAGGAAGCCGCGAGCAGGGGATCGTTTCCGGCGAGCGTGTGACCACCGGACTGAGCCCGCTTTTGGACATGAATTTCCTAACGAAACAGGCCGACCTGAAGCCTGGCCAGAAAGTTTATACGTCAGGAGTAGGCGGCGTTTTCCCGTCCGGTTTGCTGATCGGCGTAGTGAAAAGCTTTCGTGTTCGGGAGTTGGATGGACAAGCACAGCTGACTCCGGCGGTCGATCTCTCGCATTTAGAGGATGTGTTCGTAGTGACAGGCCGAAGATGATATTCTTTTTTCTTCTGCTGATCCTGGTGCTGGCGGCGCAGATTGGGGAGCTTTTCATTCCGGCGCTGCCGTGGCTCTACAACGCCCACGTCTATATTGTGCCCGTTATTGTTTTCTATGGGGCAATGGCCTTGCCGTTTCCCCTCATGCTCGCGCTTGCGTTATACGCGGGAGTTTTGCTGGATGCGCTCACCGTGCAGGTGATCGCTGGGAAGGTTGAAATCTCAACTGGATCGTCGATACTGCTTTACGGTGTGCTGGCAGGAATAATGCACGGCCTGAGACCGCTCTTTGCCCGCGGCCGCTGGGAAGTGCATTGCATCCTGAGTGGCATTTTCACTTCGTTGATAGTTTTGGCGCAATATCTGATGATCACGTTCCGTCGCGGCTCCTTTGTTTTTACCCCTGGGATCTGGTGGCAAATCGGGGGGCCCGGTCTCATTGCCATGGCAGTGGCGCCGATCCTGTTCTGGCTTCTGCAATGGATGGGACGGATGACGGCTTATTCATACGGTCCCGAAAGGGGGCGATTCGAATGAAGAAAGGCCGTTTGACTTCGCGTATTCGGATTCAGTTTCTCGGCTTAGTCATGCTGCTGGGCATGGGGGCTCTCGGCCTGAAGCTTTGGTGGATACAGGTCGCGCATGGCGCGGAATGGACTGCCCAGCTTCGCGGCAGTTCTCAGGCGACGGTGCGCATCCCATCAGTGCGCGGCGAGATCAAAGACCGCAACGGCGTGACCCTTGTCCAAAACCGCGCCAGTTACGAAGTGGATTTTTATTTGCCGGAAATGGTCAAAGGTTATCGAGAACGTTTTGGTTCGCCGCCCTTGACCGAATATCGAGCGACGATCAACGGCATGCCGAAGGATCAGAAGGAACCGGACATCATCAAGATCGTTAATGACGGCATCGTCCCGCGTCTTAACGACCTTGATCTGGCGCGCGACTACAATTCCGCCAAGTTGGAGCGGCATTTTCGTAACGATACGGAAGTGCCGTTCTCGTATATCAAAGACATCGACTTTCCAACAATGGCAAAGTTTTCGGAGCACGATGTCGGACTACCGGGAGTGGATATCGCGATCAAACCGGTGCGCTCTTATGTTTACGGCGCGCTAGCGGCGCATCTTCTGGGTTATGTCGGCATGCCTGACGACATCGATAAAGAGGAAGCGAGAAAGTTCACGTTTTATCAGCAGGACGTCGAAGGAAAATCGAACGTTGAAAAAACGATGGACGAATATCTGCGTGGCAAGCCTGGTGTGCGTTATTTGCGCAAGAATGCGAAGGGAACTATCGAGGGGGTGCTGCGCGAAGATCCGCCGCAACAAGGCGCCAACGTTTTCCTCACGATCGACGCGCGAATTCAGGCGATCGCAGAGGAAGCGCTGCGCGCCGTGAGCCGGGCGGGAGCGGTCGTGGTCGATCCAAACAATGGCAACGTTTTGGCAATGGCTACTGTGCCATCGTTCGATCCAAACACTTTTATCCCAAGCATCAAAGCGAAGGATTGGAAAGCACTGCAAAAAGACGAGGCCGATCCATTGGTTAATCGTGCGATCAGCGCATTGCCGCCAGGATCGACATTCAAGCTTATTACGTCGCTAGCCGGTTTGCGGGGCACAAAAAATCTCGCCGGGGCGAAATACAGCTGCGGTGGCGGTGTGAGTTATGGCGACCATTTCTTCCAATGCTGGGTGGCCGAAAAACATTACACGCACGGCACAATAGGGCTGTCCGATGCGATCAAGGTTTCGTGCGACTCCTTTTTCTATCAGTATGGCAACGCAGCCGGGATTCAGTCGATCGACCACATTGGCAAGATGTTGGGCATTGGCGAAGAATCAGGCCTGCAACTGACAGGCGAACAAAGCGGCAACATGCCAGGACCCGAGTGGATGCAAATTCATCATCCGCAGGAGAGGTGGTCGCAGGCGCAAACCGCCAATGTCTCAATTGGCCAGGGATACACGCTTGTTTCGCCCATGCAATTGGCAATGGCCTACGTGGCGATCGCAAATGGTGGCATCTGCTATTACCCACGTCTGGTTGATAGAGTTTTGCACCAAGACGGCTCTCCGGTGCTCGATGAGCAAGGTAATCCAGCAGCGCCGCCGCCGCGGGTCCGATCGGATTTACGGGAGGAAGTCTCCCCTGTGGGAATCGATCTCGTGCGCAAGGGTCTTTGGAAAGTTGTTAACGAAGACGGCGGCACCGGCGGCAGAGCGCGTTTGAAAAATGTCGTGGTGGCGGGGAAAACCGGCACTGCACAGGCCAGTGTGCGGGGGCACAAAGATACGACTGCATGGTTCGCCTGCTTCGCGCCATTTGAAAATCCAAAGTACGTCGTTGCTGTGATGGTGCAGGGCGGCGAGCACGGCGGCAGCGTAGCCGGCCCAATCGCCGACAGAATTTTGCAGCGCTCGCTCGCGCTGGATGAAGGCACATTCGATATGCAGGTGGCCTGGCTCGCGCCCGCTCACAAGGCTAACCCGTTCCAGATGATCAAGGATGTGACTTATCATGATGCGGAAGGAAATCTCGGAGGCGAGGACGAAGAAAATTCCGACGCGTCACAAGCTGCTACAGTGCAGATGGCGAGTTCAGATGCGGCGCCTGATGTCGAACCTGAAGCAGATTCTCAAGGCCAAGTGAGACGACGAGGTACGGCTCCCGTGGCGCGCGCCGTTCCCGTTGCCGCGCCGCAAAATCGCAATTTTTTCGAACGACTTTTTGGAATCCGCCGGCAGCCGGCGTCAACGCCACCGCCCGCTCGCCGGCGTGGAGTACGATGAACTTTCGATCAGAAATGCGGTCGCAGAACATCTCGGCGATTCCGCTGCTGATCGCTCAACCCTTTCAATTTTATGATAGACAAGGTAAGAAAAATTTTGGGGCTTCGCTCTCGCAAAACAGGGAACAAGCTCATACTCAGTGTAGAAAAACTCGAGTCTCGCGTCGCGTTGCTCGAGAATGGCCGCCTCGAGGAATACAGCGTCGAGCGTAAGACCTCGCGAAACATCGTCGGCAGCATTTACAAGGGCAAAGTCAAAAACATCGAGATGGGTCTGAAGGCGATGTTTGTTGACATCGGCTTCGAAAAAAACGCATTCCTTCATTTTTGGGATGCGATTCCCGCTGCGCTAGACAGCGGTATTGAAGAAATCGATCGGCGTACCGAACAAGCGGCCTCGAAAACGGATCACGGCAAAAGACATACCGAGCATCTATCCGGTGGGCTCGGATGTAATTGTACAGGTCACCAAAGGGCCGATCGGCACGAAGGGGCCGAGGGTGACAACCAATCTCAGTTTTGCCGGGCGCTATCTCGTCCTGATGCCATTCAGTGATCGCAGTGGTATCTCGCGAAAAATCGAGAGTCCCAAAGAACGTGACCGGCTCCGCAAGATTCTGCGTGAGCTGGACATGCCCGAAGGCGTCGGCGTAATCATTCGCACCGTAGGCGAAGGCCAGCGCGCAAGATATTTCGTGCGTGATTTGCGTTTCCTTCTCGATCAATGGGCCAAAGTCGAGCAGGCCATTCGTGAGAACCCGGCTCCTTGCCGCCTCTTCGAGGAGCCTGACCTGGTTGAGCGAACCGTGCGCGATTTCCTCACCGAAGAAATCGAGGAGGTCGTTTGCGATGATCGCGCATCAACGGAGCGGATGAACGAAATGATTGGCCAGATTTCCCGGCGTGCGCGGAACCGGATCCATTTTTACGATAGCGCGACGCCAATTTTTGAAACCTACTCGCGTGCAAAAGCAAATCGACGACGCTTTTCACCGGCAAGTTTGGTTGAAATGTGGGGGCTATATTGTGATCGACGAGACTGAAGCGCTGGTAGCGATTGATGTGAATACAGGCCGCAACAAAGGCGGGCGCGATGTGGAGAAAACGATTTTGCAGACGAACCTGGAGGCGGCAGATGAAATCGCGCGTCAGCTCCGGTTACGCAATATCGGTGGGTTAATCATCGGCGATTTCATCGATATGAAGAGCCGTAGAGATCAGCAGGCAGTTTACAATTTAATGAAGGAGCGACTCACCCGCGACAAAGCCAGGACGCATGTGCTTCCCATTTCACAGCTTGGCCTGATGGAAATGACTCGCCAGCGCGCACAGGAAAGCCTCAGCGAGACAATTTACCAGAATTGCCCCTACTGCGGTGGCCGCGGCGTTGTGAAAACTTCCATGACTACAAGCGTGGAATTGCACCGGACTCTCAACACCGTCATGCGCAAATACCAGGACAGCATCCATGAGATTCGGGTGATCCTGAACCCCGACGTTTTGAAGCGATTGAAGGAAGAAGACGAAGAACTACTGGTGGAGCTGGAGCGGCGGTATGCAGGTCGTCTCATGTTCCGCGGCGACCCGACGTTTCACCATGAGAAATTTCTCATTACGGACGCGAATACCGGCGTGGAACTAAAACCGTAAGGCACAAAAAAAGCTTGCAATTCCCGATCGCCCGGCTCAGACTCGCGGCATCCAGACAAGGAGCGAAATTCGTTATTGACTTTGACGCTCCAAAATGTTTGGAGTGGTAAAAGCAAAACCTTAACCAAAGGAGAAATGAAATGAAGAAGATTACTGTCATGCCTTTGGGGTATCGGTGTGATTCGCTTCGGCCGCTTTTGCCGGAGACCGAACTATTCCGGAAAGGAAATGAAACAGGTAGCTGCTCCACCTCCGTGCCCGGAGTGGTACGCCGATCAGGAGTTTAACGTGAGTCTGTGGGGAACCTACATTTTCACAGGAACCAGCTGGCCAGAGGACCGCTACTTGCATGCCGACCATGCCTGGGGTGGTGGCATAGACGCCAAATACTTTTTCCACCGTTATTTCGGCGTTGGGATTGAAGGCTGGATCGCCGATGCAAGACAGGCGCAGGAAAATGACTTCGTCGATTTCAGTGACCGAATTTTCCAGCAAACCTTCACCGATAAGCATCACGGAGTCGGTTCCGTGTTGGGCACCTTGACCTTCCGGTATCCGTTCCACTGCAGTCGCTGGTCCCCCTACGTGTGGGCTGGTGGCGGCGGAATCTTTGGCGGCGGTGGTGGGGAGCCGATCAATGAGCTTTTCCGCGAAAACGAGCCAGGCGGGCCTGCCACCGGACGGCCTGTAACCGGACCCGGTGGGCTTCGTATAAACGGGGGCGAGGGCTTCGACATTATCAAGACAGTTGGTCATACAGAGCACGAATCGAAGGCCGTTGGGCAATTCGGTGCGGGCATCGAATACCGCTTCACGCCGCATATCGGCTGGATGGGTGATTTCAGTTGGAACGTCGTGGATGGAACGAAGAACAACTTCGGTATGGCGCGCACCGGCGTGAACTTCGCCTTCTAAGATTGAGGGTTGCAGTTTTCTGAGGCGGCGTCCGGAACACCGGACGCCGCTTTTTTTGTACGTGGGGGAACCCAAGGCGCGGCAGTCTCCAGTCCGCTGAAGGGTTGGTGGGTTTCAGTGCGAAGCAATGATCGGCATTTGCGAACGCCGGTAGGCGCACGAAATTATGCCCATGTCGTTCGTCGAAACCCTGGACAATTTGGCTTTGAGGAAATCGGAGGTCGTTCAACGTTTCGAGCGCCTGATCGCGCCGAAGTCCGATCGGGAACTCGAAGCGATGGCGCAGACTTCGCGTTCGCTCACCCTGCAGAATTTTGGACGGACAATGCGGCTGTTCGCGCCGCTCTATCTTTCCAATGAATGCATCAATAATTGCCGGTATTGCGGTTTCTCACGCGATAACCCGATTCTTCGCGTCACGCTCGAAGTCGATGAAGTGATTGCCGAAGCGCAGCATCTCGCGCGTCAAGGGTTCCGTCAGATCCTTCTCGTTGCAGGCGAGCATCCAAAATTTGTTAGCCGCGACTACTTGGCCGAATGCGTGCGTGCTCTCGCGCCAGATTTTTCGTCGATCTCCATCGAGGTCGGTCCGATGGAAACGGAGGATTATGTGCCGATTGTCGAGGCCGGCGCCGAAGGGCTCGTCGTTTATCAGGAAACCTACAATCGCGGCGTGTATGCCGAAATGCATACCGCCGGACCGAAGCGCGATTTTAATTTTCGGCTCGATTGCGCAGAGCGCGGTTACGCCGCCGGCTTTCGCCGGCTCGGCATCGGCGCGCTCATCGGCTTATCGCGCTGGCAGGATGAAGCGGTCGCGCTCGCCGCGCACTTGGAACATTTATTTAAATGCTGCTGGCAGGCGCAAATCACTGTGAGCCTGCCCCGGTTGCGGCCTGCTGCCGGCGGATTTCGTCCGCTATTCTCGATGACTGATCGCGAGTTGGCGCAATTGATGTGTGCGTTGCGCATTACCTTCCCGCAGCTTGGCATCGTGCTGAGCACACGCGAGCGCGCAGCGCTGCGAGACGCTCTGGCGTCAATTGGAGTAACGATGATGAGCGCCGGCAGTCACACTGAGCCAGGCGGCTACACCCGGCAAGGCCGTGAACATCTGCATCGCACCGTGCGCGGCCGGATCGTCGCGCCGGAATATCAGGACGGTGAAGACCAGCTCGCGACCGGCCAATTCGAGATCAGCGACGAACGTCCCCCCACCGAAATCGCCGCAGTCCTTCGTCGGTGCGGGCTCGAACCGGTCTGGAAAGATTGGGACCAGGCGCTTTGCGGAGCGTGAAGATTTCACTCAATGGCGAACACGTAGATGCGCGTGAAGCGAAGACGATTGCGGACTTAGTCGACCGTTATCGATTGCCGCCGCAATCGATCTTGGTGGAGCACAATGGTCTCGCCGTGCATCGACACGAATGGACGAAGCGGCCGTTGTCCGAGGGCGACCGCATCGAATTCATCCGCGTCGTCGCGGGCGGCTGAGAATAAATTACTCTGCGCCTTTCACGATGACGCGCATGCCGTCCATTTGGATGACCGTAACTGGTGTTTGCGGGGCGATGAATTCGCCTTCGGTCACAACATCTACAACGTGATCAGCGAAACGCGCTTTGCCGCTGGGTCGCAAGACGGTGACCGCGGTGCCCTGCATTCCGGGCGTCAGTGCGAGCGCGGTCGCAAACTGGCGCGGTGCGCCAGCAAGGGATGGACCCGGCGGATTTGAATCCATCAAGGCGAAGCGACGGTAGATGCTCGTACGCGGCAGATAACGCGCAAGCAGCGCAATGACGATAGACGATCCCACGATCGCGATGAACATGTTGAGCAGCGGCATCGCGAGCATTTTGCCGGTCGGAAAAAAGTTTTGACCCGGATAGCGATCGACCATCGTCCAGAGCAGCGAGGCGAGCATGAGAAACACGCCCAGCACTCCGAAAACGATCGTGGTGTGCGCGAAAAAGAGAATCTCAATCAACACCAGGACTATTCCGAGGATGAAGAGCGCAACGACTTCCCAGCCGGCGAGGCCGGCCAGGTAATGCCCGAGGAAAAACAGCGCGAAACAAATTGCAGAGATAATTCCGGGCAACGTCGCTCCGGGAATTTTGAATTCCAAATAGGCGCCGAGGATTCCACCTAGCAGCAGCAAAGGCGCGAGCGTAGTGATCCAAAACGCGATCTGCTCGAAGCCAGTAGGTTCGATCGTCGCCATGTTGCCTTTTAAGCCAGCTTTCTTAGTTAGATCGGCAATGGAATCAACGGTGGCTTCTGCGAGCAACGGTTTGTCGTTGATCCGTTCAGTTGCTTCCTGAGCGTTCAGAGTAAGGACCGCTCCCTTGGGATGAACGACGCGGTCGCCGATTTTCACTTCCTTGTCTTTGTTCATGAACGCCTCGGCGATGTCGGGATTGTGGCCGTTCTTGATCGCCGAACCACGGATGAGCGCAGACCAATATGAAACCGTCTTTTCCTTCGCAGTGGCTGGAAGGTCCTCACCCGTTGGAAGGATCGGAGCGGCGGCGCCAATTGCGCTCACTGGCGACATGTAAATGTGTTGCGTGGCAACGGCGATCAGCGCGCCGGCAGAACCGGCGTTTGTGTTGATGAACGTGTAAGTGGGAATTTTCGTCTGGTTGAGCACGTTCACGATGTCGGCCGCGGCATCCAATCGCCCGCCGTAAGTATTCATGTCGAAAATAATCGCTGAGGCTTCGTTGCTCTCGGCTGTTTTGACTGCGCGCCGCAAGAACGCCAGGAGCGAAGGCGCAACCTCGCCTCGCAACGGCACGACGACAACGTCGCCTTTGTGGATTGCCTCGTGCGCTTCCACTGTCGCTATCTCAGGCAAGGCGAAAAACAGAATTGCCAACAACAGTTTCACGGGTTGGACATTGATTCGCACTGCGTAAGTTTGGCATCGCTTCCGAAATCAAACGAGGCAAAAATAATCTAGGCGCGCATGGGAACGATCCCTTCGGAGACAATCGAACAAATCGCCGCCGCGAACGACATCGTCGAAGTGATCGGCTCGTATTTTCCGCTGAAACGCGCGGGAGCGAATTTCAAGGCGCTCTGCCCCTTTCATCAGGAGAAAACGCCGTCGTTCATGGTAAACCCTGGCCGGCAGACATTCCATTGCTTTGGATGCGGTGCAGGCGGGAGCGTCTTCCGGTTCGTCATGGATTACGAGCATACAGATTTTCCATCCGCCGTGCGCAAACTCGCCGCGCGAGTCGGCATCACCGTGGTGGAGAAATCCCGTGGAGGCGCTCCCGAGGAAGATCAGCAACGTGAGGCGCGGCGGCTTCTGCTAAAATTACATGCAGAAGCTGCGGAATGGTTTCACAACAATTTGCTGAAAGCTCAATTCGCGGCGCTGGCCCGCGATTATCTGGAGCGACGTGGAATCAACCGGCAAATAATAAAGAACTGGCAGCTTGGCTTTGCGCCTGACAGGTGGGACGCGCTGTTAAAGTGGGCGCTCGACCGCAACTACGACGCGCCCGCAGCTTTTGCAAAGCGGTCTGGTGAAATTGCGCGATGAGAGTGAAACGCCGAAGCGAAATTTACGATCGCTTTCGCGGGCGCATCATCTTCCCAATACACAATGACGTGGGCGAAGTAATCGCGTTCAGCGGACGGCTTCTGAAAAATGAAGAAGTCGCGGCGAAATATTTGAACTCGCCCGAGACGCCGCTTTTCCGGAAGGGCAACGTGCTTTTTGGGCTGGACAAATCCAAGCGGCCATTGATTGAAGCCAACTGTGCGATCGTCTGCGAAGGCCAAATCGATTTGATCAGCTTGTTCGAAGCGGGAATCACGAACGTGGTCGCGCCACAGGGGACAGCGTTTACGGAAAATCAGGCGCGAATCCTGAAGCGTTTTGTAGATGAAGTGGTTCTGTGCTTCGATTCAGACGCGGCCGGCGCCAAAGCCGCCGAGCGTTCTCTCGATGCATTGTTGCAAAACGATCTGATCGTGCGCGTAGTGGAGCTGCCGGCTGGGGAAGATCCCGATTCCCTGGTTCGTCGAGAGGGTAAAGAGAAATTTGAAAATCGTGTCGCGAGTGCGCAAGATTTTTTTGATTATTGGATCGAGCGGGAAATGCAGGCGGCAGACGTGAGCTCTCTGGGCGCGAAATTGCAACTCGCGCGCAGATTGGCTGAGACTGTCTCGCGGGTGCACGATCCGCTCATGCGCGGGGAGGTGGTGAACAAAGCGTCCGCGCGCCTGGGTGTCTCTCCCGCAGATTTTGGAACACTCCTTTCGACGAAGCCCCGCGGAAGCGCTTCCTCGGAAGCACTAGAGTCTGCGCGTGCTCAGGCTGCGCCAGCACCGCGACACGACATTGCGATGCTTTGCCTTCTGGCTTTGCGCGATGAAGCGGCACGAAATTTTCTTCTTGCGCAAAATTGGCGCGAGACTCTCGAGCAAGTGCCAGATGCGGAGATTCTCATCCGGATTCTTCAAAGTGAGCTGCATCCTGACGATCCTGCGTCGCTGAGCGCTTTCATGGCGTCGCTCTCTGCCGCGGAAGAGGCGCTTGTTTCAGCATGGATGCTGCAAAAAGTGCCCGCCGACGCAGAAACGATGGTTGAGAAATGGTGGCTTGGCATTCGCCATGCCATGCTGCGGCGCCGCCTGGTCGCCGCACAGAACCGCATAAAGCTGCCGGAACTGAGCACCGGAGACATCATCAATTTACAGAAACAAATTCTTGACCTGACACAGGAACTCCACCAACTTCCGAAGCTTTCGTCTGCCACCAAAATCGACAGTTAAGTGCCGATCTGGACAGACATGGGGCATTTTTAATCCTTAACGGAAACTTGGCCAGGCATTCGAAACGAAGGGGAGGCAGGCGACAATCGTCGACGCAACGGCTTAATCGAAGCAATCGCCGCCGCACCGTATCCAGAAAACGTTTCGCGCTTCGAAAGAATCGGAAAAAGCCAAGAATCGCTGCGCTCAAAATCAAGCGTATCAGGCCCAGATTGGCGCGGCATAATGACGGACCGCTGCCCGAAGCAGCGCGGCGGCTGGCGGCCGCTGATTTATTTTCGACTATTGAAGTCCAGAATCGCATTCGTGAACTGATCAAGCTGGCAAAAGAACAAGGCTACCTGACATTTGATGATCTAAACGAGGCGTTGCCCGAGGGAGTTACCGATGCCGATGAACTGGATCTTATCCTTACGCGGCTGCGCCGTCTGGAGATCGACATTATCGAAGCGTCGGAGGTGGATCGCTACAAGGACGGTAAGAAAGACGCAGACGAGGAGGAAGAAGAGGAAGAGAGACCAGAAACCAAGGTCGATATTCTGGACGACCCGGTACGGATGTATCTCAAGCAGATGGGCCAGGTCCCGCTATTGACCCGGGAACAGGAAGTCGAAATTTCCAAACGCATCGAAGAAGCCGAGGGGATGGACAGAGGCACATTAGTCGCTTTGGATTTGTTGCCCGCGCCCATCTGGAGCTCGCCCAAAAGCTGCTCGAGGGCCGGGAACGCTTCGACCGAGTCATTCTGGACAAAAAAATCGAGAGCCGGGAAAGGTATATGA
>CAVUGV010000034.1:0-14032 GCA_963741065.1 uncultured Verrucomicrobiae bacterium | reverse complement strand
CAGGGTGCTTTCCCCTGCCGGTTGAAGACTTGGACAGGCTGCGCACTCCGACTTTGAAGTCGTTTAACTGTGATTTTTGCAGACAAAACTGGACTCTCCGAAAATCATCAGGGGGGCAAAACGGGTGGACCCACAGTGCGGATGAAATTCTGATTTTACGTGCTAATCTCTGGGCGGAAAAGAGTTTCGGGGGGTATAGCTCAGCTGGTAGAGCGTCTCGTTCGCAATGAGAAGGCCAGGGGTTCGAATCCCCTTACCTCCAGCCCCGAAAGCATTCGGGGCTGTCACGCCGGAGGTCGCCGCGGCGACCGAAGGCGGACACGTTTCACCGTGCAACATAAACACGGCAAGCCCATGCGCGTCAAATTGCACTACCCCGAGACTCATCGCTACGTTTTATCTCCTGCATGCGCTCTTATCTCACGTTCTTTCCAGACAATCAGCCATTCGTACCAGGCGAGTAGTCGACAATACGAAAGCCGACCTTGCCGTCCAGAATTCCGCCCCGAAACAAATACATTTAGACGAATCGAATAGTTGCTCTGCAGGGTCACCGCCGGAAATCTGAGTAATCCACAATTTAAGGTAGTTAATCAGATTCCTCGACTCCGGGGGTTAGGGGATTTTCGATATATCTTGGCGCCAGCCTTGGTCGCCAGTCCGCCGGGCTGATTCCAGAATGGCCGCTGCGAACTGGATCCACCTCGGCGTGGTGTGGGTTGACCGTCGCGGGATCTATGCGCCCGCCATCCGCCGGCTGGCGCCAATAGCTGCAAGGAACTGTTTGAACAAATCGTGCGGCTGCTGCGAAGCGGGCTTCAACCTCGCGGCTTCCCTGTCGCTGGAGTGGCTGAGGAACGATGCCAGCCTGCGCCGACCCCCCAGAAATACTCATTCGCGCCACCAAGAGGGTAGCGGAATGGTTTTGCTCCGCCACTGGAGCGTGCTTAAAATCTGCCGAGTGTGACCGCAGAAGCTGTGCACCGATACTAGCAGAAGCCGTACAATCTCTACTCTCTCAGCCGCTATGATATCGCGACGTGCCAAGGCACTCTTCTACACAATGGTCGGGCCAGTCATGCGCATCAATGCCGCCATTTATCGCGCTTCGCGTGCACCTCAAGAGAACGGCAAAGAGTTGGTGCGAGTGCATCTTGGCCCAGGCCAGCGCAATTACCTCGCGGGCTGGATTAATGTTGATGCCAACGTTTTCACAGGAAAGTGCGATGTGTGGTCGGACATTTCCAAGTCATTATGTTTCCGTGATTCGTCGGTAGATGCGATCTACTCTCATCATGTCGTAGAACATCTTCCGGACTTGTTCGCGCATTTCCGAGAGATGTTTCGCATCATGAAGCCGGGAGGCGTTTTCCGAGTTGGCGGTCCAAATGGTGATTCCGCAGTGCGACAATATCTGGCCGGCAACAAAGATTGGTTCCCTGATTTTCCAGATGCTCGAACGAGCATCGGTGGACGGCTGGAGAATTATATCTGTTGTCGCCAAGAGCACTTAACAATCCTGACACCATCGTTTCTGGAAGAGATAGCTTCCGCAGCAGGTTTCGTTAATTTAAAGTTCGTGCTCCCTGTCACGGAATCCGCATATCCTGAAATCTTCGATAAAGCTGTAACGGCTACAGAATGGGAAAGCACGCCAGAGTGTCCACATACCTTGCTCTTGGAGGGAACCAAACCGCACTAATGCTCTCCATCGAATGCTCTTCGGGGTGTTCTTTCCGATTCGAGACGCGCCGCGCCGCGCGGCGAGCAATCCCGCCGTCATCAATGGTGACGCAGGAGACGACAAAGGCGCCCGCGCAAATCCATGCGTCCATGCCGATCGCGATCGGCATGGACGCAGCAACAGAAAATCCGATTTCGTGTGATCGTGTGCGTGCCCGCGCAGAGATGCGCACGGTGTGAGATGGCAGCGCGCCGAACCGATCGGTATTCGTCCCAAATTATGGACGAATGCGCGAGCACGTAACGCATTCCGACGACCAGGCGTCGCGCCGTGACGGCGCGGCGTTACTGACTCAGCCGGCCAGCTACCACCTGCATTGGCCCGGCGTTAGCGGGAACAGACAGTTGCCAGTTGCGGCAGTCGTCCAAACCGCCTCGTGGCCCAGCATCTCAGCAAGGCGAACAAAAAAGTATGCAAATACGACAGGCCAAAGCACCAGCAGGGTGATGTCGCGGCCGAGATTGAAGGTAAGACCGGCGCCAAGCATGAACAACGCCAGGCGCAGCAGCGATTTTCTTTGTTCCCACCAGCGGATCAGCAGACCAGTCCAAAGGGCCATCAGTATGCCGGCTGCGACCGGACCAAAGATTTGGCCAAAGTTCAAGACGCCGCCGCCGATCATTCCGGAGGCAACGGTGGTGTTCACACCGAGCTCGTCGTCCTCGCTGTCCGCGCTCTCGAAGCCGCGCCACTTCGCGTAGTCAATTCCAAGCAATGGCTTTGAAGGCCAGATCGCGCGAGGAACGAAATTAAGCAGCTCATTCAAATATCTTGCGCCATACGCCGGAGACGTACCGCCGGTTTCGAGATAAGCATTCACAAAGCAAAGCTCCTCAATCATGTTCAGGCCGGTTGTTCGCTCATCTTCACCCATAAGCTCATACGGATTCTCACTGGCCAGCACCTCTCTGAAGCCACTGAGGCGAAATACAGTCACAAACTTGAAACCCTCATTTAAGCAGAAGAACGCAATCGCCAGAATGGCCAGTTTTAGGATCAGCAGATGACGCCCATAAAACAGATATGTCAGGATAAAAGGCAGCACCGCCGCAAGGAAATGGCTACGCGCTCCCGCGAAAAAGAAATACGGGAGCGTAATGGCAAACATTGCGCCTGCGAGCAACCGCCAGGCAGTACTGCGCTGGAAAAATACCAAGACGCCAAGAAACGCTGTTACGGCATTAAACATATAACCTGCGAAGGCGATCAGAAATCCGCTCGCCGAACTCTCCACTGCACCACGCCCCCACATCGTCGGGCCAGCGCGGCCATCCAGCGGAAATACAGCGCCCATCACATCACCGCCCATTCGAGCGATGCCAATAACAAAGAGCAGAAGCCAAAGCGCCGCGGCGGCAATCAAAATCTGCTCAGGAGTAAGACGCGTATCAAAAACTCCCGAACTCCGCCGGCGGAGAATCCAACGTGTTGCAACGGGCGTGAAAACGCGGAATCCGATTAAGAACAATACTACCTGCCCATAACTTTGGCCTAACGAGGAGGAAGGCAGATAATCATACTGCTCCGGGTTTATAAACGGATCGACGAAATACCATGCGAATACCGTTACGTACACCCCGACCGTGATGCCAAAGCTATCCCGGTTCAGCAGCCTAATGCAGCTTTCTGCCGTCAACACCACCAACACGACGGCAGCGAGATAGAAAGTTAGTTCATTCGCTGACCGCCGACCGAAAGAAAACTTCAAAAGAAGTAGAAGTTGAAAGAATCATCATCACGAGGAATTGCTACAGAGTTGCGCCCAGGCGCTGCAGCTGGTTGGCAAGCGCTTCGATTGTGAACTTATCACGCACACGTGACGCGGACGCAAGCTTTTCCAGCCGGTCCGGACTCGCGATGCAGTCACGGACCGCGTGTGCGATGCACGTGGGCAGTCGGCCTGATTGCTGGCTCCTGACTGCTGTCTCTTGATTCCTGTCTCCTGATTCCCAGCTTCTACGGTCTGTCTTCGAACTTTTGCCTGAGCGCAGCCAACAAGCGTTCGCCGTACCGTTCCCACGTATAATCGTGTGCTCGGTCGCGCGCGGCGCGTGACATGCGCTCGCGTTTTTGCCGATCCTCAACAATCTCGGCAATCGCGTTCGCCAGCGCTTCGGGGTCTCGCGACGGCACAATGCGTCCGTCAATGCCGTCCCGCACAACCGATCCCGCCTCCAGGGTCGTCACAACCGGAACTCCGCAGGCCAGCGCTTCATAGGTTGTTTCCGCCGAGCCTTCTGCCAGCGACGGTAGCACAAACAGATCGGCGGGCGCGAACTCGCCGGTCATTTCCGCGCGCGGTACCCGGCCGAGAAATGTCAGGTAACGACACTGTCTCTGGTTCGCGACCGATTGTTCTACATCGCCAGCAACCCGGAACTCATAATGCAACCCGTGCTCGACAAGTTTTTCCGCCGCCATTGCGAGATAATGGATGCCCTTGCGCAAATCCGCAGTCCCTGCAAAGAGAATCCGGCCACGCACTGGTTCGTTGCGCACAGAAAACAATTCCGGATTTACCCCGTAAGGCACGATCGCCGTGTGTTCGCTTGGGAATCCAAAGTTGCGAACCAGATCATCGCGCACCCATTCCGAGGGGCAGATCGCAGAATCCGCGTCCGCACGTGGGCCGCCCGAGGATTCAAACCCGCGGCAGACGGCGGCGTAGTCAGGTACGTTTTCTTCCCAACCGGGGAACTTCTTTCTCTCCTCCGTCAGTATGCGCTCAGTGCTCAGCGGGATATAAATCTCGGACACAGTGACAAGGCCGCGCCGTTTCCCTTCCGCAAACAGTGGACCGCATTCGCCAAGCATCGAGTACATGTGGGTAGCACTGCCAAAGCCACACCGCATCATCGCCATGCCGAGCGCATTGGAAAAACGAACCCCCTCACGACACGCCGCGGCCGGGTCGCGCGCCACCATCGCTTCACGTAAAGCGTGAACCAGGCTGATACCCGGAAACGTCGTTGTCTTTGCACGAATGTTGAACGGCAAACGCCGTGCGGCCAACCGGCGCGCGGATTTGCCGACAAGGGGCAACACGGCGGCGGCAGAAAAGACGGCGCCAAGACCAATGTCGCCCGTGATGTCAGTGTAGAAGCGGTCAAGCATTCCAGCTTTTTCCAGAATGGCCGGCACCGCGTAACCGCGCCGCGCGCCAACCTGAGCGACGATGAATTTCACAAGGTAAAATGCTGAAAGACTGAAAAGCTGCGAATCTGAAATATGTTTATCAGTTTAGGTCACCAGTTGCTTCGCCCAGCCACCTAGGTCGCCGCGCATGCGCGTGAAGCCTTGCGGGCGGATGCAATACAAAGCCACTTCATTGTTTCAGGACAACGCGAGCCAGCGTTTGTAACCTGCCCATGAAACAGGCCGTGCGCTTTCGAACACAATACGGAATTCCAGCCAGCGCCTGCCACCACCAGCGTGGGTTCCCGAATTACCCACGACCAGCCGCGTTTGCAGGCATAACGAAACTGCGAGAAAACGCGCCAGGCAGCGATTCCGGCTGCGAACGGAAAAGGACATCGCATCAGTGTGCTCCAGAATTCGTTGCGGGCATGACGATGATGAACGCGCATCTCATCGCGTGCTTGGCCGGAGTAATGGTGACGAATGGTGATAACCGGAGAGAAAAGCACGTCATAACCCGCCGCCACACATTGCAGGGCGTAGTCGGGTTCTTCATACATGTGGAAAAACCGTGACTCAAACCCGGGTAGTTGAAGATAAGTGGATCGGCGCAGCACCGCGCCGGAGTTAGCAAACGAACGCGTCAAATGTTCTGAGCCAAAGTTTGTTTGCGCGAGTGTTTCGGGATACTCATCGGTGTGCTGGGGAAAATGGAGCACCGCCAGTTTGAGCCGCTGTTCGAAGAACGGCACGATACGCGTTATGCAGTCCAACTGCTCCGGATAACTGTCGTCATCGAGAGCCAGGACCAAATCACCTCGCGCCTCGCGAAGCATCCGATCACGCGAAGCCACCGAACCGAGGCCAATCTGATTGACGAACAGTCGCGCTGTAGGCAACTCCGCTTTCACCGCCGCAACCATCTCCTCTGTGCAGCCGTCCGTCGTGATCAGCACCTCCAGTGGCGGCGGATTTAATTGCTGCAAAGCACGCCAGGTCCGGCGTAACTCCGCCAAGCGGTTTTTCGTGGCAATGACCACGGAAACGGTCATTTTAGAAGGCAAAAGAAATGTCTCCATCGCCTTCACTTGGTAGCCTGCATTCTGCATCATGCTTCGGGAAGCGTCTTGGTCTTTTGTTAAGATGTTTCCGTTCAAAAAGAACGATTCTTGGACGAAGGACATTAAAATCAAACTGTTTCTACCTCTTTCGCAATCAAAATCGATCACGTCGCATTTGCCGATGGTCGTCTGGAGTTGATCTATGGCTGCTTCGAGACTATGCAGAGCTTCATGAAACGGGCTGCCTTCCTCACTGCCGCAACTGTTCTTGCATGGGTGCCATCACTCCGGCCATATACACCACATAGTGACGACTTAGAGTTCCTTCTTGGAATAGGCAATTACTTTGGTCGGTGGGGGGTATGGCGCATTGTTGGGCATCTACCTGCTATGTACACGAATCACTACCCATTCGCAGTTCTGGCCCTGCTAGGTCACGTCGCAGCTGTGCTTGTCATTTATTATGCGCTTAGTGAGTTCGTCGGGAACGACCGCGCGCTATTCGCTGGTACGGTACTTGGAACGTTTCCGTTCGGCGATGAGGCTATTCTGTGGAGCGCCGCCTTTAGCTTTGTACTGTGCACTGCCTTTTTCTGGGCTGCAATCCTAACACGCACTCAGTTTTGGGTGTGCTTATTATTCTCCTTGCTTTGTGCCCTTTCTAATGACGCATTGCTAATCTCACTGTTTCTAAGTGGACTCCTCTTCAGAACCATTGCACCGCCACTTGCTTCTGTTTTGTACTATGCGGCCTGGAAACTGACAGCCACGGAAGTGTGGAAGCCCATAACACACTTGAACCCCCGGTCGCTCGTTTCCGTATGGGCGTATCAGTATTTCCCGGCGTGGAGAGTGCTTCAATCCTGGGGGAGCCTTTGGCCCATTATGTTAGTGTTGCTTGGTTTCCTGGCAGTGCTCCTATATCGCTCGCCGCGCACAGAACCCGATTGGAGACTGGCTGTACGAGCGCTGATCCTCATGATGGGAGCATCACTCGCATACGTGTTCGCGGGCGGCTTCTCGCTCGAACCCAGGAAGGAATATCCCTTGCTGCCGCTCCTCCTTTTCTTCATTTGTTCGCTTATGCCGGTGAAGCCGTCCCGCTGGGCCGTGGCTGTTCTTAGCGTGATCGGTCTCGTTTCGACCTGGTTGTTGATCTGGGTGCGCACAACAAGGCAAATAGGAACCTCTGGGCTGCCTGAACTATAAACTTGTCGCCGGCGTGGCAACCGGTCACAAAACCAAATGAGCCTGCACCTTCATGCTACGAGCACCTTCCAAGGAGCGACGACTTGGGCAGCCGTCGATTCTTGACGGCTGGGAAGCCGTCACTCCTTAAGCGAAGGCATTCGTCGTAAACTTGCGTTGAATGCCTGGGCGAATTTGCCTTTGTCGTTCCGAGTGCGTGCGCGTTTGCTGGCCGCTGTTCCCAGCTGTCTCGAAGCTGCGGATCCCTTCTCAGTTTCTCAATCGCTAGCTCGAAATTCAGCTCCGTCTCCTGGCTCGCACAGTATCGCCCCCTGCCCGTCAGGCGCAGCTTCAGGAATGCCGCCCACTCGAAACGCCACGACTGGGGTTCCGCAAGCCATCGATTCCACTAGTGTGAGTCCGTAGGTCTCCATCAACGAAGCGCTGACAAAAACATCAGCAGCTGCAAACAGCTGCGCCAAGTCACGTCGATCGCGAATGCCCCCTGTAAACCGCACGTTCAAATGGTCCGGAACCGGCACGCTGCCTTCGCCGAATGCCAAAACGATTACGTCCCGGAGATCTGGCAAATGCGACAGTTGCTTGAGCAGCCACGGCACATTTTTGTTTGCATCCGTCAGCGACGCGCCGCCTGTAATGATGACAAATGCGTTCTGCGGCAAGTCCAGCTGCTTTCGGCACCGGTTCCTGTCCTGCGGTTTAAAAACCGTTGTGTCGATCCCAGGAGGAATTACTCGCACTCCACCCGAGGCCTTGACAATTGGACTTCGCCCAGCCAATTCCGCCAGCCAGAAGCTATTCGCAACAAACTGGGCACGACAGTTCCGATACGCCTGTAACTTGCGCCTGTGTTCGTCCCTGGCTAGAACCCAATTGAAAGGCGACTTCAAAATCGGGCAGGGAGTGCAGGTCTCACTGTAGAGATTGCACCCACGATAGAGAAAGCAGCCTCCCGTAAAATGCCACATGTCGTGCAGACTAATCACAACCCCGATCTCTCTTGGCAGCGTCTCTAACCAACTTGGAACGTCGAACCAGTCGGCCACGGTGTGGAGGTGGACCACATCAACTCCTTCCAGCTCCTCAGACCGCCGGCGGAGACAACAGTCGCCGCGTTCCGTGCCACGGCTCACGGGAAAATGAAACATACGACCGGCGAATCACGCGATCTAAGAAAACCCTGCCGCGTTTGCCCGGCGGCGAACTCTTACAGAGCACGTGGCTCTCAACCCCCTGCTCTGCTAATGCGGTGGAAAGAAGCGCAGCATATTCATAGCTGCCGCCAGTGCCCTGAGTAGTGAGATGCAATACCCTCATGAAACAAGCGGCGAATATTCCAACAACAGCCCACGCTGAACAAATGACTTGGACATTTTCCAACTGGCTGAAAATCCTATACCAAAGCGGCGTTCAGCCATGGAATAAAATGATCCGGGTCCACTTTAAAATCCGGCTCCGTGCAGTTGGCAGAGGCCTCGACCGCCTGGCCGACGAAACAATCATAACTGTGTCCCAGCGTGCAGGCCATGATCCAATAATGGAACCGAGTGACCTCCGGCCCGTGAATCTCCAAAACCCGGCAGCCGGCGGGCGCAAAAAATATGTTCGTCAGGCCTGAGCCGTGTTGGGCCAGCACGATGGCGCATTCGGAAAAAATCCGGACCTGTTCCGCGAAGGTCAGTTCTTCCGGGCGCACGACTTCGAAGCCCAGCCCCTTCAGTTCGGGGGTCAGTTCGTTTTCGTTCAGCAGCCGGCGGTATCTGGCGTTGACACGCGAAATGAACACGCGACGTTTTCGTTCGTTCGCCTGGCTTCCCAGTTTTTCCACAAACACGGCTCGCATTTTTTTGGCGATGTCCGGCGCGGTCGTGGCATGTTCAGAATGGCCGAGCGGCGTGGCAAACCAAAGCCGTTCCACGCGTGTCTCGCCGAAGGCCGATTGCGCCAGGCAGCGTTCCGGAGCGATGCCCAGAGCCTGCAAGGTATCGCGTTGGAAATCGCTCATGTCATCCGCAACCACAAACCGGACATCAGCCGGTAGATGCGGCAGGGCGGAAAATAGTCGTGGCAGCTCGTCCCACATCCAATGGTTGTAATTGCTGCCCCAGTGCCCCATCAGGCAATACCAGTTCCCGGTCAGTCGGCGCTTGTCGGTCAGCGGCCATTCATTCCGATAAGCCGGATCGTCATAAACATTGGACGCGCGCCAATGAGCCTCCGCCAGATAACAATTCTTGTCGAACACGACTATGCCGTTGATTTCTCTTGAGGGTCGCCTCGGGCAACACCACCAGATGCTGGCTGGGATAGCCCAGGCCGTTGACCATCTGAAACAACGCGTTCAAACGCGGTCGTTCCGCAACACAGGCCGGCAGCGGAAAATCCCAAACAAACGGATCATGGATCCGCAATGTTTTGTAACCGCGGTCCTGCGACCACATGACGACATTCTCGCAGACTGGCGGCATCGGCATAATGCCAAAACGCTGGACTAAAATTCTAACTGTGCGACGAAACCGCGCCGCGATTTTAGCCGGCAGCTTGTTGAAATTCATTGATGAAAGATTCACGGGAGCCGTTTTGCGTATCAATGGATGCCACTGCCCTCATCTGTTTTCGCTGCCTAATACGGACAGGAAACGAACGGCGCCACGAGACTATCGTCGATAAACGCATCATTTAGGGCAAGTATGTTCTGGAAGGCAAATATTTCGTTGTGGGACGAATAGCTTCCAAGCGGCAGTAGGGCATGGGGTAGTAGACGGTAAAACGAATATCCCCGCAGGATGTCATAAAAGTCTTTCAGGAAGACGTGCGAAAAAACATTCGTTTCATTGAATTCAAATTGAATGACGCGAATGGCGTTCTTCTGAATCATTGCTTGAGAACCCTTCAGCACCTTCAGGTCATTGCCTTCGGTGTCAATTTTAAGAAAATCAATCCCGGGAATACTCGCGGCACAGCAGTAAGCGTCCAATGTGATGAGCGGTACATTGGTTTCTTTTATCGTTTTTGCGCGATGCAGGTCTTTAAGCACACCGGGAAAAAGGGAAGCATGTTCAGATCCGTCCACCTGGTCATAATCGTAAATGATGGCATCGCCCTCCGCGTCACTCAGACCGATGGAACAACACTTCACAGTCGTTGTGGCCAGAGTCGCGCGGAGAGCTTCAAAAGTTCGGGGAACAGGCTCAAACGCCACAATCTGAGCTTTTGGAAAGGCGGCATATAGAGCTTTGGAATAATGTCCCACATTCGCACCCACGTCGAACATTACAGGCTGCTCCTTATCCAACAGGCGAGGAAGTACGTGCTCGATGAGAAACTTCTCACCGCTGATTTCTTCCGTTTCCGCGTTTCCTATCCCCTGTCGGCGTTGGACGTAATCCCTCAAAAAGTCGACACCCACGTAGTTCAATACAGCCGACAGCGCACGGGTTAAAGGGTCTTTGATGAAGCCCGGCAACAACCGTCCAATTCTCATTATTCTCGTTGTAACACTTTTAGTGTGATCGCCACTTTCCCTGTTTCGATTGGATCAGACAAGCCAAATCGGCCTCTAAGGCGCTGGAATATCATCCGACTTACGGCTGGTCATTGCCGTCCGGTGCAGCGCTTTGTTAGAGGTTCTCACTTTGCCAACACCAGCAGTGAGTATCCCCCGAATACTCTTGCGGTGAACCGCATACTGAACTTGGAAAACAGCCATCGTGGACCATTAGCGATCGCTCTTTTGATCGAAGGGTGTTGCTTGAAAAGCCCAAAAGCTGCATTCGTATAAAAGTAGTCTACTATTTCATGACCCGTGTCCTTCAACGTGGCAATTGCAGAGTCAGCAGTGAAATAGTGAAGATGGCCCAAGGTATACCGACCGCCTATAAATGCGTTTCTCAAAACCGAAGACACATGAATATCAAGAGGTATATGAAATATCTTGTACTCAGCTTTCGCCCTACACTTCTCGACGAATCCCATGTAGTCAGGGATATGTTCGAATACGTCGATTACCAGAAGAACATCAAAATGTTCGGTGTTTGCACTGGACAGTAAATCCTCTCGAAAGAACCTGATTCTCTCACTCGCCCTTTGTTCGGCTAGTTCGATTGCCTGTGGAGAGATATCGTAACCACTAAATTGCGTGCCGATGAGAGATTCTTTTTTGGAAAGCTCGTCAATAATCGCTCCAGCGCCGCATCCTATTTCTGCAATGGTTTTCGGCTGGAGGTGGTTGTTACAAATGATTTCAATGATTTGATTGGCTTTCCAAGGAGAATCCTCGGTATGCCAAGTCTGAGTTGTCTTCAAGTACTCTCCACTCGTGTAAATCGTTTCCATGCTTTTTGCGTCTAACGAGACAAAGCTCAGCCGCGGCTACCGGGAGCGAGGCTGATAATCTGCTGAACTGTTTTAATCATGACAAAAGCTGGACGCGCAGCGGGTAGCTGTCGGCTGCAACGCTTTGTTAGATGAAATTATGGCCACGAGCAAATGAATTTGCTCGGCGCGCCTATGGTGAAGCGGGGACTCGGCCTGGCGCACATAATCGAGACGAATAACGCACCAGAATCTTGCTCGCGCTCATGGCAGAAGTCATCTAGACGTGCACGTAACGATGCATTCGCGAGTGATTGTAAATCTTATTGAATCCATCGCCATACAAGACAGTGCAAGGCTTGCATAGAGCAGCGGCTAGTGTGGCCGTCCCAGTTGCCAAGCAATAAAGCGCCTTGCAGGATATAAGCACAGAGCAAAAATCCACCACGCTAGTTGTAGAAATTCGATCGGTAATCTCTGCAAGGTCTATAAAGTTAGCGTATCGTTGCATCTGGACATTGGGTCGTACGCCCTCGCGCTTGAAAACTTCGCGAACCGCTTCGGCAGAAATTCTCCCGACGTTCGTGATGTAATTTGGATCATAAAGGACAACGTCCTGGTATTCACTCTTTCGCGGAATTTCCTGGTAAATTTTTGGTTCATGGAATCTCAATCCATCGTCAAATCCCAGCGCAAGCATGTACTGGTCTAACAGATTACAACCCGGTTCGAGATACGAGATTCGGTTGTTAAAGCCCACTTTTAATAAATAGTGATCTAGCAAGCTCCTTCGAACACGCGCGGCGTGCGGTCCAACTATTTCAAAACCAGGCTCATCCACAAATCCATCGACATAGGGATTGGATTCCCAAATCAATTGTTTGTAAGCATCGTCACGAAAAGCCGAATGAGTAGAAATAAACACCCTACGCACGTCACTGGTTTCTTTTGCTATCTGTGGTATGTGACTTAGAAAAAGATTATCTCCCAATCCGCCGTGACCGATTTGCAGGACAATTCTTTTGTTAACGTAACGATGAAAATTGAACGCAGCCTTTGCTTTGAAGCTTAATAGGACATGTCTAACACGGGACATGGGGTCCTTTCACCTCGTCAGATGACCGAATTCAATCCTTCCAGGAATTGCTGCTGCAATCTAACAGGCGAGAATTCTGTTTCGTACGCGCGCCGCATTCGCTCACCGAGTTCCAGTTGCAAGGCTCTATCCCTCTTTAAATGTGCGAGCGCAGACAGCAGCGCGCGAGCATCGGGCTCCGTTACGCAAAGTGCAGCTCTACTTTTTTTTGCCCACTGCACTACAGCAGATGTTTCCGGCGCCCAGATGACGACTGGCCGGCCGGCGCGCGAGTATTCGAGAAGCTTTGACGGGAAACATGTTTCGGCACGGCGCCCCTGTGCTGCATCAAAAAATATTACGACCAAGTACGCGTGGAACGAACCCAGCCAGTGGTAAAAGCCTGCTTCGGCTTCGAAATCGAACAGCAGATGCCGGTGCCGCATTTCATCGACTAACGCTTGCGGCCAGCGCGGGCGTCCTCTGAATTCGATCCTGACGTCAGTCTGTTTGAGTGCTAACTGAGCCAGATCGCACAGCATATCGCTGTAATCACCCATGTTGCCACTGTAGCCAACGCGAAACTCATCCGCCGAATCGTTCGACTTTGACGGCGCGATCGGCCCGACACCAGGAATCGGCAGTATGACGCGCGCGTTGCGATGCGGGCCCAACGCTTTGAGCATTCCCTCGCTGATGCACAGGCTTAGATCAGCAGATCGATGGAGCTCAAGAAATCGCTGCTCCAGTCGCTTGCGTACTGGAGTATGAACCTCAGCAATGTCGGGCCACCAGTCATCAAATCGCACAATCAACGGCAGTCGGTGCCGCCTCGCGTAGCGTTTCGCCACCCAGCAGCCGCTGCGGTACGCCAGTGTAAGAACAACTGTTCGCGTGCCACAGGGCGGCGCGGCAAGGTGCTTTTCTAATGGTAATGTGGTGTGCATCAGGTAATCGACGTCGCCTGCCCACCGCCGCGCTGGCGTTCGCATTAGCCGCGGAACAATCTTCGAGTGGAAACGGCCGTGGACAATCTCGTGATGTTCAGCGGGCAAAATGTGCAGTCGAATGCCGCGGCGGTTCATCAGATGTCGATACAGTATCAGTTCACCAGACATACTTCTCTCAGGCCGAACTGAGGAAATCAGAATCACATTAATTTCATCCATTGACCAACCCGGTTATTTTCTGGACGAATATGTCCTGCAATCGGTCAGGATTAAAGAGCGTCTGATGCAGTTGCAGCGCTTGTTTTGAGAGCTTCTCCTTCAACTCTGTATCTCTGGCGATTTTATGGCAAAGGCAGACCACTGCTGTAGCGTCGGCGGCGGAGACCACCGCAGCCCCGCCGTGCTCGCGAGCAACACGCACGGGCGTGCAATACTCTGGTCCCCAAAGAATCACTGGTTTTCCAAACGAAACGTAGTCGAGGAATTTGGTAGTAAAACTCGTGCGCATGAAAAGTTCATGCTCTTTCTCGAAGCTCATCAC
>CAVUGV010000033.1:0-137440 GCA_963741065.1 uncultured Verrucomicrobiae bacterium | reverse complement strand
CGGTGCAGTTACCAGCCAGGTGGCAATCGCGAAGTTGAACATTGAAAAGGCAAATTACGATCTCCAGGAAATTGTCAGCCGCGTGACGATGGACGTGCAAATTGCGTTCAACGAGCTCCTGCTGAATCGGGCAAAGGTCCATGTGCGTGAAGAGTCCGTGCGAGTTCTAGACGAAGAACTCAACAACCAGCAGCAAAATTTGAGCGCCGGCATCGTGAGTAAATTGAACGTTCAACGGGCAGAGGTGGCCCTGGCCAATGAGCGACCAGAACTGTTCAATGCACAGACTGAATTGAAAAACTCCTACCTGCGGTTGGCGGAACTTTTCGGCACTGATTTGCGCCCGGAAGCCCAGGCGCCGCCATTTGAGATTTCCGGTGAATTGCAATATCGGCCGAACCACGCGGATCTAAACGGTTGCCTCGCCCGCGCCGACGCTAATCGGCCGGTCATCAAAGCGCGGGAGAAAGATATCGAGATCGAAGACCGACAATACGTTCTGGACCGGAGTGCGATGCGTCCACACGTCCGGGCTTTTTCCGGGTATGAAGTTTACAGCGAGCGCGACCCGGACGTCGGCCAGGAATTTAACTACGGGGGGGTAGTAGGGATAAACGCAACATGGAACATCTTCGACGGGTTCGCGACCAAAGGCCGTATGCAGGCGACGCGCGCCCGGCGCGAGGCAGCAGTGCAAGCCCTGGCAGCTGCGCGGCGGAGCGTTGCCTCAGAAGTGCGCAGTGCATTTTTCGATCTTCAACAAGCCGAGCGCGTCCTTGAAACTGAAACAAAAAACGTGCAGACAGCGGACGAAGCTCTTGAAATGGCCAAAGGCAATTTCGCTGCGGGATTGGGAACACAACTCGACATTCTGCAAGCGGCATCCGATGTAACCCGAACGCGGACCACTCGATTGAGCGCGATCTACCTGCACAACGTGGCTCTGGCTCGCCTCGCACACGCGTGTGCCAGTTCGGCCGAAGCGCTCGATTTCGGATCACAATTCAAAAATGTAAAGAAAGAAAACCGAAATGCGGCTCAGGTTTCTGATGTGGCGAAGCCGCCTAAAAAAATGAGTCAGCGATGAAACGCGGATTTCTATTTCTGGGGAGCCCAGGCTGCCAGTCCGCCACAGGACGGATTCGCCGTGGCGAACCTGTCGTCGTCGGCAGCTTGCCGACGAGTTCCCAGCGTGGTGCAAGCACTCATCGCTATCAACGTTCGATGAGCTTTTCGGCAGGCTGCCGAAAAAGACAGGCTAGCAGCCTGTGCTCCCCCGAACGCAGTCTGGCTCGCTCGGAGAAGTTCACAACTGCAGGAACCCTCATCATAATTTTGATGATTTGGTTGGGATCTTCAGCAAGCGCCGTCACGCTTCAAGACGTTCTCCAAACCACACTGGAAAAGAATCCGGCGATCCAGGAGGCGAAATCAAGTCTGGAGCAAGCGGCCGGGCGGCGGCTGGTTTTTCGTTCCGTCGTCTGGCCTCACGCCGAATTGGGCGCGCCAGCCGGTGTTCAGGCGGGTCACCGCGCTGGTGAAAACGGAGTAAAAGGCTTTTTCGTCGGACGCGGCTGGCTCACACAGACTTTGTTCAACATGGCTCTGCCGCCGTCACTCCGGCGTGGAGACATCGAAGTTCTCATCGCTCAACAGCAATTGAATGTTGCCGTAGTGGAGCAGTTGCACGCGGCGCGGCTGGCGTTTTACGCGGCACTCTATAATCGGTCGCTTGAGTCCATTCGGGACGAACAACGACAAAAATTGGAGGAGAACGTTACGACTCAGAAAGATCGTTTTGAAGCCGGGTTGGCCGATAAGAGCGCATTCACAAGCGCAACTGTCCAGTCCTCCGAGTTGGTCCCGCAAATTGAAAGCGCGCACGGCGCATATCGGCAAGCGCAATTGAAATTGGCGGAAGCGATGGCAATCGATCCTGCAAAATCTACGTTGCCCGAGCCGGAAGGCGAACTGCAGTTCGTTTCACGGCACTTCGATGTTGATTCCGAAACAGCAGCGGCCTTGCAACGACGGGCCGATCTAAAGCTAGCGCGCTTATTTGTTCGCGCTGCCAACGAGGATCAACGGATCATCGCAGCCGACTATTATCCTATCGTCGTGGGAAGCATTCATGGTGAGTACGTCCCAATAACAGGCATTCATCGCCAGGGTTCAACGAGTAAGACCCAGGATTTTATCGGATCTGAAATTAAGGAAAAGGCAGCGTATACTTGGCGCGTAATCGATAACGGCGAAGTAGGAGGTGCAGTGTTGAAGGCACGCGCAGCACGAGAAATGAACGAACTGACCTGCAAAAAACTGGAAGCAAATGTCAGCCGCGAACTCCCGAGAATCGCCAACGACCTTAGAGGAATTGAAGCCCGCGAAGGATCGCTCTCGGCAGCGTCCGTCGCTGCAGAGGAAGGCGCCCGGACGGTTCGGGAAAATGTCGCAAGCGGCCTCGCCTCGCCCTTCGAATACCGCGTCACTGAAAATGCATTCTTAAAGACCAGAAGCGGACTGCTGGAGGCTATTTATCAGCACAATCTTGCAGTGGCAGAATGGGATCGTGCGACCGGGCGCTATTTTCAATTTTCAGACGACACCGCGCCAAACGTGCATTAGTTCCTGCGATTGAAATTGCCGGAATCAAAACGGGGTCTTTGGGGCGGCTTAGCGGCGATCGTGCTGATTTTCGCGCTGGCGTATTATTTCCTGATGCCGGTGGCTGAGGTAGTTACCGTGCGGCGGGGCACGGCCATCTCGGCGGTTTACGGGACGGTGCGCATCGAACCGGCGTTTGTTGTCCGCATTCGCGCGCAAAATGACGGCTTCATCCAACTGGCCGAACCTTTTTCCGCCGGTCGTGGCGCAATCGGGAAGAACGTCGAAAAAGGTCAGTTGCTGGCAACGATCGCCGACGAAGAGACCGCTCGACAACTGAAGCAAGCGCGCGCCGATTTGCAGGCCGCCGTCGACCGCGCGGCGCTTCCGCTACCCTCCTCTGAGTTGCTCAAAGCGGCTGAAGACAATTTGCAGCGGCTCGAAAAGGTCGTCGTTTCGGGCAACGTGCCGGCAGTCGAATATCAAAAGGCAAAAAGCGAAGCGAATCGGTTGCGTGGCGCGGTGGAGACAGAGCGGATCGAGCGAGATCGCAACCTCAACTCGCTGGAGGAAACAACGAAAAAATTGGAAGCCCAGATGAAGAGCGCGGAAGTCCAATCGCCGATCGACGGGCTTCTCACGAATGTGCAGACAATTGATGGGGAACTGGTATCAGACGGGAACGAGCTTTTCACGGTTTCTTCACGCAAAAATTACGTTCGCGGCGAAGTAAACGAAGAGGACGTGGGCGAAGTGAAACCGGGGATGAAAGCCAAGGTGCAGCTATACGCGTACCGCACCCGAACGTTCACCGCCCGGGTCACGTCGGTTCAACCTGCTGCCGATCCAACTACCCAGCGTTACACCGTTGTGCTGGAGATGGAAAACCCGCCCGACAATTTGATGGTTGGAATGACCGGGGAGATGAACATCATCACCGGCACGCATGAAAACGCGCTTCTGGTGCCGACGCGCGCTCTGCTTGTCGATCAAGCGCTGATTGTCAAGCATGGGATTGTGCATTCGCGCACGGTTGGAGCTGGATTTCGCACTCTCGATTTTACAGAAGTGACCAGCGGCCTGGAAGAAGGCAATCACGTTATCGTTTCCGACCAGGACAAATTCCACTCCGGCGAAACCGTGCGGCAGCGCATGGTCAGTTCACCGCCCCCGCCGAAGGCGCCATGACGCCGCCACTTTATATTGCGCTGCGGTTTTTGACGCATCGCAAGCGCGCACTTCTTCTGAGCCTTAGCGGTGTTGTTTTCGGCGTCGCCATCTTTATCTGCACGCAAGCGCAGACGCAGGGCTTCGCACGTTATTTCATCGACTCAACCATCGGCAGCAATGGCGCGCTGGTCGTCAAATCGCGTTTTCGCCCACGCTATGAACCGCTCATGGTTTCCGCGAAAAGCTCTAAAGCAACGCGTGGGACGTCGTCTCTATTTTGAAGGCATCACGTAACCCGAATGAAATCATGCGGGTGAGCAGGCAATTTTCTAATGTTGTTTCCTGTTCGCCTGTCCTGCGCGGAACCGTTAGCGCTCGCGCGGGATTTGAGAACGCGACTGTCGATCTTTACGGCATTGATCCGGCTCTGCACGCGCAGACCACCGATATTCTTCACCAACTTAGTCGACGGGAACTTTGATGATTTTCGCAACAACACCAGCTCGATCATTATCGGTTCGCGCCTGGCAGAACTGCTTCAGGCTGGCGTCGGCGACACAGTGCAATTGCTTGCGCCCAACGGCGAGTACTGGCGATTCACCGTTGCAGGCGATCGCGCGCGCGGGCATTGGCTCGATTGATTCAACCCGGGTTTATGCGCATGCCAGGGTTGCGCAGGCTTTCCTGCAACAACCCTCCGGTGCGTCGATGATCATATACAAACTGCGAAATCCGAATCGTGCGCCGGCACTGGCCAGCCGTTTCGAAACGCTTTTTCAGCACAACGCCTCGAGCTGGCAGGAACGCGAGGAAAGCACGCTGCAACTTTTTCTGACGCTGAGAATGTCGGTCGCAATTACGGTGTCTCTGATCATCCTGCTGGCTGGGTTTGGTATTTTTAACGTCCTTACGATGTCGGTGCTGGCGAAAATTAAGGAGATCGCGATTTTGCGTTCGATGGGTTACCGCCGGATCGACATTTCCTCGATTTTCTTGTGGCAGGGCGCACTGATCGCCGTGGCAGGGTCGCTACTCGGCTGTCTGTTGGGCGCGTTGATGACCTGGGGCGTGTCGCACATCCCCATTCGCCTCCGAGGTCTGCTTTACACGAACTACTTTCTGGTAACCTGGGATTGGCGCCATTACGTCTTTGCAACGTTGCTGGCGATTCTGGCGGTGTTCATCGCGAGTTATGTCCCCGCGCGCCGCGCCGCTGAGTTGCCGCCTGTAGTCACGATTCGAGGTTCACGATGAACTCTGAAGTTTGCCTCAGTTGCGAAGGCGTTGAACGCTACCTTGGCGAAGAGGAAGAACGCGTGCACGCTTTGCGCGGCGTGTCTCTGCAGGTCGAGCCCGGGAGCGTCCACGCCGTTGTTGGCCCCTCCGGCTGCGGCAAAAGCTCGTTGCTCTATATTCTCGGCCTGCTCGACCTGCCGGACGCCGGCCGCGTTTCAATCGAATCAGAGCCGGTGTCTCAGCTAAGTGATGACGAGCTGGCGTACAAGCGGAGCAAGTTCATCGGCTTCATTTTTCAGTTCCATTTTCTGATGGAGGATTTCACTGCGCAGGAGAACGTGATGATTCCGATGCGCAAACTGGGACAGCTTTCCGATAACGAGATGCGCGAACGCGCTGCCGGCTTGCTGGAAGCGGTTGGCTTGGGCGACAAATTGCGAAGACCCAGTCGTCATCTCTCCGGAGGCGAACAACAGCGTGTGGCTATCGCACGCTCTCTCGCCAACGATCCTCGAGTCATTCTGGCAGACGAACCGACCGGCAATCTGGATACTGCCAACTCGGAGCGCGCCTTTGAGCTGCTTCAGAATATTGTGCAACAAGGCGAGAAAGCCTTGCTCCTGGCCACCCATAATCCGGCCATTGCCGAAGCCTGCGATTGGATCCACGAGATGAAAGATGGCCGCATCATCGCCAGCCACCCGCGCGGCACGCGAAGTTCGATTTCTTAAGTAGCGTTAGATCGACAACTGCAAGCCAAGCCTCTTTCACGACGGAGTTGACGTTGGCGCAACTTTATCCTGGCCGGTGAAGCCGATTTGCAACGCACGAAAGATGTGGATGACCGCGCTCGCCACCCCCCAGAAGCAGAGCCAAATGAAGCCAGTCGCGGGGGCCCCAATGACAAGAAAAAAGGTGAACAGCCAGGTATAAATGTTGCGGCGGCCAGCGACCATGCGCACGAGACGATCAAATGGCGTGAAATCATCCAGGTTTCGACCAATTCGTCGCTGAACGGCTTGTTTGGCCACGCGTTCCAGCCAATCGAAGGCAAAGAAAGCGAAGAAAATTACGTAAGCGTAACGAATTTGACCGGTGGCATGAAAATGATACGCCAGCGCCGTCCACCACGACGTTTCAACAAAATAATCGAGGTCGTGCTCCTTCTTTCCAAGCTTGGTCGTTTGCGCTTTCAAACGTGCGAGCTTGCCATCAATGCCATCGAGAACTCCAATAACGAGGGCGAGCAACACTCCAGCCCAAAGATACCCGCAGGCATAAAGCAGCGTCACGCCTAGACCGAGAACTCCGGTTCCAAGCGTGATCTGATTCGGAGTGATCGTCGTTCGACAGAGATGCGAAACCAGCCACTTCTCAATCGGTGCGTGCACAAGCGCCGGAAAATCAAGGACACCTTTTTGTGTCGCGTCACGCAGCAAACGTTCGGCCAGCGGACGGCGCTCGAGCGAAGGAGCTGGAAAGAAGACCGGCCGCACGCTCCTGCGCATGCTTCCAACGTATGTTTGCTGTCGGGCAGCGTCGACGCGCGCTATGCGACCCGCCATCGTATCCGAAGTAATCTCTTCCACGAGTGTGCCAGCGCGATTTTTCCGCGAAAGCCATTCGCTCGAGAGCAGAGCCGCACACAAAAGCCGGGAAGAATGGGTATCTGAATTTTCCAAAAGCGGCGCAATAATCGATGGGGGATCCGAATCGATGAGAGCGGAGTTGGTCTGTGCGTCGGCGAGCGAGCGCAGCAGGCGTTCATCGCAATAAAAACCGGCGAATACGATGAGGATCCGCCCGTCGGAGGCGACCCTCAGTGCAGCGAGGCAATCTAGAATATCGCCAACCGTGACCTTCGCACCGGTGCGCTCCCGAAACGTGAGCGACACATCTGCACGATGCCACGACTCGTTAGCGACATGCGTAGCCACCGCCTTCACGGAGTTGGACAAAATCATCGCCTCGCGAAAACCGAGGTGCAGTGCGATGCGACGCATTCGTTCCAGCAGCGAGATGCCGCACAGGTCCGTCAGCGCCTCCGGCGAATCTGCGACGATCAATAATGGCGGGCGAAAAGGTTCCGTCATATTAGGTGTTGCAGGTGTCTTCCGTTAGTTTGTATCAAGCCAGAGGCACCTTGCTCAAATGCTCAGCTAAGCGCGACCAAAACACTTTGCGGAAAATTTTCGCGGGTCACGACGATCATCGACCGCCATTACCAGTGTATTTTCGCGGCCAGCCGCCAACTCCTCCTGAACAGCCTGAAGAGTAACGTGATCACGGAAAAGGCGAAAACAATGTGCAGAATCCATGACGCGCGACCGGCGATCGCCAAAAGGAGAAACACAAAATAAATCACGTCGCGCTGAGTGATTTGAAAAATGAAACCGGTCAACGCGCGACCGAAAAAACGCTCTGCTAGGCCGAAGTCTTCCTGCCGGCGCGAGACTGCGGGCGTAGTATCGCGAGCGAAAAGCGGCATGACGAAACGGCCAAACCCGCGCGCCATTAAAAAGAACGTGATCAAGCTCTCGAGCAGATAAACGAAGCCAATGTTTGCGCTCACCGACGGTTGCCGGAAGAGACCGACGCCCAGGCAGAGAACAAAAATCAGATTGGCGACGAAATCGCAGAAGGCGTCGAGGCGCCGGCCTCGTTCCGAATCGAGATATTTGGCGCGCGCAATCTCGCCGTCGCATCCGTCCAAAATATTGATCAATTGGAAGAGTGCAGTCCCGGCCAGGAACCCGGTGTAGTCACCGCGCACCAAAAACACAAAAGCCACAGGAGCGAGCGCGAAGATCAATATCGTCCAAGCGTTGGGAGTAATCGGCAGCTTAAGGAGAAGCCGCGTGATTACGCGTGAGATCGGGCGGTTCAAAAACTTCGAAACCATTCCGTCCTGCGATTTGCCGATGTGGCGAAGGAGGTGTTTTTCGCTGGCGACAATCTCGCTCGGCTGCGCGAGAAAACGCCAGTGCTCTTCCTCAGCGCGGGTCGCGCTTCGACAAGTTCTCTCGAACTGCTCGAAGAGTCGTGGCCACGCTCCCGTTAGGTCGACAATCGGTTGCTCGATCTTCACCGGGGGCGTCGTTGAAAAAAACTTCGACAAAGCATTTCGCGCGATGAACAAGCGCGTAGCGAGAATGCGTGCTTCCGGTTCAATCGAACCGGAAGCTTCGGTTAACCGAACACGCGTGATTCGCTGGTGCTTGGGCAACAATCGCTCCGAAAGCGGAATCTCGGGTTTCCAGAAAACGACAACCTCAATCTTGTTTGCCGTTCCCATTGCTTTGGCGAATTCATCGAGCCCCAGCACGAGCCGATCAAGCTGGCGCAATCCGGCGATCTGCCAATTGGCCGATTCATCACCTAAAATCACGACGCGATCGAAACCGTGGTGCTCCTCGATCATGGAACGCGAGCCTGATCTGCGTGGAAAGATGAAGTTAACAAATTCTTAAGAGTAAGGAGCATCGCCACCGGTCAGTGAGATGCCAAATGTACCGAGCTCTTTGAGTTTTCAGAAAGCGCTTCTCCAATACTTCCGCGGGCACCGGATCGCTGAACTTGTCGTATTCAGAGCAATAACCGCAAGAAAGATTACTCCTTCGAATTACGACCATCTGCGCCACGTCCAAACGCCCGCACGAACGAGGTCAGTGCAATTCCCTGTTCCTTTAGAACCACCCGCGTTTCGGGCGCGGTCAGAGCCTCCAGTTCCTCAGCCCACCGATAGCCCCAATGACTGTATCGCGTCCGCGTATCAGCATCATCTTCGCCGGGATGGCAAATCAATTCATACAAGCCGTCGGGAATTTTCCGAAGTATTTGTTCGAGCGCGGGCGAGTTAAACACCCGCTGACTTCGAATCCGTACATACCATCCGGCATTTGCGGCAGGGGCGGGCCGTGCAAACCTCGCGCTGACAGACAGGTCAGATTCAAACCAAGCTGCTGTACCCACCGTCCCATTCGGACACCCGGCGATTTTCGCCACGGGCCAGCAGAATTGCGAATCCAAACATTATCCATCCCGCGGGTAAGCCGCCTAACGATTTGGAAGACAGGCGGGAACATGTGGAGATGTTGGTGGCTATTAAGATGGGACAGCCGTAGGCCTGTCTTCTGAAAACGCGCGATCTGCGCCGCGATCTCACGCTCGACCTCATCCCAGCTGATGCGTCCGAGAACGGCGCGTCTGAAAAATTCACCACTCGTGCGTGGAAACCGTCCCGTTTCATCAACCAGGGTCGGTAAGACCTCGCGCCCCAGGACGGCTCGCTCTTCCACCAGCGTCAGATGCAGGCCAACATCCAGTTCCGGGTTCTGCCGAGCCAACGCGACAGCCTCCTCGAATGCACTCCCCGTCACAAGCAACGAGGCACTCGTTACGATTCCGTCTTGAAACGCCCGCACGATCCCTCGGTTGACTCCCGGTGTAAGTCCCAGGTCATCCGCGTTAACAATCAGCTGTTTCAAGGCTCGGAGACCCGGGCCGCCCGGATTTCGTGTCGCATCTTCATCCGGAATGCAACCAGTTCCCGAATCATCTTAAAGATCACGTCCGGACTGGCCAGAGTGGAGGTGCCGCGATTTCTGGGAAAATAATCTACGCCGAATTGCACGATCTTGAATCCGTGCAACTTGCCCTTGATTAGCAGTTCCGCGTCGATGAACGAACCCTCCGACTCCAACGCAACCTTATCCAAGACCTCTCGCTTGAACAATTTGAAGGAGAAATTGATGTCCTTCACCCGCAACGGAAAAAGGAAACGGATAAGCAAATTGTAAACCACCGAATACACGGTGCGGATAGGTCCTTCCGCGGTGCGATCAAACCGAAAGGCCGAAACGATGTCGGACCTTGTAAACTCCATGATGCGCACCGCCCGGTTCAACTCCGTGAGATCGACCGGCAAATCCGAGTCACAGTAAAAGACCAGCTCTTTCGTCGCGTTGCTAAAGCCGGTGCGAAGCGCGCCTCCCAGTTTCAAATTCCGTTCGTGGTGGAACACCTTCACGCAAGGGTTTGATCGGGCCAATGCTTCCGCGATCTCCGCTGATCGGTCCGTGCTGGCATCATTGACGATGAGGATCTCGTAATCAGACGTCATATCGGTCAGGACCGCCTCCGCGAAATGGACCGCGCGCTCGATGTTCTCTTCTTCATTGAACATTGGATAAACAACCGAGATGCTTGGCCTCCTTGTCGTCATGCGCGCTGTTTCGATTCCGGTCGTCAAAGCCGACGATAAATTGTTTTGCCATTGATCACGCGTCTCCACGCGATATTCCGCGAGGAAGGCACGAAGCACGGGATATCGCGTCATGGGATGCGCCGACCAGAACCGGTCCACCGTTGACATGTCGATGATGAGCACCGGGGGGTGCGCTTCCCAGTCTGCCTGAAACATCTCCCAAGTTCCCGGAATCACGCTCTTCCCTTTATCTGTCACCTCACGAGGCCGGCTGGCGTAGGCGCCAACCAAGTGTGAGCAGCTCACGAAACGCGTCGCCATCCGCCGGCCGGAAAAGCTGTAGAGTTGCGGGCGAACTTCCCCAGACAAAGATACGATCGTTCGGGCTCGTCTCCTTGACGATGTGCTGAACAATCGGAAGAAAATTGAGCGTCTGCGTTCGCACTACGAAGGCCCCGACGAGAAAACCTATCGCCGGCAGGGCGGCCGCACCAATAATGCCTGCTCGGATCCATCGCCAGCGCGGCTGAGGAGAACGTCGCTGTTCCGCGACAAAGCGTGAGAACGCCTGGCCGGCGAGAATCGAAAGCGGCGGAAGTACTGCCAAATGATAATGTCCCGGAAATCGCCATCCAATAAAGATCGCCAGATAACTGAGGACCAACCACAAAATAAGCAGCACCTGCTCGGTGGGCACAGCCCTCCTGCGCCGAAAAGATCTGAGTGTCTCAATCACTTGCCGAATACCAAAATACCATAACAGGCCCCAGGCGAGCATCACAGCGAGATGAACCGTGACGAGACGTTTCAGAACATAAAGGAAGGTTGTTTCAGACTCGACATAGCGAACGGCAAACGCCCACGCCCACAGATACGCGTCATGCAGATTTCCCTGCCACTGGTAATACCACGCCAGTGCGGCGATCACCGCGATGAATCCAATTATCACACCGCTGCCTGCTGCCAAAACACGTCCGAGTGATTGGTAACGGGGAATGAGCCAGAGGTAAACGAGATACGCCAGCATTGCGCCCAAAGTCACGGCCGAAGGCTGCCGAATCAAAGTCGCCACCCCGACCAGCGCGCCACTAAGGAACATCCAACCCCAGCCCGCTTTTCTTTCGCCTTGCAAGAAGGCGAGGACACTCAGCGCGAGAAAAAGAGACGCGAAAATCTCGGTGTTCGCGGCGAGTGTGTCACCCGGCCGGTAGGCATGGACGAAAACGGCGTATCCAATGCCACTCCATGCCCCCGCCCAATCGTCCCCCACTCGCGCGCCAATCCGCCGTACGACCAGGGCGGTGGCTGCGACGACAAGGATGGCGAGGACATGAACGGCAAGAAGATTGTTCTTCCCAGCCACCTTGAAAACGGCGACGTAAATGTAATAGATGCCTGGCGGCTTCGTATCCACCGCCGTCCGGTAGAATGTCCCGCCGTCCAGGGTATCGTTCGCGATTATCCCGTAATAGCCCTCATCGCTATTGTACAGCGACGGCAAGAGAGTGGGCAAACGCAGGATGACGACCAGCGCGATGATGATCACGTTGACCCAGCGGCTTTGACATCGGGTCATACGTGACGGCCCTGCTCAATGGCCGCTAGGTCTTTCTTGAAAAATTCGATTGTTGCGCGCAATCCTTCGGCTAAATCGCAAACCGGCCTAAAGCCAGCCGCCTGCGTCTTATCCATGCCTGCGACTGAATGTTTCACGTCGCCCGGCCGCTCCGCGCCGTACTCAATCGTGGAGCTAGACTTGCGTAAGGTTGCGAATCGTTAGGGCCAGATCGGTTATTGTGATCTGCCTCCCGCAAGCGACGTTGAAGACCCCGGTTGCCTGCGATTTTAACGCGAAGAACGCATTGGCCGCGACTACATCCTTTACATAAATGAAGTCTCGCGTCTGCTGGCCGTCTCCGAAAATCGTAATCGGCTCGTTTCTGATTGCTTTCTCAATAAAAGCCGGAACGGCGGCGGTGTATTCACTTCTCGGATCCTGGTAGGGACCAAAGACGTTAAAATAACGAAGGGAAACAGTGGCGAGTCGCCCTTCATCCGTAAAGGAGCGGCAATGCCGTTCGCCTTCATACTTGCTTGTCGGCATATGGACTTTTCGGCTCGGCCGGCATGCTTTCAATTTTTGGAATGGCTGGATTGTCGCCGTAAATTGCAGCCGAGCTGCTGAAGATCAGCTTTTTCACTCGCGCCCGCGCGGCTTCTTCCAAAACAATCGCTGTACCCCCAGCATTGATCTCGGCGCATTCATTCGGCTTCTGCACGGATTCCTGCACGCTCACCATGGCCGCGAGATGAAAGACAAAGTCCACGCCTTTCATAGCTTCTCTGACGAGATCGCGATCGAGAATTGAGCCGACGATGAGTTGGCATTCCAAGCCAGACAGATTGCTCTTAAAACCGTAGTGCAGGTTATCAAGGACGCGAACCTCTGCTCGATCCTGGAAGTATTCGGCGATATGCCGGCCGATGAAACCGGCGCCTCCCGTAATTAAGATTCGCATACTAGAATGAAGCAAAGCGGCGCACCAATCCAGCGATCGGTGCGTTGTGAAGTTGAGATACCTACAGGAAGATCCATTCGCGCTCTAAGATGGTGAATTTGCGAAAAAATTTTGGCGGTCTGAGCAGTCGATTGTAGCGTCGAGGCGATATGAGCGCGAATGTTAGTTTAAGCGTCCCTTTCATCGAGCATATTTCCGGCGAAAAGGAATCACGGCGCTCTTCTCATGACATATAACATTGAAATCGCTCAAGGCTCTGACCGGCTTCGCGAGGAGTCAGTGAGCCCGACGGAATCTGCGCTCGACGTCGCGCCGCCGGTCGTGGATGCACCGGCGCGCGTAGACGAGACCGGAGTCGAACTCAAACGCGGCGCGTTCCTGAACACGATCGCGATGCTGGCGTCGAATTTCCGCGGCATCTTCTCATTTCTCGTCGCGCGGCTGCTCGGTCCGGCGGCGCTCGGCATATTCTCCGTTGCGTGGTCCACGACTGACATCATCAGCAAGATCGGTGTTCTTGGGCTCGACAATGCGATCACCACATTCATCGCGCGCTCGGAAGCTGTCGGCAACCGGGCGCGAAGCCGGGCGCTGTTTCGAGTCGCTGTAGTGCTGGGGGTCGCGCAGTCTGTTGTGACCGCTGCCATCGTCATAGTAGCGCTCCGGTTTTTTAACAATCGTCTTCACGTACAACCACAGGTGGTTTCCGCGCTTGCACTGGTTCTCTGCGCGATGCCGGGTCTGGCTCTGTACCGGATCAGCACCGCCGTTTCGCGCGGGATGAAGGTGATGCAGCACGACATCTACTCGCGCGGGATGACCGAGCCGATTGTGACCACACTCGCGTTCCTGCTCGCATTCGCCGTCGGGTTCAAGGAGTCCTCACCGGAGGTAGCTGCGATCGTTGGGACGGCAGCCTCGGGACTCATCGCACTCGCGCTCGCCTCAACGTTGTTTCGCCATGTTCCCGCGCAGGCGGATGTTGTATCCCCCTTTCGCGAAGCACGCTCTTTGGTCGGATATGCTGCTCCCATCAGCATTTATCAGCTGATTAACGCGTTCATTTCCCGGTTGGACCTCCTCATGCTCGGCTACTTTGTTGGACGCGCGCCCGGTGTGACGCTTGCAACGGTTGGTGTTTACAGTGCAGTCATCGGCACCGCGAACGGGCTCCGAAAAGTTAATCAGGCTTTCAACCCTATTTTTGCACCGGTCGTGGCCGGCATGACTGCGACGGGCGACCACGAAATTGCGGCTGCGACTTACGCGCGGCTCGCTCAGTGGATGCTCTGGATTTTGTTGCCACTCGTTGCGGTCCTGTCGCTCGCGGGCAGCACGATTCTGCTCATTTACGGTCCGGCATTTTGGCAAGGCGGCCGCTGGCTGGGCATCGTTGCTCTGGCCAGTGCTACCAATGCCTTTGTTTCCCTGGGCGAAACGGTCATCATGGTGCAACGCCCGCATTTGAATCTTCTGCATTCGTCGATCACCTGCGCGGTCGCGTTTGCCGGGCTACTCTGGTTGATTCCGCGCTTTGGAGCGATGGGCGCGGCAGTCGGCATTCTTTTGCCCTACATCGTCCAAGGGCATCCTGCGCTACGCAACCCTGCGGTGGGTATTTCACTGGAAAGATTCCTGGAGCGATATTCAGCCCACCGCTGATCGCCGCAGGAATCGCGATTGTTCCAGCTCTCGTCTGCCGAATGTTCCTGGGCGGAATTGTCGGACAAGTCGCCAGCGCTGCGGTTTTCCTGGCAGTCTTCGGTGTTCAGTGGTGGCAGCACCATATCCATCGCAAGGACAAACGTGCTTAATCGGAAGCGAAGACGTCCCAGGCGTCCGCGAAAAATGCGATCGTCTCGTTGTTGTTATATTGACGTCCGTCAGGAACATCGTGCAGCGATAAGGTCCGGCGCTGCCGACACACACTCCGCATCATGGCCGATGCAGGCACAACATATCTCTTCACTTTGCGACGAGCTGAGACACCCACTGATCCAAATATCGTCCATGTAAAATGCTCCCTTTGGCGCCTGGGAATAATCCCAGAGCGATTCGTCGAAGAACCTCGGTTGGATCAAATAACTTCCGCACCCTGTGATCACCGCTACGGCTTGCGGTTGGCGAAGCTCACTGCGCGCGAATCATCCTGGCGTCACGCCAGTCCAGATTTCGCGGCATTGCGGCGCCGCGAAAACAAAGCGCCGCATCGGGTAATTGCTTGTTGTAATGGAGATAGGTTTCCAGCGCATCTCGCGGATAAACGCGATCATCGTCCACCACCATTATCAATGTATCTCCACGCCCAGCCGCCAACTCTTCTCGAACGATGGGGATAAACTTCGTCGCCGGTCCCCAATCCCTGCGGCAGTGCAAAATGCGCACGCGCGGCAAACGCGAAATATATTTCGGCACTACATAAGGCCGTTGTTCCCGAACCGAAAACTCCGGAATCGCAAGCACGATCTCATCCGGCGGACGTGTTTGCTTTAGAAGGGATCGAATCGTCGGGCTCAAATTGTTGATTCGGTCGGGCACTGTCGTCAGCGACGCGATTACACGCCGATTATCGAATGTGTGCGTTAGCGGCCAACGTTTCACGAATGAAGCGGACTTGTCGCCGACGCTTTCTAATACCGGGAAGCAGACGCTTAAGACCCAGCACACCCAAGAATACAAGAACGACCGAAATCAGCGGCAACATCGGAACAAAATCGAAATCTTAAAATCAGGAGCTTTTTAACACGACTCGCACAATACTTTTATTGCTTCACATGACATTCTTGCATCGAAGCGATAGTTAAAATAGGAATCAGCGGCAGCAACGCGCACTGCCTACCACGAGGTGCAACGATTTTTAAATTTGTGAAAAGAGTTTTTCTCACGGGTGCAAGCTCGGGTATTGGTCTGGCCATTGCGAAATTACTGGTCGCGCAAGGTCATGAGGTTTGGGGAACGTCCCGCAATTTGGAACGCATACCGAAAATGCCGCGATGCCATCCGGTGCGTCTCGACCTGGCTGATCGGCTTTCGGTCGAGGAGGCATTCAATGCCGCGCTCGCCGAAGCTGGTTATTTCGATGTTTTGATCAACAACGCCGGAGCCGGCCACTTTGGACCCGCTGAGTTCCTTCCCATGGAAACGATTGCGAGCCAGTTTCAAATTCTTGTTTTCGGTCAAATCCAATTGATGCAACTCGCGCTTCGCCACATGCAGGCGCGCGGAGAAGGTTTGATCATTAATGTCACTTCACTAGCTTCCCGGCTTCCAGTGCCGTTCATGGCGGCTTACAACGCTGCAAAAGCAGCGCTGGCAACCTTTACCATGTCAATCCAGCTCGAGTTGCCCGATTCGGGCGTGCACATCGTTGATCTTCAGCCGGCCGACATTTCCACGGAATTTAATCAGGGCGTGATCAAGACCACCAACATCGATCGCTACAGCACAAAAATCGCGAAAACCTGGGAGATCGTGGAGCGCAACATGAAAAAGGCGCCGGGTCCAGATCTGGTCGCGCGGCATGTTCTCAAACTGATTAACGCAGCGCACACGCCGCCCCGAATAACAGTTGGCGACGCGTTTCAATCAAAAATTGCACCGCTGATTTTCAGATTCCTTCCGCAGCGCGTTCGCCTTTGGGGACTAAAAAGATATTACAAATTATGACGCGGATCTCTGAGGCTGTGGTTTTGATGGCCGGCGAGGGATCCCGCCTTCGCCAAGGCTACGGCGGGCAGGCGCGCCTACGCGGCTCAGACAACATTTTCCTGAAGCCGTTCGTCCCGCTGCTTGGTCGTCCCTTGATTTCATACACTCTGGATGCATTAATCCGCGCGGGGATCAAAACCGTCCACTTCGTTGTCGGCTACGAAAGCGAGCGCATGATTGCACAGGTCAAACGGTTGATTCCTTCCGGCGTCAGCGCGTTTTTCATCGAAAATCGCGATTGGCGAAAACAGAATGGCATCTCGCTTCTCGCCGCCGCCGGCCATGTCGGCGCACCCTTTCTCCTCACGATGAGCGATCATCTTTTCGATGATGCCATCGTCGATTGTTTGCTTGATAATTTTGATCCTGGTTTCCTCAACATCGCCATAGATCGCAAGCTCAATTCGATTTTCGATTTGGATGACGCGATGAAAGTTCAGACGCGTGGAGACAGGGTCACCGGCATTGGGAAATATCTGCGTGAGTTCGATGCGATTGATACCGGCTTGTTCGTTTGCCCGCTGGAAATCTTCGACTATCTCGAGCGGGCGAAGTCCGACGGCCGCCAGAATGATTGCAGCCTGGCCGATGGAGTTCGATTGATGGCCGGCGATGGTAAAGTCCGGGCCATCGACGTAGGCGAGAGCTGGTGGCAGGACGTGGACACGCCGCAGATGCTGCAAGAGGCTGAGAAAGCGCTAACCAACTGTAGGGGAAGCTGGCAGCTTCCCTACAAAGCGACGCAAAATAAAATGCCTTGAATGCGTCAGTATGGCCGACAGCCAGCAATTACGATCGCGGCTCGCGCGTAACGAAATCGCCATGGCCAAGCCCGGACCTGATCGCGGCAATCGCGCTAAGAACCAGGGTCGCCGCGGCAACAATCGTCCAAAGATGAAGGATCCAGTCAGCCAGGCCGAGTAACGCAAGCATAAGAAAGCTAAAGACAGCCATGTCCCGCTTGGTCAGCTGAAAGAGCCACCACACAAATCGTTCGCCCAGATTGAGCAAACCGGAATGCCCGATCATTCCGCGGTGTCTCGCGTAAAACGACTCATGCAACGCTGACGATGCAACCCACATTCCGCTCTTTCCACCTCGTAGAAGCCATTCGTTAGCCGTAATCAGGGCGGCACAGATGATCCCTTCCGCTGAACGATGAAGCCCCAACCCAAGCGCGAGAACGTAAAGAAGGCTTGCAAGAAAATCGCAGAAGTTATCCAAACGTTCCCCGAACTTCGATTCCAAATTTTTGGCGCGCGCAATTTCGCCGTCGCAACCATCAAGAATACTGAATGCTTGAAAAATAGCGGCACCGATGACAATGCTGACGTAATCGCCGCGTACCAAAAATACGCAGGCGATCAGCGGCAAAACAAAGATCGATATTGTCCACCAGTTGGGATGAATCGGAAACTTGAGCAGGAAACGCGTTATGCAGCGCGAAATCGGCCGATTCAAAAACCGCGAAACGAAACCGTCTTGGGGCTTGCTCATTAAGTCAGTGTCCTGTCAAAAATTCGATATGTCTTGTAGCGCTCCGCTCCGATTGCTTCGAGAAAACGGTTGATCATGAAATTATCTTCCAGCGTGAGACTCAGTTCCCCCGTGAATCCACGCTTGATCATTCCGTCTTCGACGATCTGTAGCACAAGCATTTCGGCAATACCGCTACGGCGATATTTCTCGATTACGCCAAGTGCGATAAGACGCGCGGTTCGCGTGCGGCTCTTGTAATAGAGAAGTTTTACAAGGCCGATTGGCAATCCGAAAGTCGTAAGCCGGCCATTGATATGACGCAGAGCGACGTTAATGTCCGGCACAGCCAGAATGAAGCCGGCTGGCTGCTCGCCAACTTCGGCAATGAGCGCGAACTCCGGAATAACGAGCGGCTTGAGCTCGTGCGTCATAAACTCGATCTCCGCTTCTGTGAATGGCACAAAACCCCAGTTCTTTTCCCACGCCTGGTTGTAAATTTCACGAAGCCGTCTGCTTTCATCGCGAAGATTCTTAAGGTTCGCCGGACGAATAACGGCAGGACAGCGCGCCTTGAAACGTGTGGCAAGTCGTCGCAAATGCGCGACGGCTTTCGATGGATCGACGAACCACCACGCGTACCAATCCTTTGCTTTTGCAAAGCCGCAGCTCTCGATCAGGCGCTGATAATACGACGGATTGTGCGCGGTCAATATGGTGGGCGGAAACTGGAATCCATCGATCAACAGGCCGCAGACGTAATTAGTTGAATAATCAATCGGCCCCATCATCTCAGTCCGCCCCTTCGTGCGAAGCCAACTGGCCGCAGCGTCAAAAAGTGCGGCGGCTACTTCGTAATCATCGATGGATTCGAACAGGCCGAAACACCCAACGTTTGATTGGTGCAGCGAATTGTAATTAGGATCATCACTGGCCATGATGCGGCCAACGATTTTGCCGTTTTTCCGCGCCAGAAATATCGCGGCGTCGCCGTGCCTGTAAAACGGATGCTGCTTGCGGTCGAGGAACGTTTTCCGTTCGATGATCAACGGCGGCACCCAGGCGGGATCATTGGAATAAATTTGCCATTGGAATTTGATGAACGCGCTGCGCTCCCGGCGTGAGTTGACTTCTGAAATTTCAATATCCGACACAAACTCAGATGGAGATTCAGGCCAAGTCGTTCCATTTCTGGGCAACTTCTTGCATCGATTCGGCCATGGTTTCCTCGCGGAAAATCAAATAAACGAACAGCAAATTAAGGGGTATGAGCTCGAACCAGAAAAAGTAAATCGGCTGGCCGATGAGCAGGAGCGCAAATAAAACCAGCATTCGGGTGTTCGTCATAAGTAACCCCCACCACTTCAGCATCGGGCCAGCCAGGTTTCGATAACGTGCCCGTAACCAGCCCGGGATTTCGCCGTGGAACAGTTCGCTCGCTGTGTCACGCAGTTTTTTCAGATGAGGCGCGAGCATTTCCTGTTGGCGAGTGAAATTCAAATACAGCGCAAGCAAAAGTTTGTCCCACGGTTGCTGACGCCAGTTCCATCTTCGGTAGTCCAAGCCCACTTCGGAGGAGGAATCAATCCTGATCCCTCCTCCATTCGCGACAAATTACAAATAGGTGTTGCGGTAATAATCAGCTGCTGCTCCTTGCAAGGCGTGACTGATTCCAGCGGCAAGCGCCAGAACCCAGATCGCCAGGGATGAACCTTCGGTCACACAACGGAGAGCCAAATGAAAATAAATGCTCACGAACACCAAATGGTCAGCGACACTGTCAATAATGCGGCCTTTGCGGCTTTCCCTTTGCGTTAGGCGCGCGAGCTGACCATCCGCGTTATCAAGCGCATTAGCGCAAACATGGAGCACCATGCCCATGATGTTGATGCGCAAATCGCGGTAGTAATAAAGGTGTCCCGCTATGACGCCGCAGATGCCGCCCAGCAATGTCACAGCCGCCGGTGTCATCTTGAGTTGCGCGAAAAACTCGGCTAACCGAAACCCGATCGGTCTGTAAAAATACAGATCGAGAACTCCCTCTGTCTCGCGCGCTTTGTAGGTGGCTGCGATGCGCGAATGCGAGGTCTCTGTCGATTGAGCCGTCAATTTGCTTGGGGCAAGAACTCAGGCGCTCTGCTTTTGTAGCATCGTCGGGACGAGCGTGTCTGCGAGAATGTTCAGGGCTTCGTCCAAGTCGGCGCGCGTATGTTTGGCAGTCACGCACGCGCGGAAACAGATTCGATTTTGCGGCACGGCCGGATAATCCACCGGCGCAACCCAAAGACCGCGTCGCCGAAGTTCATGCCCCAGGCGATACATGCGCTCTCGATCACCAATGACGATGGGCATTACGTAGGTTGTCGATCCTCCGGTATCGAGTCCAAGGCTTCGAAGCTGCGCGTGAAAGTAATCGGCGTTTTCCCAAAGTTGCACACGCAGTTCCGGCTGACTGGTGCCAAGCTCGAGCGCCTTCAGAATTGCCGCGATCACTACCGGCGGCAGTGCACAGGAGTAAACATAAGGATGCGCATAGAAACGCAGGTATTGCAGCGTCTCTTTCGAGCCCGCAACAAAACCTCCCAGCGCGCCGAATGCCTTGGAGAACGTTCCGTAAAGGAGCGGAACGCGATCTTCTACGCCAAACTTCTCAGCCGCTCCGCGGCCATGCTCGCCGCATGCCAGCATGGAGTGCGCTTCGTCAATGAAAACACTGGCGCCATGAGACTCAGCGACAGCAAGTAATTCCCTCAGGTTCCCGAAGTCGCCGTCCATGGAATAAATGCCTTCGACAATCACGAGCTGCCGACGCCCCTTTTGACGGGTCAATGCCACATCAAGCGACGCTGGATCATTGTGTTCAAACTTTTCCGTGTGGCATCGGGACAGCACGGCGCCATCGCGAAGACTAAGGTGCGAGCGATTGTCCAGAAGCGCCACGTCGCTTTTGCGAAGCAGCCCGGAGATCGTGCCCAGCGCGCCGCCAAATCCGCTGTTGAAAAGCATCGCGTCTTCGCGTTTGAGAAATTTCGCGACGCGCCGTTCGAGCTCGCGATGGAGATCGGTCATTCCTGAGAGCATCGGTGACCCGCACGCTCCCATTCCGTGCGTCCTCAGAGCCTCATGCGCGGCGGCAAGCACTTCCGGGTGATTGGCAAGGCCAAGATAATTGTAGGAGCAGAGATTAATGACCGGCCGCGGTTTTCCACCATAGTTAATAACCGTGCGCGCATCTGCGGTGGCGAGAAGCTCTGGCTCATACAATTCAACTGCCCACGCGCCGAGACGCATCCAGTTGGTAAAGCTCGCTGGAGCTTGCAGCGGGTCGTTGCTTTCGCCCGCAAGGAAATTACTCAGACTAAACTTTGCCGGGTCGTCATTCATTGGACTGTGCATTGTCTTACGGTCGCCCTCCTCTCAAGGAACAGCCTTTCCCAGCAAAATTGACAATTTTGTACTTCACTAGATTCCTTACGAAGTTGTCCGCTACATCTGCATACCGCGGAGTTCCGTCTCGGGGCAGCCAATCTAGCGGGGTTCGGATTTCAGGACAAGACTTTTAGTAAAATTGCACGCCACGGGTCTTCGCAGGGTCATCCTGAGCATAGCGAAGGACCTCACAGAAGCTGATGGAGCACACGAATTAGCTTGCGTGCCGCTTCCTTTGCAGGCGAGGTCCCTCGCCGTCTTCGCGGCTCGGGATGACAGCTGAGCAGATTATTTAGTCGTTGGAGCTGACGACAGCGCTACTTCCGCGTGGTCCGAAAGACGTAGTCCCAAAGCGGCGAGCTGATGCCGTATCCCACGTGATCGTCCTTGTAATGATGGCGGAGATGATAATGCTTCAGCCACAGCCACAGGCCGCGTTTCATCGGAAAATGATGCGTCGCGTAATGAAGCATGTCGTAGCAAACGTAACCAAAGACCAGTCCGGCGAACGCGCTCGACGCGAAGCGCGCGAAGATTAGCAGGAACAGGCCGTAGAAAAGAAAAGCGAGCGGCACGCTGATACTGGGCGGCATGACGAGCCTCCGCCCATCGTTTGGATAATCGTGATGCACACCGTGAATGATGTAATGCAACCGTTTTCCCAGACGCGTCTTGGGTTCGTAATGAAATACGTACCGATGGATGAGGTACTCGACCAATGTCCAGAGCAGAATGCCCAACAGAAAAAGTCCCGCGACAACGAAGAACGATAATTTTTGTCGCCACAGCGCCATGTAAAGCATGAAGCCCACGACCGGCAGGTAAAGGACCAGCGGAGTTGCCGGGTGCACCCGCGAAAAGAATTCCATGAAATCGCTCTCAAACATTCGAACCGTCTCGTCCTTGTTCGAGACGTAAAGGGGCGGCTTGGAGAACGCCTTTCCTTGATCCGGTTGCTCCGCCATAACTAAAAACTAATGGGCCGGCCACTGAGATCAAGATCGTCAGTCCGACTGTTTGTCAGCTCATGAGTCGCCTGAGAACCAGTCCTTTCTTTCATTCGTTCAACTCGCGAATAGAGACTGTACCGCTTGTCAAAAACGAACTGGAACAACAGCCGGCTCCATGACGAGTGATATTTCAACTTCTCGTAAAACTCCGGTGCCATGGCGCGCAGCTTCCGCAGGTTGTTCCACGGGATTGACGGAAGATCGTGGTGCTCGTTGTGATAGCCCATGTTCAGCGCGACGCGATTGATTGGCCCATAATAACTGAACGTCTCCTGGTCGAAATCGTAGGTGTAATGCTCCTGGATCCAGCGCGCACCCACTGGATGCAGACCAATGGAAAAGAAAAACGCGAATACGAGATAAAGAAATCCCGCCCAGCCGCAGAAATAAACAATCGCCACGTCGTACGCCACCGCGCATGCGAGATTTGTGGTGAACCATCGGTCCCACATCTTGATTGCCTTTAATCGAGGCGGGCGTGTCACCTGGAAGAATGGAAAGAGCATCAGCCAGATCGCCTTCCGATACCATTTGTTGCCCACCAAGCGCGCCTCCCAATGGTTCGCCAAGTCCGCGTCCCATTCGTAGTCGCCCTGATGCGAATGATGCTTCAAATGATAAACGCGAAAACCCATCGCACCCGGTGCCAGGTTCGGAAGATCGGCGATGATGGCGACCATTTTGTTCCAGCTTGGGCTGCGAAGAATCAGATTATGCGTCGCATCATGAATGATCACGTAGTTTGCATGATTGGCGAACGCGCCAATGCAAAAAGCGATAAGCAGACTCAGCCACCAATAACCGAACCCAAGCATGCCCATCCAGCATGCAATCGCTGTCTGCAGGACCACGATCGAGACCGCGAGCAGCGCAGTCCATGGATTGCGCACCATCAATTGGCGAACGTCAGGATGCGCCTTGATTATCGCGCGCGCCCGCCCCGGATGCGGTTGATCAGATTCCGATTGGTAAAACGCGACCTCCATCACCCTCCAAATTATTGCATCGAAGCCGTATCCTCAAACGAGCTTTTTATGCGGCAAGGACTGCCACCCTGACAAGATTCGAATCCCGCTTTGAGAATTTCACGATGTTGCGCAATTCTAATCTCGAAGATCGGAGGAAAATTTATGGAAAACGAAGTCCTCCGCGTAGTCGATAAACGTACTAAGGTCACCTACGAACCACCCGCCCCCCCAAGGGGGCCGTTCGGGCCATGGATTCCTTCGGGTTTATGATGAAGCGGGCAACGTGATCGAAACGCACGACCACGCAAAGGACAACGTTGTCCCTTTCCGTTCCGATCAAGTCGTTTCTTCTTTCAGCCACACCGTCTTGTGAGCAGGCCCGCCCACGGTAGGATTGCACATGGGAAAAGTTTCACCTTCCTTAATCGTTATAACGCTCGTCGTATGTGTCTGGCAGTGATACTTGCCGCCGGACACGCATTTTTGGCCTGTTTCTCCTTTCATTTGGGGTGACCTCCTTCGGTGCGCAGTTCGCGTACTTGATGGTATCCATAGTGTTTTTTGGTGAACAGGTCAAGCTAAGTCCGAAGCAAAAGCGTCAACAGAGCCATCCTGTATTGCACGCGCTGACCGCAGCTGGAGATAAACGCGGCGTCGATCTAATCTCCGATGTGCTTCCATTCGGCAGGCTGTGGTACGGCGAGCCGCAAGCAATCAAGGATGCAATCGGATACGCGAAATTTTACAGCCGCTCACCTGATGCCGGGATTCGCGTTCACGACAATGCTGGCAATGTGACCGAAACACACGAGCGGGCGAGAAACTTCAAAGAGCCGTGAGTTTTTGCTCGCATCGCGGCGCACTTCCGGCTAAAGCACAATTTAAGATGAGCCGCAAAGTGTGAAGGACGGCTGATGTGTTGCGGCGTCGCGGCGTGGCGCGGCGATTGTAAATCTTAGAGATGGGAAGAGAATTCATGGAGAACGAAGCCCTGAGCATAGTCGACAAACGCACCAAGGCTACCTACGACCTCCCGCTTTCCAAGGGAGCAGTTCGGGCCATGGATTTACGCCAGATCAAGACAGGCCCGGAAGATTTCGGGGTCATGAGCTACGATCCCGCGTTCTTAAACACCGCGTCCTGCCAGAGCGCGATCACGTTCATTGATGGCGACAAGGGGATCCTGCGTTATCGCGGTTATCCCATCGAGCAACTGGCGGAGAAGTGCACCTTTCTCGAAGTCGCCTACCTGGTCCTGTTCGGCGAACTGCCCACTGAAACGCAGCTAAAGGAGTGGACCGACAAGATCACGTACCACACCATGCTGCACGAAAACACCAAGAAGTTCCTGGAGGGTTTTCGTCATGACGCGCACCCGATGGGGATGTTCATCAGCACTGTAGCGGCGCTCTCCACGGTTTATCCGGACGCCAGGAATTGCTCGATCCGGAGGTGCGCAAGCTGCAAATCTATCGCTTGATCGGCAAGGTTCCGACGATCGCCGCGTACTGCTACCGGCACAGTCTCGGTTACCCCTATGTTTATCCGGACAACGATCTGACTTACACCGAGAATTTCATGAACATGCTGTGGAAGATGGCAGAGCCGAAGTACCAGCCGAATTCGGCTTTGGCTCGGGCGCTCGACATCTTGTTTATCCTGCATGCCGACCACGAGCAAAACTGCAGTACCAACGTCATGCGATCCGCGGGCAGCTCACAGGCCGATCCGTTCGTTGCCACGGCAGCCGCTGCCGCCGCGCTTTCCGGCCCACTGCACGGTGGCGCCAACGAAGAGGTCTTAAAGATGCTCGACGAGATCGGGTCCAAAGACCGCATCCCCGCTTACATTGAGCAGATTAAGGCAGGCCACGGCAAGCTGATGGGATTCGGCCACCGGATCTACAAGAATTACGATCCTCGTGCGCGGATTATTAAATGGGCAGCCGACCAGGTCTTCCAAGTTACCGGCAAAAATCCCAAGCTCGATATTGCTCTGGAACTGGAGCGGATCGCGCTGGAAGACGAATACTTCATCAAGCGAAAGCTTTACCCCAACGTGGATTTCTACTCGGGGATTATCTATCAGGCGATGAGTTTCGATCCCGCGATGTTCACTGTGCTGTTTGCCATTCCACGCACGGTCGGCTGGCTGGCCCAGTGGCAGGAGATGATAACGGATCCTGAGCAGAAGATCGCGCGTCCGCGGCAAATCTACATTGGGCACGACGTCCGTGATTTCATCTCCATCGAGGAGCGGTGAGGCTTCCTAGGCAGGAAGACATGCCGGAGTCGATCGTACAACGGGTCGCGGAAATCGTGCCGCCGAGGATTCCTCGCGGGATGGATCTGCTCGATACGCCATTGCTGAACAAAGGCACGGCGTTCACCGAGGAAGAGCGCACACTGTTTGGTCTGCTCGGGCTTCTTCCGCCGCACGTAGAAACACTGGAAGAGCAAGTCGTCCGTGCTTACGAGGCTTACCAAAGAAAGAACGACGACCTTGAGCGACACATTTACCTGCGAGCTCTGCAGGACACGAACGAGGTACTCTTTTACAGGCTTCTTCTCGACCACATCGAGGAAATGACGCCAATTGTTTACACGCCCACAGTCGCGCTGGCGTGTCAGCAATTCAGTCACATCTATCGCCGACCGCGCGGCCTCTTCGTTTCTTACCCGCGCCGTGATAGCATCACCACGCTGTTGCGGAATCGCCCGAATCCGAACGTCGATGTCGTTGTCGTAACCGACGGTGAACGCATACTGGGAATAGGTGATCAGGGCGCAGGCGGACTGGGTATCCCAATCGGTAAGCTTTCCCTCTATACGCTAATAGGTGGCATTCGCCCGGAACGAACGCTGCCGATCGTGCTGGACGTAGGAACTAACAATCAGGAACGGCTCAACGATCCGGAGTACCTCGGCTGGCGTCACGAGCGAATCACAGGCCAGGACTACTACGACTTCATCGATCAGTTCGTGCAGGCGGTAAAACAGGATGTTCCTGAAACATGCCTCCAGTGGGAAGATTTCGCGAATCCGCATGCCCGGCCCATCCTCGAGCGGTATCGCGACGAATTGCTGACCTTTAACGACGATATCCAGGGAACGGCCGCCGTTGCGTTGGGCGCGATTTTGGGCGCGATCAAGGTGACTGGAAAGACTTTGAGGGACCAACAAATCGTCATCTTCGGTGCAGGTTCAGCGGCCACCGGTGTTGCTGATGGATTGCGTGCGGCAATGAAAGAAGAAGGGCTAACTGAACAGGAGGCGCGCAGCCGCTTCTGGCTTCTTAACAGCAAAGGCGTGCTGCATACAGGCCGAACAGACCTCAGCCTGGAACAGAGCGTTTATGCTCAACCGGAGAGCCGCGTTTCCGGCTGGCCTCGAACTTCCAACGGACGCATCGGTCTTGCCGACGTGATTGGAAAGATCGACGCAACAATCCTGATCGGTCTCTCAACAGTTGGCGGCGTCTTTTCGGAACCAATTGTTCGCGAAATGGCCGGCAAGATCGAGAGGCCTGTCATCTTTCCGCTCTCGAATCCCACTGCAAACTCGGAAGCAACCGCGGAAGATTTGATTCGTTGGACCGACGGACGCGCGCTGGTGGCGACAGGTTCTCCTTTTGCGCCTGTGAATTACGGCGGGCGCAAAATTCCGATCGCGCAATGCAACAATATTTACATCTTTCCCGCAATGGGATTGGGTGTCATCGCCGCCGGTGCGCGCCGAGTCACAGATCCGATGATGCTTGCAGCAGCTCGAGCCCTCGCGGCAAATTCGCCCGCGCTAGAAGATTCCTCTGCGTCTTTGCTACCTCCATTAACCGACTTGCGAAGAGTGGCCGCGGAAATCGCTCTCGCGGTTGGGATGCAGGCACAGGAGGACGGTGTGACTGCGAACTTAGCTGAGGATGAACTTCGTCAGCGAATAACAGTGGCCCAGTGGACACCCACCTACCCGTCCTATTGTGAGGAGGGGTGAGTAAACGGGAGACCTAATCACTCCGGTTAGGAACCAACAGCCAAAATAGCGGCGGCCAACGACTGTGAGCGTGGGTAGGCGCACGCGGCGCGGTAGCTGTTTTTGAACGGCTTTATGAGTCTCAACGACAGGGACAAAAAGCTCGCGCAATTTTTGCAATGCAAATGCCAATAAAAGTCCAGCGTTGTAACCTGCCTGCAACGAAGCTAACACGTGACAAAAACGCCACCAATGCTCGCGAAACAAATCGAACTCGGCATGCACCGCGCGTCGAAGGACTATGCTCTTTATCAAAACGAGCACTGCGCTCTTTACGAAAACGACTTGGCTCAAATTTGCCCGAAAAAGGATAAAGACCGGGCGAAAAAGCTAGTCAAATTTGCCGAGGAATACGGGTTCCGTCTGAGATTCTATCGTGAGGGACTGTGCGCCATCTTTGGTAAACGGGCGTCGGCCACGTGCAAATGATGCGGTGCGCTCTGGCCGTGTACCTGGCGACCCTAACGGGATTCGAACCCGTGTTACCGCCGTGAAAGGGCGGTGTCCTGGGCCTCTAGACGATAGGGTCAAAAAGCCGGGCAATATCGGAATTGCCATGCTTCGGCGCAAGGCAAATCGCCGGTGAGATTTCCAAAAGCGCGAATCTCTCAACGCTTCGGTTGGAGCTCGTGGATCAACGTCGCAGCGCGCGCGGTTGCGCCTTCGTGTTCGCCTAACGCAGCATGTGCGTTTTCCACGAGACGCTGGCGCGATTCGCTGTCGCGGAGAAGTTCGCCAACGGTACGCTCGAGCGAGTCGGTATCGTTAACCTGCATGGCGGCATTATTTGAAACGAGCGTTTTAGCGAGCGTTGCGAAGTTTTCCATATGCGGACCAAACACAACGGGCTTGCCCGCGAGAATCGGTTCTACGGGATTTTGTCCTCCGTGCGCGGCGAGGCTTTTCCCGATGAACACCACAGTGGCGATGCCGTACCAGCGTTGAAGTTCACCAGTCGTATCGAGGAGCATGCAATCCGCATCTACCGCGCCGCCGGTGAGCGCTTCGCTGGCAAGCGTCACGCGCAATGGCATTGCGCCCAAGTGCGCCCGGATTTCTTGCAGCCGTTCGACATGACGCGGCGCGATGAACAACCGCAACGACGGAAATTGCTCGCGCAACCGAAGAAAAACTCTGACCAGGATTTCTTCTTCACCACGGTGCGTACTGCCACCGAAGAGCACGAGTGAATCCGGGCTGAACGCGTCCTGAGATGGATCCGGCTACAGTGTGGCTTTGTGCCTGAACGTCAGGATCGAATTTGATGCTGCCGGTCACATGTATTCGGTTTCGCGAAACACCGAGCGCCGTCCATCGCTCGACATCCCCCCGTTCTGGTACACATACCAAATCGAGGAGCCGGAACGTCGGCGCGACAAAAAACCGAAACCGTCGATAGCGTCGCTCAGAGCGCGGAGACAATCGCGCGTTGACCAGCGCAAGCGGAATCCGGCGCGCGTGCGCTTCGGCGGCGAGATTGGGCCAAATCTCCGCCTCAACCAGAACGATCCGCGCAGGACGAATGACCGAAAACGCACGACGCATGATAGGCCAGTAATCCAGCGGCGTGTACATGACTTCGATCCAGGGCGGCGCAGTTTTGCGCGCTAACGCGAAGCCGGTCGTCGTGGTTGTGGTCAACACGCAATGCAAATCCGGTTCGAGCGCGCGCAACGCATTCGCGAGTTTCAACGCAATGTTTACTTCTCCCACGCTCACTGCGTGCAGCCATGTTGGTCGTTGGTTCGAAAGCCGGTTCCGCATCTCGCCGTCGTAAATTCCCAGTCGCTGGCCAAATTTTTCGCGGTAACCGCCGCGGCGAATCATCTTGGCGACATAGCCCGGCAAAAAGAACAAGAGCCCGAGCGGCCAAAATAGATTATAAATGAAGCGAATCATTTAAATTGCCGCATTGCCGATTGCCGAGATACAATTTAACAAAGACACCTCGGTGGCACCGTATGTCTTCTGCCGAACCATGCGCCAGAGTTTCATTTCAGGAAGAGTTTCATGCGGTCGCTTCTCCAAAACGAAAATGCCGTTCGGCTCCAGCAACTGTGGCAACCCTTCGTTATTCAAAAGCTTCTCAGTACAATTTTCATCGTGCTGGCCTTTTTCATAAGGCGGATCCGCAAAAATGATTTGAAATCTCTCCGCTTTGGATCGTTGACGTAGAAAATCAAAAACATCCTGCTGTCGAACGCGGCCCTTTAAATTCGTCTTGGCGAGATTTCTCTCGATTGCTTCCGCCGATTGCCGGTCATCTTCAACAAATATTGCGGAGGCCGCCCCACGGCTCAGCGCTTCAATCCCGAGAGCGCCACTTCCAGCGAAAAGATCGAGGACGCGCGCGCCGATGATCGCTTCACCCAAGCTAGAAAAGATTGCCGCTTTGACGCGGTCCATTGTCGGTCGAACACCGCGCTTCGGAACTGCCAGGCGGATCCCGCCGGCACTGCCGGCGATCACCCTCATGGCGACGCGATCGGCGTTGCTGTTGCTGTGGGTTGCGGCAACGCCTCCTCCGGCGAAGCAGAGGACGATGGCATGGCGGAAATCGCCTTGCCCGCATCCCCGCCTGCATCGCTAGCATTGCGGGCAGGGCTACGCTCAGGTGTTGCGGACGTGGTCTCTTCGACCTGTTTCTTTTTCTTTTTTGCTCGCTCCTTTTTTCCGCCACCAAACAGACTGTTGAGCATACTGCTCAGATCGCGCCCGACCAGCCGTTCCACCAAATTTGTGCTGGGCCGATCAACGGTGCCGCCGACCTGAAAGTCGATGGCGGAATAGCCCGGTTCATTGATGGGCTGAAAATTCTCGCGAATCGCCTTGAAAAGCTGGCCACGAATTCGGTCGTTGATTGCGAGCTGAGAATCGAGTTTCAGCTTGCCATCGAACGCGACTGTGCCTGACGCAGTGAGGCGAATATTCGGCGAACGCAAAATCAACTCATCAACCGTGACCAATCCCGGGCTCAAATGATATTTTGCCTCAGCTTGCTCCAGATGAAGCTCCTTTAGCTCTTCGATCTGGAGAACCTGCCCAAGCAACACGAGCAAGCTGTATTGTTGAATCCGCCCGTCACGCAGGAAAATTTCGCCGCTGCCAATGAGCGCATTCGGGTCGGCAGTTTTCCCGGAAGCCCGGAAACTTCCCTCCAACTTGCCGTTGACCATTCCTTTGGGGCCACCGGCATTTTCGACGATTTGATCGGCGAGCACATCGCGAAAGTTTACGCTCGTAGTGAAAGGGGAATCCTCCGCTTCCGGCTGCATGGCAAAATATCCGTTGATCTCACCGTTTGCAGCGCGCGCAGAAATCTTGGAAAGTTCCAGCACATCAGGCTCGTACCGAAGCAGGGAACGCAGTTGTTCCAGAAAAAAACGGTCTCGCAACGAAATCCTTGCTACCTTTGTGTCGCCGCGAAGCGCAAGCGCGCTGCGAATGTGACTCTGAAAATCCACCCCGCTAAAGCTCGCGAGCAGTCCGCCCACCTGATCGAGAAAACTGAAATTGCCACCCTTAATGCTCACTCGTCGAACTTCCGGAGCCACTGCAAGTTTCGGTTCCTCTCCGGGCGGTTTACTGTTGACGGTGACCTCGGATCCAGCGGGAGGATTAGGTGGTGCGGCGGTAATCGCTGGAGCGACCTTCTTTTGGACAAATTCGCTTTCTACTTGCGGCTGGGAGACGCTTGCAGCGTGTTTCGCAGAAACTGCCCAGCGACTGCGGGTTACCCTTGTGAGCTGGGTAATCTCCATTTTCCTTCCGCATCTTGCGGCCAGACCACGTTTGGATTGATGAGCGCGACTTCCTTGATCACCAGTCGTCGGGAAAAAACCGAGAGGAAACGCACGCGCAGCCGAAATGTTCTTGCTTCGAGGAAATGCCTTGGACCCACAGAGGAAGTCTGCGCAATTGTAATGCCGCTCAGCTCCAGTCCGCCCCAAGGGGTCACGCTCATGCTGCGGATTGCCAACGGCGCGCCGAGGCGCCGGCTAAGCTCCTGCTGAATCTTTGCTTGTGCGCCCTGCGATTGCACATACAAGTTCACGCCGATCAAGAGAACCGCACCGAGCGCAATCATCGCTCCCAGAACAATCAACGTGATCCGGCGCATCTTTTTCACCCCTGAGACGTTACGCAGCCCAAGTTTGAAGAAAAGATTAAAGCCCTCCGTTACTTTCTCGTGTGACTGATACAGTTGTCATTCTCAATCCAGCGGCAGGCAGTCCCGAAAGTCTTCGGGATTGCCAGGAGCGCGTCGAATCGATCGCCCGCGGTTGCCCGATCCACGTCACAACGCATGCGGGCGAAGCGGAAGCACTGGCCCGGCGCGCCGTCGAAGAGGGCTTTACACGAGTCGTTGCAGCGGGCGGCGATGGAACGGTCAATCAGGTGACAAACGGGCTGGCCGGCAGTAATGCCGCGTTGGGCCTTCTCCCCATGGGGACAGTGAACGTTTTCGCGATGGAGCTCGGACTGCCGTCGCACAATCTGGCGCTGTGCTGGGGCATTATCGAGGGCGCGAACATGCGTTTGGTCGATCTACCGAGCGCGAATGGAAAATACTTTGTCCAGCTTGCTGGCGTTGGGCTTGACGCACAAGTCGTCAAGGAAACCAGCCTCTCGTCAAAGCGCAGTTTCGGTCCGCTAAGCTATCTCATCTCCGCAGCGCAGATTGCGGCGCGGCAACCACCGAAGCTTTTTATTGAGTCGGAAAGCGGATCTGTAGGCGAAGGATCGTTTGTTCTCGTCGGAAACGGGCGCCTTTACGGAGGGCCTTTCCCCTTTTTCAAGCGCGCCATCATTGATGATGGCTTGTTTGATGTCGTCGTGTTCAAACGGCTCGGCTATCTCGAAATCATCAAATACCTCCAAGACGTCATATTCAGCTCCGAAATCCGCGCTCCAGAAGTTGAATATTTTCAAACGCGGCGACTGCGCATAACAAGCGATCAGGATGTTCCGCTGGAAGTCGATGGCGAACTGGCCGGGAACTGTCCGGTCGATTTCCGAATCACGAAAAAAGCGCTGCGGGTTCTGGCGCCGCTACCGTCGGTGTAATGGAGCATACGCGGCTTGCCGATTCGCTTTGCATCAGAGAGTGGAATCGATAAGACATCGCCAGGCTTGAGGATGGGTCTTGAAGTAAAAAAAATAGCGGTTGCTCTCCGACCTCGGAATGCCTTGGGCTTTATCCCTGTTTTTTGTGTTGGTGTTCTGCTTGTGGATACATTCCGCTTGTACAAGGGAGGCGCCTATTTCTCACTCGATGACTTCAACAATCTTTATTGGGTCCAGCGGGCAACTTTCGCGCAAATGGCCGGACACATCATCTACCCCGTGTCCGCGTACTTTCGACCCGCCGGCATGACATGCTACTGGGTGCTGCTACAATTGTTTGGCCTGAATTCAGCTCCTTATCATTGGCTGGCGTGGTCTTTGCACACGGCGAATACGATACTTCTCTATTTTGCTCTCAAAAAATTAACAAAATCGCGAGGCGGCGCAGCAGTCGGCGCGATGTTGTTCGCGAGCCAAGCAGTCTTCGCTGACATCTACTGGGATTTTGGAACGATTTTCGAGGTACTGGCGGCATTCTTTTCCTTTATCGGTATTTTGCTTTGGACATCTGAACGGCGTGGCTGGTCACGAGTAGGTACTGGCCTCGCTGGCGTTGCTGCTAGCGATGAAAGGGAAGGAAATGGCCATCGCGATGCCTCTTATCTGGATCGGCTATGATTTGTTGCTTCGGAAGGATTTGGAACGAAGACTTGCCATACACTGGGCGCTGCCTGGCGGTCTCGCGCTGTGGTACGGATTAACAAGAGCTGAAATGAGGGGAATGAGACCCAGCGATCCCTACTACATGAGTTTCAGCGCGTTTACATTCGTTAGGAGCCTCGGTGTTTACTTTAATATGCTTTTCGGAACCAGTTTTCGATGGCAGGTCTGGTGTAGCGGGTTGGTGGCGCTCCTGCTGGTTTTCGTGCTTCTGCGAAGTCGCCTCGCGATATTTTTCCAGTTCTACGTTCTTGTCACATTTCTTCCTGTTATTTTCCTAATCAATCACCGCTATGCATTCTACTGGTATCTCCCATTCCTAGGTGTGTCCGGGCTCATTGCAATGTTAGCGAAAGACGTCGCCGGCGTGATTGAAAATCGAAACCCAGAATGGCTTTCAAAGGCCGGCGCATATTCTGTTCTTGCGTTGCTCTGCTGGGGCACTTTCCTCGCACACAAAGAGGCTAATCGCCCAAAACGATCTTCGATAAGAGCTCGTGCCGCTGAATGTCGCGCTTTCGTTACAGGCTTGAAAGCGCTGACACCGCCACCGCGTGGTGAAGTCATTTACTTCGATTCGAAGCCTTCATACTTTGGTGAGGCTGATTTGCTTTCGGCGACTCAAGTTGTCCTCCGCCGTACCGATCTTGATGTTAAACTCGTTTCTGAATTTCCGCCTGAGACGCGATACCGCCTTCGGTTTGAGGAGTCGCGTCTCAGACAGCTTCCGCAATAGCGACTGAAATCAGGAATCCGCTGACTGCGATCTGGATGTCGCCGCGGCGATTTGCTTTGTCACAATTAACCCGCACTAATCGGGACCAAGTTCGGATCTGACGATATCGCCAGTTCGTCTTTCCGCCAAATTCGCGCGATGTTGCGCGGCATGCGTAACCGCAATCGTTGGATTGGGAAAAAGGCAGCCGCATCGCTGAACCCTGCGCAGGTCCAGACTACTCTGATCCAGCTTAGCGAACGATGGCCGGCGAACGCGTTGCCCGTTGTCAGCGTCATCGAACAATTTCCGCTGGGTGAACCGGCTCTACTTCATCTTCTGGCAGTCTCGAGCATTTGCGCGACGAGGTTGACGCAGAACCCCGAGACGCTCCTGTGGCTTTCCCAACCTGAAGTGTGTCTGGCCTCCCGCGGGTACGCGGAAATGCTGAGCGAACTACACGCTCTGGCGGGCGATTCTGTGGCAAAACAAGATTTTGCGGCACTTCGTTTCTGGAAAGGCCGCGAAATGACGCGCGTTGCGCTTCGCGAACTTGCGAATGTCGCACCGCTTGAAGAAACGACCGGCGAACTTTCACAGATCGCCGAAATTTGCATCCGTCGGGTGTTCGAACATTGGAACGCCGATGTGCGACAACGCCAAGGATCGCCAACGGCGGAATTTTCTATTCTCGCGCTCGGAAAACTCGGCGGCGGCGAGCTGAATCACAGCTCGGATGTTGATCTTCTTTTTCTCTACAGCGAGGAAGGCCAGCTCACGCCGCACGTTTCGTATCACGAGTTCTTCAACCGGGTGGGAAAGAAAATCCTCGAAACATTTTCGACTCCGCATCCGGCAGGTTCACTTTTCCGCGTCGATCTGCGGCTGCGCCCGGAAGGATCGGCCGGCCCGCTCGCGCGATCACTCGACAGCATGGAAAATTATTATGCTGGTTTCGGTGAAACATGGGAGCGCCTCGCGCTAATCAAGGCCCGCGGAATCGCCGGCAGCCGCGAACTGGCGTATGAATTCCTGCGGCAACATCAGCCTTTCATTTATCCGAAGAGCGCTACGCCCGATCTGCTCGAGGAAATCGCCAACATCAAGCGCCGCATTGAACGCGATGTGGTTGGACCGGAGAAGCTCCATCGTGACGTGAAGCTTGGTATCGGCGGTATCCGCGAAATCGAATTCATCGTACAGGCGCTGCAGCTCATCAATGGGGCGCGGCATCCGTTCCTCCAAGAACCAAGCATGCTCAAGGCGTTGCGAGCATTGCGTGAATTGAATTTTCTTCCTCACGAGGAGGTTTTGGCCCTCGATAACGCGTATCGCTTTCTGCGCCGCGTCGAGCATCGTCTGCAAATCGAGGCCGAACAGCAGACCCACACTGTTCCAGAAGAGCCGGAAACATTGGGCCGCCTCGCTCGCAGTCTCCGCTTTTCTTCCGCTGAGGACTTCACCGCGGCGCTACAAGCGAGAATGGGCGCAGTCCGTCCCATTTTTCAACGGATCATCTCCGAAACGCCTGCGGACCTGGCCAAAATCAATCTGGAAATTTTCAGTGACCCGAAACACGCAGCGAAAGCTCTGGGAGATCTGGAACGTGGCCCGGGAAGTTTCCACGTCGCCCCGCGGACCAGGCAAATATCTCGAAAGCTGCAGCCGCTTTTGCTGGATTGGTTGGCGAAGGCAGCAGATCCGGACGCAACTTTGAATCAATTCATTCGCTTCGTGGAAGCTTACGGCCTGCGCAGTTTGCTCTTCGAATTGCTCGTGTCGAACCCGAAATTGCTTGAGTTGGTTGTCAAGACTTTCGATGCGAGCCGGTTCGCCGGCGACTTGTTAATTCGGCGTCCGCAACTGCTCGAAGAAATCACGCGCGATCCAACTTTTTCCGAAGCCAGATCAACGGCCGAGCATCTGAGGCGCCTCGAATCGTTTGGCGCGAGCGCGTTCCACCTCGACCCCGTCCGCGCGTATCGGCAGCGGCAAGTCCTGCGTTTGATGCTGCGCGACGTCCTTCATTCTGGCAGGCCGGCAACCGCGAAGAACCTCGGGCCTGAGCTTTCGGATTTAGCGGAAGCTTGCCTGCTCTTTACGGTCCGCCTCCTTGCAGGCAAACAGTTGACTGTGATTGCGCTCGGAAAATTTGGCGGACACGAGCTCAGCTATGGCGCCGATCTCGATGTTTTGTTCGTCGGCCGGGTGCACAGCGGTGAGACGAAGGCGGGCGAAGAGATTCGCGCGGCGCAAAATCTCGTCGTTAACATGGCGCAACCGACCTCTGAAGGAAACATTTGGGTGCTCGATGCTAGGCTGCGTCCTGAAGGCGAGAAAGGCCCGCTGGTTTGTCCTCTGGAGACCTACCAGGCGTATTTCGAGCATCGGGCACAGCTGTGGGAAATACACGCGTTGACTCGTGCGCGGCCGGTCACCGGTCCGCTGGGCACTCAATTCATCCAGATTGCGCAACATTACTGGAGAAAAGCCAGCCAGCGCCCCGATCTCTTCGAGCAAATCGACAACATGCTTGAGCGGATTCGACGCGAACGCGGCAGCGGATCGGATTTTCTCGATTTCAAAACAGGCGTCGGCGGCATGATCGACGGCGAATTTCTCGTGCAAGCATTGCAAATGCGCGAAAACATCTGGGAGCCGAACTGGGAGCGCGCGGTCGATCAATTGCGTGAGCGCGGAATCCTGAGCCACGCCGAAGCCGCGACACTCAAACGAGCTTACGGCTTGCTCCGCCGCCACGAATCCGCATTGCGACGTTACGAGAATAAAGCTGTCTCAGCTCTTCCCCGCGACCCGGGCGAACAGCGAAAAGTTTCGGTCCGCCTTGGCTACGAAAATTTCGAAGCGTTTCGTCGCGATTATCTCGACGCGCGCGACGCGATTCACGCGCTGTACGAACAGCACGTAAAGCCAAGAAAGGGCGATTAGCCTCGCCTAAACGCTTTAACTCCCTAACCCGGAATGCCCTTGAGCATTTCAGTGTTCGTTGGGAATTTTTTCACAAACATCAAGAGACGCTGAATGGCTTCCTCTGGTTTGTGACCGGCCAGACCGCGCCGGATGAGATTGACTTTCTCCAGTTCCCACGGCTGCAACAGCAGCTCTTCGCGGCGTGTTCCGGAGAGAAAGATGTCGATTGCGGGATAAATGCGCTGATCACTGATTTTTCGGTCAAGCACCATTTCCATGTTTCCGGTGCCTTTAAATTCCTGAAAGATCAGCTCGTCCATGCGGCTGCCAGTCTCGATCAGCGCTGTGGCGACAATGGTGAGAGAACCTGCTTCCTCGGTATTGCGCGCGGCGGCGAAAATTTTTCGCGGAATTTCCATGGCGCGCGCATCGATACCGCCGCTCATCGTGCGACCCCCACCGGACAATGCATTATTAAACGCCCGAGCGGTGCGCGTGATGGAATCGAGCAGGATGAATACGTGTTTTCCTGCTTCGACGAGACGCTTGGCGCGTTCGATTGCCAGCTGCGCAATGCGCGTGTGACTCTTGATGTCTGCATCGTTGGAACTGGCCATAAGCTGCGCTGTCGGATGCGAGCGCCGAAAATCGGTCACCTCTTCTGGGCGCTCATCCACCAAAAGAATGATCAGGTCCATCTCCGGATGATTCTTTGCCACCGCATCGGCAATGTGATGCAGGAGCGTTGTTTTACCTGTGCGCGGCGGCGCGACGATGAGCCCGCGCTGGCCCATTCCCAGCGGCGTCATCAAGTCCATGATCCGCGTCGTGTAACGGTCCGGTACTGTCTCGAGCTTGATCTTCTTATTCGGGTTGATGGTGGTTAATTCTTCAAATGGACGGAGCCCTTGATATTTCGGAGGCTCTTCGCCATTGATCGTCAGTAGCTTGACCAACTGCGGGCCACGGCTGCCCCGACGAGTCTCACCGTAAATCCACATCCCGTCGCGCAAGGCGAAGCGACGCACAATTTCAGGAGTGACGAAAATGTCCTGTGGCGTCTGCACAAAGTTGCGTTTCGGATCGCGCAGGAAGCCGAAGCCCTTTGCCGGAAATTTCGATGATGCCTTCGCCAAACTCCGGCTCAGTTTGAACTTGTTCGCCGGTCTCAACAGCGCCCCCGACGGCTTCGCCTCCTTCTGAAGCGGGCCGATCGAGAGTCTCAACACCGACGTTCGCACCAGCGACATCAGCGCTTGTTGAGGAGGAGTTTGGCGATTCTTCGGAATTATCGCGCCTGAACCGATCGCCCCGGTCGCGGTAACGTCTTCGCGGAAATCGACGGCGCGAGCGATGCTGGCGTTGCTCCGGCATGGCGGACTCAGTCGGTACAGGCTGGTTTTCGTTTTCTTCGTTCATAAGCTGAGATTCTTCACTGCGGCGGGGCAGAGCCTTAACACGTTTCCTACAGGCAATACTTTTTCAGGCCGGCAACCTGGCCAGCAATTCGTCGGGAATATCTAGATTTGAATAGACGTTTTGCACGTCGTCGTCCTCTTCAAGTGCATCACACAAGCGAAGCACCTGACGCGCCACGGCCTCGTCCCTGACCGCGATTGTAGTATCGGGGATAAACGTAAACTTTTGCCCATCGGTAGTGACGCCTGCTTTCTTGAGCGCCTCAGCTACGGCGTAGAGCTGATCGTGGGAAGTGGTGATAACATACTGATCCTCCTCGGTTGTCAACTCCTCCGCGCCGGCCTCCAAAGCGATCTCCAGCAACCGATCCTCGTCAATGCTTGATCGAGGGACCGTGATTTGGCCTTTCCTGTGGAACATGTAGGAAACGCTCCCGCTCGAGGCGAGGTTGCCATTGTTTTGGGTGAAAATTCTGCGAATCTCCGCCCCGGTGCGATTCTTATTGTCCGTCGCAGTCTCGACGATGATCGCCACGCCGCCCGGCGCGTAACCTTCGTAAACAATCTCGTCGAATTGTTCGCCGTCCCTACCCTCGCCCGTGCCGCGTTTGATTGCGCGCTCGACATTATCGTTGGGCATGCTCTGCGCCCGCGCAGCCTGGATCGCGCTCCGTAGACGCGGGTTGCCGCTCGGATCCCCTCCGCCGGCTTTTGCCGCGATGGTAATCTCCTTCGATAATTTGCTGAAGATCTTGCCGCGTTTCGCGTCGATCGCGCCCTTAAACCGCTTGACCTTCGACCACTTACTATGTCCCGACATAATTTAACGATTTTTCTGACTTCACTTTGTGAATGTGTTTTTCACTCGGTCTGCCATGAGGAAATACACAATCCAAACAGCGCTAACGATCGTGTAAAACCCCAACTGAACGATGGCGCCAGCTCCGCGGTGCGCTCGTGCGGCTGGAATCAGCCCGATGAGGACAAAATCGATCCAAATGTAGACCACGACAAAAGTCAGGTAAACGATGACCACCTTGGGCAGTATTCGCTTGCGCATGAAAAACAGCGGAAGAATGACCAAGCTAATGATTAGTTGTAGGCCATTCGCAGTCGTTTCGAGCAATATCGTTGGCATCCACAAGGGGTGATATGCTGGTGAATCGGGACTTGCCAGCGCGTTCCACACTCCCGGATTGGTAAAAACTCCGACCAATTTCCACAATGTCGCTCCGATGATGAAGGGGGCCAGAACTCGGCCTATTGCGAACAACAGCAACACTTCGCCGAAACCGGTCTGTTCCTCGCGTTGTGCATCCAGGCTTAGCCGCCAGAGCGAAGCAGGTTTCGCGGCCGATTCACCAGTCTGCGCGTCTGAATCCATACTGAGAATCCTTTGTTGTTATCTTTGATAGCGCTCCATTTCAGTTGTGCCGGAGTCCTCACCAAATTGCTGATTGAAACGTGCGAATTTCCGAACAACACCTCGCCAAGAGAATGGCTGGCGAGAAGGGGAAACTAACGCGCGATATTCAATCGCAGCAAGAGCCGTTTGTCAAGATTTTGCGAAGCGTTTGTCGGTAAGCAAGCATGGGGCATGGTAGCTGCGACCCCGTCGTCGCAGGAAGGCGAAGGAGACGCCCCACGTCTCCCGCCTCCTTTTCGTAAACCAAAGGGTGCGGTCCCTTTTCCGCGCGACGGAGGCGTCGTGTACACACTTTGCGACGAGGCGTCGCGGCCACGATTTGGCTCGCAGCAACCGAAATCGTTCCGGCTAAGGTTTCGCACGAAGTTCCCGCACGGTAAGTGCCGGCCGGCCATTCACGGTTCCATGCGTTGCTTCAGCTTTGCCATCGCTACGTTTGAAGCGCCGTTCCTTAGCAGTGCTGTCCGGCGTCCACGTGGCCCCGGCAGCGTTTGCCTTCAGAAATCTCATGATCTCTTTTTCGGAAAGATCTGTGCCCTTCACATTGAAGTACGTTTCCGAAACGCTCCGGCCATTAGCGAAGATTACCTGGTAAACGTAGCGATCTTTATGGTAAACAACGCTGACCGTTCCGTCATCATGCAAACGTCGCTGCACCAGGTTGCCGTATGAGTCATCAACTTTGTCGCTGCTGTCGCCCAAATTAGCCCAGCCGCAGGTCAAGGTTGCAAGAATCGCCAGAAGAACGAGGCTGAATCGCTTCACATTGTTCAGTCGGACAATTCACAGGAATCTGCAACCGCGCACGCGCAATCCTCGGCTGAAAACGCCGCATCGTGCTAGAGTTCCCGGCTATAACATGAGCGATAACATTAACACGCGAGAATTTTCCATCAGCGATTACGACGGGGCGCTTCAGGTGTGGCAGCGCGTCGAAGGTGTCGAGATCGCCGAGGGTGACGACAGGGGAGGCGTGGCTCAATTTCTCGCTCGGAATCCAGGACTGAGCAGAGTGGCGATCGACGGGCCGACAATTGTCGGAGTCGCGTTGTGCGGACACGATGGACGTCGCGGACATATTTATCATTTGGCGGTTGATCCCGCTTATCAGGGTCGAGGACTCGGTAAGCGTCTGCTGGCCGAATGCCTCAATGGCTTACGCAGAGCTGGGGTGCAACGCATTATTATCCTGGTGGCAAGCGATAACCAGCGCGGCACGGAATTCTGGAAGCGTTACGGCTGGGAGGAAATTGGCGGCGCCATCGTGATGGGAATTGATGTTTAGGAGCTGAGATCACAATCGCAATTTATGAAAGTGGGCGGCAGACATTTTCGAACGATTTGGGTTAGGCCCGACGATGAAGGTGTCGTGCAGCTGATCGATCAACGATTTTTGCCGTATCGTTTCGTGACCGAAGAAGTTCGCAGCGTTGAACAAATGGCGACGGCCATTCGGGAAATGCATGTTCGTGGAGCGGGATTGATCGGCGTGAGCGCGGGGTTTGGGATGTATCTGGCGGCAATCGAGGCGGCGACGCGTCCCGCGGGCGCGGGATTCGATGAGCGCGTAGCCCGCGCAGCGGAGCAACTCAGGGCGACACGGCCGACGGCTGTGAATCTTTCCTGGGCCATCGAGCGCCAGCTAAGAAGTATCGCCGATGGAAAAACGGCGGAAGAAAAGGTGGCTCTTGCTCTGCGCACAGCCAATGTGATTGCAGAAGAAGACGTGGAGCACTGCCGGATGATCGGGCAACACGGGTTAGCCCTCATTCAGGAAATTGCGCGGAGAAAAACGGACAAGTTCGCCATCCCGACTCAGTCGGGATCCGCTGGCGGACCGGTCAATGTGCTGACGCACTGCAACGCCGGGTGGCTCGCGTTTGTTGATTATGGCTCAGCTACCGCCCCGATTTATGCCGCGCACGATAGCGGGTTACCGCTTCACGTATGGGTGACTGAAACAAGACCCAGGAACCAAGGTTCAAAACTTACGGCTTGGGAACTGGCTCAGCACGGTGTGCCGCATAGAGTGATCGCGGACAGCGCGGCGGGCCATTTGATGCAACATGGCGAAGTCGATCTTGTGATTGTCGGAACAGATCGCACCACGTACACGGGAGATGTTGCAAACAAGATCGGCACATATTTGAAGGCGCTGGCAGCCAAGGCTAATAATGTTCCGTTCTATGTCGCGCTGCCTTCGGCTTCGATCGATTGGAAGATGCGAGACGGGTTGAAAGAGATCCCGATCGAGGAACGCGGCGGGGAAGAAATTACACATGCGGATGGATGGTTTGATGGGCAACACGTCGGAGTGCGCATTGTGCCGGAGGGAAGCTCCGCCGCAAATTACGGGTTTGACGTTACGCCCAGACACTTAGTGACCGGCCTGATCACAGAGCGCGGCGTGTGTGAAGCAAACGAAAAAAGCATTTTCTCCCTTTTTCCCGAGCGCGCGACGTGAGCGAATACGTAAAGTTCACCTACGAACGCGCGACTTCGGAATTCGCGCCGTTTGCCGGGCTTGCCGACCTAAACGCACACAGGCGGAAACTTCGCGGGTTGCAATTGATCGGCATCGACTCAAACGGCGTCAACTTCGGTAACTTGAGTGTGAGAGATGGGCCGACCAAAAATTTTTACATCACCGCCTCGGCAACTGGCAGCTTGCCTGAGCTGACGCTCGCTGCTTGCGCGAAAGTGGTGGCTTACGACTTTAAGCGAAATTGGCTCCGATACGAAGGGTGCGCGATTCCTTCGTCCGAATCTTTGACTCACGCCGCGATTTACGAGTCCGATGTATCGGCGCGAGCAGTTATTCATTGCCACGACTCAAAGTTCTGGTTGCGGCTTCTCGATCGAGCTCCGAAAACTTCACTGGCTGCCAAGTACGGCACACCAGAAATGGCGCGCGAAATCATGCGCCTGTTCGAGACTAACGATGTGCAGCGCAGAAAGATTTTGGTGATGGGCGGACACGAAGGAGGCATTGTCACGTTCGGCAGAAATCTCGCCGAGGCATTTGCGGTTTTAATGCGCGAGCGGAACGAAGCAGCTGACTTGCGCCGGTAGTCCTTTTCGCGAACGTAAATTTCTGCGCGTCATGACGGATCAACTTTCTCAAACCGATCGCGGACGAAGTATCACCCGTCGAACGTTTCTTGGACTCAGCATAGCGACAGGAGCCGCGCTTTTTTCTGGGGAATCCGATGTGATCTTTGGAGCTCAGTCATCAACGACACCAAAAATGGCCATGAATACGACTTTTAAATTAGGCGGCGACCTGACAGTGAACCGGCTTGGTTTTGGCGCAATGCGTGTCACCGGCGAAGGCATTTGGGGCTGGCCACCGGATCGAGCGAACGCACTCAAGGTTCTCAGACGCGCAACCGAACTGGGCGTCGATTTGATCGACACAGCCGATGCGTACGGGCCGGACACAAGCGAATTGCTCATAGCAGAAGCGCTTCATCCTTATCCGAAAGGATTGGTGATCGCGACAAAAGGCGGTCTCACACGGCCGGGACCCGGCGAGTGGGTACCAAATTGCCGACCCGAACATCTCAAACGAGCTGTCGAAGGAAGTTTAAAGCGGCTGCGTCTCGAGCGGATCGATTTGTATCAATTGCACACTGTCGATCCTAAAGTCCCTATTGAAGAATCGCTCGGCGCGCTCAAGCAAATGCAAGATGCCGGCAAGATCCGGCATATCGGATTATCCAACGTGGATCCGGAAGAAATCACACGTGCGCGCAAGATTGTTCCGATCGTAAGCGTGCAGAACCGGTACAACATTGAGGATCGCAAATCGGAAAACGTTCTGGTCTATTGCGAGAAAGAAAATCTTGGGTTCTTGCCATGGTTCCCTATCGGAGGAGGCGGCGGTTTGAAACCTGAGAACCCGCTCAACGCAGCGGCAAAGGCGCACGGCGTGAGTGTTTACCAGGTTGCGCTGGCTTGGCTTCTGGCAAGATCGCTCGTGATGCTCCCCATCCCCGGGACATCGTCTTTGGCGCACTTGGAAGAAAACGTCGCCGCTGCAAAGCTCGAGCTGACTCGCGGAAGAATGGAAAGCGATTGACGCTATTGCGGGCTAGCTTGAGACCAGCATTAGAAGTCAGCGGGCCAGACGCGCAGAGGTCAAACTGCTGAGGGACCGCCTCGCGACCGATGTGAGGCACGGAGCTACCGCTAGGCCCCTTCTAAAACGTTGGCGTTGGCGTTGCTGTTGGCGTTGGCGTTAGTAAAGGAAAGATGGTAGGACCGGGCGTAGGGCTGGCGATCACAAAAATTCCACCGCCGCCGCCGCCTTCATTGGATTGTTTTCTGTAGCTGATGAAGAGCGTTGCACCGGTTACCGGCGCGACCGTCACTTGGGCCGGACCCGCGATTATCACTTTGTTACCAATTTCCGGAAAATTTTGCCAATTGCTTCCGGTCCTAAAGTCGATCCGTATCGCGGTGAGAACATTGGCTGTGCCACCATTGTCTCCGGTGAACGTGACCGAAACCACGCCGCGATCGGTTCCTCCTTCCTGGGAGAAATTTTTGATGTTAAGACTCTGATCATCAGCCACTGTGATCATCAGAGGCGAAGTCGTGATAATCTTGCTCTTGAACGGATGGGCAAACGCAAAGCTGGCGCCAGCCAGCATCACGACGGCAATCAAACATCGGGCGGCGATTTTCATGTTAGAAAATACATGCAGTTTCAGCCGCAGCCAACTGCAATCGGTTTTACTGGGCTACGGCGTCACTCGACCGTGAGCGGTCCGTCAAACATCGTGAGGCTGATCACTTCCGTGCGCGGGACGTGCGAACCGTGACGGGGACTTTTGGCGCAAAGAATCGCGCAAAAGGCTATTTGATTTTCGCCAGAATGTCTTCCATCTCTTTCCGGCGGAAAGCGCGCAAGGTATGACTTTTGACGTTGCCGAGTGAGCCGATTTTAAGCATGAACGCGCTCATCGTCTCGTCATCTGGCGCCTCGAACACCGACGACAGCGTCATACGCGCCCATCGTCCAGAATTCCTCCACGATTTTCATACCCATTTTCTCCGCCTCGGCTATCGCAGCCTGGCCGCGCTTGACTGTGTCCTTGATGTTGCGAATACCTTGATCTGTAAACTGAATCAGCCCGACATAAGTAGCCATAATCTGTTACTCCTTTCGTGGTTTGTGTCCGAAAGATTATTGCAAATTTCCGTCGACGCAAATGACCGAAGACCCGCCGCCCGGCAACTGCCGGGGCTTTGAACTTTCACTCTGTGGCTTAGCCCGACGTGCATTGGCTTCCAGCCAATGCCGCCATGTCCCAATTTGCGCGGATGGTCCTCGCGCCGCAGCAAAGCCCAGACTAGAAGCCGACCGCCGCGACAAGGTCTATGAACACCGGCTCGGTGTCGTGAAGACGCCCGTAATCGACGGTGAGCCGTCCGCCGCCATGCTCGGTATAAATTTCGACGAAACGTTGGCCGAATTGAATATCGCGCCAGGTGTAATCCTTTTGCGTTTGAACCGACGCTGCGAGTGACCGGATCGATTCCGACCACTGATACTATAAACAGCGCACGGCTGGCTTCGAGAGACTCAACAGTCGCGCCAAAAAGCGGACTCTTGTCATCGATTGTATGCCGCAGAGTCAGCGCCGCGGGAAAAACCGTCAGCCGATCGAAATGGAGTTTGAGAACATAAAAGTAGCGGAAATCTCCGCCTTCGACCAACGGTTCATCGCGCGAGAACATGATCCGGAACTCGGCCTCGACCATGCTGTGCTGATTTTCGTTGCCAATTCGCACCATCAGCGTCGGCTTCCCATTCAACGGCGCAACGACCAGGGAATTGCTGAACAGAACGCGCGCGATGGGGCGAGAAAAGCGCACGAAAATGAGGCCGGTCATCGCCGCGAGTAAAAATACGCCCGGTCATGATTTCGACCGTGCTGATGATGTGACCGTAAAGCGTTTGCGGATACATGTGGCCATAGCCAACCGTGGCCAGCGTTTGCACGCTGAAAAAGAAGTAATCAAAAAACCAATGCCCACCAGTGCTGCCGGCGATGCTGTCTTGCTGGAGACTGTAAAGCGCGGCGAAAAAAAGATTTAGCCCGACGTAAAGACTGGCGACAAACGCGGCGAATCTGCGGCCATCTCAAACCGAGGAGCCAACGATAGACATCGCGCCATCGCCAGGCGTCTGTCCCGACTTTGACGAATTCGACCTGACCAGAGCGGATGGAAACCTGACTCGGCTTCCGCTGCCGCTTCTTCGTCCTCTTTCTCGCTCATCTCGATCTAATCTGCGGACATTGGCAATTGGTCAACAAACCCGGCGATGGTTTCGAGAATTTTCCGATCCACGTCTTCCTGCGTTTCGCTCTTTAGCTTGAGCTGGCGTTTCGGGACCCGTAATGAATGGTCCCCGCCCTCAACGATGTGCAAAAAGTTTGGTGCCTTCATTTCTGCGCGCACCCGCTCAAGGAGATCCAACGGACAAAGCGAATCGCGCGTGCCTTGCACAAACAGGATTGGCGTATTCAGAGCTCGCAAAACTTCGTCGCGGAGTTTTGTGCGATCGCCCATCGCGCACAGCGGATATCCGAGACAAACAAGTGCGTCCACTTTTTCTTCGAGTGACACATGGCATCCGATGCGGCCACCCATGCTCTTGCCAATCAAGATGGTCGATCCAGCCGGATGTCGTTCTCGCGCCTGGCTCAACGCTTTTCGATGTGCCGCGATCAGTTTTGGCAAAGGATCCGGGCGTTTCCGGCCTTCGCGCATGTAGTCATAATCGAAAGTCTCAACGTCACCGATTTCGGACAAACGAACTTTCCAATTTTGCATCCAGGGATGGGATGACGGTGCGCCTGCGCCGGGAGCGAACAAGATTAAAGGTTTCATATGCTGCCGCTCGACAGCGGCGGCCTGGCATCCGTGTAATCTGCCGCGGTCAGGAAAAAAGTCTTGGCAAGACGTTAGCAACAAAATCCACCAAGCCGTGGCCGATCATGTTGGCCACCAGATCACGACGCCACAAATAGAATCCCGTCAGGATTATGCCCGCCGCGAGCGCGATCAAAATATTTGCAGCGCCTCCGGACCAATGGCCAAGCGAAAAAATAACCAGCGGAATTGTGACCGACCAAAAGCGTCCGAGACCAATCATCCGCAAACGTTCAATGGCGTAACCGCGATAAAATAATTCTTCTACCACTCCGGCGCGGAAAACGATGAGCGTAATTAACCAAAGCGGCAATTTCTCGAACGCGGCGGACCCGGGACCGTGGCCGTAACCAGTAAGATAAGCAAGCCCGCCGACGACTGCTGCCGATACGACGGCAACTACGAGCCCCCACAAGATCGACATCCACCAGCGCGCGGTGCCGAGGCCGATGGAGCGCATCGGCAAACGTTCGCCGCGCCGGATGATCACAAGAAGCGTAACTGCGCTGACCCAGATCAGGGCTTCTTTTAGAACTGCCGAGGCAAATGTGATTTCGGGTACGAAGAAAACGAACGCCTGGCGAATCACGACCATCGCAAAAAGCGAGACGAACAGTCCAGCCCATGTGGCACGCGAAATTTTCGTGGGAACCAAAGGCCTGGTTGGTCGTGGGAGAGAAAGGTGCGCCGAGATTCTCTGTTTCCATCGATTCCATTAAGATGCCGCAAGGCACAGTTTGGATTCAAGAAATCAAAGCTGCCTCTTCGCGATGGCGCGATGTCGCAGCGAGGCAATCGGCCTGTCGCCTATTGGACCGTCACAAGCGTGCCGACCGGAATTTCAGAGAAAAATTTACGAGCAGCGTCCTCAGGCAGTCGGATGCAGCCGTGTGATGCCGGATGATTCGGCACATATCCGGCATGCATTCCAAAATCGAGACAGCTCAGTCGCATGAAATACGGCATGTCCACATGGTAGATGGTGGAACGATGGTTGCGTTCCTTGTTGGTGATCACAAATTCGCCTCGTTTCGTCGAATAACCCGGTCGGCCAGTCGAACATTGCGTGCGATATACGGGCACGCCGTCCTTAAAGAGCGCGACCCGTTGCAAAGCAAGAGAAATTTCGAGGCGCAACTCGATCCGGCGATGGACCGCCGCCGAGAAGAATTTGCGCGGACCGCCAGTGACCAGTTTCTGCGGCAATATCCAGCGCAGACATTTTGTTCCGGCTCGTCAGTCGGGTTCCGTTTGGCGCCTGCATCCAGCAGAGCGCGCAGGTAATCGTCCTGTCCAAGCCCAGCGGCAAGCATCGCGACCGTAAGATTCCGGTCTTCTTCAATGTAACTGCGCAGCGATTTCGACGGCAGCAGCGCGAGAAAATCCTTATCGTAACGCGACGGCAGAACGGTGTTGGGATCTGCTCCGCATTCAGCAGTGTGCTAAAAAGAGAGGAGTTGTTTCCCGCGATGGAATAAGCAAGAAACGGCACGCTTCTTCCTTCAGGCGTCGGAGGCGTTGCATGTTTGCCAAGAAGTAATCGGATTTGCTGCTTGTTCCCGGCTTGCAGCGCTGCATTCAGAGCGCGTCGCGTACTGGTTTGTCCACTGTGGCATCTGCGGCAAGCGCTCGATCACGGTCTTGATGATCTCCGGATTTTCGCCGTCGAGCGCAAATCCCAGGAGATCCCGCCCGTCGGCGCACGGGGCTTCGGCATGAAGATTGGTTGAGCGCGCCAGGAGCAACTGAAAGATTTCCAGATTACCGTGCATCGCTGCCGCCATAAGCGGCGTAAAGACAGTTCTTATCAGCAAGATCAACCTATGCCCCGGCATCAACGAGCCGGCGCGCTGTTTTCCAATCCTGTTGCGACGTTGCGATCAGCAACGGCGTGCGCCCTTGCGCATCGCGCCCGTTTGGATCGACGTGCTCGATCAGGCACAAGTCGATCAGCGAATCGCGCTGAATCGTGACAGCCCGAACCAGTTCCTCGGGCGAGATGGAATGCGCGCAGGCGGCTCGGGGCCAATGGCGATCGCCCAAAACAATGACCAAAAGCAAAATTGCGACGCCTGCCGCAAAGACGACTCGCCTCTTGAACGCGCGCATAAACAGGGTTGGGCCGGAAATTATACGACTTTCGTCAAGAAATGTAGTATAGCTCGCGACTGAAACTGCGAGCGCGCCTTCGAGTAAGCTGGGATTGGACGCATCCAGTTGAACGTTGCATGTTCAGTGCTGTCCAAATTCCAATCCGATGCGTTTATCCATTTTTACCCTGTGCGTTGCACTGAGTACATCGTTTGCAGCGCAACCAGAGGTCGTCCCAACTTCCACTGTTCCCCCGAATGCTTTCGGGGCGGAAGCGGGCAAGGACGTCGTTCATCAATTAAACAACGCTTTTGCAAAAGTCTTCGAAACCGTCGCGCCCAGTGTTGTCATTATTGAGATTTCCAAGAAAAACGAAATCAGCGAAAGCTCGCCGCTCGACGATCTGTTCTTTCAAGGCCCGCCCGATGAAAACAATCCGCGGCGAAATCCAGGCGGGCCGCGCCCGGTACAAAGTGAAGGCTCTGGTTTTATCGTGCGGCCCGATGGCTACATCTTCACGAACTTTCACGTGGTCGAAGGCGCAGATAAAATCGATGTGAAATTGAGAGACGGACGGAATTTTCCGGCGCGGATGGTAGGCACCGATGAGAAAACCGATATTGCCGTGATCAAGATCGACGCGAAAGATCTGCCGGTCGTCCAGCTCGGCGACAGCGACGGTGTGCGGGTTGGGCAGTTTGCGTTTGCGATCGGCGCGCCATTCAAGCTCGATTACACGTTTACCTACGGAGTAATCAGCGGCAAAGGCCGGAGCAAATTGTTTCAGTCAGGCGGCTACTCCATCTCTGATTATTTGCAGACCGATGCCTCGATTAATCCCGGGAACAGCGGCGGCCCGCTCTGCGACATCGATGGCAAAGTGATCGGGATGAACACGCTGATCAACGGGATGAACCGCGGGCTGGGATTCGCCATTCCAATCAACATGGCAAAAGAAATCGGGGCCGAGCTGGTCGCCGGTCATAAAATCATGCGCCCATGGCTGGGCATCCGGATCGAAACGCTCGGTGACGATCCGACGATCCGCGATTTGTTTAAAGGCGCTGACAAAGGCGTGGTGGTGCGCACAATTGAAGCCGATGCGCCTGCTTCCAAAAGCGATTTGCGGCCGTTCGATCGTGATTACCCAGGTCGATGGAACACCGATCGAAACCGACTCACAGCTTCAGCATGAGATTCTGAAAAAGAAGATCGGCCAAAATGTCCAGCTGACTGTTTGGCGCAAAGGCCAGACTGATTAAAGTCCCCATCAAGACTGGTGAATTGCCTAACGAGATCGCGCGAGCGTCAAATGACTTTGCCGACCCAGCCGGTCACAACCGTACAGGAAAATGTCGGCAAATTTGGATTGCAGGTGCAGGAATTGACGGAGGAAGTTGCGGAACGCTTGCACTCCCGGTTCAGCAAGGAGTGATTGTAACAGATGTGGAGGACAACAGCATCGCTGCGGCGCAGGACATCCAGCGCGAAGACGTCATTACCGAAGTGGACGGCAAACCGGTTACGAACGTGCAATCATTTCGCGATGCGCTGAACAAAGCCGATCCGAAGCGCGGCGTCCTTCTGTATCTCGACCGCAAAGGCAGCAAGACCTTCGCGGTGCTAAAAGCGGGCGGCTAGCCTTTTCGGCTGGCGACGACTATCAGCACGATCCCGCCGACGAGACAAATGCCGCTCGCGATCGGGGGAAAAGCGATCCCGTGACTCTCCTTGTGCGTGATTTCAAGCGGACCTAGCTGAGCGTCTTTCTTTTGTGTCGTCCAACCCAACCCTCCCCAGGCAAAGCCGATGAGACCGACGACGATCAGAATATGCCGACGATGCCGGCTGGTTTCATCAGTTCGAGCTTACAATGGCCGCCGGCCCTTGAGATCAAATTGATAATCAGCACCACAATCGCAATGACGAGCAGGATGTGAATGAATCCGCCGAGGGTGTAGGAGCTGACCAATCCAAGCAGCCAGAGCACCAGCAAGATTACAAATATTGTCCAGAGCATAGAGTTTTCCTTTCGGTTAAGTCATATCTAGCTTCGCGCGAGCCACTTCCGTTGCGCTTATCGGGAACATAAATTTCTCCATCTTCTCCAGCGCGGCGCGCAAATTCCACCCGTTCGCTTCCAGTTGTTGCGGGCCGACTTGTAGTCGCATGCGCCAGTTCGGCGACCACCCGCACCGCGCGATCACGCAATTTCGTGCTCGAAGCATGCAGATCGATCATCAAATTGCCGCGCACTTTACCGAGCGCGACCATCGCGCCCGGTGCTGATGATGTTGAGCGCAACCTTCGTCGCTGTACCCGCTTTCAATCTGGTCGATCCGGTGAGAATTTCTGGTCCAACCGCGAGAGTGATCACCAGATCGAAATTTTCTGTAGCCGCCGGCGTTGACCCCGGCCGACCGGCGTCAGCGACTCCGGCTACAGTTGGATTGCATGTGAGCAAAATCGTCTTTGCGCCTAACGACTTTGCCCGAGCAAGCGCGCCGAGCACAAAGGGCGTCCGGCCGCTGGCCGTGATCCCAATCACAACATCGCGGTCTTTTATTCCGCGCTCATCCAAAGCCAATGCGCCGGCATTTTCCTCGTCTTCCGCACCTTCCACGCTGCGATAAAGCGCCGTCGCACCGCCAGCGATCACTCCTTGCACAAGATCGGGCGACGCGCCAAAGGTCGGCGGAATTTCGCTCGCATCGAGAACGCCAATGCGTCCGCTGCTCCCAGCACCGACATAAAACAAGCGGCCACCATTTCGCAGCGATTCCGCCACGATTTCAATCGCTCTGGCCAGCTCGACCGATCGCGGCACGCAACGCTTCTTGAACGAATTTTTCTTCCTCGACAAAAACTTCGACCAACTCTCGCCCGCTCATTTTTTCCAGAGTTCTCCGAGCGCGGGTTGCGCTGCTCAGTCAGCGCGGCCGCCAAACTGTCGATTTCGTTTTCAGATAGCTCTGGCTGAAACGCGGCGTGATCGCCCGCTTCTGCTGCGAGCCAGGCCGCACCTAGTTCAGGGGCTCGCTCCGCGATTGCCACGCGCGCATCAGGAAGATTCTTTTTTAGTCTGCGCCGAAATGCATGCGTATAGATCGAGTCGCGATGAAACAGGCCGCCGATCAGCACGACCTTTGGGCGCAAGCAGATGCAGACGGGACGCGACGGCCTCGGTGTATTCGCAGAGAACACGCGCGCCTTCTTCGATGATCTCCATCATGCGCGCATCGCCCTCCAGTTCGCGGCTTCAAAAACCACCGGGCGCAAGCATCGCGATCTCCATTTTGTCCGCTGTTTGCACCCAGCGAACGAGTTCATCGAGATTGTTTAACGAAAGCGCGTGCAGGATTTTCGCAGTGAACTGCATCTCACCGTGATGCAAATCGTGTTCGCGCAAGATCAGGCGGAGCGCCTGAATGGAAAGAAAATAACCGCCGCCGGCATCGCCGAAAATGTGTCCCCAGCCGCCCGCTCTCTCGATTCGGTCGCCGCGGCGTCCAGTTACAGAAGAACCGCTTCCGGCATTGACGACGATTCCGTCACCATGATCGAGGGCAGCCGCCAGGCCAGAGTCGCGGTCGCTGCCCGTGACGATTTTCGCGTTCGGCCAGATTTCGAGACAGATTTGCTTGAGCGAACGGCGATCTTCCTCCGTGGCGCAACCGGCAAGAAAAACCCCCGCGCGATCGATTTGGTTTGGCAGCTCGCCGAGAATTGCGCGCAGACGCTCGGGCGTAGTTAGCCGGAAATTTGACGGGGGCAGCTTTCCCTGATCGATAACGCGCAATTCCCAACCGGGATCACCGATCCCGGCTACAGTTTCTACCAGTACCCAGGCGGTTTTCGTGCCACCGCCTTCGACGCCGAGGATGCGCTCGCCGGGTTTCATCTTTCCTTATGCTTAGCTGGTTTTTTGAAATGTTGAAAGTCTTGTGAAGTGCCGAAATCGGTAGCAGCGGATTCTGTGGTTCTGGGGAGCACAGGCTGCCAGCCTGTAGGTCTGGGCAGCTTGCCGAGACCGGGAAACGGCATCCCCTGGCAATTGCGTGTGCAAAGATGTTGCCGCCAGGGCTGCCGGCAACTACAGGCTGGCAGCCTGTGCTCCCAGAAAGAAACGCGCATCGCGTGGTTCCATTGCCGAGATTTAGCTCGCCGGTATCATGCATCATGACCGTGGACGCAAAGCAAGCTGCAAAACGTATCGAGCAGCTGCGGGACGAAATCCGCAAGCATGACCGGCTCTATTACGACGAAGCCGCGCCGATAATTAGCGACCGCGACTACGATCGGCTTTACAAGGAGCTTGTCGATCTGGAGAGGCAGTTTCCAGATCTTGTCACGCCAGATTCGCCCACCCAGCGCGTCGGCGGAAAACCGCTCAAGGCATTCGAGCAGGTCTCACATCTCATCCCGATGCTTAGCCTCGACAACACTTACTCGGAAGAAGAAGTGAAAAGTTTCTACGCGCGCATCCAGCGGCTGTTGCCTGACGAAAAAATCCCTGTCGTGATCGAGCCCAAAGTGGACGGCGTCGCGGTTTCGCTCATTTACGAGAACGGCAAGCTACGCCAGGCAGCGACGCGCGGAGACGGCAACGTGGGCGACAATATCACGCAAAACATCCGAACCATCCGCTCGGTGCCGGAGCGCTTGCGCGAGGGTGCGCCGAAACTTTTGGAAGTGCGCGGCGAAGTTTACATGGACAGGAAAGGCTTCGAAAAACTGAACGACGAACGCAAGAAGCAAGGCCTGCCGCTGTTTGCAAATCCGCGCAACGCCGCAGCCGGCTCACTCAAACAACTAGACCCGGCGATCGTGGCGAAACGTCCGCTTGGAATTGTGCTTTACGGAACCGGGGCAACCGAAGGAGTGGATGTCGATCTGCACTCAGAAGTTTTTCCGCTGCTCAAGAAGCTAGGCTTGCCGGTTACCGAGCGCTGGTGGGTGGCCGATTCGGTTGAGGAAATTTTGGATGCGATTCACGAGCTGGACGGAATCCGCCACAAGTTTGCTTATCAAACCGACGGCGCGGTCGTGAAAGTCAACTCGTTCGCGCAGCGCGAGCGGCTCGGCTTCACCGCCAAATCGCCGCGCTGGGCGATCGCTTACAAATACGCGGCCGAACGCGTCCAGACGCGGCTCAACGACATCATCATTCAAGTCGGCCGCACTGGAATTCTCACGCCGGTTGCGGTGCTCGAACCTGTGCTCGTAAGCGGAAGCACCGTCGGCCGCGCCACATTGCACAACGAGGACGAAATCAAACGCAAAGACATCCGCATCGGCGACACGGTGGTGATCGAGAAAGCCGGCGAAGTAATTCCAGCGGTTGTTGAGGTCGTGAAATCGAAACGGCCACGCCGTGCGAAACCCTTCCACTTTTCCAAGCACATTCACGGCAAATGCCCGGTGTGCGGCGGTCCCATCCGGCGTGATCCGGAGTTCGTAGCATGGCGTTGCGAAAATCTTCATTGCCCGGCACAGACCACGCGGCGCGTGGAATTTTTCGCTGCGCGCGGCGCGCTCGACATCGAAAGCGTGGGCGGAATTGTGGCAGACAAGCTAGTCGAGCGCGGTTTGGTGCGCGAACCGCTCGATCTGTTCGAGCTCAAGGTCGAGCAACTCGCCAAATTGAATCTCGGCACCGAAGAAGCGCCGCGTGTTTTTGGCGAGAAAAACGCGACCAAAGCGATTAACGCAATCGAGCGCGCCAGAACTTTGCCGCTATCGCGATGGCTTTTTGCTCTTGCCATTCCCGATGTGGGAAAAACCACCGCAACGCAGCTTGCCCGATTTCACGAAACGATCGATGACGTCGCGCATTCACAATTGCTTCGTGACGTTTTGGATTATCACGAGAAGCGGGACAACAAAGAATCATGCTAAAGAAATCGCCGAACGTCTGATCAAAGCCGGGTTTGCCAAGCGATCCAAAAGCAAAGCGGAAAAGGACGGCATCGTCACCGAAGTTGGGCCGGTCGTCGCAGAGAGCGTTCTTGATTTCTTTGCGCTCGGCGGCCGGCAAGAAAATTCTGCGACGAATGAAGGAGCTGGGAATTCATCCAAAGAGCGAAAAAGTTTCAGCAAAAAAAGCAGCCGAACTGCCGTTGGCCGGAAAAACTTTTGTCCTGACGGGAACGCTGCCTTCTTTGACGCGCGAAGAAGCGACGGAAAAAATCGAAGCGCTCGGCGGACACGTCACCAGCAGTGTGAGCAAGAAAACCGATTACGTCCTCGCCGGCGCCGAACCTGGCAGCAAATTCGATAAGGCGAAAGAACTCGGCATTCGGATTATCGATGAAGCCCAGTTTCGAAAAATGCTATAGCCGCTTCGCTGCTTGCCGCGCCGTAGCACGACGAAGGCGGATGCGACGCGTTGCTCACGTCCGCTACGGCGTGGTTTGCGCTGCGGACTCAAGCTTCAGAGGAATCGAACGGTTCGCGTCGGCTGCCACGGGAACGCGCGTGCCGTCGGAGAGCATGGGCACGTTTTTGCTGGCCGGATGAAGTTCGGCCTGCACATGGAAAGTCAGTTTCTGATTTCCCCGCATCACCGTGATCGGAACGTTGTCACCCGCAGTGATGAAAAACGATGCATCCAGCACATCGTCCGGTTGAGCCACTTTTTTCCGGCCCACTTGCAAGAGAATGTCTCCGCGCTTGATTCCAGAACGGGCGGCCGGCGTGTCCTCCATGATCTGCGTCATTTCCGCGCGCGAACCTTCCACCGGTTCAGGCGCCTCCGAAACATTGCCCCCGACCCAGCCGTGCCTGGCCTCTCCGAAACGAACAAAATCGCTGCGGATTTTCTCTGCCGCTTCGATCGGCACGGCATAACAGGCTGAATTATTTTCCAGACTGCTGACCACAATGCCAACGACCTCTCCTTTCATGTTCAACAGCGGCGCCCCGGCTTCTCCGCGTTGTGTCGGAATATTCACTCGCAGATGCGTTGTCGAAAAATAACGGCCGAGACATTTTCGGTCGAATCCTGCGACCATCCCGAAACTGGGCGTTTTCCGCAAATCCAAAGGATAACCGACTGCCACGACAGGAGTCGCCACTTCCAGTTCTTCTGATTTTCCGATCGGCAGAGCCGGCGTGGTCGCATCCACCTTTAACATGGCCGTCCCGCTACGGATGTCTGCCAGAAGCTGGCGCGCCGGATATTTCTTGCCGCTCAAATTCAACGGTGAAATTTCCGCTTCACCTCCGACTGTATATGCAGTGTAAAGCGTGCCGGTGGGATCGATGAAAAATCCGGTACCGCAAATTTCGCTGTGTTCATCAACGCCATGAATCTTCACCACCGCTTTGGCAGCAGCGGAAAGATCTTTTAACCGATGGCTAATTGCCTGGTCGACCTGAGCTGCGCTAAAGGTCTCTCTGATCCGTGGCGGGCTGCTCCTGAGCAAAGAGCAGACTCCCGCCTGAGCAGAAGATCAGCGCGAGTGCAATTACGCTGTGCTTAGAATCTGAAAGTGGGCTCATAACTCACGGGGACGCTATCGAGCACGTAACGCGGAGGGGCGGCTCGGTGAGTCTGGGCGCTTTCATGAAAACTGCGAACCGGTTGCGTCCTGAAAATCTGCGGGGCGACCGGCGGAGATGCAAGGTTCCATTCCGCCTCCGCATCTCACCGGCGTCGATCATGGCCGGCGGACTCTGGAGAGCGACGCGAGCCGTCTCGGGTTGCTGATAAATCTTTAGTGAAATTATAGCGGCGCAAACGAGGACCGCCGCTGACAGCAGCAGGATAGGAGGCCAACGTACGAACATCCAGCCGCAACATGAAGCTGTGGGCGCGTTCCAGGCAAATCCGCCAAAGCGGCTGGCGAAGCAATTCATCGCGCTGCCGGCGATGAAATTCGTGAAGGAAATTTTCAAAATATCCCGGCGGCGGTTGCTCGTATCGCTTCAACCGAAGTAGCCTCGCGATTTCCCTATCGTTAAATTCGTCCATCTTTAGCGCCGGTTAAGAAACAGGATTTTTTCGAAATTCGTCCAGATAATTTTGCAACTGCCGATTCGCGTAGAAGAGCCTGGAACGTACCGTTCCTTCCGAAACGCGCAAGATTTTACTGATTTCCGCGTGGGGCATCCCCTGGATATGGAACATGGTGACCACAGCTCTGTGATCATCAGACAATTTCATCATGGCCTCGTTCAATCTTCGCTGTAGCTCGGAGAGATCGGCCTCGCGCACCGGGCTGCTGGTCGCTGTGGCTTCCATGAATTCCCTGTCGTTCTGGATACTGGCGTCCACGTCGTCCAGGCTCAATTGAAACCGCCGGCCGCGTTTCTTGAGAAAATTGAGAGTCATATTTACCGCGATGGAGTGGATCCAGGTGTAGAACGACGATTTCCCGCGGAAACCGCGGATCGCTTTGTAAGCTTTGGCGAAAATGTCCTGCAAAAGATCGTTCGTATCCTCGTGGTTCGAGGTCATGTTATAGACAAGACCGTAGAGGCGCGGCGTGTATTTGATGACCAGTTCGTCAAAAGCGGCCGCTTCGCCCGCTTGCGTGCGCTTCACCAACTCCTGATCTGGGTCAGTTCTTGGCTGGTCCATCGGCTCGCGCTTAGATTTAACACGAGCCTGCAAACCGGACGATAACAAATCAGAAATCCGGCGAGCGGGTAATGCGAGAGCAGGATTCATTTTCAGCAAGGGCGTGGTCAATCACCGCCGATCGCGGAGCGACATCAACCAGAGCAAGTTCCCCAGCGCAGCGATAAATGCTGCCACGTAAGTGAGCGCGGCCGCGTTCAAGACGCTGTTTACACCGGCCGCTTCCTGTCCCGGCTGCACGATTCCCATTTCGCGCAAAATAATTTTCGCTCTGCGCGAAGCATCGAATTCCACCGGTAACGTAATCAATTGGAAAACCACCAGGACCAGGTAACAGTAAATCCCGAGCGTAATCAGACCGGTGATTCTGAAGAAAACGCCGCCGATAATGATAAACGGCAACATCTGCGACGCGATCATCGTCACCGGCACAATCGCCATGCGCGCCTTGAGCGGCGCATACGCTCTGGCGTGCTGAATGGCGTGGCCGGTCTCGTGCGCAGCGATCCCCAGCGCCGCTACCGAAGGCGTGTTATAAACATTGCTCGAAAGGTGCAGTTTCTTGTCCCTCGGATCGTAATGGTCCCCGAGAAAATCGTTCGTCTCGACGACATCCACATCATGAATTTGGGCCGCTTGGAGAATTTCGCGCGCACACTCTGAGCCGGTAATGTTCGAGCTTGCCCGCACCTCGCCCCACTTGCGGAACGCGCCGGTGACACGGAACTGCGCCCAAATTCCGAGGATCAACGGGACGCCGATGTAGAGGAGCCAGTGAGACCCTAACCCAAAACCGGATGGAGAAAACATGCGTGTCTTAATTTAACGCGGCAAAGCGACTTGTCACTTTGCCGTTGGAACAATTAGACGCTCCGCCGCATTGCGCGTTCATTCAGTGAATGTCATTCCGAGCAAAGCGAGGAACCTCCCAAAGGGTAAATGGATCACGCTCCGGCGTCAGTGTGTCGCAAACTCGTGGGCCGGATCCTTCGCTCCGCTCAGGATGACCACGCGTGCATGCGTGGTCAAACTTCCAATTGCTTCGGGAACCGTGAGAGAATCCTGCAACCCGTTTTCGTAACCAAAACCACATCTTCCAAGCGCACTCCGCCCAGACCCGGATAGTAAAGGCCCGGCTCAACCGTGAGCACTTGCCGATCTTTCAACGTGACTTTTTGCAAACGCGGATGCTCGTGAATTTCCAATCCGAGTCCGTGACCAGTCCCGTGAAAAAATCCCACTCGTCTGCCCTTGCGAACCCCGGTCGGAAAACCGCGGCTGGCGAAAAATTCCTGTATAGCCTTATGGATCGTCATCCCGTCCACGCCCGCTTTGACCTTTTTCAGAGCCAGTGCTTGCCCGGCTTTCACCGTGTTCCAAAGTTTTCGTTGCGCGTCGCTCGCGCGCCCGCGCAAAACCGTGCGGGTCATGTCGCCGAAATATCCGGTCTTCGCGTCCCGCGGAAAGACATCCAGGATAATCAGTGAATCGGCGTAAAGCGGTCCGAAGCCGCGCTCATGCGGATCGCACGCCTGGTCGCCACCGGCGACAATTGTGCCGGTCGGAATGCCGCCCGCGCGCAAAATCGCGGAATCAATTTCCGCGCGAAGCATTTCGGAAGTCAGCGTTTTACCGCTCCAGCGCAATCGTTTTCCGGAGCCAGGTTTGGACTGCCTCAAGACTTCGATCGCGCGTTTGAGTCCACGCTCCGTGATCCGCAAGGCCTGTCCCATCATTTCGACTTCCTTGTTCGATTTCGCTTCCCGCTCCGGCCAAAACATTCCGTTCGTCGCGCGGACACGGACTTTGTTCGCGGCGAGTTCCTCCGCGTAACCAAGCGGGAAATTTGCGGGAACAATTGCCGATCTTACGCCGCGTTTTTTGAGAAAATGGGCGAGCACCTTTTCGTACGGCGGCGCCTTCTTGGATTTTCCCTGCACTTCGCGCTCGAGCTCGCTGAACATGATGAACTCATCCGCGTCGGCTTGTTTGCGGCCGCGATCAATTTCCAAATCGCTCAAGACCAGCGTGCGCTTACCGTTGCGCTCGAGAAAAATGAACGGATCAGGCGCCCAAAATTTCGTCGCATACAGCATGTCTGGGTCGGTCTCGCTGGCCGCGACGATCAGGCGGGCGGGGTTGGTTTTTGTTTTGCTCATGGTGGTCTGTAGCTTTCATCGGCAATGTCGCTGGAGCAACTTCTTCATTAACACCCTGCTTTAGCTGGGTGTGGAAAGCGCCAACTCGTTCTCAAACTGCTTTAGCAGTTTCCCCCGAACGGCACAGAAAACCGCTGAAGCGGTTCCGCCGTGTGATTCTGCGATGGGCACCGCGCTGAAGCGCGGTGTTAATGATAAGTCCGCACTAACTTCTTCGCACTTCCAATTGCTTTCGCAAAATCCAATGCAGCAGCACGAGTAATCCCAGCATGGACGCAATCAGGACACTCGTGTCGAACGTAAACACGCCAAATCTCACGCCAAATTTTTCCCCGAAATAACGTTTCTGCAGGCCGAAGAACACGTTCGGCTTTTTACCGCGACGATAATCGTTCTGTTCCATCTCGGCCTTTGAGATCAGGTCGGACACCTTTTGGTTAACGTAGAGTTGTTCGGCTGTGATCGGACCCTTTGCGTCCTTAAGGAGCGAGCCATCGAACCTCTGTTTCCCGGAGATAACGGGGTCCACCAGCTTTAGGTAGTGATCGATTTCTTTCGTTGAACGGCCTTCGAGGCCCGAGAGAAATGCCAAAGCGTCCTTCAAATCATTGAGACGCGCGCGTTGCTCGGGCGTGTTCGCTTTGGGCGCGAGCTTTTGAATTTCGTCATTGGCGCGATCCTGCCTGCGTGTGAGCGGATTGAGCTTCGCCTGGGCGACAATCATCTCTTCGTAGGACCAGCGCATGGCGATGAATTGACAGACAAACGGCACCTGCAGCTTGCTCTCCGACTTTATGGTTTTGTCCGTTTCTGGATGTTCGGTCAACCAATGTGAGAGCGAGTAAAGCAGACCGAGGTTCCGGTTCATGTCCTCGTATTTGATCAGTGCGCCACCCATGATGATCTGCGGAATCAAAACGAGCGGCACGATGTTGGCCGCCGTTTTCGGATCGGCCACTAACGAAGAGATGAGCAGACCCAGCGCTACACCACTCATCGCAGTCATGAACATGATCCCGAGATCGATCCAGAACATTCCTCGGATTTGCAGTAGCGAATTGCCGATCAGGACATAAAGAATGCATTGAACGCAGGGCGAAGACGCCGAGGGTCAGCATCTTCGAAACGACGTAGTACGATAGGCGAACCTTGATATTGCGCTCGCGTTGCAGGACAGGCCGATCGCGGATGATGTCATCGGCGCTATTGGTCAGGCCGAGAAACATCGCGACGATCAGCCCGAGAAAGAGAAACGTCGGAATGTGATAAGCAGAAGCGAAATCGTATGTCCCATTCTCTGAATAGCGCAGGATGGTCGCAATCAGCAGCGCCAGCACCGGCGAAACCCCGATCGTGATGACCAGGTTGGCGCGGTTGCGCAGTTTGCTTATAAAAGAGCGGCGCAGCAGCGTGCGAAATTGCGTCCACTCATCGTGCCAGCGAAGTGGGAGACGCTTTCTTTCGACTGGCGCGACAGGCAACGGCGCGGCCGGCTCCTGGCGCAAAGAAACTTGTTTGACGTCCTGAATCAATCGAAACGCCTCGTACTTGTCACGCCAGAAGTCCGGCGAATAACGCCGCGACGCGACGAGCTGGCCGCGGCTGTTTTCTTCGTAGATGATGTCGCCGCTTAAATCGCGCAGCGGCGTCTCCAGCACATCAAAAATAAATTCGGGCCGGGTCGTTCCGCACGATGGACACGCGCCCAATTCCGCGCCGAACTGATGCTGGTGTTCCGCCTCCGCGAAATAGCGCAACATGTCGGACGGCGTTCCGAAAAAGGCGAGGCGCCCGCCCTTGTCGAGCAGGATCGCTTTGTGAAACATCTGAAAGATTTTCGAGCTCGGCTGATGAATCGTTACAATGACGATTTTGTTGTGCGCCAGGCCCCGAATAATTTCCATGACGTGCTCGGAATCCTTCGAGGAAAGGCCGGAAGTCGGTTCGTCGAACAGATAAACGTCCGACATCCCGATCATATCGAGCCCAATGTTCAGGCGTTTCCGCTCGCCACCGCTCAATAGTTTTCTCTCCGGGCTGCCGACGACAGCGTCCCGGCGTTCGCCCAATCCAAGCTCAATCAGTTTTGCATCCAGACGCCGGCTTCGATCACGCCGTGAGAGGTGTGGTGCGCGAATCGCCGCCGCAAATAGCAGATTTTCGCCAATGGTGAGGTGTTCGTCGAAGGCGTCCTGCTGGGGCATGTAACTGACGTATTGCTTCAACGCGTCGACATTCTGATAGAGCGACTGCCCGTTGAGAAAGACATCCCCGCTGGTGGGCTGCAGCTGACCGGCAAGCACTCGCAGCAGCGTGCTTTTTCCCGAGCCGCTCGCCCCCATTACGCAAACAAGCTCGCCGCGCGTGATGTCAAATGAGATTCCATCGAGGCCAATCTCGCCTTTGCTAAAACGGTGCGTGATTTCGTTGACCTCAAGGGTACGAATGATGTTGCGTTCTTCCTCGATGATGCGTTCTGAAAAGTTGCAGCGCAGAATCTGTCCGACGTCGATTCGAATCGTATCGCCATCCTTGAGCTGCGCGGTCGTGCGCACAGGCTCGTCGCCGACCATGATCGGCCGATCCGCTTCGATCACCTCCAATTGGCCGACGCGCTGATCGTAATCGCAGAAAATCTTCAGCACCACATCACCACTCGTGCCCGGGGAAAGCAGAATATCGTCAGCTTGGAGCCGGCTCGGGTCGTTCGAGACCAAATATTCCGATTTGGACGCTTTGAGTTGGAACCGGCCGCCCAGCGCGCGAGCCCGCCGGCGAAGGTCGTTCAAATCCAATTCGCTGTCGTTGTGGAAAATGATTCTGTCTTCCAGCGTCGCTTCGACCCGTGTCCCGGCTTTTAACCTGACTCCGTTGAGCTCGGCATTCACATCTCGCAACGCTTTCACCCGTACGTTCAAACCGAAGGTCACCCGGAGCGCGCTCTCACGGGTCCGCGATCGTTCCAATTGCACTTCATCCGAATCTCTGTTCACACGGATGAAAATCTGCGGAAGCGAAACGTTCTTCTTAGCATTGAAATATTGCGCCAGTTCCTGGTAGCTGAGGACCTGGTCGCCTGCCAAAATGCGCTGGCCGGGATAAATTCGGCAAAAGCCGCCGCGCGCCAATGGCCTCCCGCGCACCGACACGTTCTGGCCGCTGTAATTTTTCAACAAAATCAGATCGTGATAACGAAAGGCCATCAGGCGATCCGTTTCGCTGAGGTTCTTGAGAATTATGTCGGCCTTGCCGTCGGGTCCGAAAGAGAGCGATTCCAGCGGCGACGCGCCATGCTGATAGATCGACGGGTCTGAGTCCTCTGACGCGTTAAGTTGATAAACGATGTCGATCGCCTGCGCAGCCATGCCCATTTGCGACATGAACGAATAGAACGCCACCACCTCTTCCTGTTTCAAACCAGCTTGCGAAATCAGGTCGTAAAGCTGCACTCCGAGCATGATTTTGCGTTCGGTGCTAAGTTGTGCGCCGAGTTTTTGCGCCATCGCAGCGAGGTCCTGCTGCTCGTAAAGCGCTTGCCGGAACAACTGTCGCAGCTCGGAGTAAACCGCCTCCGGATAATCGTAACGGAGGAAACCGAGGCTCGAGTCGATCTCCTCCTCCATTATGACGCCGTCAGCCTTTGTGAAACTTGCCAACACCTGGATCAATAATGGCAACAGATTTGGCCCCTCCGAAACGCTGCGGGGCTTGCGCAATGCCCGCCGCATCCAACGGCGGCCAGTTCGCCGCACCCGATATGCAAAGGGGGTCACCCGCTGCACGGCGCGGTCGATCTTATCTGCCACAGATGAAACGAGCTCTGTCATGTTGATACTCGGATGCGAATTTTACCCGAAACCGGCGAGCGGCGCAATGCGCAGCCACGAACATACAAATGGAAAGAAATGACGAAATCCGAACGACGAAGATCGAAGGAATGACTAATGAGCAATGATTACCTCCACCTGCATGTCCCGGCCGCCCTTTTGCATTGCCAATTTATTCATGTTAATTTTTGACCCCGTTAACAGTTCTTATGGCTCAGTTCGATCGCAACTCCCAGAAGGAGAATAGGCCCCGCGGGAGCGAACCCAATTTTAATTGGCGCGGCGTCATTCTCATCGTGATCGCTTTCAGTCTGATTGCGATGGCGATGCTCTTTTACCGGGGAGGCATGCAGCCGGTTGAAGACGTGCCGTATAATCGTTTTCTCGAGCTGCTGGAGAACAAGCAGATCGTTAACGACAAAAATTATCCGCTCCAGCTGGTGGTCGAGGACGGCCGGCCCACGCAAACGCTCCGCGGCGCGTACATCCGCCAGGGGATGGGTTCTGCGCCCGCTCAGCCGGTGCCGTTCCGGACCACCGTCTATCTGAATTTCACGAATGACCTGCAGAAAAAGCTTGGCCGACGCAGGCATGCAGCCCGCGATCAAAACGGAATCGAACATGCTCGCGCAAACGGTGGTTGGTTTCTTGCCGATCGCGCTTTTCCTGCTCGTGCTTTACTTCCTGTTTCGCCAGCAAATCCGCATGGCTGGAAAGGGTGCGCTTAATTTCGGCAAATCGAAGGCGCGCATGCTGGCCCGCGACAAAAACAAGATCACATTCCGCGATGTCGCCGGTGTCGAGGAAGCGAAGGACGAAGTGCAGGAGCTCGTCGAGTTTTTGCGTGATCCGAAAAAATTTCAGAAACTCGGCGGCCGCATTCCGAAAGGCGTCTTGATGGTCGGCCCTCCGGGCACGGGCAAGACGTTGTTGGCACGCGCCATTGCAGGCGAAGCGGATGTTCCCTTCTTTTCAATCAGCGGCTCGGACTTTGTTGAGATGTTTGTCGGCGTTGGCGCAAGCCGTGTCCGCGACATGTTCGAGCAGGGCAAGAAATCCGCGCCCTGCATCATTTTCATTGACGAAATTGACGCCGTCGGGCGTCACCGCGGGCACGGCGTAGGCGGCGGCCACGATGAGCGCGAGCAAACCTTAAATGCGTTGCTCGTCGAGATGGACGGCTTCGACACGCAGGAAGGCGTGATCATCATCGCCGCCACGAATCGTCCCGATGTGCTCGACCCCGCTCTGTTGCGACCGGGCCGGTTCGATCGCCAGATCACCGTCAATCTGCCTGACGTGAAGGGGCGCGAAGAAATTCTGCGCGTGCATGCCAAGAAAGTGAAGCTGGCCGAAGGCGTCGATCTGGCCGTGGTCGCGCGCGGCACACCCGGTTATTCCGGCGCGGAACTTGCAAACGTAATCAACGAAGCGGCGCTGCTCGCAGCGCGTCGTGGGTTAAAAGGGATCACGCTCGCCGAACTCGAAGAAGCCCGCGACAAAGTTCGCTGGGGCAAAGAACGCCGCAGCCTCGCGCTCAGCGAAAAAGAAAAAGAAAACACTGCGTATCACGAAGCGGGTCATGCGTTGTTGCTCGAACTTCTTCCGCACACCGAGCCGTTGCACAAAGTCACCATCATTCCGCGGGGGCCATCGCTCGGCTCGACCATGTGGTTGCCCGAGGAAGACAAATACACGAACCGCAAAAACGAGTTGCTCGCCGGTCTTGCAGTCAGCATGGGTGGCCGTGTCGCCGAGGAAATCGTATTTGGCGACATCACTAATGGCGCGCGCGGCGACATCAAGACGGCCACCGCGATTGCGCGCCGCATGGTTTGCGAATGGGGCATGAGCGAAAAAATGGGCATGGTCGAGTATGGCGACCATGAAGATTACGTTTTCCTGGGGCGCGACATTTCTCGCGCTCGCGATTACAGCGAAGCGACTGCCGAGCAGATCGACCAGGAAGTAAAAAAACTCCTCGACGACGCGTATCGATTGGCGAAGGAAACACTCATTGCGCATCGCGATGCGCTGGAGGTCATCGCAAAAGCGCTGCTCGAGTATGAAACCTTGGACGGCTCGCAACTCAAAGAAATCGTCGAGCACGGCCGGTTGATTAATCCGCCGCCCGGCGCATCGCCGCCGGCCGGCAAAAAAATGCCAGCCGAAAAACCTCCGAAGCAAGTCGTAGCCGCACCCGACGTCACTCCTCCACTCCCCGGCGCCCTCGGCGGCGCACCAGCGTAAGTTCACGGTGTTGGACGAAATCGCTTCGCCTAATACTCGTTAGGCGCAAAGCAAGCGCATTCTGAAAAACGAACATCGCACGATGGGAGATTGAACCTGATCGCGATGCCACTCGCGCGTGCTGTGCGCGAGTGGCGCAAACTGCCGAATCAAATAGCCAAAGCGCTTGGCCGGCCACAGGCAGAATTTTGCTGGTTCGCCACCGACTATTTGGGCGAACGAGTGTTGGCGTGCGTTTTTACGTCGCGTCTTTGCTTGTCCACGACGCGCTGCAACTCGCGCTCCATCGTTTTGAACGCGTCGTGGATCACTTTGTTGAGCGGCTGGTGGGTGCCGTTGTCCGTCTGCCTTTCATCAGCGACCAGCTCGTGGCCTCGCGCCACGGTCACGTCGATGCGGCACCGGTACGGATTCCCCTTGTGATGGGTGTGATTGGTTTGCTCAACGGCCACGTCGCAGCGGTTGATGTGGTCGCAAAATTTTTCAAGTCGCGCCGCATATTCCAAAACGAGATTGTCGATCTGGTCAGATTTTTCCAGACCCCGGTACGAGATCTTAACAGGCAGTTGCATGATTAATTAGATAAAAAGTTAAACGGCGACGTAGCTGGGCGCGAGAAAAAAACAACGCGCTGTCATCCCGAGCCGCGCAGACGGCGAGGGATCTCGCAATCGGAGCGATGACAGACCGCGGTTGATTGCGTGATTTACGAATCTGCGTGAGGTCCCTCACTCCGTTCGGGATGACAATCGTTGCGCGCATGGATGGTTCAAATTTGCTGCAACGAGCGAAACCGCGAAATGAGTTTCGCCGGTTCCACTTTTACCAAATCTGATTTGACGTGTTCGACAATCCGATCGCGCACCGCGGGCGGTAAAAGATCGACAATCGCCGCATGAATCTCAGCCGGCGCGGCAAACGACCAGCCTTCCTTTCCATTGCGCGAGACGATTTTTGTAATTTGATCGGCAAGCTCTCTTTGAATGCGGCGATCCGTTTCTGTTGCCAAGTGTGTCCGCTCGGCAATGGAGGCCGCCCCGTGGTGGGCGCCCGCGCCGTCGCTCACCGGGAAGCGCCCTGCGAAATCGCTCACTTTATCAACGAGTCTCCCGTGCGCGTCGGTGATGTTGAATGCCTGCACTAATTGCAGGCTCGGTCCCCGCGTCGGCGTCTGGTTCACCCGGTATGCTTTTAAACTGCCTCGATCAGTGATGATGATAAGAGAACTCGGTGTCATGACGAATCACTGACCAAAAATTTGGCCGCGCATGAAAACACGCGCTTCGTATCTCTATAAACTAATTCGTTTCTCGCGACAAGATTGCGTTGATGAATTTCTATTCTGGAGCGCACGTGTGTCGCGTGTTGGCGAAGCCGTCTCGGCTTCGCGGACTTCTCTGACAGAGCGCGCAAAGATATGACGCGGCAAGGAAAAAGTTCGTTTCGGCGCGACGCCGAAACCAGCACGCGGGACGCGCCTGCTACCCTTTCCTCGCACGTTCTTCTTCTGCGCTGATCGCCGGGAACTCGACCGCGCGTTTCTTCCAAGATTCCTCGCGCGCTTGAGCCTGCGCGCCGCTTACCAATTGGAGCAAACAAACCGCGCGACCACCGAGATCGACATCGTCGCCTGAGGCGAATTTTTTCGGCTCTCGCAGAAAACCGTTGGGGTCCATCGTGTCGAGAATGAGTTGCCATTGAAGATTCTCCTGGCCGGGCAGCACAAAAGGTATCGGCTCGTAATGAGCGTTAATCAGCAGCAGAAATGTGTCATCACGGACAGGCTCGCCTTCAAAGTTGAGAACATCGCTCGTATCGCCGCTTAGCAGCATCCCAACGCAGCGAACAAACGGCGACGCCCATTCTTCCTCGCTCATCTGGCTGCCGCCGGGATTGAACCACATCACATCCCGAATTTCGGAGCCGCGGATCCGCCGGCCCTGGAAAAATTTCGGCCGGCGAAAAACGGGATGATCCTTTCGGAGCTGAATCAGTCTTCGTGTGAACTCGAGGAACTGGTTCTGTTTTTCATCACGCTCCCAATTGAACCAGCTGATCTCGTTGTCCTGGCAATAAGCGTTGTTATTGCCGTTCTGTGTCCGTCCCCACTCATCGCCGCCGGTCAGCATCGGCACGCCCTGCGAAAGAAAAAGCGTCGTCAGGAAATTTCTGCGTTGACGTTCGCGCAGGGCATTGATCTTTGCGTCATCCGTCGGCCCTTCGACGCCGCAATTCCACGAGAGATTATTATTGTCACCGTCCTTGTTGCCGTCGCCGTTCGCTTCATTGTGCTTTTCATTGTAGCTGACCAAGTCGTTGAGAGTGAAACCATCGTGCGCGGTAACGAAATTGATGCTCGCATATGGGCGTCGTCCGCTACGTCGATAAAGATCCGGGCTCCCAGTGAGCCGGTAGCCCATCTCGCCAATGCGGCCCTCATCGCCTTTCCAAAAACTGCGAACCGTGTCGCGATATTTGCCGTTCCATTCCGAAAACGGCGCCGGAAAATTGCCAACCTGATATCCGCCGTCCCCGACGTCCCACGGTTCCGCAATTAATTTCACCTGCGAAAGAACCGGGTCTTGCTCAATAACTTTGAAGAAAGCGTGGAATTTGTTGACGCCGGTGCTGTCGCGAGCCAGCGCGGGCGCAAGATCGAAGCGAAAACCATCCACGTGCATTTCGCAGACCCAATAACGCAAACTGTCCATCACCAATTGCAACGTGTGCGGATTGAGCGTGTCCACAGTGTTGCCGGTGCCGGTGTAATCCAGGTAGAAACGCGGATTGTCCGCGAGCAGGCGGTAAAACGCCGCGTTGTCGACACCGCGAAAGCAAAGCGTCGGACCGAGATGATTCCCTTCGCCGGTGTGATTGTAAACGACGTCGAGAATCACTTCGATCCCCGCCGCGTGCAGACTGCGCACCATCGATTTGAACTCGGAAACCTGCTCGCCCATCTGCCCGCTGCTGGAGTACTGCGCGTGCGGCGCAAAAAAACCGATCGTATTATAACCCCAATAATTCGTCAGGCCGCGGTCGACTAAGGCCTTGTCGTCTATGTGTGCGTGCACAGGCAATAACTCGATTGCGGTGACGCCGAGCTTTTTGAAATACTCAATGGCCGCTGGAGTGCCGAGCGCCGCATAAGTGCCTCGCAGCGCCTCTGGGACATCGGGCCAAAGTTTGCTGAAGCCTCTCACGTGCAATTCATAAATCACAGAACTGTGCAACGGGATGCCAGGTCTTCGGTCGCCCTGCCAGTCGAATGCCGTGTCGATCACCACCGACTTCGGTACGCCCCATGCGTCATCACGGAAATCCTGCGCCAGATCTTCCTTCTTATCACCGACCACGTAAGCGAACATCTCATCTGCCCAACTTACTCCTCCAGCGATAGCCTTTGCATAGGGGTCGAGAAGGAGTTTCGAACTGTTAAAACGCAACCCGCGCTCCGGATCGTACGGACCGGAAACGCGAAAACCGTAGAGTTGGCCGGGCCGCGCATCGGGCAAAAACTCGTGCCACACCTGATCAGTCTGTTCACTCACGGGAATCCGAATATTTTCTTCGGTGGCCTCGAGATCGTCGAACAAGCACAGCTCAACACCTGTGGCGTGCTCGGAAAAAATGGCGAAGTTGACGCCGTTACCCATCCATGTCGCACCCAGCGGATACGGATAACCGAGAAAGGTCCTGACCGAAGTCATAAACGCGCCGCGCATTTATCCAGCATCGGCTCCGCGTTGGCAATCGGGAAGTGACGCAGACAATCCTGTCTGCGTCTTTTCAAGGAGGGGCGATCTCCAGAACGCCCCAGCGGCGGACTAGAGACCGCCGCTCCTTGTGACACTCGTAGCCACGATTGCCCGCGTCACGTTTCCTTCTCGACACGCTACAAATCCTGCAGCGCGCGTTGCGCTTTCTCGATATCCGATGGGCGAAGCACGATAAGACCTTTTTCGGTACCGCGGCCGCCGGCGAGATAGACGTATTCGATATTGACCTCCACGTCCGCGAGACGCTCGGCAATCGTGGCCAGCACACCTGGTTGATTCGCGGTTTCGATCATGAGTACCTCCGCCTCGAGCGCGAGCACGCCTGCTTCACCCAAAAGCATTAGCGCTTTGGTCGGATCGCTTACCACCATGCGCACCACCGTGTGATCGACGGTATCGGATGTAGCGAGCGCGTTGATGTTTATTTCCGCTTTTGCCAGCGCTTCACACACGCGCGCAAGCGCCCCGGGACGATTTGCAAGAAAGACTGCGAGTTGGGTGGCCGTTTCGATGGAGAGCTTGGGATTTGGGTTCATGTCCGGTTTTCAAAGTGATGCCGGGAACAGCTTCTGACAACTCAGGAAAATGACGGGTGTCATGTTGAGCGAAGCGAAACATCTCTGACTGCTCCCGTGCGCTGCCAAAACAAATGATCAGAGATTCTTCGCTTCGCTCAGAATGCGACAAAAGACTCGTTCGCAAATCATGAAGCTGAATGCCACACCGAAACAATTCGCCAAGCCAGATAATTTCGGGATTGTCGATTCAACGATGACTGCCATCGCTGAGCGTCCCTCCGCGAAACGCGCAGTCCCGCGGCGGACCATCGGCTTCGTCACAGCCTCTTCCATTGTTATCGCCAACATCATCGGCACCGGCATCTTCACGAGCCTCGGTTTCCAAGTAGCCGAAATTCAATCGGGGTTCGCACTGCTCATGCTGTGGGTCATCGGCGGAATCGCCGCGCTTTGTGGGGCCCTCTGTTACGGCGAACTCAGCGCCGCGCTGCCGCGCTCTGGCGGCGAATATCATTTTCTGTCGCGGATTTATCATCCCGCCCTCGGATTCATGGCGGGATTCGTTTCCGCTACGGTCGGATTCGCCGCGCCCGTGGCGCTCGCAGCCATGGCGTTCGGAAAATATTTTACCGGCGTCTTTGGCATCGGTTCGCCGCTCCTACTTTCGTTTGTCGTTGTTTGGGTGGTAACAGCTTTTCATCTAGGCAACCTCCAAGTCGGTAGCGCGTTCCAGAATGTTTCTACGCTGGTGAAATTGCTTTTGATCGGCGCACTCATCGCCGCCGGGTTTTTTGTTCCATTGAAGCAGCCGATCAGTTTTTTGCCCGCTCCCGGCGATACAATGGCGATCTTTAGCGGACCATTCGCGATCGCGCTGGTTTATGTGATGTATTCCTATTCCGGTTGGAACGCGGCTGCCTATATCAGTGGCGAAATTAAACGACCGGAGAAAACTGTGCCGCGCTCATTGCTCGTCGGAACGGGTCTTGTGATTGTGATCTACGTGCTGCTTAACGCCGCTTTTCTTGCCACTACGCCAATGGCAGAACTAAAGGGCCAACTCGAAGTAGCCTTGATCGCCGGCAATCACATTTTTGGAGCGGCTGGCGGCCGCGTCGCAGGCGCGATGATTTGCCTCGGCCTGGTTTCCTCGATCAGTTCAATGACATGGATTGGGCCGCGCGTCACAATGTCCATGGGCGAAGATCATTGGCTGCTGCGATGGCTTGGCCGGAAAAACACTCACGGTATCCCCACGAATGCGATCGTCCTGCAACTGTTGGTCGTGAATTTGCTTTTGCTCACCCGCAGTTTCGAAGACGTCGTCCGTTATACTCAATTCAGTTTGTTGATTTGCTCGCTGCTTGCTGTGCTCGGGGTAATCGTGCTCCGCTTCACACAGCCGGAAATCACGCGCCCGTATCGAGTTTGGTTCTATCCGCTGCCGCCTGTTCTCTTCTCAATAATCACGATTTGGATGATGTTTTATCTAATACGGTGGCATACGGCGGAGTCATTCGCCGGTCTGGGAACAGCGCTCCTGGGTCTGCTCCTCTACCTTTGCGCAAGAAAACCTCGTCTTGTATGACTAAAAATTCCTTCGGAAAAACAGCCGCCACGATCCTGTTATTGATCCTGGCCTGTGTCGAGCACCCGAAGATTTGTGCTCAGCAGAATCCTGAAGCTCCGCGAGCGATCCCAATAGCTGTCGGTCCTAATGATGTCGCGCGCTTTCTTGCTGGAATGCCTGTGCCGGAGAATTCTCCGCTCGCACCGCTCACGCGCGATCCAGCGTGGCAGGAACACGCAGCATTTTTCGAAAGGGAATTCTCAAAGCTTAGTCTTCGACAGCTCCAGAAACTGCACGCCTGGCAGGAGACGTATGTTCCGGAATTGGTGCAACCGATCCCTGTAGCATTTTATATGTTCAGCGGACCTGACTTTCTCTACGTCGATCAATTTTTCCCCAAGGCATCCGTGTACGTCCTTTGTGGGAAAGAGTCGATGGGGCCGCCACCTGATCCATTGCGGATCGCGAATCTGGCCGGCGCGCTTGGAAACTTGGAAAACGCGATGAAATCCTCGCTCGAAACGACCTACTTCATCACCAAAGACATGAAAATCGATCTACTACAGCAGAACCTCAACGGTGTGCTGCCGATTCTCTACGTCTTCATCGCGCGCGCTGATAAATCGATCACCAATGTGACCTTCGGTTCTCTCAACGGCAGCGGCGCATTTCAGGAGAGCGCGCGCGGCGGCATTCCCGGCGTCCGCATCAAATACACCGATAACCAGTCTGGCAATTCACAGACGTTGTATTATTTCACCACCGATATTTCTGATGGCGGAATCAAAGCGACACCCGGCTTTTTGAAATTCTGCCAGCGCTTGGGCGTCGGCTCGAGTTTTCTCAAATCGTCGTCGTATCTGATGTTCGAACAGGGTTTCGCAACGATCCGAAATTTCGTTCTCGAACATAGCAATCGAATTGTGCAGGACGACTCCGGAATTCCCCTGGCTTATTTCGATCCAAACAAGTGGAGTCTCCGCCTGTTCGGCGCCTATCTCGGCCCCATCGAGCTCTTCAAACAACATTTTCAGCCCAAACTGCAAGAACTCTTCGCGCAAAGCAATCCGCCGTCGATCGAGTTCGGATTCGGTTATCGCTGGAACTACAAGGAAGCCAATTTGATGGTGGCAGAACGGAAGTGACACGTTGCATTGTCCTGACTCGTTCCCTTGCCAAAGATGCTCGCTTCATGACTAGATCACTCGTAAGAAGTGGATCGTCATGTTTACCGGCCTGATCGAGGAAGTCGGCGAGATCATTGAGGTGCGCGCGAGCGATAGTGGCACGCAACTCCGACCGCAAGTCGCGAGCACGCGAAAAGGTTCGGTGTTGCAAATTGCCGCGCCCAGGACTGCGAAAAAAGCACGGCGCGGAGACAGCATCGCCGTGAATGGCTGCTGCCTTACGTTGACGTCGCGGCGTGGCAATCGTCTCACCTTCGATCTTCTCAAAGAAACAATCGCTTGCACCAACCTAAAAAATTTGCGTCGAAGCGATGCGGTGAATCTGGAGCGCGCTTTGCCGGCCGAGGGACGGCTGGGAGGACATTTCGTGCAGGGCCATATCGATTGCGTGTCCCGCATTGTGGCGTTCGACAAGAAAGGCGCGGATTTTCGATTGGAAGTCGAGTTGCAGGCCGAATTTGCACAGTACGTGGCGCGCAAAGGTTCGATCGCTCTCAACGGAATCAGCCTCACGGTCGCTGAAGTGCTTCCGAAAAGCTTCGTCGTATGGATCATCCCATACACGAAGCGCCATACCAATCTTGATCGCGCTCAGGTTGGCGATCTAGTGAATGTCGAGTTCGACATTCTGGCCAAGTACGTCGAGACAATGCTTTCGCGGCGCACCCCAAAATCTAACCACTAATGAACACGAATAGTTACGAATTCATAAAGAGACTGCCCGCTAATTACGCGAATTCACGCGAAAAAATTCGCTTTGTATTTCTTATTCTTTCATTCGCGTCCATTCGCGTTATTCGCGAACAAATCTGCTTTGCCTCCTGTTCGTGTTCATTCGTGTCCATTCGTGGTTAAAATTCTGATGACGGCGCGCAGCCCGGCCATGAAGCGTCCGCGCGTCATCGGCGTGATCGCGTCGCGCGCTGACCTGGGTCACGCCGCTCGAATGCGCAATCCGCCGGACCTATTCGAGCTGCGCCTTGATCGTCTCGCAGGCATTGTCGATCAACACCGAAAGTCTTCGCGTGCTCGCGACCCGTGGTCGGAGTTGGAAAACAAGCTGCCGAGGTTGCGCGCGCCGCTCATCATGACCGCGCGACATCCGCAGGAAGGCGGTGCGAACAAACTAACGCTGGGGGAACGGCGCGACCTGCTGACTCGATTTTTAGCCCACGCCCATTATGTCGATGTCGAACTGCGTTCGGCTTCTGCTTTGCGTTCGTTGCTCACGTTGGCACAGCACAAAAAAGTGCGGCGCATCATTTCATTCCATAATTTCAAATTCACACCGCCTACGCGCGTTCTGGTAGCGAAAGCCCGCGCTGCCAAAGCCCATGGCGCAGATATTTTCAAAGTCGCCACACGCACCGACACACCCGTGCAACTCGCGCGTTTGCTCGATTTCATGACTGGGAAAGACATCGATCTTCCAGTGAGCGCGATGGGAATCGGCGAACTTGGCGCAATTTCGCGCGTTCTGCTCGCACGCGCCGGCTCCGCTCTGGTGTACGCATCCGTCGCCGCCGGGACCGACATCGAAGGGCAACTCTCGCTCAAACAACTTCGCGCGCTGGGGATCGGAACAATGACGAAAGAATGACGAAGCCGGATTGAGAAGCGAGCCACACTTCGAGCTTCATCATTCGTCATTGATTCGGATTTCGTCATTCGGATTTCCTTCGTCATTCGTCATTTGTCATTCGTGATTCAGCGGTGGCAGGTGTTGCTCTTCCCCCGATGCATATATGTTCTAGTTGCAACACTGCCAACCATGTCTCCATCCGTAACTTTGCCAAAGCAACTGCCGGTGATGCCGCTGCCGGCGGCGGTACTTTTCCCGCACGCGTTGCTCCCGCTCTACATTTTCGAGCCGCGATACCGCAAGATGCTCAAGCATGCGCTTCAACATCATCGCATGTTTTGCGTCACGCTCATCAAACCGAGCTGCCCGGAGTGGCACGCGCCGGAAGATTTCTTCCATCTCGCCACCGTGGGATTGATTCGCGCCTGTGTCGGGCGCGGCGATGGCACATCGAATTTGATCCTGCAAGGTTTGCAACGGGTGCGGTTCGCCAGTTTCAAACAGGAAGCGCCGTTCCCCATTGCGAGAATCGACGCCGTCGAGTCGCCTGACACAACCACGGTCGAGACCGAGGCGCTCGGCGCGAAAGTGCTTGAGCTTTACGCGAACCTGAAGCACGAACGACGGCAGCTTCCGGCAAAAGTCGATCGATATCTTTCGGAACTGCGCGATCTGGAAATGCTGGCGGACCTTATGGCTTCGACATTCGTGAACGATCCGTTGCGACGGCAACGCGTGCTCGAAGAACGTTCCCTGAACCAACGACTCCGTTTCCTCATCACATATTTGCGTGACGAAATCGGAAACGCCGCCGCATAGGCGCGGCAACGCCGCGTTCGTGGCATCGGCTTCCAGCCGATGCGATTTGGCAAGGCACTTAGCATCCCACAAGAATGCGGCGCCCTAAAATCTGTAATTAAATCATTGCCTCTTTTTCGACGTTCCCTCGCCAACACAGCTTTCGTCTTTTATACATAGAATTGATCACTGAGTTCACTTAGTAAACGGCTTTGATGCAGGGTCGGATATATCCGAGCAGACCGATAATTACCAAAAAGGCGCCTAGGAACACATTGATCAAATGCGCGCTGCGGTGTCCATTACCCAGCGAGTCGCGCGTATTCTTCCGTCAAATACCGGTCCGTCATTCCCGCGACGTAGTCACAAACTGTGCGGTGTAATCCCTCCTTCTCGATCCGTCTCGTCGCTCCATCGCCGAGCCTCTCAGGATCGACAAGGTACGCCTCAAAAACACGCCGCAGCATTTCGCACGCTCGCCGATTCACTTCGGAAACGCGCGGATGATAATAAACATTTTGATACAAAAATCTCCGGAGCGCGCGATTCGCTTCGGCTAATTCATCGCTGTAGCAAATCAGCGGCACGGGTTGCCGGCGCACGTCGCCTGCGCTTTGCACACCCGATTCAGCAATCGATTTTGCGCTGGTTACAACCAAGTCGTGCACCTCATTGTCGATGATGTTGCGGATAACTAACTTGTGTAGCTCGGGTTCCCGCCCGCCGGCGTAACGCGCGAGCACAGTCTGATGGCTTTTTCGCCAAACTTCATTTTGTTCCAATTGCGCCGGACTCAGGATTTCAAAATCGACCGCGTCATCGAGGTCATGGCTGTAATAAGTGATCTCGTCCGCAAGATCCGCGACCTGCGCCTCCAACGATGTGCAATTATGTGTTTCTCCGTCCGGCGTCTTAAATGCGTGCTCGTGTTTTCGCAGGCCTTCGCGCACTTCGAACGTCAGGTTGAGACCCGGAAAATTCGGATACGGATTTTCGAGCAACTCCACTACGCGCAAACTCTGGCGATTGTGATCGAAGCCGCCATGATCGCGCATGCATTCGGCCAGCATTTCCTCTCCCGAATGGCCAAAGGGCGCGTGCCCCAGATCGTGCGCAAGCGCGATCGCTTCCGCTAGATCTTCGTTCAGGCGTAATGCGCGGGCGATCGTCCGGCTAATCGACGCCACCTCAATGGAATGCGTCAAACGGGTGCGTAGATGATCACCCGCCCCGTTTAGAAAAACCTGCGTCTTGTATTCCATCCGGCGAAACGCGCGCGAATGGATAATGCGCGCGCGATCGCGTTGAAATTCCGTGCGATAGGCGTGGCTCGGCTCGGAGTATTTGCGACCGCGCGATTCGCCCGATTTTTCGGCAAAGGGCGCGAGCACGGCGCGCTCGGTTGCTTCCATTTCCTCGCGCGTTTTGCAGTTCGTGATGCTCACGACAAGTGATTTGCCAGCGCTCGCGCGCTTGACCGATTTAATAAATACCGTAGCTCTTCCAGGCTGGCCTGACGAGTCTATTAAATCGGTCGAGCTACTTGTCGATCTTACAATTCGAGAAATCCAAGTAAATATGTCGAAGAAAAGTCGCCCGAGAAAATCCGCCAAAGGACGGATTCGCCGCGGCGAACAAGTCACTTCCGAACGTCTGCAGCAACTTGGTTTTGCTTACGCGCCGCCGCTCATCATCAGCGCAGCAGTCTCGAACAAAGTTTTTGATGCGCTGGAAAGCCGCGCGAAAACGGTTGAGCAAGTCAGCAAGGAAACCGGCGGGTCGGTGCGCGGTTTGCGCGCAATCATGGACGCGCTCGTCGGCATCGACCTCTTGAAGAAAGATCCAAAGGGAAAATATTCGCTTACGCCGGAGAGCGAAGCATTCCTCATCAGCAACAAGCCAGGCACGGTCGCCGGATTTTACAGGTCGATTCTGCCCCAGCTTAATTCGCGATGGCTACGGTTGAGTGATGCCGTGCGCGACGGGCGACCGGTAGTCGCCGTGAACCAAGAGGCCGAGGGCACCGAATTCTTCAGTGAACTGGTAGAAAACATCATTCCAATGAGCTACCCCAGCGCGCAGAAGCTTGGCGATCACTTGAAGTTGGCGAAGGCGAAAAGCGATGTCCGCGTTCTCGACCTCGCCGCCGGCTCGGGGATTTGGGGAATTGCGCTCTCCCAAAAGTCGCCACGCGTGCGGGTGACCGCGGTTGACTGGGCGGGGATGATTCCTACCACAAAACGCATCACGGAAAAATTTGGGGTGCGCGATCGTTTCGATTTTATGGAGAGCGATTTATTGGAAGCAGACTTTGGCAAGGGTTATGACATCGCCACACTCGGCCATATTTTGCACAGCGAAGGCGAACAACGAAGCCGGGAGCTACTCAAGAAGACCTTTGGGGCATTGAAACCCGGCGGCACAATCGCAATCGCCGAATGGCTCGTGAACGACCAGCGCACCGAGCCGACGCATTCGCTCATGTTCGCCGTGCAAATGCTCGTGAACACGGAGCGCGGCGATACTTTCAGTTTTAACGAAATCAAAAGCTGGCTTGAAGAGGCTGGGTTCAAAAAAGTTCGCAAGCTGGAAGCGCCCGGCCCGTCGCCGCTTATTCTGGCGACGAAACCGTAGGCGCTCTCGCGCGCTGTCTGGGGAGCACAGGCTGCTAGCCTGTTCTTTTCGGCAGCTTGCCGAAAAGCTCCCTGAACGTTCGACCGTCTCGCGTTGTTGCCAACCGCTAGGGTGTCGTCGGCACGCTGCCGACGACTACAGGTTGGGCAGCCTGTGCTCCCCAGAATTCCCAGAATGGTCTTCCCATTCGCGCAGCAAACTGCTTTTATAGTCTCCATGAAAAAGGTAAAACCGAAATCGCGCGGCAAGACCAAGGCGCGACCGACTCGCAAAGGTTCTGGGACAGATACGCCGTACAGCAAACCTGCCCTTCGCAGCGACGCATTTGTCAGAGCGTTAACCGATGCGAAAGCGTGCCTGAAAAATCCTGAAGATCTGCAAGCGCTCTTCAACGAAGCAGCGAAGAAGGCGGCGGCAGTTCCCAGAGAGCCGTTTAAAGAATGCTGGTCTTATCTCCAAACGATGTTGCGATTAATCCGCGCGCACCAGCGCGGCGAATACAATCAGGTTCCGAATGACGCGCTCTTGTGGATCGTTGCTGCTCTCAGTTATCTGGTCGATCCGTTCGATTTGATCCCCGACAAGACGCCATTTCTCGGTTTCGTGGATGACGCGACGGTGATCGAATTTGTAACCGATAAAAACCGGCAAGCGCTGGACGACTTCATGGTCTGGGAGACAGCAAGCGCCGGCGATGCTCTCTAATATTCCCTTCTTCAGACCAATAGTAGCGCCGGGTTTTCCAAAAGATGGCGGAGTTGTTTTAGATACTCTGCGCCGAGGGCGCCGTCGATGACGCGATGGTCGCAGCTCATGGTGAGCGACATGCGGTGGCCGACCACGATTTGGTCGCAATCATCAATCACCGGAACTTTCGTGATTTTGCCAACGGCGAGAATGAAGCCTTGAGGTGGATTGATGACAGCCGAGAAACTGTCGATCCCCATGCCGCCGAGATTTGAGACAGTAAACGTGCCGCCTTGAAATTCTTCCGGCTTCATTCGCTTGTTGCGCGCGCGATGGGCTAAATCCTTGGCCAGTTCGCTGATTTCACGGAGAGATTTGCTTTGCGCCGCGCGAATGACCGGCGTCAGCAACCCGTCCTCAATCGCCACCGCGATTCCAAGATCGACATCTGCGTACTGCACGATTGCGTCGCCATCGAATGAGGCATTCACTCGCGGGACTTTGACCGCGGCTTGCACCGCCGCTTTCAACACAAAATCGTTCACAGTAATTTTGGCCGCGTCGGCGCCCTCTCCGGCCGATTTCAATTCCGCACGCGCTTCCATGAGCGGCCCGGCGTTAACTTCGATTGTCAGATAGAAATGCGGGATGGGACCGAGACTTTCGACCAGCCGCTGCGCAATGATCTTGCGCATCCCGGAAAGTTGAATACGGGCGCTTTCGCCAGCTTTAATTGAAGGCGCAACCTTCGGTTCAGATTTTGCAGGACGGCGGTCGGCGACGGCCGCTACTGATTTCGCCGCGGCGCGCACGTCCGTTTCAGTCACGCGACCTTCGGGGCCAGTGCCTTTAACGCTGGAAAGATCGACTCCGAGTTCAGCTGCGATTCGGCGCGCAACAGGCGATGCTCTTACGCGCGCTTCCTCGGGTTTGTCAACGGTCGGTCGCTTTTCAGTTTCAGGTTCCTTCTCTTCCGCCTTCGGTGCTGCGGCCTTTTTCTCTTCTTTCTCTCCCGCCTTCGGCGCCTCTGGCTTTTCTTCCTTTTTTGGTTCCTTCGGCTTCTCTTTTTCTGGTTCTTTCGCTTCCGGCTTTTTCTCCTTTTCTTCTTTCTCTGCCGCCTTAGGCGCTTCCTCGGCCTCACCGCCAATAAAGGCAATTCTGTCACCGACGTTCACCTTGCCGCCTTCTTCGACGTAAATCTCTGTGAGCGTCCCATCCTCGGACGATTCCCATTCCATCGTTGCCTTGTCGGTCTCGATTTCCGCGAGCACTTCGCCAGCCGAAACGTGATCGCCCTTCTTTTTCTTCCACGCGACCAAAGTGCCCTCGGTCATCGTGTCACTGAGCTTGGGCATTTGGATTTCAGGCATGGGAAAGAAAAGTTAAAACAGTTACATCGTTACAAAGGTCGTCTCGTTTTAACATTGTAACTTTTGTAACCCTTTTAACTGGTTTCACACGTAGCAGACCTGTTTCACGGCAGCGATGAGTTTATCCGCGTTCGGCAGCACAGCGTGCTCAAGGCGTTCATTGTACGGCATCGGGACATCTTCCTGTGATACGCGGATGATCGGCGCATCGAGCGCATCGAAAATGTTTTTTTGAATCCGGTAACAAACTTCCGCGCCAACGCCGCAAAACGGATGGTCTTGTTCGACTATCACGACGCGATGCGTCTTTGTAACCGAATCGAAAATTGCTTTTTCATCCAGCGGTTTGATCGAACGAAGATCGACAATTTCCGCAGAGATGTCTTCCTCTTCGAGCTGAGCCGCGACCCTGAGCGCAAGCGGAACGGTCTGCGCGTAACAGATAATCGAGACATCGCTGCCTTCGCGTTTCACCTCGGCTTTGCCAAGCGGAATGAGCAGTTCTTCATCCGGCGGCTCGACCATTCCCTTGGAGCTGTAGAGTAGTTCCGATTCCAGAACCAGCACCGGATTGTCGTCACGCACAGCGGTCTTCAGCAAGCCCTTCGCATCCCGCGGCGTGGCTGGCGTGCACACTTTGAGCCCTGGTACACTGGCGTAAAAATTTTCCGTGGCATGCGAATGCGTGGCGCCGAGTTGATGCGCGGGTCCGTTCGGGCCTCGGAATGTGATGGGTATATTGAATTGGCCCCCCGACATCGTGAACATGTTGGGCGCGTTGTTCACCACCTGGTCGAAGGCTACCAGCGAAAAGCTGAACGTCATAAATTCAATGATCGGCCGCAATCCAACCATCGCCGCGCCGACTCCGAGGCCGGCGAATCCGTTTTCGCTAATTGGAGTGTCAATAATCCGTCGCGGCCCAAAGCGCTGAAGCAAACCCTGGCTGACCTTGTATGCCCCCTGATATTCGGCGACCTCTTCGCCCATCAAAAAAACATTCGGGTCCCGCTCGAGTTCTTCCGCGAGCGCTTCATTGAGTGCCTGACGATAGGTGATTTCTCTCACGGCTAATGAGCCAGCGCGCTGCAGATCGGAACATAGGCATGTTGCCTGTGTGCCCAGCGGACAGGTTGTCCGCTGTCTCCGGTGCAGCGGGTTACAAACCCGCTGGGCACACAGACTGAAAGTCTATGTTCCCGCATACGTGTAATCGTAAAGTCCTTCGAGCGGCGGCTGCGGACTTTCCTCAGCAAACTTCACCGCGGCCAGAACCGTTTCCTTCGCCTGCTTGTCGAGTCGGTCAAATTGTTCGTTAGTCAATTTTTCCTCGCGCGTGAGCTGAGCACGTAGACGCGTAATTGGATCGTCGAGGCGATATTTTTCCAGCTCCTCCTTCGTTCGATAACTTGCCGGGTCCGACATGGAATGTCCGCGATAGCGATAAGTTCGTGCTTCCAGAAACGCCGGATGAGGCTCTTTGCGGATCGAATCGACGACCTCGGCAATCTTGTCGCGCACCTCGCGAAAGTTCATTCCATCGACGATTTCTCCAGGGATGTCGTAGCCTTCCGTGCGATCGACAATTTGTTTCAGTGAGGTCGATCTCTTCACGGAGGTGCCCATGGCGAAAAGATTGTTCTCGCAAATGAAAACGATCGGCAATTTGTACAGCGCGGCCAGGTTCAGTGCTTCGTGGAACGCTCCCTGATTGATCGCGCCATCGCCAAAGAAGCACAGCGTGACGCGATCCTCGCCCCGGTATTTGATGGCAAAAGCCATTCCCACCGCCAGTGGAACGTGCGCGGCGACAATGGCGTGACCACCGTACATATGATTTTTCCGGTCGAAAAAATGCATTGAACCACCAAGTCCACGCGAGCAGCCTGTCTCTTTTCCAAAAAGCTCCGCCATGCACGCGTCCGCGCTGGTACCGCGGGCCAGCGCATGAGCATGATCGCGGTAAGCGGTGATGATGTAATCGTCGTCGCGCACCGCGGCGACAGCGCCGGTCACGACTGCTTCCTGACCGATGTAAAGATGACAAAATCCGCCGATCTTCTGCGCTTGATACTGCTGGCTGGCGCGTTCCTCAAAACGCCGGATCAACAGCATCAGCGAGAGCACTTCGACTTCGTCGCGCTGCCCTCCCGGCTGCATGGCGGTCATCCCGCAGCGACAGGATCCCGCAATTGCGGGACGGCGCGCCCTCGCGATCTCTCCATGCTGCGCCCCAGATTCATGCAAATCACAAACAACAAGGTGAACAGGAGATCACTGACGATCGAGTTGCGGAAAAACATCCAGCTCGGCGTTGCGCTGTATTGAGGCAATCCCACCGTGAGCGATTGAATCAGTCCGGCAAAATTCTTCGTGTAACCGGGGTCGTAAATCCACGAAACGGAGTTGGTGACGACGTAAAAGATGAGCGACGCAGCGACCGATGCAGGCAGCAGCGTTTTCCACGAGGCGCGGCGTTGCAAGAGCAGCCCAAGGCAGCCGACAATGGCGAAGCCAGCGTAGTGCGAAAGCACGAAAGGACTAACGAGTGAAAAGCCGTAATGGGCGTTCAACACAAGATCCGAAATCAGCAGTGCCATCAGGGGAACAGTGAATTTGTACTTCCCCGGGAAGTAAGCAGCCGCGCAGAGTGCAATTGCGGCGATCGGCGCGAAGTTCAGCCACCCGATGGAATGTGAGTCTCCGAAGAAGCCGGTGACGATGCGAAATAGTACCGCGGCGATGATGAGAAGAAGCGCAGGGATCATTCCACAGAATTTATCCGGTCGGTGCGATATGCAAAGGGCATTTACTGTAGCTGCGTCTCTGTGAGACGCGAAGAGCACGCATCGCAAACACACCAGCGCAGCGCCTCGCACCCGCCTTCGTCGTGCTACGGCGCGGCAAGCAGCGAGGCGGCTACAGCATACTACTTCGCCGCGGCGAGCGCTTTGTTAAGCCGCGCTTTGCGACGATTGGCTGCGTTTTCGTGAATCATACCGCGCTTGGCAGCTTTATCGATTGCCGAGATTAAGGCGCGGATTTGGTCCGCGCTGGGCGTTTGCGTGGAACGCGCCTGCTTTTGCATGGTGCGCAGACGCGTCAACACGCTGCGATTACGCAGCGAGCGTTTCAACGTCTGGCGTGCACGTTTAGTAGCTGATTTGGTGTTGGCCATTGGCGATCAAAAATTTGCGGAGGTGGACGCTCGTGAGCGCAATTGCGATTGTCAACTTTAAACAATGCGCGGCCAGCGCTCACTTACGAGAACCATGTTTATTCGGCACCGGCTTCGCGTCTGTCTCCCCGTGCCTAGCTTGGACCAAGCGCTACAAGCTTTTGCCCAACACGAGCTTCGCTTTTTGTCGCTCGGCAGCGAGCGTTCCACCCATTCGCATTTGCTCGACGCTGAGTGTGCCTGAAGCAGATGTTGGTTCAGGCTGCGGCTGCTGACTGACCGGTTTTTCGTTTTGCACGACCGACGTGCTAACAGGCTGCGGCAGTGGCCGCGCCTTTGGCGCTTTGGGCAAACGATCGGGAGTGATTTGCACCAGCGCCCCCAGTGGAACTTGATTATAGAGCACGGCGACGTCGGCGGCCTTCATTCTGATACAACCGTAGCTGGCTGGCCGCCCGATTGTCTTTTCCTCCGGTGTGCCGTGGATGTAGATGCCGCGGTGAAAGGCTTGCGCGTTTTGGGCTTCAAGTCCGCTTAGCCAAATGATGCGCGTAGTCACAGGATCCCGCCCGGGAACATTTGGCTGGAGAATTTCGCCGGTCCACCGCCGATGGTGAAAGACAGCCCCGACTGGCGCGTTATCGCCGATCTTTTTCGCAACCATCAGGTAACCGAGCGGCGTCGTCATTTTTCCCCGAAAATCACCGACTCCGTACTTCGACGTTGAGACCGGGTAAATTGCCACTTTCCCGCCATTCTCCATAAGCATCAGCTTCTGGTCGCGGATACTGATTACCAGACGATAGGACGGATCAAGCTGTGTGAGTTGCGTGGCGGAAAATGCCGGCGCGATCGAAACCAGACTAAAAATTACAGCCAATGGCCGAAACATGCGCAACCTTTTACCCGATGATTCGGGTTTTGTCACGCGGGAATTGCAGCGCTTGCGCGTGAGCTGTCAAAATTGATTTTTGACCAGCGACTGCCGAATGAAGAGAGGCAAACGTAAAGGAAACCGCCCTGGAACATCAGAAGGAACGGCACTGAGAAGAACTGGCCGTGCGCAATGGCGAACACCACGAAGTAGCTAAAATAAATAGCGAAGGCCAGTTCCGCCAGTGGAAGCGTTGATTTGAGCGGCCGGTACTTGCAGCTGCGCCACCGCTGCGATTTGCGTTCAATGCCGTACTTCGGCGTACGCGTGAAATCCGATTTGTGATTGATAAGCGCTTCCAGCACCGCTCGCGCGTTATTTAGCGAGAGACCAATTCCCAAAGCGAGCAGACATGGCAGAAAAAGAATCTCCTTCATCCAAGTCCGCGGATGCAGCTCCCGCTGGGCGCAAATATAAAAAACCGCGACCGAAGCCGATGCTGCAAGAAAGATCGGAATATCGATAAGCACTGTGCGCAGCCAGCCACCTTCGGGGCCGCCAGTGGAGGGATGCAAAAGAACACACAGAAACGCAAGAAGCAGGTAAGCGAAGTTGGACATCAAATGCGCCGTCGCCTCGAGCTTGATTGGAAACGGAAGGTGGCTGTGCCAGATCGTGGGCAACAATTTCTTGCACGTTTGGACCGAACCCTTGGTCCAGCGATGCTGCTGAGACTTGAAACCGTTCATGTCCACCGGCAACTCCGCAGGAGTGACCACATCTGAAAGATAAATAAATTTCCAGCCTGCCAGCTGAGCGCGATAGCTCAGATCAAGGTCCTCGCATAGCGTATCATATTGCCAGCCACCGCTTTGTTCGATGCAGGAACGGCGCCAGAGTCCGGCGGTTCCGTTGAAATTAAAAAAACGGCCGCTGCGGCTGCGTGCGGTTTGCTCAAGCAAAAGATGCCCATCCAAAAAAATCGCCTGCATGCGCGTGAGCAATGAATACCCACGGTTCAAATGGCCCCAGCGGCTCTGGATCATTCCCACTTTAGGATCGGTGAAGAAATGGATCGTGCGTCTTAGTAAGTCTTGTTGCGGGACAAAATCGGCGTCCAGAATACAAACGAATTCGCCCTCTGCAGCCTCAAGCCCTACTGCCAGTGCGCCGGCTTTGAAACCGATGCGATCAACTCGATGAATACGCTGAACATTGAAGCCGCGTTGACGCAATTCCTCTACGCACGAGGCGGTGATTTCACGGGTCTCATCGGTTGAATCGTCCAGCACCTGAATTTGCAGAAGCTCCCGCGGATAATCCAGCTCGCTGACCGAACGGAGCAACCGCTCGGCCACGTAAACCTCGTTGAAGATCGGCAACTGCACCGTCACCTTCGGGAGTTGTTCAAAATAATGGGCCGGCGTCGGCGCCCGCTTCCGGTTTTTCAGGTAGAGGTAAATGATGAAGTAGCGATGGACGCCATATGCAGAAAGGCCCGATGAGCACGCTCAGGTAGCAAACCGTCCAAATGATATGTCCGACGCTTCCTTGCATAGGAGTTTCTATGGCCACCAATCGTTGAGCCAGTAAGGGCGTCATCATGGCGTTTTCAACGGTTGCGTCAATCTCAAAAATCGTATGTTTTGCCTGTGAAAACCGCGCCGATATTGTGTTGATTCGCAGTGGTCTCCTATCGATCTTCGTAATTGCGGGAGCAACCGGTTCTGGCAATCTTTTTGGTCGTCCGCCGCCTTACTGCTGTTTGAAAAAATTGCGCTGATCTAAAGGCAATTCAACCTCTACGCCGACATTCGCCCTTGCCTCCGCCGATCAGCAGGTTAACCGTGATAGTCCAATTTTTCTCGCAAAAGGCAGGCATGCAGCCGGGAGATACCATAACGAAACGAAGGCGCGACCGTTTCGAGCGTTTCAAGATCATCTTTCCTATTCTTCTGGCGGGATGGGTCCCGTCCATCCTGACCCTGATTGTTTCCTACACCATCCTGCGCGATACCCTGGAATCGCGAATCCTACGCGACCGGCAAACTTTGATCCAATTGGTTGGCCATCTGGTCGGCCACGATCTCAACCGCAGTAGTGCCATCATTAACTATTATCAGACGCTACCCGAAGTTGCGAGAATTCTGAGCGCAGCAAATCCGACGCCGGCGGCTCAGCAATGGCTCAACTCGGCATTTTATTCGCACCCGAACATCGACGGAATGTTCTTTACCGCATCCGATGGTGCATTAATTGCGTCGATCCCGACGGCACCCGAGATGGTCGGAAAAGATTTTGGCTCCAGTTACTGGCGCGAACAAGCCGAGGCCATCCGATGAGGCCGCAGTGTCGGCCGTTCATCCGCGGCTGACGGATAATCGCTTGGTCACCAATATCGTCGCAGCGGTGCGCGCGCCCGACGGAAAAATTCTGGGCTATGTCGGCGACTCGGTCCTCGTGGAAAGAATTGGCCGGCGTTTGGCCACGATCGAATTTTCCGATCGGTTTCTGTTCGAAGTTCTCGATCAAAACGGCGCTGCGCTTTTTGCCAATGATTTTAAGCCGAATCCCGAGCGCGACTTCCCCGGAGGGTGGCGTGCTGATCAAGGAAATCCGCCAAAACAAAACCGGACATTTCGAGGAGCACGGCAACCTCTATTCATTCAGTCCGATTGAGAACACCGGTTGGGTGGCAGTAGTGGAACAGCCGAAAGCGCTGGCTTACAAACCGGTTCGTGACCTGCTGGGGCGAATGACGTTGCTGGCAGCCTGGCTGGTCGGTCTTACGGCGGTCTTCGCCTGGCTGGGCAGCAGGTTTTATCAACGCCAGATGGAATCCAAGCAACGGCTGGAGCGTGAAGTGGTCTTCAACGAAAAAATGCTGGCGAACATGCCCAGCGGAATCGCTTTTGTCGATCCAACTTCTCGCCGCTTTCTTCATGCCAACGATGCCTTTGGGCGCATGGCAGAACGCTTCGGGGACCTGCCTGCCGGCCGCGACATTACGGAAATCACCTGCGACGATGTGAAGATTGCGCCACCCGGAGCCATTGAGCGAGTGCTTACCTTTGGAACGCCATTTCATCTGACTGAGCAGCCGTTGAAAGATAAGACGGGAGTGACGCACTTTTTGGACATTAATCTGCTCCGGCTACAGGGCGCACAGGAAACCATTCAGGGTGTGCTTTATCTGGTGGAGGACAAGACGCGCGACGTCACATTGCGCCAGGAATTGATCGCTGCAAATGCTGCCAAGGACCAATTCCTGGCACTTTTGTCTCATGAGCTGCGCAGTCCCCTCGCGCCAGTAATTGCGATGGTTGGGGAGCTGGAAGCCGAAGTGCCAGATTCCCAGCCTGTACGAGAAGCACTGGAGGTCGTTCGGCGTAACGTTGAGCTGGAAGCGCGGTTAATCGACGACTTACTCGACGTTACTCGTATATCGAAAGGGAAACTGCAATTAAGCTTCGAGACGATTTGCATACACCAAGTCCTGCAGCGCGCTTACGAGATATGCCGGAACGAAATCGAGGCAAAGAATCTGGAAGTGGAATTTCAGCTTCGCGCCGTGCGCACATACGTGCAAGGCGATCCCGCGCGTTTGCAACAGGTCTTTTGGAATCTGATCAAGAACAGCGTGAAATTTACCCCCGAAAAAGGTCGAATCAGTATCGAGACCCTTAACCCTACGGCAGATAAAATTGAAGCTCGCGTCATCGACACCGGCATTGGCATCGAAACAGGAAACGATTGATAAAATCTTTAACGCATTCGAACAGGGACAAGCCGACATCACCCGCCGCTTTGGAGGCCTCGGGCTTGGCTTGGCCATTTCGAAGGCGCTGATCGACGCGCATGGCGGAAAAATCAGCGTGCAAAGCCCCGGGAAAGATCAGGGCGCCACGTTTTCAGTGGAACTAAACACGGTATTGACTCCGATCGGTCACGACGGCGAAGGGGAAGATCAACCAGAGGATCGGGAAGCGGAAGCGACCGTTTCAAAGCACCGGCGCGTCCTGCTGGTGGATGACCATTATGACACGTGCATCGGAATGAAAAGAATGCTCGAGCGCCATGGCTACGAAATTACTGTAGCCCATTCCGCGGAACAGGCAGTCGAGAAAGTCCGCATCGAGGATTTCGATCTGCTCATCAGCGACATCGGATTGCCGGATCGCAGCGGTTACGAATTAATGCGTGAAGTGCGGGTCAACAAAGATTTGCCTGGAATCGCGCTCAGCGGCTTTGGTAGCGAACAAGACATAAAGCAAGCCAGAGAGGCAGGCTTCGCTGAGCATCTCACCAAGCCAATTAATTTTGAGCGTCTGGAAAAAACGATCCAGAACTTGCTCTCGTGAGCTACTCTCCGCTCGGGTACTCCGGCTTCTGTTTTGGTCTTGCGCTCTGCCGCTTCTTTCAGTTGACGTGAGAGCTTCTCAACGCGCTGACGCATGATTTTCCCAGCCTTGAATTTCACTGTCGCGCGCGGTGGAATCACGAAGCTGCTGCCGGGCTGATTCGGGTTTCGGCCAACTCGCGGCTTTGTCAGGCGCGGCTGAAAAACGCCAAAATTGCGCAGTTCAACCGGGATGTTGCTAGCGAGGCTGTCGGTGATTTTGTCCAGTGTGCGTTGGACGACGTCAAAGACTTGATGCTGCACCATGCCGGTTTGGTTGCTGATAGAAACGACGATGTCGCGCTTGGTTAACTTTGACATATCTACTTTAATAATCGTTCCATGCGGCTGCGGCGGTGGCCACTGATCACAAAAACGATAAAATTTTAATAGCCTAAGGTGTTCGAAAAGAACACGAAACGCAACTCGCTTCGCTGCGCTTGCATGAATCACGGCGCCTTGCGCCAATTCTCACGTGCAGGCGGAGCGGGATAATCATTCGGCGCGATCTCGTGCGCCGTTCGAAAATGCACTTTTGCCACTTCGCGCAATGCGCCTGGCCCGTTCATTTCCACCAGCTTTCTGGCGGCCTCTTTTACGCTGGGCGATGCCCCGCGCTCCAATCGCAGACCGAGTTCTTTGCTTTTGCGCTCCAGCCAGTTGATGAACGCCTCTCGCGCCACGACCGACGCCGCTGCTACTGCAATGTCCGATTCCGCTCTCGGGCGCTGTTCGATGACGATCTTGCGCCCGTGCTTTAGCAAGGACGCGTTGATCACCCGCGCATCCGCAAACTGGTCCGACAACGACCGCGGGCAGGTCGGTTTTTCCGCCAGCAAATTCTCGATCACGCGCGCGTGGCCCCAACCGAGCAGCCGGTTAAGATTGCTAAACTTTTCGTAAAGCTCGTTGTACTTCGCCGGGCCGATCAGCACCGTCTCCACCATACCTGGCGAAATTTTCCGAATCGTGTCCGCCAGCGCGCGAATCCGCGCATCGGAGCCGATCCGTTTGCTGTCCACCACGCCGGCATCGAGAAGTTTGCGAGCGATTCCACGATCGACGTACACTCCGGCGATCACCAGCGGTCCGAAAAAATCGCCCTTCCCACTCTCATCTACACCGAAGTGCGGCTCGAACATTTCCGGCGAATGCACTTCTTCATAGCCCAGTTTCGCTTCGCCCAAGATTTTTGGCTCCAGCTCGAATTGGATGAACTCCTCTACGTCGCGGCCCTGCACCAGCACTTTCGGCCCCTTCTCGTAAACCGCCACGCTAAGCTTGTTTTTTTGCGCGAAGAAAATCGTCCACTCTTTCGGGGAAAACTCGAATCCGAGCCCTTCCAGTAGTGCCCGAAGTTTTATCGCCTGTTCTTTCGTCAGTGCGTGAGTGTAAGAATTCAACGCCCAACGCTCAACGCTCAAGGCTCAACGCTCAACTCTGAATTCGACGTTGGACGTTGGGCGTTCGGCGTTCGACGTTCCGCAGAGCAATGATTTCTCCGAAAAACATTCGCGCGTTTCGCGGCTCTCTTCTCCGCTGGTATCGCCGCCACGGCCGCGACCTTCCTTGGCGCCGAACGGGCGACCCATACGCCATCCTCGTTTCCGAGTTCATGCTCCAGCAAACTCAGGTCGCCACCGTCATTCCTTATTACGATGCATGGCTCCGCCGATTTCCTGATTTCGCTGAGCTCGCTCGCGCTTCTGAGAATGACGTGCTGCGCGCGTGGCAAGGCCTCGGCTATTACGCGCGCGCACGAAATCTGCACGCCAGCGCGAAGACCGTCATGGATCGACACCGCGGACGTCTCCCGCGACCGGTCCAGCAAATGCAGCAACTTCCAGGACTCGGCAGATACACCGCACACGCCATCGCCGCCTTCGCCTTCAATCAATCAGTCCCAATTGTCGAAGCTAACACTGCTCGCGTTTTGACACGGCTTTTCGATTTTCGGGAATCCATCGACTCGGTCGCGGGCCGAAAAGCGCTTTGGCAATATGCGTCGACGCTTCTTCCAAAATCCAACGCCCGGATTTACAATTCCGCACTCACCGATCTCGGCGCGCTTGTCTGTATCCCTCGAGAGCCCAAATGTGGCATTTGCCCGGTAAAAAAATTTTGCCGGGCAAAAAATCCGAAAAAGCTACCGGTCAGGAAATCTCGCCCGCGTACAACGCGCCTCGTCGAAAAGCATGCATTCATGGTTCGTCAGGGCAAAATCCGGCTCGAACAATCCTCCAAACGCTGGCTCGGCATGTGGATTTTGCCGCCTCTGAGAGTTGACTCCGAAAGCGTTCGCGAGTCGAGTTTTCATAAACGCGCGATCTACACCTCGGTTTTTCCGTTCACAAATCATCGGGTCGCATTAAAGGTTTACGCCGAACGCTCGCGAAAGATCGATAAACACTCACAGCGCTGGATCAGGATCAATTCACTCGAGTCAATTCCGATTCCTTTGCCCCACCGCAGAGCGTTACAGCATCTGCTGCAACGAGATCCACACAAGTGGGTCAGGCTTGAGCGTTGATCGTTGAGCTTTTCTCTGCGATAAAGCTTCGAATCGAACAAAAATTATGCGGAGCATGACTGGATACGGTCGCGCCGAGACCGATCACGCAGGAACAAAGTTTAGCGTAGAGCTGAATTCGGTGAACCGAAAGCAGAGCGACATCGTGATCAATTTGCCGCGCGATCTGGCCGAGCTCGAACCGCGTATTCGACAGACGATCAACGAAAATATTTCTCGCGGGCCGGACCAATGCCACCATCACTCTTCACAGCGGCGCAGACGGCGTTCGCAACCTGGCGCTAAACACGGAACTCGCTCGCTCGTATCACGAAGCCATGCGCGCATTGCAAAAAGAGTTAAACGCACCGGGCGAGATCACGATCAGCACCATTCTACAGGCGCCTGGCGTGATGCGGTTCCCGGAAGAAGCCGTGAAGGCCGAAGAAGCATGGCCGGCAGTCGAACGGGCGCTACGCGCCGCGCTCGCCGATTTAATCGAAATGCGGGAGCGCGAAGGCAAACATCTGGCCAAGGATTTGATTCACCGTCTCAAAGCGATCCGGAAAAAACTCAAGGAGGTCCGCGCGCTGCATCCCGATGCGGTGAAACGATATCGCGCCGCGCTGCTCGACCGAATTCAAAAAGCGGGGCTGCCGATCGCCAGCGACGACGAACGTGTTCTGAAAGAAATCTCCTTCTTTGCCGATCGCGCCGATGTCTCGGAGGAGTTGACGCGCCTCGAGAGTCACCTCGCGCAATTCGCTCATCATTTGCGCAGCAAAGAGCCGGTCGGGCGCACATTGGAATTCATCACCCAGGAAATTTTTCGCGAGCTCAACACATTGGGCGCAAAAGCGAATGATGCCGCCATTTCACAGCGTTCGTCACCTGCAAAGCCGAGCTGGAGAAGATCCGGGAACAAGTTCAAAACCTTGAGTAAACAGTTCAGCCGTTACGGAATTCTGTTCGTCATTTCTGCGCCCTCGGGCGCAGGCAAGACAACCCTGGAAGCGCTTCGCCAGACACCGAACTTTTTTATTCCGTCTCCTGCACCACGCGAGCGCCGCGGGCGGGGAAATTGAAGGCGAAGATTATCAATTTCTTTGGCGATGCCGATTTTCAGCGCGAGAGTCAAGAGCCGGCGATTTTCTGGAACACGCGCAGGTGCACGGAGATTTTTATGGCACGTTGCGCGAACCGGTGCTGACGAATTTGAAGGACGGCGTTGATGTTTTGATCGATATCGACACGCAAGGCGCCGCCACCATCCGCAACTGCGACGATCCAGTTATTCGCCAGGCGCTGACCGATGTTTTTATCATGCCGCCCGATCTCGACGAATTGCGGCGACGATTGCGAAACGCGGCACCGAGACGAGGAACAGATCGAACTGCCGGCTGCAGACTGCCGTGCGAGAAATGGAATTATGGCGGGATTACCGCTACACTATTATTAGTCGGTCAGTCGAGGAAGATCTGGAAAAATTCCGGCACATCATGGCTGCAGAAAGTTATTTGAGCCGGCGTTTGAGGCCGAAATGATTCCCATAACGATCTACGGGCTAAGTTGTCAATTTCAGATGGAAAAAAACTCCAAACGCAGACTTGAAAAAAAGAGCGCGCGAAAAGTGGTGCGCATTGCGGCTGGGAAAAAATCGATCGTGCTCGGCGTCACAGGATCGATCGCCGCGTATAAATCTGCGGAGCTGGCCAGTCTGCTCGTCAAACAGGGCCACGAAGTTTTTGTCGTCATGACGCAGGACGCGACCGAATTCATTTCGCCGCTGACGCTGCAGACGCTTTCCAAGAATCCGGTAACGACGAGCTTCTACGATGAAAAAGAAAACTGGCGTCCCGGTCACATTGATCTGGCGGATCGCGCGAACCTGCTCTTGATCGCGCCCGCCACCGCGCACATCATCGCCGAACTTGCGCACGGTTTGGCGGGTCATCCGCTCGCCGCCATTGCGCTCGCCACGCGCGCGCCGATTCTGATTGCGCCAGCCATGAATGGAAAAATGTGGCAGCATCCCGCGACGCAGGAAACGTCGAAAAACTCAAAGCGCGCGGCGTCGAATTCATTGGACCGGAAGAAGGAATGCTCGCATGCGGTTACGAAGGCCTTGGCCGGCTTTGGAAAGTGAATGACATCGCGTTCCGGGCTGAATTCCTGCTTGGCGCGCCACGATAAATTGATCGCGTGAGATTTCTCGTCACGGCCGGACCGACGCGCGAGCCTATCGACCCGGTTCGTTACATTTCGAATCGTTCCTCGGGAAAAATGGGCTACGCCATGGCCGAAGCAGCGATCGAAGCCGGACACGAAGTCATTTTGATTTCCGGCCCGGTCAACCTCGATCCACCGCGCGACTGCGAAATTCGTTTCGGTTTCACGCAAGTGACGAAATGTTCGACGCGGTGCATCGGCATGCCGACCAATGCGACGTGTGCATCCTGTGCGCTGCCGTGGCCGATTACAAACCGGCAAAAGTTTCACCGGCGAAAATCAAGAAAGCGCGACGGGAACCTCTCGCTCGAATTAATTCCCACGCGCGACATTCTCGATTCGCTAGGTCACCGGCAGATCGACGATTTCTCGTCGTTGGTTTCGCCGCAGAAACAAATGACGTGGAGGAAAACGCGCGCAGAAACTTCGCGACAAAAAATTGCGACATCATGGTCGGCGAACGATGTGAGCGGCGCCGATTCGGAATGGAAAGCGATGAAAATGAATTGACAATTCTGTTTCGTGACGGCGAAATGAGAAAAATTTCGCGCGCGTCAAAAAAAATTATCGCGCACGAGCTGGTGAAAATTTTTTCAGAATTCGCAACAAAAACGTTTGACAAAAAAAATGAGATGATTACTGAACGCAATTAAGTGAAGTGAAAATCATTCCCAACTCTTCACAAAGTCTCCGCGCGTTGCGGATTGAAAGGGGGGAATTAGTCGATGGCAAAGAAAAAAAAAGCAGCAAAGAAAAAATCAGCGAAGAAAAAGAGGCACTAAGCCCAACGCTTGATTAACGGCCCCGAATTTCTTCGGGGTCACAACACCTAACTTCAACCCGGGAGGAGAATTTATTTTCCTCCCGGTTTTTTTTTGCACGCCCATCATCCGACCCAGCTACTTGCAGCAGGCGCAAAACGGTCTGACCGACAAACAAATCAAGTAGCTGGGGAGGGACCCACAATCGGGGCGTGGGATTGCGCAAGTCCACTAAGCGTAACCAGTGAGGTATGTGAATCCTTCGCTGGGCTCAGGATGACACACAGTATTTGCAGTTTCATCGGAATCTTATTTCCGTTGTGCACTTTGTGTTCTTTGTGGACGTAATCTCTAACGATGAAGCATTATCTCGATGCGGCTGAAAATGCCGCGCGCGAAGCGGGAAAGTTGCTTCGTGAAAATTTTCAGCAACGGCAGCGCGTCCACGCCGCGGCAGCACACGACATCAAATTGGAGATCGATATTCAGGCGCAGGAATTGATCAGCAAATTGCTTCTCGACGAATTTCCCGCTCATGCGCTTTACGGCGAGGAAGGTATCGTTGGCGATCAATCCAGCGATCATCAATGGATCGTCGATCCGCTGGATGGCACGGTGAATTATTTCTATGGCATCCCTCATTTTTGCGTCTCGATCGCGCTGCGCCTGCGCAACGAGATCATGGTCGGCGTGATCTACGATCCGATTCGCGACGAGATGTGGGTCGGACAAAAAGGCGAAGTCCCGAAATTAAATGGCCGCCCTTTCATGTGAGCGATCGCGCGGAGCTCGCTGAAGCCGTCATCTCGATCGGGCTCGCCAAAACCGCAGAGACGATCAACGCGAATTTTCCGTTGCTCCAGGAAATGATTCATCGCGTGCGCAAATGCCGCGTGTTCGGCAGCGCTGCGCTGGACCTGGCCTACGTCGCTTGCGGACGATTCGACGCTTACATTGAAACGGGAATCAGTTTATGGGACATCGCAGCGGGCTGGCTTCTGGTTGAAAACGCCGGCGGAACTGTCGATCTTCGTCCCCGCGAGAACATGAAAGACAAATACAGCATCGTCGCATCGAACGGCGTGATTGATCTGAAACTATGATGCTAAATGAAGAAGCTCGAATGACAGATGACGAATCTTTCGCGCGCGCAGCGCGCTTTGGAGTGCGGCGGCTTCACGCCGCTTTAACGCTTCAACGATTTAACCATTTAACGCTGCGAAACCGATGATTCGATCTGGAATCGGCTACGACATCCATCGTCTGGCCGAAGGGCGAAAGCTGATTTTGGGCGGCGTCGAAATTCCATACTCGCACGGGTTGGAAGGACACTCGGATGCGGATGTTTTGTCACATGCGATCGCGGACGCGTTGCTCGGCGCGATCGGCGCGGGCGACATCGGCCAGCATTTTCCAAATACGGATGAGTCAATTCGCGGCATCAGCAGCATCGAGATTTTGAAACGAGTGGCGAAATTGCTGACCGACAAAAGAGCGCACGTGATCAATGTCGATGCCACACTCATCGCCGAAGCGCCGAAAATCGCCCCGCACGTTCCTGCGATGCGCAAAAAAATTGCCGACGCCATCGGCACTAAGCGAATCGAACGTGAACGTTAAAGCGACGACCAACGAAGAGCTCGGCGCGATTGGACGCGGCGAAGGGATGGCTGCAATTGCGATTGCAACGATTGAGATGGAATGAACGCATTGTCATTCCGAGCGAAGCGTAGCGGAGTCGAGGAATCTCTGATTTGAACCCCAAAACGATATTCGAGATGTCTCGACTTCGCTCGACATGACATTCTGAGCTTATGGCGCTGCGCTTTTTTAACACTTACTCGCGCGAACTGGAAGAATTCGAGCCGCGCGATCCGGCTGCGCGCCCGATCGGCATCTACACCTGCGGGCCGACGGTTTACAGCCGTGCGCACATCGGAAACTTCCGCGCCTATATCTTTGAAGATTTGCTTCAGCGCCATCTCGAGCTGCGCGGTTACAACGTGCATCGCGTAATGAACATCACCGATGTGGATGACAAGACGATTCGCGGCGCGCGCGAAGCGAAAGTGCCGCTGGCCAAATTCACCGAGCAATTCAAACAGGCGTTCTTCGAAGATGCCGAAACGTTGCGGATCAAGCGCGCCGATGAATTTCCCGCCGCCACCGATCAGCATTACATCGACAAGATGATCGAGATGATCGGCGCGCTGATCGCGCGCGGGCTCGCTTATCAGGCGGACGACAAATCAGTTTATTTTCGCATCAATAAATTCCCGGACTACGGAAAGCTCGCGCATTTCGATCTTACCCAACTGCAATCGACCGGACGCGTGAAGCACGACGAATACGACAAGGAACACATCGGCGATTTCGCGCTTTGGAAAGCCTGGGATGAAGAAGACGGCGAAGTGACATGGGATTCGCCGTGGGGACCGGGCCGTCCCGGCTGGCACATCGAATGCAGCGCGATGGCGACGGCGCTACTCGGCGAACAGATCGATATTCATTGCGGCGGCGTCGATAACATTTTCCCGCATCACGAAGCGGAGATCGCGCAGAGCGAAGGCGTCACGGGCAAGAAATTCGTCCACTACTGGCTGCATTGCGCGCATTTGCTGGTCGACGGACAGAAAATGGCGAAATCGCTGGGTAATTTTTACACGGTCCCGATGTTCTGGCGAAAGGTTACACCGGCCGCGAGCTTCGTTACGCGCTGCTGCGCGTGCATTATCGCGTGCCGCTCAATTTCACGTGGGACGGAATGAATGAGGCGCGCGAATCGCTCGGGCGCATCGACGAATGGCTGGCGCGGCTACGCGAAACCGCGCAAGAGAAAACGTCCAACGCTCCGCCCGAGAGGACTCCGACAGGCGAGCGCAACTCTAGAAGCATCGGCGCAACGCTCAACGGCCAATTGAGAAATTTGACTTCGAGAACGCGCTCGATGATGATCTGAATATTTCGGCGGCGCTTGGATTTTTGTTCGAATCGATTCGCGAAACGAATCGCGCGATGGATGAAAACAAACTGGACGCCGCCTCAGCAGAACGCATGGCTGAATTGGTGGAAACGAATCAACACTGTTCTCGATCTCGAAACGGAGGCGGAAATCGTCAGTTCCGGCAGAAGTGACGCAGCTTGCAAAGGAGCGCGAGAACGCAAGGCGCGAAAAAAATTGGAAACGCAGCGACGAACTGCGCGAGCAGATTTTCGCGCTCGGCTGGGAAGTGCGCGACACGAAAGACGGGCAAAAACTCACGCGATGCGGCTCGGTATTGATCTGGGGAGCACACGCTGCCAGCCTGTAGGTCTCGGCAGCTTGCCGAGACGGGGAATTGGCGTCGGCGCGAGTTGCGTGTGCAAAGATGTTGCCGGCAGGGCTGCCGGCAACTACAGGCTGGCAGCCTGTGCTCCCCAGAAAATGCGCGCGCGCTCCCCAGAAAAATGCGCTCGCAACTCGGGGGCCAATTCGTCATGTTGAGCACTGAAGATGTTTGCGCCTGCGATTATCTTGATCTCGAACACACGGCACATCCGAAGTTGTTCGAGAACCAGAATTACGTCTGGGACGCGCTTAAACAGATTGCCAGTTACCTGCAATTTCGGCTGAAGCCAGCGATCCTGGGTGAGCTGCTGGGCAAGCCGTTCATCAGTAACCATGTCTTCATCGGCAAAGGAACAATCGTTGAGCAAGGTGCGGTTTTGAAAGGCCCCGCGTGGATCGGCGAAAATTGCCGAATCCGCAGCGGTTGCTACGTGCGCGAGAACGTGATCGTCGGCAATGGTGTTGTGATGGGGAACTCGTGCGAATTCAAGAATTGCATTCTTTTCGACGATGCTCAGGTGCCGCACTTCAATTATGTTGGCGATTCTATTCTTGGTCATCACGCTCATCTTGGCGCAGGCGTAATTCTTTCGAACGTAAAACTCGACCATGGCGAGATCGCGGTGATCACGCCCGACGGCGAGATCCCAACCGGCTTAAGAAAATTCGGCGCGATCGTCGGCGACCGCACAGAGATCGGCTGCAACGCAGTGATTAACCCCGGCTCGGTCATCGGGCGCGATTGCATGATTTATCCTGGCATCAATTTCCGCGGCGTCCTTTCCCACGGCAGCATGCTGAAATTACGACAGGAACTGCAGGTAATAGAGAAGCGCAAAACTTAAAGGGAGCCGTCAAGAGCAGGAGTCAACGGCCTTCCAAGCCAGGGCTGGCGGATGGGGGGGGATTCGAACCCCCGGTGCCTTTCGGCACACACGCTTTCCAGGCGTGCACAATCAACCACTCTGTCACCCATCCGGTTTAAGGCGACATTGTAATCGCAAATCTGCTGTAGAGGAAGATGACAACCTGCCGTTGCTGCTCACTGTAGCCGTCGCCCTGTGGGCGGCGTAGCCGGATGCTGAACACGTCAGCCTCACGCTTCCCACAGGGAAGCGGCTACACGCGGGCAGTATCACAGTTGCAGCCGCCGAAACAATTCGTCGAGAGGCAATTGGATGCCGATGTAAAATTCACCGAAGTCCGCGTACTCGGCGCTCACCGGATCGAACCGCATTTTGTAAACGATCGCTTTGATCTGAAATGTGTCGCGCGCAAACAGTGTCACGCCCCATTCGGCATCATCGAGCCCGGTCGAACCGGTGATGAGTTGTTTCACTTTGCCGGCGAACTCGCGCCCCACACTAGCGTGACCTTTCATCAGTTTGCGGCGTTCGTCATACGGGAGCGCATACCAGTTACGCTGTTCGCCGCGGCGTTTGTTCATGTTATAGAAACAAACCACCGGCCAATCGGGCAGCGTCGGGATAAACGCGCTCCTGTCGATAATGCTTCATTCGCTCGTGAAATGTCATCAGTGCTTCGATCGAGTTTTGCTGGATCATTGCGTACACTCGGCTCGAGTGTCTGCGCGTATTCTTCCTCGCTTGTGATGTATTCGCTTTCCTCGGTGAGCGACAGATAACTGTAAACTGGTGTCAACACATCCGCGCCTAACGAGAGCGAGAGCCGTTTCTCGATCCTGTTGGCGTTGTGCAAATCCGGCGTGATCAACATGAAACCAATGTCGGCTTTCGGTGTCACCATGCCGAGAGTAAGCAATTGCGTCGATTCCATCGCGCGCACTTCCTGCACAAGCGACGCCAGATTCGTTTTCGCAGCGTTTTGTTCGTCGCGACTGAGCAATTGCCATTGGCCGTATTCGATCCGGTAAAACAAATGCAAACAATGCCAGCCTTCCTCCGGAACAAGCGCCGTGTTCTTGTCAGTCATCGCGCTAGTTTCATCCCCAACGAATCTGCTCGAAGGGTGTAGCGGCGTATGTTTCAACGCCGAGTCCAGTGCGCTCACCGCGGCGAACGGCAACTCGTACAACGCGATCTAAGGCGCGGGCTCTGCGCACTTCGGCAAATGCGCCGATGCAATATTCTTCGCCGTCGCGCGCAACGCGAAAATCGAGGTTCGGATCGGTCAACTCCGTCGCGCCGCAAACCGCGCATCGGTGCAGGGCTCATCTGTCGCTGCGTGACTGGGCTTCAAAACGCTTCGCCGCGTTGAAACTTCATGCCGATGCCGCGCTTGGTGAATGATTTCGGGGCCGAAAAAGATGAAATAATTGCGCAACGCGGCAACCGAGCGCCATGCGATAGGAATTCGAGTTCACGACAAATCCGAAGAGCAAAAACGCGGCTAAAACCCAGGCAAGCCACTTGATTTTGACCGGCAAAATAAAAAGGATGTAGATGATTTCGTCGGGATAGAATCGCGCGAAGGCGAAAAACAACGACGCGATCAGCATGCCGTTTGAAAATTGCGCCAAAGAAAAATGCCGCGATCGTTGTGCCGATCATTCCGACGAAAAAATAAAGCGTGAGCCGGAAGGCGCCCCACGCGCGCTCGAGACCTTCGCCGATAAACCAGAGAAACCAGAGGGCAAGCACGATCCAAAAGCTGAGCGTTTGCGGGACAAAAATGTAAGTGACCAGTCGCCAGACTTCGCCGTGGCGAATACGCGCGGGATCGAGATCGAGCGCGGAACGGAAACCCGGATTCAGCCACATCAGCGCGAAGACCAGCGCGGTGAAGCCGATCACGATGCGGATCAATCCCGGAATGCCAAGAAAACCAAAGCGGCGTTCGAGTTTATCCAGCCAGGTCATCGTCGCGAACAGTAACGTATCGATCCCTCACCTCAATCCTCTCCCTTTCGAAAGAGAGAGGCAGACTGGCTATTGCATTTATCCACCGGGGAACGCGAGTGAGGCAATCTTTCCTCTCCTCCTCGATCGAGGAGAGGCTGAAGGTGAGGAGTCGAAATCGAGACTGATTTGTCAATCAGCCACGCTCTTGCGCCACTTTCCTCTGAGTCTAGCTTGGACGCATGACTGAAGTCCGCCGAGAAAGACGCCGCTTTACGACGAGCATGTGCGGCTGGGCGCGAAAATGGTTCCGTTCGCTGGGTGGCTCATGCCGGTGCAATACACCAGCATCATGGAGGAACATCAGGCTGTGCGAAATGATGTCGGCATTTTCGACATTTCGCACATGGGACAATTGATTGTGGCTGCGATGCCCTCGTCGCAGAAATCCGGCGGCGAGGGCGCCGCCGCCACGTGGCTGAACACGATGCTGACAAACAACATCGACAAACTCGATGTCGGCATGGGCCAATACACTTTTCTCCTCAACGAGCGAGGCGGAATCATTGATGATCTGATCGTTTATCGGATCGGCGATCAGAAGTTTCTGCTCGTCGTCAACGCAGCTCGCACGGACGAAGATTTCGCCTGGCTGGAGAAGTCGGCATCGGCTTCCAGCCGATCATCGGCAGGATGCCGAGGCCACGACAATCACCAACCGCAGCGCAGATTTTGGCGGCGTGGCCATTCAAGGGCCACGCATCGGGGAATTATTTCACGCCTTGTTCGGCAAAGATGTCGAGCTTCCGCCGCGAAATGCGATTGTCGATCTTCCATTCGATGGGATAAATGTTTCCGTCGCGCGCACGGGTTACACGGGCGAAGACGGCGTGGAAGTTTTCTTTCGCGCGAATGACGCGGTGAATTTTTGGAATGCCGCACTCGAAAAAGGCAAACCGTTTGGAATTAAACCGTGCGGACTCGGCGCGCGCGACACCTTGCGTCTGGAAATGTGTTATCCGCTCAACGGCTCCGATCTGTCGCCGGAACGAAATCCGATCGAAGCCGGCCTTGGCTTCTTTGTTGATCTAAGCAAACCAAACTTCATCGGGCGCGATGTTCTGTTGAAGACAAAAGAAAACGGCCCGCGCGAAAAACTCGTTCCGTTTCGCATGAAAGAAAAAGGCCCGCCGCCGCGACCGCACTATGCCGTTTTCCATAATGGCGCGCGCATCGGCGAAGTGACCAGCGGCACGCTTTCTCCGAGCTTGAATTGCGGCGTTGGCATGGCATATGTCTCCGCGACGCACGCGAAGATCGGCGCGCAAATCGACATCGAAATTCGCGGGCAAAAATTTCCGGCCATCATCGAAAAGAAACCGCTCTACAAAAAAACAACATCATGAATGTCCCAGACGATTTGCTTTACACCGAGACACACGAATGGATTAAACGCGAAGGCGAAAACGTCCGCGTCGGCATCACCGATCATGCGCAATCTGAATTGACCGATGTGGTTTACGTCGAGCTGCCGAAAATGGATCGACAAGCGAACGCGAAGGAAGCGATCGCAGTCGTCGAATCCGTGAAAGCCGCGAGCGACATTTACGCGCCGGTGAAAGGAACCGTTGTCGAAGTAAACAAAGCGCTCGAAGCAGATCCGGGCCTGATCAACCGCGAACCCTACGGCCAGGGCTGGATTTTCGTTTTGAAGGTCGACAACGCGGACGATCTCAAGAATCTGAAAGACGCTGCCGCTTACAAAAAACAGATTGGATAGTGAAGCTCAGTATCCGACTCGTAGCACTGCTCGTCTTACCGCTTGTCTGTTGCTCTCGCGGAAAGGACAAAGCTGATGAGGCGTTGGAGCAAGCACAGCAATTTGCCGCTCAAGGAAAATTTGAGGAAGCGTTGCAGAAACACATTTGGTACCACGATCACGCACTAGAGATAAATCAGGCCCATTACGGCGTCCGACTCTCTTTCGCGTTGTCGTATTGGATCGATCTTGGGAAGAAATATCCGAAGGCTCTCGACGCCTTGAAGGACATTCGCGATAAAAAGGCGGCTCGGCTTGTCGCAGGTGAAAATAATTGGCTGGTCTTCCATGAGATCGTGGCGATAAACCATGAGTTAGGTGAATCGAAAGCCACGGTTGAGCTATTCAAAAAGATTGACGTAGCGCAGCCGGAATTTGCGTCATCGATTTCTGATCTTGCAGACGAAGCGTTCTTTGCTGCAAAGGAGTACGGGCTCGAGAGAAAATATTTAGGCGACCCCTGCTCGCGATTCGATCGCGCAAAAAGCCGGCTGGATTGGGGCCTTAACTATGCACAGACTTCCAGGTACCCCGCTCGAAGCCGACAGTCTTTTGAGATTATTTTTAGCCGAGAAGTCGTTCGAATAATTGTCGTGCTGGATCAAACGGGTGATGGCGACCTCGCCCGGCAAATTCAGTCCGACGCGCTCGCGGCATATAACACCGCAGCGATTAGAGACGCACTGACGAAGGAGTCTAACAATCACTTCTCATTGAACTGGTCGGGCCGATTGGAAGCGCAACGTAACGTCTCGGCGAAGGCGCCGAAACCCGCTCGCGAGGAAAATCGCGTGCGCTCCTCAATCCGTTTAATCTGCATGAATCCATGGCCCGCCAGAAGTCGCCTCTTTTCTCCTGGCTAACCTGTGCTTAATTCCTCGTTCTCCCCATGAGCAGCAAACCGAAGCCGCGCGAAGCAGAGCTTAACTTCGAAGGCGCGATGGATCGGCTCGAAAAAATTGTCGAGCAGATGGAGTCCGGCAAATTGCCGCTCGAAGATCTGATCGTGCGCTACGAAGAAGGAATGAATCTGGTGAAAATTTGCCAGGAACGACTTGCCAACGCCGAGCAAAAGATCGAAATCATTGCTCGCAATAGCGCGGGCAAGCCGATAGTTAAAGACTTTGAGCCAACACCGGAGACGGCCGGGCAGGCGGCCGTTGCCGATGACTCCCAAGATGCAAATGACGAAATCAAACTCTTCTGAGACTTCTCAAACTTCCGAGGCAGCGATCGCACCCAAGCGTTTGCTTGACGGGATCCGCTCGCCCGCGGACATCAAAGCGCTGCGCGAACAAGACTCTGCCGCAGCTTGCGCAGGAAGTGCGCGATGAGCTGATCAAAGTCCTTTCCCAAACCGGCGGTCACCTCGGGCCGAATCTTGGTGTCGTGGAGCTGACGATTGCCTTGCATCGCGTGTTTAACACGCCGCGTGACCGCTTTGTCATGGATGTGAGCCACCAGGGCTACGTGCACAAAATGTTTACCGGGCGTCTCGACCGTTTCCACACGATGCGGCAGTTCGGCGGCCTCAATGGTTTTCTTTTGCGAACGGAAAGCGAACATGATTGCTACGGTGCCGGCCACGCTGGGACCGCGCTTTCCGCTGCGCTTGGCATGGCGGTCGGACGCGATCTGCGCGGCGGTGACGAGCACATCGTCGTGGTCGCGGGCGATGCCGCGTTCACCTGCGGAATCAGCTACGAAGCGCTTAACAACGTTAAAGCGCACACGAAGCGGTTCATCGTTGTGCTCAATGATAACGAATGGTCGATCGCGAAAAATGTCGGCGCGATCGCCAATTACCTAAACAGCATCGTGACGAATCCCACTTATGCGCATCTGCACGATAAGGCGCGCGATTTCGTCCAGGCGATTCTTGGAAAAACCGGCGTGCAGCTCGCGCACAAAGTGGAAGAAAGCGTCAAGGGTTTGCTCGTTCCGAGCGTGATTTTTGAGGAACTCGGTCTGCGCTACTACGGCCCGATCGATGGGCACGATATTCCGTTGCTGACACGGACCTTTGAGTTTTTGAAGACGCAGGAAGAGCCGGTGCTGCTGCACATTCTCACCAAGAAAGGCAAAGGCTACGAACCGGCTATTAAGCAGCCCGACAAATTTCACGGGCTCGGCAAATACAAGATCGAGAGCGGTGAGACTGCTCCGACACCGACGCCGACCTATTCGGAAATCATTGGCAAGACGCTGGCGAAATTCGCGGAGACCAATCAGAAACTCGTCGCCATCACGGCGGCGATGCCGAGCGGGACCGGTCTCTCGCATTTTGCCAAGGCGCATCCGAGCCGCTACTTCGACGTCGGCATCGCCGAAGAGCACGCCACGCTTTTTGCCTGCGGATTGGCGACGCAAGGGATGACGCCGTTTCTTACGATCTATTCCACGTTTTTTCAGCGCGCCTACGACATGGCGATTCACGACATCGCCATCCAAAAATTAAACGTCAGGCTCTGCATGGACCGCGCCGGATTGAGCGGCGACGACGGCCCGACGCATCATGGCTTGTTCGACATCGGTTATCTGCGCCACATCCCGAATTGGGTGCACATGCAGCCGAAGAACGAAGACGAATTTGTCGACATGCTTTGGACAATGGCGCACTACAACTCCGGTCCGATCGCCATTCGTTATCCGCGAGGGTCGGGAACAGGCGCAAAAATCAAACCGGAGCCGAAACTTCTCGAGATCGGCAAGGCGGAAGTCGTGCAACACGGACGCGACGTGGCGATTTTTGGACTGGGCAACATGTTTGAAGTGGCCGAAGAAGCCGCGCGCAAGCTCGAAGAAAAAGGAATTTCGGTCGCACTCATCAATCCGCGATGGATCAAGCCAATGGACACCGGCACGCTGGAATTTTTCGCTCGCAGCGTGGAAGTCGTCTGCACCATTGAAGATCATGTTTTGCACAATGGCTTTGGCTGCGCGGTGATGGAACATCTGCACTCGCAAATGATTAACACGCCAGTGGTGCGCATCGGCTGGCCCGACCAATTCATCGAGCACGGCGCCGTTCCGATCCTGCGCAAGAAACACGGCATCACAGCCGACGCATTGGTGGAAAAAGTCCTTCCGCTCCTACGCAAAAAGTCCAGCCTGCGGCCCTCGGTCGCTTAAAAAAGCGAAGGGCGCCTTCGTTTCCGAAAGCGCCCTTCATAGTTTCGATGGCGATAAGCCGAATTCTGTTCCCAGCACTTTGTAGCAAAGTGCCGGGCGATGATCATTCATCTCACCCCACTTTCGCGGGATGCCCGATAACGTTTCGGCGGTCATAGACCGCCGCTACAGCACCGTGATGCGACGATACCCGAGGATTAAATCGGACCGGCTGCCCTCCCTCTGTTTTGTCTTGCACCGCATGGGGTTTTTCCTGCCTCGCAAATTACTTCGCGAGCGGTGAGCTCTTACCTCGCCTTTTCACCCTTGCCTGTCTCAGACATTGTAGGGCGTCTGTGTCAGACGCCTACACGGGAAGCTGTCAGCTTCCCCTACAGTTGTAGTTGCCAAAGAACCGGCGGTGTCTTTTCTGTGACACTTTCCGTCACCGCGATTTTTCAACCGCGGCGCCCGCGTATTCTACGCGGCATGCCGCCGTATGGTGTTCGGACTTTCCTCCAGCAACCCCGAAAGCTTTCGGGGTCACCAGCGATCATCTGCCATCGGCAGACAATTTAGCACAAAACAGAAATCTGGAAGCCAGGAAACCAAGACAGAAGAACAAACTGCGGCAACCCCGAAAGCTTTCGGGGTTGCCCTACAATTAAAACGGTGATGGAACTGTCGATGAAGAAAATCGTGATCATCGCCACCGCTACGACCAGTTTGCCGAGCATCGCGCCGAGATTTCCGAGCAAACTTCCCCAACCGGCCCGGCCAGCGTCAATCATTCGTTTGCCGGCGATGAATTCACCGGCGACGGCGCCAATGACCGGACCGACAAATAAGCCGATGATTCCGAAGAACAGGCCGACTAGTGCACCCATGATTGCACCGAACGCGCCCCATTTCGTCGCGCCGAAATATTTTGCGCCAAAATAGCCGCCGAGAAAATCGAACACGTAGGAAAGAAGCGTGAGCAGCACGAGAACAACGATCGTTTTCCAGCCGATACTCTTCTCCGCGCCAACCATGAGGCGATGGATGATCGCTGCGGCCAGAATGATTGTCGTGCCGGGGAGGACAGGTGCGATCGTGCCAATCAGACCGATTGCGAACAGCACAATTGTGAACAGCCACCAAAAGAGTTCCATTGTATCGTAAAGCGTTGAACGTTGAAGCGTGAACTGGTCTTTGTCATTCTGAGCGCAGCGAAGAATCTCTGATCGTCTCTGCTCGCTCAGACTGCTGCAATCGCTCAGTCAGAGATGTTTCGCTTCGCTCAACATGACAGGATAACTTTGGCCGCTTCAACGCTTCAACGCTTCAACGTTTTAACGATCTCTTTGACCGCAGAGTTGTCGATCTTATACTGAATTTCCCCCTCTAAACTCAAACCGGAGGATTGTTCATGCCACTCGCAGTTGGAACCAAAGCGCCAGATTTCACTTTATCGACCAAGACCGCTGACGGGCCGAAGCAAATCAAACTGAGCGACAATTTCGGAAAGAAAAATACCTTGCTGCTTTTCTTTCCGATGGCGTTCACGGGCACGTGCACGACGGAAATGTGCGAAGTCAGCGCGGGCCTGAACGCTTACAGCGATTTGAACGCCGCCGTTTACGGAATCAGCGGCGACAATCCGTTTGCGCAGGAAGCGTGGGCGCAAAAAGAGAAAATCACCGTGCCGCTGCTGAGCGATTACGAACACAAAGTCGCAAAGGATTACGGCGTGATGTACGACTCCTTCCTGCCGCAAATGAATCTCGGAATGGGCGGCGTGCCCGAAACGATCTGCGTTCATCATCGACAAAAATGGCGTGATCCAATACGCGGAGAGCAACGACGACGCCAGACAGCTGCCGAATTTCGATAAAATCAAGGCGAAGCTGGCGGAACTGAAATAGAATACTGGACGCGAAAGACAGCGAGGGATCACAAAGCGATGTCACTTAAGCTGATCGTTGGATGTCCCTGACGTCCTTTGCTTCGCTCGGATGACAAGAAATGCACGACGAATTTAAAACGCTGAAGAAATTCGACGCTGGCAAAGGGCGCGAAGGGTTTCTCTATTCGCTGCCGGCGCTGGAAGAACAGGGCATCGGGAAAATTTCGCGATTGCCAGTGAGCATCCGGATCGTGCTCGAATCGGTGCTGCGCAATTGCGACGGGAAAAAAGTCCGGCGCAAAGATGTTGAGACGCTGGCGAACTGGAACGCAAAATCCCCGCGAACGAGGAAATTCCATTCGTCGTCGCGCGCATCGTTTTGCAGGATTTCACCGGTGTGCCGCTGATTGTCGATCTTGCCGCGATGCGCAGCGCAGTCGCGCGGCTGGGCGGCGATCCGAAAATCATTGAACCGCTCGTGCCGGTCGATCTGGTGGTCGATCACTCCGTGCAGGTCGATTTCTTCGGTTCGCCGCGCGCGCTGCAGCTCAATCTGGACATGGAGTTCAAACGCAACCGGGAGCGTTACCAGTTTCTCAAATGGGGACAGCAGGCGTTCAAAACTTTCCAGCTCATCCCGCCGGGAATCGGCATCGTGCACCAAGTGAATCTCGAATATCTCGCGAAAGGCGTGTCTGAGCCTGAAACCGGAGAGTCAGACGCGTCAGACAATCAGCAAATTTTCTTTCCCGACACGTCTGGTCGGGACCGATTCGCACACGACGATGATCAATGGGCTCGGCGTGGTTGGCTGGGGCGTGGGTGGAATCGAAGCGGAAGCCGGCATGCTCGGGCAACCGGTTTATTTTCTCACGCCGGAAGTCGTGGGCGTGCACATGAGCGGGCAATTGCGCGAAGGCGTTACCGCGACCGATCTCGTCCTGCACATCACGCAATTGCTGCGCGCGCAAAAAGTGGTCGGCAAATTTGTCGAGTTTTACGGCGAAGGCGCCGCATCGCTGCCGGTGCCGGATCGCGCCACGATTGGAAACATGTCGCCCGAATACGGCGCGACCATGGGATTCTTTCCGATTGACCAGGAATCGGTGAATTACCTGCGGGCCACGGGACGCAGCGAAGAACAATGTCTTGCGTTCGAAAATTATTTTCGCGCGCAAAAAATGTTCGGGATGCCGCTCAGAGGCGAGATTGATTACAGCGTCGATCTCGATTTGGATCTGGCGGAGGTGCAGCCGAGCGTCGCCGGACCGAAAAGGCCGCAGGACAGGATCAACTTGCCCGAGCTTGGGAAAACATTTCGCGAACTGCTCGAAAAACCGGTACACGATGGCGGATATGGAAAACAGAATGTCGATCTTCGCGAAAAACATCTTGTGGAATTGAACGGCAGCGCCGCCGCGCAATGGCGCCATGGCTTCGACCGATACAAAGGAAGACCAGGGGATCACACCGGGCGACGAACTCAACAAGCTCGAGATGATTACGAACCGGCCGACGCCCGATGCAGCGAAAGGAAATTGAAGCGGAGTCGCGCGACGTTTTCACGCGCGGACGCAGTCATATCGGCCACGGCAGCGTGCTGATCGCCGCGATCACGAGTTGCACAAACACCAGCAATCCGAGCGTGATGATCGCGGCCGGTCTTCTTGCCAAAAAGGCGGTAGAGCGCGGGCTGCGCGTCGATCCTGCGGTGAAAACGTCGCTCGCGCCCGGCTCGCGCGTGGTTTCCGATTATCTCCAGAAAACGGGCCTGCAAAAATATCTCGACCAACTCGGGTTCAACCTTGTCGGTTATGGCTGCACGACTTGCATCGGCAACTCCGGGCCGCTGCATCCAAACATCGAGAAAGCGATCCACGAATACGATTTGGTCGCGGCTTCGGTTCTTTCGGGGAATCGGAATTTCGAAGCGCGCGTGCATCAGAACATCAAGGCAAATTTTCTGATGTCGCCGCCGCTGGTGGTGGCCTTTGCGCTGGCGGGCCGAGTTCATATCGATCTTTCCCGCGACCCGCTCGGCAAGGACAAGCACGGCAAAGAAACTTTCCTTCGCGATCTGTGGCCAACTCTCAGCGAAATCCGAGACACCATGCAATCAGCTCTCGCGCCGGAGACGTTTCGCAAACTCTATCGCGATTTCGCCGATCAAAATCCGAAGTGGAACGAGATTCCATCGAGCACGGGCGACATTTATCAGTGGGATGAGAAGAGCGATTACATCCATGAGCCGCCGTTCTTCCAAAATTTCTCGATGGAAGCCGGTCATATCGAGGAAATCCGCGCCGCGCGCGCGCTGGGGATTTTCGGCGACTCGGTAACGACCGATCACATTTCGCCTGCGGGAGCGATCAAAGAAACGTCGCCGGCCGGGAAGTATTTGATGTCGCGCGAAATTCAGCCGCGAGATTTCAACAGCTACGGCAGCCGGCGCGGTAATGATCTGGTCATGACGCGTGGAACGTTCGCGAACGTGCGGATCAAGAATTTGATGGTGCCCGGAACTGAAGGCGGCGTGACCAGATTTTATGGGAAAGATCGGCAAGATGCCGATGCCACGATGTCGATCTTTGATGCGGCGATGAAGTACGCGGAGACCAATACTCCGCTGGTTATTCTCGCCGGGCACGAGTACGGCAGCGGTTCATCGCGCGATTGGGCGGCGAAGGGAACGCGTTTGTTAGGTGTGAAGGCAGTGGTCGCCGCGAGTTTCGAACGGATTCATCGATCCAATCTTGTCGGCATGGGCGTGTTGCCATTGCAATTTCCCGAGGGAACAACGGCGCAATCGCTCGGACTCGACGGCTCGGAAGTCTTTTCCAGCACCGGATTGTCAGACGCGATCAAGCCTGGACAAGAGGTAACGCTCGAGATCGACGCGAAAGAACGGAGAAAAAAGATCGGTGCCGGTGAAACTTCGGATCGATACGCCAATCGAAATCGATTATTACCGGCACGGGGGGATTCTGCCGTTCGTCCTGCGGCAGTTGCTGTCGAAGTAATTCGCCCCCGAACCAAGTTTCACTTCTGGCGCGCGGGAACCGCTTGTAAGTGGTAGGGAAGTTATTTGGTCTCGGGCGTGGAGGATGGTATTCTTAACAGGGTGAACGACCAAGACACACCCGCGGAGACCAAGCAGGATCTCCAGCTTGAGATTGCACACATTCTGTTAATCGACGTGGTCGGTTACTCGAAGCTGCTGGTCAACGAACAGATTGAAGTGCTGCAAGAACTGAATCGGATCGTACGAAACACCAAATCTTTTCGTGCAGCGGAAGCAAGCAACAAACTCATCCGGGTGCCGGCTGGTGATGGAATGGCATTACTTTTCTTGCGCAGCCCAGAGGAGCCGATCGAATGCGCGCTGGAGATTAGCAAGACGTTGCGAGGTCATCGGCAGATTCAGTTACGGATGGGAGTGCACAGCGGACCAATCAATCGAGTCCCCGATGTCAATGACGAGACGGACATAGCGGGATCAGGAATGAACGTAGCGCAGCGGGTCCTCGATTGCGGCGACGCCGGCCACATTCTTTTATCCAACCATGTTGCCGAAGATTTGGTCCAGTCCCGGCACTGGAAGCCTTACCTGTACGATCTGGGCGAGTATAAGGTGAAGCACGGTCTGCGTCTGCACTTGTTTAATTTTTGCAAAGACGGTTTCGGCAATCTACAGATTCCTCAGAAGCTCAAACAAACGGTTCGGTCAGTCAGGCAACCTCAACTCCCAAAGTTCCTCTTTCCGGTTGCCTTAGCTGGCTTGGTCTTTGTTCTGGTAAGTAGTTCTTTCATCTATTTTCATAGAGCGCCATGGCGAGCGATTACGTCGACCGTCTCTCCAGCCGCGACGAGCAATGTGCCAGTTCCTATCCCGGAGAAGAGCGTGGCCGTTCTCCCCTTCGATAATCTCAGCGAGGAAAAAGAGAACGCCTATTTCACCGATGGAGTGCAGGGCGAGATCCTGACTGATCTGGCGAAAGTAGCCGATTTGAAAGTGATCAGCCGCACCAGCGTAATGCAGTACCAGAAGCGGAGCCGAGCGCAACGTGCGCCAAATCGGCCAGCAACTCAGCGTGGCGCACGTCGTGGAAGGAAACGTTCAGCGCTCTGGGAATCGTGTGCGTGTCAATGCGGTGTTGGTTGATGCGCGCACGGATCGGCAATTATGGGCGCAGACCTATGACCGAGATCTGGCAGATGTATTCGCCATTCAAAGCGAGATCGCAAATGCCATTGCCGATCAGTTGCAGGCAAAGCTGACCAGTCACGAAAAGCAAGTCATCGCCACCAAACCGACGAATAATGTCGAGGCCTACGATGCCTACCTGCGGGGCCTGGCTTATGCATCGAAAACCGACAACACAGCTGCCAACGCTATTGGTGCACAGAAATATCTCAGAGAAGCGGTGCACTTGGACCCGAAGTTCGCCCTGAGTTGGGCGCTGCTGTCATATGTTGACGCGCGCGGTTACCTCACGGAGACCCTTCAACCAACGGTCGCCCTGCGTGAAGAGGCACGGCAGGCAGCCGAAACCGCGGCCACTCTTCAGCCCAACCTTGGCGAAGCCGTTTGGGCCAAAGGCTATTACCATTACTCGTGCCTGAAAGATTATGACACCGCGGAGCGTTACTTTGAGCAAGCACGTCAGTCTCTGCCGAATAGCAGCAAGATTCCTGAGGCGCTGGCTTATGTCGCACGGAGGAGAGGCCAGTGGGACCGGAGCGAAGCCTACTTCGACGAAGCCGAGCGGCTCGACCCTCGCAACGTTTACCTGATCACCCAGCGGGCGATTTCCTATATCTCTCTTCGTCGTTTCCGCGAAGCGCTGCAAAAGCTTGACCAGGTTCTTAACATCACACCGGGCGACCTCGATACGCTCGCGACCAAGGCGGCTATCGCACAAGCCGAGGGCGATCTGCCGCGCGCTTCAGCACTCCTCGCTCCGCTCCGCCCGGGTGCCGCCGATACCCAAGCCTTGGAAGCACAGGTTTATCAAGCCATTCTGGAGCGTCGCCCTGCACAAATGATCCCTCGGCTGAAGGAGATATTGGCCAAGCCTGATCCAGCGTTGGGTTATATCAACGGCCGGCTGCGCTTTTGGTTAGGCTGGGCGCAAGAAGTTGGTGGCGACCACGCCGCCGCTCAGGCGACCTGGCGCCAAACACGCGACGAACTGAAACCTTTGCTCAACGAACAGCCGGAAAATTATAGTCTCATCGAAATTCTCGCGCTAACCAATGCGGGGCTCGGTGATAAAGGCCACCGCGTTGGCTCTGTCGGAACGAGCCATGGCCACGCTCCGGATCGAGAAAGACGCCATAATAGGTGCCGTTCCGATCGCGATCCTCGCCCGAGTGACAGCACGAATTGGCGAACCCGACCGCGCCACCGCCGCTTTGCAGACACTACTCTCGATACCTTGCGCAGGCCCGCTGCCTGAAAACGTGCCGCTCACTCCTGCGCTGCTCCGTCTCGATCCAATGTTCGATCTCCTGCGCGGCGATCCGCGTTTCGAAGCGCTTTGCAGAGATCGATCGCGGTGACAAAGATCTCGTCCACGCGCAAACCAGCGCTAGATTGGCAACGAGGTACGGACCGTTAACCGAGTCCTTGGCTATTGGCAGGAACTCAACCGCGCCTTTGCCTCGCGCGTCGGCGCGCTCGAATCCGATTACTGCGTCGTTTAGGGAGGCGTCAGACAACTTTTTCCACGCGATTTAGATTGAAAGTTTTCGTGGCAATCGGCTTAATCGCAATTTGCGTGGACCTTCGGGCCTAACCATGAACGCGCCGATTAAGCCAGGAGCCGCCTGCGCTATCCTTGCGGCGACGCTGGCCTTTTCTTTAATTTTCGCAGCGAACGCATTTGCTCAGGAGGTGGAAGCCGAGCGGGTGATCGTGACTGGCGAGCCCGTGACTGTGACTGGCTCCCTCATTCCAACCACGGAGGAAGTCGGCCCGAACCCGATATCTACCCTCAACCGCGACTTGATTAACAAGTCTGGTCAAGGCACCACTACGGAACAGCTTCTCAAGAGTCTGCCGATCGCAAGTGCGAACAGCATTCCGGTTCAGAATAACGCGACCGCCGCGGGCGGTCCGCCGGGGGCGGCGTCAATCTCCCTGCGTGGTTTCGATCCAGGCGCCACACTGGTTCTCATCGACAGCCGCCGTGTCGCGCCGTACCCGGGGACAGCGCCGTCCGGCGCCGCTTTCTTCGATCTGAATACTATTCCCATTGCCGCTGTCCAGGGCATCGAAATTCAGAAGGACGGCGCTTCAACCACTTACGGGGCGGACGCAGTTGCCGGCGTAGTGAACCTCAAGCTCTACAAAGATTACCGTGGCGCCCAGGTGACCCTCTATTATGGCAACACGCTCGATAAAGACGCGGGCGAGTACACAGGCGACATTCTTTTCGGCACGGGCGACGACAAAACAAGTATCACCGGCGACATCTTTTTCTACCACCGTAACTCGATGCTCAATCGCGACCGGGGCAACTCCAATCGCGGGCCATTTTTGAGCTCGAACTCCAGCCCGTACAATCTCCAGTTGAGCAGCGATGTGGCGGCCGCCGCTGGCGGAACAAATTTGAGTCCGGGAGGGTTTGAATTTGCGAGTCCGCCAAATTTTACGAACGGATTGGCTCCGGCCAAGCGATTACCTCTATAACTTTCCCGGACATGTCAGGGGAAATCGGGTGTTCGGCGCTTTGCTACCTGGCTTTAACTTTAACGCGTTCGCGGGTTCATTTCCCACCCAGGAACGCTGGGGCGGCTATACGGCTTTCGAAACCAAAATCTGTGATGATCAGTTTCGGGTTTTCGGCGATTTTTATTATGCCCGCGTGAAGACGCATGACGAACTTGCGCCGCCCGCGACGGGCCCATTCGAAGCCCCTGGGTTGGGTGTAATCGCCATCCCCCCCAATCACCCGCTGCCGGGAGGGGCCGCGCCTCCGAACACGCCGACCATTGCGGAAACCGGCATGCCTTCGGATGCATTCAATCCATTCAATCCATTTGAACAGATCATCTCGGGCGACACTAATGCCCGCCTTGCCGATTTCGGTAACCGCTTGGTCGAGGAGGAAAACATCGCCGAGCTTTTCACGGTCGGTGTAAAAGGGCGACAAGCTCTTTAACGGAAGCTGGGGTTACGACGGAGCATTCCGGTATAGTCAAATCCAGGATACTTCTGAGCTTCGAAATGTCTCGGTCTCGCGCTTCAATCGCATTCTGAACGCGGCGGACTCGATCTATAATCCTACCTCGGCGGATTTTATCGGACAGACTACCCCGTACAATCCGTTCGGAGACTTCCGCGTACCGATCCCAACCAACCTGCCATTGATCGACTTCGCGATCATACATGCGAGGGACCTTAATACATCCAAACTGGCGACGCTGGACTTGAATATTTACACCACCGATCTGTTTGATTTGCCCGCAGGCGGCGTCGGACTCGCCTTTGGCGGCGTCTTTATTCGGGAATCTTTGACTGAAAATCCGGACGACGAAAACCGCACTAAAGATAATGTCGGTGTCGCGCAAGAGTTCCCTGTTAAGAGCCGGACGCAAAGAATACGCGTTGTATGCGGAAACGCTCATTCCAATTTTCAGTCCCAAATGGAAGATACCGTTGTTCTATTCGCTGGAGTTCGCGGCCGGGGGCCGGTTTGAGGCCTTCAACAACGATACAAATTCGTTAGTGCCCAAAGTGGGGGTGCGCTGGCAGCCGTTTGACGAGCAGCTGACCATTCGCAGCACGTGGGGTGAAGGCTTCGTTGAGCCCTCGCTGCACCGAGCTCTATGGACCTAGAATTTTCGGTTTCGGGCCAACATCTTTCATGGGCGACCGCAACCCGGAAACAGCAATTCTAAACAACCCCAACCCACACCTCGGGCCAGAACGTTCCCGTAATTGGACTGGGGGTATTGTTTATACGCCGAAGTGGATTCCGAGCCGGTACAGTTGACGTTGACGATTGACTTGTGGGATATCGAACGGACGGGCGTTGTGATGACGGATTCTCCTCAGAGCGTGATTGAACGCTTTTTAGCCGGCAAACTGCAGCCTGGAGAAGCGGTTATACTCGACCCGTCGGGGACCTTCGTATCAGAGGTGGTAAGCCCTTTTATCAACGGCGGCCGTCAGAGCGCGCGCGGTGTTGACCTTGGCCTTCGGTACCAACTCAAGACTCGTTTTGGAACATTTACTTCCCTAACCCGGGCGACTTATCTGGATCAGTTCGTCTTCCAGTTCAAGGGAGACAGGGCATGGCAAGTGGCCGGGCGTACCAACGGCGATTGGTGGGGAGGCAGCGATTTCGGGATCGGTGGCGATGCCTGGTACAAATGGAAGGGACTCTCGCACACTTGATTGGACGTGGCACAACTTGGACCTGAACGCGACCGTGCATATGCTCGATGGATTCTGGGAAGAGATCTATGCCAAGAAATTTGATGGATTTTGGAAACAGCACTACGTGCATCCGACCTGGTTCACGGACGCGCAGCTCTCCTACAGCCTGATCTTCACGCCTCCGGTGGAAGCGGCGCCGGTGGCCGGGTACTCAAAGGATAGCAAGGAAGTGGTGGGCAAAGAGAAGGAAGCGCCGCCGACAGTTGCTTACGCCATGCCGTGCTGGAAAAAGATCGTGAACAACTCCACGGTCACCGTTGGTGTGAACAATATATTTGGTGAGGACCCACCGCACGGAGTTTGGGTTCGAATTTGGCAGCCCCATAGGCTATCCGGGCTTCGCCTATGATAACCTGGGACGATTCTGGTATGTCCGACTGATCAAGAAGTTCTAAGGAGCTATCCGCTGGCGGCTTTGGCCCCGCCGCTACAGCGGGACGATTTATAAGATGGCTCTAATAAACCGTCTTCGGCTCCGGTCCGGCGAGAATCTTCTGGAAACGCGGATTGCTTCGAAGCGAGTCCCATTCCCACCGCAGACGAAGCTCGGCGAGCGTGATGCTACCCGGAAAATCCGGGTACAGTGGCTGCGCCGGGAGTGGAAAGGAGACGCTCGATTAGCGTGATCGCCTGGTCCGGCTCGCCAAGGAGTGCATAAACCAGCGCCAGATTGGCCGCTCGGCGAGGGCGCCATGAAATGCGTTCTTGCTTTCCGGCTCAAGTTCAATGGCCCGGCGACCCTCTCGGATGCCATCCTCCTTCCTGCCCATGTAGGCGTAAAGTAATCCGAGGTCAGCGTGGTGATTCGGATCGTCTGGATCGTCGCGCACCCGCTTTTCGATAGCTGGTCTCGCCGCGTCAAAATAGCGCTGAGCCGATTCGATGTCGCCGCGCGCGAGGGCGGTGCGGCCCTGGTAAAATGTCTTCGGGCCGTGAAATGCCCAAGGAAAAGCTTCCAACGGAGAATCCGCCAGAACCTTTTCCGCGGTCGCATAATCCCGCTCCAGCATGGCCAGGTCCCATCGCGCCAAAGTCGCCGATCCATCGGGATCAATGCCGGCAGGAATGTTTTGCAGAATGTTTCTGCCGGCAGCGGGATTGCTGTTTCGAAACACTTCCAGGTAAGCAAGGCCGATCTTGGGATACGCGTAATCCGGCGCAATCTCCAGCGCGCGATTGTAACCCGCAGTAGCGGCAGACCAGTCACGCAAAAAAAGGTGATTGTTGGCGGCGAACCAAACGATGCCGGCATTGCGCGGATCGAGGGACAGGGCGCGTTCGAAGCTGGCAACCGAGTCGCGCCAGCGTCCCTGCCGGCGATAGATGCCACCAACATAATTGTAGATCTCGGCATTATTGGGAGAAGTCGCTGCAGCGAGCTCGAACTCCTTAAGAGCTGCGTCGTAATTCTTCTCCCCCCAATAGAGGCAAAGACCTAAAGCCATATGTGCTTCGCCCAAGGTTGGCGATAACCGCAGAGCTTCCTCCGCCTGGGCGCGCGCTTTCGCTTTACGCTCCCGGTAATCGCCCTTACTTGAAATCTCGCTATTGAGAAGGGAAGCTCGCGCGTGAGCTAAGGCGAACCCTGGATCAAGCGTGGTGGCTTGCACGTAGAGCTGCTCCGCCTCGATATCATTGTTCCGTACCAAGCGCGGTCAGGTAAAGCACGTAGGCTTCCGAGTTAGCGGTGGGTTTGGCAACAAAGCGGGCCATTTCTTCTGGTGCGAGTTTCGCTTTCAGAGCGGCCGCGATCTGCGTGGCCAGTTCGCCCTGAAGGCCGATCGAATCGGCGACGGCGCGGTCGTAACGCTCCGCCCAGATGTGGCGGTCGTTGCGTGCGTCGATCAGCTGGACGTTGACGAGCACGCGGTTGCCCGTGCGGCGTACGCTCCCTTCGAGAACATTCGCCACCCCCAGCGCCTGGCCGATCTCACGCATATTGCGCCCGCCGGGTTTTTGATAAGCCATCACGCTCGTGCGGCTGATTACTTTCAAATCGTGAATCTGCGCGAGGCTCGTCAGCACGTCGTCTTGAATCCCGGCGGCGAAGTAGGAGTTTTCTTTGTTGTCACTGAAATTCTCAAAGGGCAACACTGCAATGCTCTTCTCTGGAATTGAGCTCGTCGTTGGGTTTCGATGCCAGTAGAATGGAAGCGCCAGCGCCGAAAGCAGCTACTAACAATACGAGCACCAAAGCGATGGGCGATCGTGTCCAGCGCAGCCATGAAGGAGCCGCAGTGGAGCGTTCCAACGCAGTCTTGAATTCCATGCTACGACGGAGACTTTGGAGCGCCTCAAGCAGTTCGTGTGCGCTCTGATACCGTTCCTCGCGCTCTTTGCGCAGCGTTTTGCTGATAATCTGCTGAAGCTCAGCGGGAGTGTGCGCGACGTAACTCGTGAGCGGCGGTGGTTCCTTCTCAAGAATCGAAGCCATCACCTCTCCTGGCGTTTCGCCGGTGAATGGCGCATGCCCCGTTACCATTTCGTAAAGGACTACGCCGAGACTCCAGATATCGGTGCGTTTATCAACCGGCGCGCCGCGCGCCTGTTCCGGCGACATGTAACGAACGGTTCCCAGTATCGACCCCAGGTTGGTCTCAGCCAGTGTCATCGATTCTGCCCCGTCCGCCGTAGCCTCGGCGAAGGCGGATTCGGCAAGCTTTGCAATCCCGAAGTCGAGCACTTTCACGTATCCGTCCGGCCGGAGCATGATGTTCTCCGGCTTGATGTCGCGATGGACAATGCCGGTTTCGTGGGCGGCGGCGAGCGCGCTCGCCACCTGGATCGCGACGTCAACAGCTTCACTCAACTCCATTCGCCCGCGCATCAGACGTTGACGCAGTGTCTCGCCTTCGATCAGTTCACTGGCTATGTAATGAGTTGAGTGATCCTCGCCGATCTCGTAAACCGTCAGGATATTTGGATGATTGAGCCCGACTAGGGCGCGCGCTTCTTGTTGAAACCGCTTCAGGCGCTCCGCGTCGCTGGTAAAGCGCGTGGGCAGGAGTTTGAGCGCGGCCTTGCGGCCCGCTGTCATGTCGGTGGCCAGATAGACGTCGCCCATCCCGCCGGTGCCGATCCGTTTAGAAATTTTGTAGTGGCCGATCGTCTGACCGACGAGCAAATCAGCTTGCTCATTTTCAATAATCCTCGTGGCGATGCCGGCAACTGTGGTTTCAATGAAGCTGCCTGCTCGTTGATGTGAAGCGAGGAGTGCTTCTACCTTACGACGCAAAACCTCATCACCTTCGCAGGCCGCGTCCAGGAATGCGCCAACCTGGTCCGGCTCTTGATCCAGCGCTGCGTGAAAGATTTCCTCAACCGTTTGTAACCGCGCCGGCGTCATATGGATTCGCCTACATTAAATTAGTAAATTATTGCAACGTTGAATCGGACTCTTCGCTCACGAATACACGAAACGTTCAGAGCGTAAACAGCGTCAGATTTCTTTGCGCTTCAGCTTTCGCGTCATTCTGTGTGTTTCGTGGCAAAACTTCCGCGCTCGACATTTTAACATCCGCGTCAATTGGCGTGATTCGCGAGCTCCTGAGAACGTGTCCCCATTTCTATCAGGCCGCGTTGTGCAATTCATTGTGCAACCATGCCTTGGCAAAGACCCAATCACGTCGAACCGTCACGGTCGAGATCTTCAGGACCTCAGCGATTTCATCATGATTGAGGCCGCCGAAATATTTCAATTCCACGACGTGAGCTTTTCTTGAGTCGAGCGTCGCCAATCTCTCCAGCGCCTCATGCACATCGAGAATCTCTGTTGTCTGTTCGGGCGAGATCAGCGCGGCCTCGTCCAGATCTACTTTGAGCGCGCCGCCACCGCGTTTTTGGGACTGAGACGCCTTGGCATAATTGACCAGGATTTGACGCATCGCTTGCGCGGCGACGGCAAAAAAGTGTGAGCGGTTCGTAAAGCTCGGGTGGGTCTGGCCGGCCAGGCGCAGATAAGCCTCGTTGACCAGCGCCGTCGTTTGCAATGTGTGCTCGGGACGCTGTCCCTCCATAAAATGATGAGCGAGGCGCCGGAGTTCTTCATAGACCAGCGGGGTTAACTCTGCGAGGGCGGCATCGTCCCCGTGACTCCAATCCGCCAGGAGCTGGGTCACTCTTTGCGGAGAGACCGAAGGCATATCCATAAGCTCTTCGTCGTATCGTATCACCCTCAGAAGTTTCCTGCACGCGGAAGCTTCTCCGAAAAAATTTCAATTTAGATGATCACTTCTGATCGGTCTTTCTTGTTTATGACAATGAAAGGCAAACTATGAAAACCAAAACGAAAGAGATTACACCTACCCCAGGCATAAACAAAACCGGGCGGACTCGGCTTGCAGCCATCTTCCGCTGGCCCTTGCTCCTCGCCCTTCTGATCCTTCCACAGATGGTGCAGGCGCAGTGGACCGCGACTGTCGGCGCCCAGACCGACGACAAAGGAATTCAGGCTCTGGCTTTTCTGCCCAATGAAATCTGGATTCACGCCGGAGACAGAATCACCTGGACATGGCAGGCGGACGAGACGCACACCGTGACTTTTCTCAGGGCCGGCCAGGTGCGCCCTGATTTCCATGTGGGGTGCCCGGGCTTTTCGAGTGACCCGGCCATCTTCGATGGTTCGACTTGCGTCACCACACCCGAGATGGGGAAGGGGCAGACTTTCACTGTAATTTTTCCGACTGCCGGAAATTTCAAGCTCGTCTGCCTGATCCATGCAAATATGGATGGACGGATTCACGTCCTCCCGGTGAGCGAGCCGCTGCCCCACGACTCAGGCGTTCTATGACGAGCAGGCGGCGAGTCACACCGACGAATTGCTTTCCGATGGCGCAAAGATGAAACCCCTGCATGTCCCTAACTCACCACTGGGAGTCACGGCAGGGATCGCAGAGATCACAGGAACGGCGGGCGGCACCGAAACCATCGCGGCTGTGCGCTTTTCCCACGAGAATATCCGAATCCATGCCGGTCAAACGGTCGAATGGGAGGCCCAGGGTCCACTCCACCCGCATACCATTACCTTCGGGCAGGAGCCGGTGGACCTCATGAATCCTTCCCCCGACGTAACGGTCGATCTGGATGGGGCCCGGCACGCCATCATCGCTTCCACTTCCGACAGCACCCACTCGGGGTTCATCATTCAGGCGTCTCAAGAACGGCGCGGGCTGCCACAGTCGCCCCTTGGCGTGACACGTTTCCGCGTCACTTTCCCGAACCCCGGAATCTTCCCTTACATCTGCGCCCTGCATGACGAGATGGGCATGGTTGGGCAGGTGACTGTCACTCCCTAAGAGAATTGTGTTGTGAGTAGAGGGTGTACCTTCCTAAACAACAACAATAACAAAACGAGAGAAAAGAACCAACAGAAAGAGCCTAGTTCCTAGAGATTCTTGTAATTCCGAATCCAGGAGGTTTGTATCGTGAGCATATTTGATCTCGACAACTATACCGACGCCGTATCTGATGCCGTCGACGCTATCAGTGATGCTGGCGATGAGATTGGAGGCATTCTAAAGACTGTTTCTCCCGTTCTGGGAATGGTCCCCGGCATCGGTACGGCGTTTTCCGTCGCTGTGTACGCAGCAGGCGCTGTTGCCGCCGGAGACAAAATTACTGATGTGCTGATCGGAACAGCGAGCGCAGCAATGCCGCCAGGTGTTCCCAGGGTCGCGTTCGATGGCGCGACCAAAATCACTAAGGATGTCGCCGAGGGGCGGAGCGTCGTGGACTCCACAATCAACGCGTGTCGACAAGCAGCCAACACAGCTGGTGGAGGCCCAGCTGTAGCTGCATTTGATTCGTGTATCTCGGTTATGCATGGGGGAAAGATCGATCAGCGCTTAATCGATGGAGGTAGGAAGTTTTACCTCGAAAACGGAGGTACGACGGCTGCGGCTAGCTATGATGCAGTGGTATCGACTGTACAAGGTAACGACCCTGACCAAGTCGTCATTTATGTCTCAAGAGAATACATCAAACAAGTGGGAGGCCCCATTGCGGCCGCCGCGTTTGATGGTGGCGTTGCTCTTGGTCATGGAAAAACGTTACAAGAGGCCGGATACATCGGATTGCATACCTTGGTAAGAGGTAACGACGCTGTCGAAAAGATTCTGAATTTCGTCGAACAAGTCGGACGGGCTAAGAACCTTAAAATGGCTCTCGATCAAGTACGAGAGTCCGATCTGGCTGCCGAGTTCCTTCACACAATTAATCAGTATGGCTGGACCCTGACTCGGACGTCATTGATAGCACGCTAGGGCCCTATATCGATAGAATTAAAAATGACCCTCGCCTCCTTGAGGTTGCCTCTGGCGACCTGGCCAAACAGTGGAACGAAGGAGAAGCAATTATTCGTCAGGCACAGGCCCTCTTGCGTAGTGGCGATGGCACGATTGATGATGCCATGCTGACGAATCTGAAGAAAGGTGTCATCGAGAAATTCGGGTCGGTGCCCGAGAAGAACGTGGCGGTCAATGAGACCTACTTCCAGAAAGGGCAGAGCCTCATCGCATCGGGCGCGAAGTACGAAGGCAAGCTCATCTCAGACATTCTCAAGGCCAGCTCGTTCCGCATCGCCATCGACCAGTTCGACGCGCTAAATGGTGTGTGGGGTAAGCGAACGGTTACCTACAAGGCGAATGGACCTTGGGGTTCCGACGAGAGGCCGTTGACGGACGCATGGCGCCGAGGCTTTACCATCGCGCTTGGAGTTTGCGATGGTTCGTCCGAGCGAGGTCCCGGTCAAACGGCGGTTTACCAGACGGTGGCCGAGGCGGGAGGGCGGGACGGATTCGATGCGGGCCAGGCCGTTGCGTGGTGGAGAACCATCGCTGCGACGACGGTGAAAGCTTCGAGCCCGATGAGCGATATGCGAGTCGCGGATGCGGATCCGCTGGGTGGTATAGTGTTAACCGCTGTTATAAGTTCGACGGTGTCGCCGGGGGTACAGGTGGGTGCGCAGGGTATCATCTACGCTCTCATGGACAATGGGGACCTGCTCTGGTATCGCCACGATGGGCGGGATGACGGAAGCTTCGTGTGGGCGCCCGAGTCGGGGCGAAAGGTCGGCAATGGCTGGAATGTCAAGCAGGCGTTCTCCGGCGACGACGGAGTCATCTACGCTCTCATAGACAATGGAGACCTGTTATGGTATCGCCACGATGGGCGGGGCGACGGAAGCTTTGCGTGGGCGCCCGGCGCAGGGCGAAGGGTGGGCAATGGCTGGAATGTCAAGCAGGCGTTCTCCAGCGGCTCCGGAGTCATCTACGCTCTCTTGGACAATGGGGACCTGCTGTGGAATCGCCACGATGGACGGGGTGACGGAAGCTTTGTGTGGGCGTCCGACACGGGGCGAAGGGTCGGCAGTGGCTGGAATGTCAAGCAGGCGTTCTCCGGCGACGACGGAGTCATCTACGCTCTCTTGGACAATGGGGACCTGCTGTGGAATCGCCACGATGGACGGGGTGACGGAAGCTTTGCGTGGGCGTCCGACACGGGGCGAAGGGTGGGCAATGGCTGGAATGTCAAGCAGGTGTTCTCCGGGGGCGCCGGAGTCATCTACGCTCTCTTGGACAATGGGGACCTGCTGTGGAATCGCCACGATGGACGGGGTGACGGAAGCTTTGTGTGGGCGTCCGACACGGGGCGAAAGGTCGGCAGTGGCTGGAATGCCAAGCAGGCGTTCTCCGGCTTAACCAGAAGGATTAACTATGCGCAGTGAAATCGTTTTACCAGAAATTACCATCGAAGGCAGCGCAGAATCACAACCTGTTACTGCGGCGGATTGGTGGGCCGATGGGTTTGTGGCTGGCTATAATACTCCCGATGCGCATATCGAGCGTCCACTGATGATCAATGACAAGTTAGCCGCCAGCTTTTTAATGGGTGTAGCAAGTGGCCAGCAGGCTGCGCGGGACGCCCAGGCCGAATTAGACGACCGTAATCAACCCACCGGCGGAGACGACAACCCTACGATTGGTCCCGAGATTGTTGGAACAGAGTCTCTAGAAAAAGTGCAGGAGCGGTTTAGAGAAGAATTTGGTAGCCTTTTTGGCCTGCATGGACACATGCCGCACACCGAAATTGAGAATGAAACCCTTGAACCGCTTCCGACACCGAACATTGTCTTAGTTGACTGATGACAAGCAATTTGATCCCAATCAGAAGATGTTCAGATGTGACGCAGGCAGCGCGCATCGTATCCTTGATACGCCTATTTATCCTCACTGTTCTTGCCGCGGGCCTTGCTGGACAGTTTTTTATCGCAAATCGTGCCTTCGCACAAGAAGCATATTATCGTCTCCAGTTAAAACAGGGCGGACAATATTTGGATGCTGATCACTGCGGGAAGACGATCACCCTAAATCCAGGTTCAGACTTTGAAGGAGGTGCATGTCAACTGTGGCGACTAGTCCCCGCTGGCGGTGAATGGTCCCGTCTCCAGTTGAAACAGGGCGGACAATATTTGGATGCTGCTTACTGCGGGAAGACGATCACCCTAAATCCAGGTTCAGACTTTGAAGGAGGTGCATGTCAACTGTGGCGATTCGTTCCTGCCGGTGGGGGATACTTCCGAATCCAGTTAAAAAATGGGGGCCAATATTTAGACGCAGCTTACTGCGGGAAGACGATCGCCTTAAATCCAGGTTCAGACTTTGAAGGGGGCGCATGTCAACTATGGCGACGCGTCCCCGCAACAGGCGGGCGGATCGATGCCAACGGTCAACCGAAGCCGCCTGGCGGCCCGATCGGCCAAGTCCCCGCTCCAGCCCCAAAGAAACCTGCGCCGCCGCCCGCGCCGCCCGTCAAGCAGGCGATCAAGTTCGTGGACGCGAGGGGCGAAAACAATGGGCGGCTGATCTTCAAGTTCAACACTACCGCGCCCGTGGTCGCCACCGTGGAGATCGGCAGTCGCGCGCCTGATTACGACAGGGGCTTTGAGCAGCGCTGGTTCATCGCACGCGCGAACAGTGCGGGTGGGATTTCGCACACGGTTCGTTTCGATGGGCTCAGCAAGGGTCGCCAGGAATATCACTACCGCATTATCGCGGGCGACGCGCGCGAGATCGGCACCTGCAGCACCTCGGCTCCGATCGACTAGGGGCGATTCACCGACAAATGAGTGCGCTAAGTTCAACGTTCATCGTTGTTCCCTTGATCCTGCTCACGGTTGCCGGCGCGATGGCAGCGGGGCAGGACAACACGATCCCCTGTCTCGGCGCCGACCAAGGATAAGGAGTAACAACGTGATTACCTATCAAATCAGGCTGCCGAAGAGACAGGATGCCGAAGCGTTCGTGAGGTTCATGCAAGAGGAATACTTCCCTGCTGTTCATAAGGGAGCAACGCGCGTTGGCAAAGTGACCGATCTCGTGTTGCTGCAAGCAGAGCCCGAAGGCCGGACTAAAGGCTGTGAATTCTTTTGGCACGTGGGTTGGTCCGGTCTGGCGACGGGCGACGTGCGCCTTGACGATGAGACAGTAGCGGGCAAGCTCGAATCATTTAAGGCCCGCATTAAACGCCTCGGTTTCTATTCGGAAGTTGCTGCTTGGCACGAGGGCGAGGTAGCCTAAACATGACGATTGCAACCCGCCAACTTTGCGCAGTCGCCGCAACCGCGGCTCTGATTGGCTCCACCTTGAAAGCTGAGACGCCAGCGGCCGGAACGCAAGAAGACGCGCCGAACACGCACAATATGCTGGTCGTCGGTGAGAAGACTGCCTTTCTCTCTCATCTTCCCATGTTCCGCGGATTGAATAATGAGAAGACGGACTTTACATCTCCGCACCGGTATCAGGTGATCTTGGAGGCGCGCTTTTCATCGGGCGGCAAGGACGTGACGGCGGTTTATACCGAAGATCGCAAGAGCCATCCTAGAACGAAGATGTACACCTTGAGTCCGACGGCCGATTTTGTTCTTGCCAAATTGTTTACGCCGGACGTTCAAAAGCCGGAACTGAGTTCCTTTCGTGCAACCGTCTTTCGCGGTCATCTGGAGCGAGGTGGCAAGGCGATTAAAGGTCTCAAGGACATCGTGGTGACTGTGAAGCAGGTTATGCATGCGCGAAAGTTCGAGCCCACGGACGACAAACCCGAAGAGCTTACATATTTCCTTTTCGGCAAAGGCATGGAACTTTTTCTGGCCCATTCGATTATCAAGCCGCCAGATTTCGATCAGATTGTCTCTGTGAAGATTCCAGACAACCACTTCACGGAGGATGAGTTAAGGCGGGGTGTCAGTGCTGTTTTTCAGGACAGGAAGAACACCGCCAGTCAGCGACTAAAGGAAAGGCAACAAGCGGGAGGACAGTTTCACGTCTCTGGCGCACATCAGTTTCTTAAGTTACAGGTTCAATCGGGCACCGAGTTGTACTTTGAAGAGGGAGAACTGCGGGTGCCTGCAAGGTTCGGCGCCACATCGGAGGAAAAGAAATCTGGCTTTTAGTAGGCGTCCAATGAGCCAGATGCTCCCGGTGTTGCAAACATCAATCTAATTGTGGCGATGAGATGATGGGTCTCGCGCTTTTCGGTTCGAGTGACGTGACGATTTGGCAGCGAGGATGGTTTCGCGTCTAAACTCCGAAAGACTTCGCGAGCAGGCTATTTAACATTTCACGCGCGGCCTTAGCCCGGCTCGTTGCGGTCGTATGGAATAAGGTTGTCCCATTCGTCGGGAGACGAGCGAGCGACAAAGGCGACCACCGGTTCGGTATCGCTCATCGTCGCGACAATTTCGAGTTGCTTGAGCGCGCGGTCGCGCTCACCCGTTCAATGCGCCTTTTCTGCCGCCAATTCTTGAAAACGCGGATCGTTGCGGATTGGATCCCAGATCGGATCGAGTCGCAGCGTTGCGGGAGTAAGAAACGTCGCACCGGGGTATGATGTCCGCAGCAGCCGCTTGAGCATAGGAATCGCGTGATCGGCATCCCCGAGTTGTGCGTAAATGCGTGCCATTTCGTCCTCTAGATCGGGGCCAAATTCCGGATCCTTGGAACTTGGCACCATGGCCATGGCTTTTTGTCCTTCGGCGATAGCGGAATCCGCTTTGCCCAAACCCGCGTAGGCCACTCCCAAACGAATATGCGTATCCGCCTCGGCATAAGAACCCGGTCGACCTTCTCGAGCTGGGGGCGAAAATTTTCTATCGCCTTTTGGTAGGTCGCGCGCGCTGCTGAAAGATCGCCGGCAAGTTGCTGGCTGAAAGCGAGCGAAAGAATGTCCCCTGGATCGCGTTGCTGACGGTCGACGGCTAAATCTTTTGAGAGTATCTCGATGGCCGCAGCATAATTGCGCTGGAACAACGCATACGTAGCGCGCCGGTCCGCTGGGAGCTCAGGATTTGCAAGCAGCGGTTCCGCCGCCTGAAGATCGCCAATCGCCATCAGCGCATCCGCTTTGGTGAGAAGGGCACGAGCATTCGTCGGATCCCACGCAAGTACGCGGTCAAGTGTGGCCACAGCTTCGGGAAAACGGCGCATGGCACAGTAGGTAAGCGCCAGATTGTTAGAGGCCCTGATGTTGCGAGGATCGAGCTCGATCGCGCGTCGTAGATCCGCAACAGCCTCGTCCCAATGCCCGAGGGCTCGTTGCACCCTGGCGATCGCTTCTATAACATCAGCGCTATTCGGAAGACCCTTTTCGGCCTGCCGGAATTCTGCGAGCGCGCGCGTGTCGTCCTGCTCGTTGATACCCGCGAGCAAGGTGAACTTCTGGAAGGTTCGGATCGAGCGCGAGCGCGTGATTGAGGGAATCCTTAGCGGCAGCCCGTCGTGCTGGTTTTTGCTCGACGTCTTCTTTCCAGGCACTTTGGATCTGCGCAATCGAGAGATATGCCCAGGCCAACGTAAAATTCGGATCCAACTTAACTGCCTGCTCGTACAAGCGAATTGCACTCTCGATATCACCTTTTAAGGCAAAGCCCCAGTCAACGGGAATTGCCCGCGCACGGAGATACGCATCGTAAGCCGCAGGATTGTTCGTGGGCTTGGCCTCGACCCGCGCTTTCTCCTGCGGAGTGAGCGTGGCGCCCACGGCCGCGGCAATCTCTGTGGCCAATTCGCCCTGCAAAGAAAGCGAATCCGCCAGAGTACGATCATAATTTTCCCCCCAAAGGTGGCGGTCCGTACGCGCATCGATTAGCTGCACCGAAACGCGCACATGGTCTCCTGACCGACGGACGCTGCCTTCGACCACGTTGCTCACACCCAGTTGCTGCGCGATCTCTTTGAGGTTGCGCCTCATGCCGCTCTTATACTGCATCACCGATGTGCGGCTGATCACTTTCAGGTCCTTGATCTTGGAAAGATTCGAGAGCAACTCGTCTTGCACACCGTCGGCGAAAAACGCGTTCTCCTTGTCGTCGCTCAGGTTTTCCAGCGGCAGCACGGCGATGCTTTTCTCGGGCGGTGAGCTCGTTGTCAGGTTCCGATGGCGGTAGAATGGAAGCGCCAGCGCCAAAGCAGCTGCTAACAATACGAGCACCAGAGCGGCGGGCGACCGCGCCCAGCGCAGCCATAAAGGAGCAGCGGCGCGTTCCAATTCAGCCTCGATTCCAGTTTCCGACGAAGATCTTTGAGCGCCTGAAGCAACTCGTGCGCGCTGCGATATCGTTCGTCGCGATCTTTGCGCAGTGTTTTGCTGATAATCTGCTGAAGCTCAGCGGGAGGGTGCGCGACGTAACGCGTGAGCGGCGGCGGCTCTTTCTCAAGAATCGAAGACATCACCTCTTGTGCTGGCCTGTGCTCCAGCCGGTGAATGGCGCATGCCCGGTTACCATTTCGTAAAGCACCACGCCGAGACTCCAGATATCGGTGCTTTTATCAACCTGCGCGCCGCACGCTTGCTCCGGCGACATGTAACGAACGGTTCCCAATATCGAGCCCAGATTGGTCTCAACCAGCAACAGCGCTTCGTCTCGTCGGCATCGTTGCCGGCACTTCCTGCTCGGCGAGCTTTGCAATCCCAAAGTCGAGCACTTTCACGTATCCGTCCGGCCGGAGCATGATGTTCTCCGGCTTGATGTCGCGATGGACAATTCCCGCTTGTGAGCGGCGGCGAGCGCACTCGCCACTTGGATCGCGACGTCAACAGCTTCACTCAACTGCATTCGCCCGCGCATCAGACGTTGACGCAGCGTCTCGCCTTCGATCAGTTCGCTGGCGATGTAATGAATTGAGTGATCCTCGCCGATCTCGTAAACCGTCAGGATATTTGGATGATTGAGCGCCAACTACGGCGCGCGCTTCTTGTTGAAACCGCTTCAGGCGCTCGGCGTCACCGGTAAAGCGCATGGCAGAAGTTTGAGCGCGGCTTTGCGGCCCGCCGTAATATCGGTGGCCAGATAGACTTCGCCCATCCCGCCAGTGCCGATCGATTCAGAAATTTTGTAGTGGCCGATCGTCTGACCGACGAGCGAATCAGCTTGCCCATTTTGAATAATCTTCGTCGCGAGACCAACAGCTGAGGTTTCAATGAAGCTGGCTGCTCGTTGGCGTGAAGCCAGAAGCGCTTCGACTTTGCGGCGCAAAACCTCATCGCCTTCGCAGGCTGTGTCCAGGAATGCGCCGATCTGATCCGGCTCTTGATCCAGCGCCGCGCGAAAGATTTCCTCAATCGTTTGGAACCGCGCCGGCGTCATAGACACGAATTACATGAACTGGAAAACGGGACACGAATTACACGAATTCTCACGAACGTTATCGAATTCATTAGTGTGAATTAGTGAAATTCGTGTCTAGGAGTTGTGTAAATTGGTGGGATTCGTGTCTCGTGTTCTCATAAGACAACCCTTTTCCACTCCAACGAATCGCCGCCGAAATTGACCAACAGACCGAGTCGAAGTTTCGAGGCAGCAAGATAATTCAACACTTGTTTGATGTGCGAATCGGTCAGTTTTTCGACCGCTTTTGCCTCAAGGAGAATCTTATCCCAGATAACAAAGTCCGCGTAATAATAATGAGGCAGGATGACTCCTTTGTAAGTGATTTCGTAATTTTTCTCGCGCAAAAACGGAATTCCCGCGCGACTCAGTTCAACGACGAAAGCATCCTTGTAGATGAGTTCGTCATGTCCCTTTCCCAACTCGCGATGAATCTCCATGCAAACGCCCACGAGTTGAAAAACTTCTTCCTTGTAAAGCAGCTCATCCATTCGTGTGAATTAGTGAAATTCGTGTCAAGCCGTGTCGCGCAATTCCGTGTACAGCCACACCTTCGCAAATTCCCAGTCGCGTCTCACCGTCACGCGTGAAATCTTGAGCACTTCTGCGATCTCCTCGTAGTTGAGCCCGCCAAAATATTTCAGCTCGACTACTTGAGCTTTTCTCGAGTCGAGTGTGGACAGTCGTTCCAGCGCCTCGTGCAGATCGACAATTTCCTTTGATTCCTCCGGAGAGACGAGCGCTGCTTCGTCCAATTCTACCTTGAGCGCGCCGCCACCGCGCTTTTGGGATCGCTGACTCCTGGCGTAGTCAACAACGATTTGGCGCATCGCTCGGGCGGCCACGGCGAAGAAGTGGGCGCGGTTCTGCCAGCGTGGATTGGTTTGATCCGCCAGGCGCAGATAAGCCTCATTGACCAGTGCCGTAGTTTGCAGTGTGTGGTCGGGACGTTGTCCGCCCATGTGACGATGGGCGAGGCGTCGAAGTTCCTCATAGACCAGCGGAGTCAATTCCGCGAGTGCAGCATCGTCCCCCTGACTCCATCGCACCAGAAGATCGGTCACCCTTTGCTGAGAGACCGAGGGCGCATCCATAACGTTTTTCATAGTCTACCAAGCCCGAAAAGGTTCTGCACGCCGAAAGCGTTCCGAAAAAAATCTCCATTCAGATGATCACTTTGATCGCTCTTTTTCGTTTTATCGCAATGAAAGGCAAACCACAAAACCAAAAAGAAAGGAAAAACAATGAATCCACTGACTCACTTCAAAAAAATACGAATTCTGCCACTTCTCATCGCGCTGGTACTCGTAAGTGCGCGCGCGTATGCGATCGATGTGTCGCCGGACCCAGTGATCCGCTGGAGTAACCGAGGCGCGAAAAGCAATCGTCCCGTCCAGCGCCGGCCCGGAGAACTATGGGCGCAGGGGTCCGGCTGACGCAGCTGTTTACATGGGAATCGTCCACGTGGCGATTTACGACGTGGCAGTTGCGCTCGAGGGCGGCTATGAGTTCTACGCGCAGTACGATCCTCCTATTAATGTCCCGCCGAACACCTCGGCAGCAGCCGCTATCGCAACCGCGGCGCACGACACGCTGGTAGGCCTGCCGTGTGGCCTTAACGCCGATGAGGCGAACACTCTAACCGGGATCTATGAGGACTACATGAATGCGATCCCTGACGGCGAAGCGAAGACGAATGGCATCATGATTGGCGAACGCGTGGCGCAGGCAATTGTTACGCTCCGCCAAAACGACGGCCGCTGCGCAAGTCCAACATTCACTCCGCCGCCGCCGCTCCCCGGGGTCTGGGAGCCTAACCCCGGCAATCCCCCGCCCCCAATCGTGGGTCTTCTCCTGCCGGGAATCACGCCGCTCGCGCTCGAGAGCGCGTCACAGTTCCGTCCCGACGGCCCCAATCCGCTCACCAGCCACGAGTACGCCGAGGACTTTAACCAGGTTAAGGAGCTAGGTCGATTCGACAGCACAAGGAGAACGCCCGCGCAAACGATGCAGGCACTGTTCTGGACCGATCATGACCTGCGGCAATGGAATGACGGCATGCTCAACCTCGCCGTCCGACGCGGGCTCGACTTGGTGCAGGCGGCGCGGATGCTGGCGATGGCGCACGTGTCCGGGGGCGACGCCATGATCGCGGGGTTCGAAGCCAAGTACCACTATTTGTCCTGGCGTCCTTACAGGGCAATCCAGCGGGCGGATGAGGACGGTAATCCGGCGACTGACCCCGACCCGACCTGGGCGCCCCTGCGCACGACGCCGAACCACCCGGAGTACCCGGCGGCGCACGCCTTCCACAGCTCCGCGGTGGCGACGGCGCTGGCCGCGTTCTTTGGAACCGATAAGATCGCCTTCACTCTCGATAGCCGGGTGCCGGGGGCGACGCCAACGCGCGAGTACCGTAGCTTTCACGACGCGGTCAAGGACGTAACTCTGGCGCGGACCCTGGCCGGCTTCCATTTTCGCAACTCTTGCGAGGAAGGCGCGCACCTCGGGCGGGATGTTGGTCGGTACGTGCACGAGCACTACTTCCAGCCGGTCCACGGACACCACCGATGACGGGCATCATTTCAAAACCAGTACGGAAATCCAAACGGTCCCAGCGGATATTCTTGCGAAACCGCTGGGACGACGTCGCGGTTCAGATTGTTCCGGCAGGCGCACTAAGAAGGATTGACGCTGAGTCAGCCAGCTAGTTGTCCAGTAATTACTTGTCTATGAGACACTGAAGCAGTTCGACAGCCGCCGTGGCCTGGGCCGCGGCGGCGGGCTCAACAGCTAAGGGGCGCCGTTAAGCAGGGCAGAATTTTGCCGCTCATGCTGAGGCAATTGTTAAAGATGCAACAAGGTAGAGCGTCTATACGAGACGCCATTTTCTTTTGATCGGCGTCTGACACAGACGCCCTACAATATCTCGCGCCGTTGAGTTGTAACCGGCGAACCGTCTGCGATGAATGCGGAGCGCGGGGATTGGCCTAATGTCTCAGCGAATCGATTGCCGTAGAGAGTTGCGACGTCTGCGTTGAATTCGAACCCCGTCGCGTTCCAAATTTTCCATCGCGGATGCTCGACGCGATATTCGCCGCAACCGCTCCGAAGAGAAGTGTTACCCCAGTAATGTTCGGTGATAAATTCGGCATGGCTTCCCGCTGGAATTATTTGCGGCTCGCCAGTCGCACTCATCTTGAGTGACTCCCATTTGCGGCCTCGTCGCCACGAGTATTCCACTTTCAAATCGCCGTGGATGTGTTCGATTTCGTGCTTCATCGGCACGGCAACATAATTTTCGCCGTAACATGCGCGCGCGACGAGCGCGATTGCGTGGCGAGGAACAAGCTCGCGGATGAAAACCACGCCGCGCCGCCATGTGTCCGCCGATTTTCTCCTCACATAGAAACGCAAATTCACCTCTTCGAAATCGCGGTGTAGCGGAATTGGAAGTCCGAGAAGGCGCGTGTCGAGAAAGAGAAATCCGATCACGCTCAGGAAGGTCTCACCATTTTCGAAGTCGATCTCTGTACCAGGTCGGAACCAACGGCGTGATCAGCGCGAGGATCGACCACATAATTCAGCATCGCAAGATAACGCCAGTTAGCAGTGAGAAATGGCTGCACGTGAAGGTTCGGCGGTCATAGACCGCCGCTACAGAATTAATCGCCAACCCGCTGAACGCGATGCCGCGCAGACCTTCGCTCTGGGGTCACTGCAACAATTTTTCGAGCGACGGGCTCGGTTCTATGCCGAGCGCAGTGGCCCGGGCATAATGTTCTTTGGCGAGTTCTTTCGAGCCCGGCTGCGTGGTGATGAGAATGACCGCGAGATTAAAATGCGCATCGGCGTCGTCAGGATTGTTGGCGAGCGCCTGAAGGATCTCCTTCTCTGCTTCTTTCTGTCGCCCTTTCTGGCTGGCGGCGATACCGAGATAATTGTGAGCGGTAGCGCTTTTTGGGTTGATCGCAATTGCCTTCGTTAACTGCACGATCGCCTCGTCAAATTTCGATTGCCGATATTGAACAATACCCAGCGTGGTGAGCAGAAAATCGTTGTCCGGCGCAATGGCCACGGCTTTTTCCAGCGTTGATTCGGCGGAACGCAGGTCGCCGCTGCGAACATAAACGACGCCGAGGTTGGAGAGCGCCTCAAGGTTGTTCGGATCTTCGGCCAGGATTTGCTGATATTGCTTTCCGGCTGCTTTATAGTTGCCCTGCTGAAAATTCTTTCCGGCCGCGCGGACGAGACCGCGCACTTTCGGTGGCGGATCGGTTTTGGACGGATCGGGCCTGTTCGTTCCCGCGTCGCTGTCGCCGCCCGATCTTGCGTTTGCGTCTGCTTTTGCAGTGCCGATCGAATTCGACGCCGATTTTTTTTCAAAAACAAAACTCGCTTTAAATAAACCTGCGCGCTGGTCTGAAACTGAGACCACGGGCTGCCGCAGCAAAGCGAGCTCTTCGCCGTTTAATTTAGTCACCGGCTGCGCGAGAAATTCGATCTGTTTGTTCAACGTCTCCGATCTGACCTTCAATTTATCCAGTTCCGCTACGACCAGCTTTCTTGTCTCGTCGCGACGCGCTTCTTCCTGGCGCTCGCGCACGACGATGTTTCGCAGTAGCTCGTTTTCTCTCGTCAGTTGAGCGGACTCCTCGCTATTTGCGCCGGCCAGCTTCGCAACTTGAAGCTCGGTGCCTGCGTCATCCAACTGAACGGCAAGCTCCGCAGCTCTTGCTCTCAAATAATCATTTCTTTTCTGGCTTTCGCTCAGCTGCTCGTGAAGCTGCGCGATTTGCTCGTTCATCTCGGCAAATGCCTTCGTGTTCACCGGATCGCTCTCGCCAAGATTTCGGACCTTTTCCTCCGCGTTTGCCAGTTTCTGTTGCAAATCGTCCTTCTCAGCCAGGAGCAACTGGACGCCCTGTTCGGGTGCTTGCACGAGCCTGAATTGGGCGAGGGCTTCATCGCGCTGGCGCTCAAGCGCGGTGAGTTGCTCGCTCGCCGCGGCGAGTTTTGCCTGAGTGTCGTCCTTTTGCTTTTCCGCTGCCACGCGCGCCTGATCCGCTCCGGCAACGGCGTCTTTCAATTGGGCAATCTCCGAGCGCAATTGCTGTTGCTCCCGGGCGCTATTTTCCTGCGATGCCTGGGCTGCTCTTAATGATTCCTGGATCTGTACGAGTTGATCGCGCGCCTCACGCTCTGACTTTCTCGCTTTGTCGAGGTCGTCTTGTGCTTTTTCAAGCTTGGAATTTGTTTCCTGCAGCCGCGTGTTGACGGCTTCCTTTTCTTTTTGTGCGCTTTCGAGATCACTGTGCGCTTTGTCGAGCGCGGTTTGCAGTTGATCGGATTTGCCCCGCAATTTTTTTGTCGCCTCATTCATCGCGACGCCTGGGTGACGCTCTTGTCCGATTGCGGCGCCACAACTTCAGGCCCCGGCTCGGACCAGTCGTCGCCCTCCGGCAGTGAAGGAGCAACTTCAGGCAAAGGATTTGCACTGGCGCTTAACGCATTTTGCCTCGTCATCCTCTCCTGGATGCGCAAAATTCCTTCGCTGATCTTTCGGCCACGATATTCCACAATCGCTGGCTGCCAATCAGCATGCGATCTGCGCAATTCCGCGATCAGGCTTCCAGCAAACCGATATTTGGCCAGCGCCGTCTTGAACCGCTCTTCGTGCTCCAGTTTTTCGCCGTGTTGTGCGGAGAGATATGCCTTAAGAAAAATTTCGCTGGGATCATCCTGCTGCCCCACAAGAACGTGCCTAACCCCGAGGAAAAAGAAGAGAACGAGCAAAGCCGCAAAGGCTCGCCTCATGCGATGACGAGGCGCCATGGCAAGCCGGGTGTGGGGAGATTCTCGTTCCACCGGCGGCGAGAATTAGTGGATTGATCGGGAAAAGTCCAGTCCTTTATTTGCAAAAAAAGATTCGAATTTTAAGATCTTGGTTTCCCGCCGATGATGGTGGCCGTAGCTCAATGGTAGAGCCCCAGATTGTGGTTCTGGTTGTTGCGGGTTCGAGTCCCGTCGGCCACCCGCCTTCGCCAAGGCTACGGCGGGCAGGCCCTGCCGCGTTTGGGGCGCAATACTAGATTTCAAATTTTAAATTTCTCGGTGTGCCTGTAGCTCAACCGGATAGAGCTTCTGACTTCGGATCAGAAGGTTGGGGGTTCGAATCCCTCCAGGCACGGATTTAAGTTCAGAGTTGCATTCGCCGGATTACTGAGGGGTCTGCAGTCCAATCAGCCAGCAATTAATCAGTCGCCACGCTGAAGCCGCGTTGCCTCGACAGGCGAGAACAATTATTGATCTTTTAAGGCGATGAGGAATCGGCGAGACGAAGATTTCATGCGCGCCGCGCTAAACGAGGCGAAAAAGGCGCTCGGTCAGACCAGCCCCAATCCGGCGGTCGGAGCGGTTCTGGTCATAAACAATCTGATAGCAGCGAAAGGGCATCATCGCGAAGCGGGTCGCGATCACGCTGAGATCGAGTGCCTCCGCAATTTCGGCGCGCGAGTGCCTGCGCGCGCCACGCTCTACGTTACCTTGGAGCCGTGCTCCACGACGGGGCGCACCGCTCCGTGCACAGATGCGATAATTAAGGCTGGAATAAAAACGTAGTGGTCGGCGCGCCTGACGTGAATCCGCGCCACTCTGGCAAAGGCATCATGCAATTACGAAATGCGGGGGTTAAAGTGCGAGAAGGCGTTTTGGCCGATGAATGCGCACGGCTCAACGAAGCTTTCAACAAGTGGATTGTTAGTGGACGGCCTTTCGTCATCGCGAAGTGCGGGATGTCGCTTGATGGTCGCTTGACGCGGCCCGCCAGCGAGCCTCGTTGGATCACAGATCGTTCGGCCCGTCGCCATGCAAACAAGCTTCGCGCGCACGTGGACGCGGTGCTCGTTGGAGCGGAAACTGTACGGGTGGATAATCCACGATTAACCGTGCGCGGTGGGCGCGGGGCGCAACAACCCTGGCGCATCGTGTTGACGCGTTCGGGCAACCTTCCACGGTCGGCTCACTTATTTTCCGACCGGTTCGCATCACGAACGCTGGTCTACAAAGGACAAGCCCCTTGCCACCGTGCTGAAAAATCTTGGCGAGCGCGGTATCACCAGTGTGTTGATTGAAGGCGGCGGTGAAGTGCTGGGCCAAGCGCTCGATGCGCGTCTCATTGACAAGGTGCAACTATATCTGGGTCCGATCTTGAGCGGAGGACCAGTGATCGCGTTCCCGGGCCGGGGCGCCGAAAACACCGCGAATGCCATGCGCCTTCGCTGCGTTTCGTATCGACGAATTGGGCAGACGGTTTGCATAACAGGGTATCCTGAAGTCGCGGCAGCGGGGTAAAAGCGGGAAACCTTTGGCGACGCCTCCTGTTTAATCATTAGGAGGTAAATAATGAAGAAACTTCTGTTAATTGCACTGGTGGCGGGGGGCTTGACCTTTGCTGCGGCGCCACGTTCCGATGCTCAAGTTTACTTCAGCGTTGGGTTCGGACCGGGCTACTACGGAGGATATTACCCTTACGGCTACTATAATCCGTACCGTTATTACTACCGGCCGTACTGGGGCTACTCCTATTACCGGCCGTACTACTGGTACGGCGGACACCGATATTATTACCGCCACCATCGTCACCATTATTACCGACACTAAGGTGACTAGGATCTAGAAATCCAGACTGAGCTGGCTCGAAAGCAATTTCGGGCCAGCAGCAGTTTTTAAAGGCGAATCTTTTCCCTGCGCGAAGCCGGGATCTACTTTTTTGGATTAGCCGACTCCGCCGATTTCGCGGCAGGACTTTTGGCCGGCTGGTCAATTTGGAATTCTTTCTTCAGCTGCTGAATCAGCGCTGGTAATTCCTTCTGCCGTTCCGCTTCGATCTGTTGCCGGAGCGCTTGTTCAACTTTCCGGCGTTCCTGCATGTAGCGGGATTCAAATTGAGCGCGTTCCTGCGGATTCAAGCGGAGGCCGGATTCGTTAAGTGCCGATTCAGTCTCCCGCTTGATGGTCTCACGGCGCAGATTTTCTCGCTGGCGCATGACGTTCCGCTCTTCCGGACTCATCCGCATCCAACGCTCGGCGTTGCGCTGGAAATTTTGCCGGGCTTCCGGAGGAAGTGCCATCCACCGTTCACGTATGCTTTGGTTTGGCGGTGTGGTCCCATGAGGCGGTCCGGTGGGCTGGCCGGCCCATGGGTCGATGTGGTTGTGATTGCGGTTGCGCTTGCGCGGCAGCGCAGGATAAAGCGAAAACCGACAGAGCAACGATTACTTTACAAAGTCGGCTTTTTCTTCCCACACGGTATTTTCATCCCAGGCGATCAATTCATCCAGATCAGCCACGACGTCATAATCTTGTGGATCGATTTTAGCCACCACGTCTGAATCATTTGCAGATGTTGTCCGCGAGACCGGATGATGCGTGGCGATAGCCATGCCGACCACGACGATTGCCACAGCGGATGCTGCAACAAGTCTTCGCAGGCTAAACCAGTTTCGCGCTCGATCGAGACGAGTTGTGTCCTGGCGGATCTTTCTCAGCACGTTCCGGGCAAAGAATGGCGAGAGCGTGGGCTCGGGAACACGCCCGAGGATATCCCACAATTCGTTTGTCATCTTGACGTTCCATAGTCTCCATTCATTGAACTATTTGCGCACCGGAAGTTGCGCTGGAATGGGTGCCGAAAATGATTCTTTAAATTCCTGGGGCTTCAAGGAAGCCCTCCAGTTGTCGAATACGGGTTGGATGCCGCATTTTGCGTAAGGCCTTTGCTTCAATCTGGCGAATGCGCTCGCGGG
>CAVUGV010000032.1:0-24826 GCA_963741065.1 uncultured Verrucomicrobiae bacterium | reverse complement strand
AAAGTGGTCTTCGAGCGCAACTCCAAGGTCATTTTTGAACCACGGAACTCGCCTGCCGCGCCGTACCGCTGCGAAGAGGGGGCTTCGCCGTGTACAAGTCAACGAAAACCCCCGCGTGGAGCGAGTTAATGTTTTGCGCGGCTTTCTCATTTTATCCATTTGTGTCAATCCGCGGGTGATTCGCGGGCAGAAAGATCTTCGCAGGCCGCAACGATTTTCGCCTGTAGCAGTCAGCAGCGCAGTTTATTCTTTCGCGCGCGTTCGCGCAACCCACGCCGGAGAGTCGCCCGGGGCGACCGAAGAAGATTTATTCGGCGGCAGCGTGTCTTTTTGCAATTGGGTCAAAAAAATTGAAAAGTAGTGGTGACATGCTTTCGCGGTTTCTGATAAAAACGACATTCCACTCTTGGAACCGGTAGAAATTAACAATACGGGAAAAGGAAAAGTGGCGTCGACACGCTCCGGGGCGTCTCGATGCAAATCATAAATCAACTCAAACTCCATTCGATGAAAAAGAAATCCTCTTCAAAATCCGCCTTCTTTAATCTGCGTGTCTTAATCGGCCTGTGCATAGCGCTGGCCGGGATCTCCCTGGCGCTAGCGGGCTCCGGCACGTTATCCGGAGCTGCCAAAAGCATCATACAAGTGATGCAAAACGGTAAAGGTAAGATTATCACCTATTCCACAGACCCTCTGGTTCCTGTTGGATTTGACTGTTCCAAAATTCATGAGCTGGGCATCGACAAGCAGGAGAACTTCCGTGCCGGAGCGATCATGATGGCCTGCGGCGAGACGCCCGGTGTTGCGAGTTCTACGACTTCCACTCTGGGTCCCGTCGGCCGGTTTTTCCAAAGACTGTTGACACCCCTGGCGTACGGGGGAGCGGACGTCAACCTGATCAACCATCCGGAGACCTCTCCCAATATCACGCAGTCGGAGACATTCAGTACGGTTAACCCGGATAACCCCAACCAGATCGTGGTGGCCTACAACGACTCGCGAGGCCGCAACGCCAGCCCGATCAATATCTCCGGTGCATCGGTCTCCACCGATGGCGGTGTCACTTTCGACCGGCTCACCCTTGCCAGCGGTCAAGGCCCCTTTGCTGGTACGGAGGGCGATCCTGTTATTCTATACAACAAGCCAAGCTCGACCTGGTTTACGGTGTGGCTGGACACAGGCTGCGGCGGTCAGGGTCTCGGGGGCTACAAGTCCGCTACTCCCTGGGATGCGACTAGCTGGACCCACTTCTGTGTTTTCAGCGAGGCCTCTGCCGACCGGGAGTCTGGCTTTGCGGATAACAACCCATCCTCTCCCTTCTTCGGGCGAATGTATATTGCCTGGAACGACTTCAATAATGCTGGGCCTCCCATCTCGGTCGTGCGCTCGACTGATAACGGTGGCACTTGGAGTGCGCCCGTGAACCTCCCGATTCCCGCTGGGGCCGTCTTCGTCCGAGACGTTCAGATCACCGCCGACAAGGTTACGGGCGACGTGTACGTCGCAGGCATGGACGAAAACGGCGGTAATGGCTGTAGTTCCGGCTGCGGGTCCAACCGGAGAAACATCATGTATCGCTCGACTGACGGCGGTGTCACTTTTACCAACACGTACACCGGCCCCACCTTCGTCGGCCCTTGCCGTTCATCTTCGGGCTTCTTCTGCTGCATGTACAGCAGCCCCGCTTACTGGCGGCACATGGGCTGGGGTGAGCCTGCCGCCTTCAACCACGTGGTTAGCCTCGTCTATGCCGAAAAAGACGGCAGCGACCCCGGTAACGTCTATTATATTCGCTCCACCGACAGCGGCGTGACCTTCGGTGCGCCGTTCCAGTTGAACACCAACACTGATGTCACCAAGGCGCAGTGGATGCCCAACCTCTCGGCCAGCGACGCAGGCACTCTCTTCGCCACGTGGTATGACGAGACACCGCGGACATCTGCCAGCTGTCAGCCCTCTAGTCCCAGCAATATTTGCTACCAGATGCATTCGCGTAAATCTAACGATAACGGTGTAACCTGGTTGACTGATGATACGCTCTCGGACGTAGCCAGCCCGCTGCCGCTGCAAGGGGACCCGGGCATCCAGCCAACTTATGCGGGTGACTACGACTACGGCTCGGCGGTACTCACCAAGCACGCCACTTCATGGACGGACGGGCGCAACGCCATCAACGGCCAATCTCAGCAGGATGCCTACACCGATAGAGAGCTGGTGGGTTTTGCCGTGACCAGCACTACGCCCGCCTGCAATAGCGTGATCAACACGCAGCCGGTGGACTTTGTTATCAACCTGAGCGACGCCGTGAATACGGCAACTGTCCAGGCGAGCGATTTCACGGTAAACGGAACTCCGTCGAACCTGGCGCCTACCTTTAGCAACGGCAATCTGACGATCACCTTCCACTTCAGCGCGTCGCCGGTGACCACCCAGGGTGTGCAGACGATGAATATTGCCGCCGGGGCGTTTAATCGCGCTTCGGACAACGCGCCTATCTTCGCGTTCAACTGCACGTTCTGTTACGCCCTCACGCCGCTAATGGTGACTTCAACTGTTCCGGCTGTTGGCGGCACGTTCACCCCGCCAGCGCCAGGCGACTATCAATATGACGTGAACTTCAACCAGGCTGTTGATGCAGCGTCAGTTACGACCAGTGATCTGACCCTGACTGCCGGCAGCGTGACCAGTGTCACGCTCGTCAACGGCAACATGACTGCCCGGTTCATGCTGCATTTCAATTTCGGAGGCAGCGTGACGGCGAGCATTGGCGCCGGGGCGATCACTGCTAACGGATGCAATAGTAATGCAGCCTTCACCGGAATGTACACGGTACAAGGGTGCCCGCCGTCAGACCATTACACGATCAGTCAGATAACCGCCAGTATCGTGCCAGGGACGACCGACACCGGCAATCACGGGGATGACACAGTCGTCACCATCGCGTTGCCGTTCCCGTACACCTTGTACGACCAGACCTTCACCAACATCAATCTGTCGTCCAACGGCAATGCCCAGTTCACGACCACCGATACGACCTTTACCAACCAATGCCTGCCGTGGGCCGCCCACAACTACTCGATCTACCCGTACTGGGACGACCTGTATTTGGTCAATAGCGGGTTTGGCATATTCACCTCGGTAAGTGGCACTTCGCCCAACCGCATCTTCAACATTGAATGGCGCTCACAGTACTTCCCGGGGAGCGGCACTGCCAACTTCGAGCTGAGGTTGTATGAGGGGCAGACACACTTTGACGTGATCTACGGCACAGTGACTAATGCCAACACATCGGCCACAGCGGGAGTACAGAAGAACGACACCGCCTTTGACCAGTACTTCTGCAACGGCGCGGGCATGCCTGCTACTGGCGCGCAAAGCTACATCCTGACACCGTGCGGAAGTCCGTCGCCAACGCCAACGGGCACCCCCCCAACTCCGACGCCTACGGCGACACCTACGGCAACGGCAACCGCCACTTGCCAGGTAACCTATACGACAGCTACTACCACGGGCACGATAACCGCCGGCGGCACCGATATCGGCACCCACTGCGACGACTGCAACACGGACATCACTCTACCCTTCCCGGTAAACGTGTATGGCACTCCGCCGGTTACAGTCGGCGGCTGTCGGTTCGGACGGCGACATACACTTGCCCGCTCCGCCCTACGAACAAATTGTTCTTCTCGCTAGATCAGTGCGTGCCGGTGAATCCGCTTCCTAACGGACAGGTCCGTTTCTGAATACCTTCTTCCCTTACTATGCCGATCTGGTTACCGATGAAAGTGTGGGTCCCTGCCCAGACTGCGGTATCTTTACCCAGACGGTGGGAACTGCGCCCAACCGGCAGTTCGTCATCAGGTGGAAGGCCAACTACTTCAACAGCCCGCCGGGTCCCGCGCAAGCGGAGTTCGAGGTACTATTGACCGAAGGCTCGAATACGCTGTCGGTGATCTACGGGATGACCGGCGACAACGGGTTGACGGCACAACCAGCGGCATCCAGCAAGATCTGAATGTGTTCACGTCGTTCTCTTGCAATGAAGCGACGCTGACACCAGGCGTGCGTGTGAACTACATACCCACAACCTGTGGGAGTCCCAGTCCCACGCCGACAGCAACACCAACAGCTACAGCAACAGCTACTGCAACAGCTACTGCTGCAGTAACAGCTACTGCTACGGCGACGGCGACTGCCACTTCAACGCCTACTGCAACGCCAGCTCCACGGGTTACTCCTACTCCAAGACCTCAACCAACACCGAGGCCTCGCCCGTAAGCGCTAATTGGAACCGTTAAGGCGGAAACTCGCGAAAACCAATTCGCGAGTTTCCCCGCCTGCGGGCAGCCGGCTTTCGCCGGTAGAGGACTGCGAGCCCTAGCATCTACACGCGGACCTTGTGAATCCCAGGCGGCGAGTCCCGACGTGTCGGGGCCGCCCTATCCCCTGGGACCGTCTCGCCGTCCGGCAGCCGCCGGGCCAACGCGTTGGGGGCCGCCGCGGCGACCGTTTTGCGTACGTCGTCGCTATACCACGGCGACTATCGAATCCCGCTATCGCATTCCCACCCGCCTTCGCCAAGGCTACGGCGGACAAGCTGCCCCTCTTCGAAATTCATGCAAGAGCGCTTTGACGCCGCCGTGTTACCGGATCCCGGAGTCGCATTGCCACTCAACCTTCGTGATTTTGCCAGCGGCGACATCAACTTCGAACGGTCCAAAACGGCCGGGACCGCCTTTCCTGCCTTTGAGCAAAACCTTGTAATGTCCGGGCGGCAACGAAACACGGAAATGTCCCTGGTCGTCGGTGGTAAATTCCGATGCCACGGTGTCCTTTTCGTCTTTCACGACGAAACTTGCATTGGCAAGAGGACCGGAGCCAGGTGCATCGACCGGGACCGGGCCAGGATGAACCGGATTAAGGGTAATTACTCCTTCGATGCCTGCTTCTGCTCCGGAAGGATTTTGCCCGGAAGCGAAACTAATGCACATAACCGCCAGAATGAGCATGAATCCTGAAAACCGCATCGCTGAAATGTATCGCCGCGGGATCCGCGCCGGTCAACAATGACGAAGCACAAATGGCCAGGTAAAGCAGTCATCCGTCATTGCTCGTATTCGCGCTCATTTGCGTGATTCGCAGGCAGTTCTTCTCCGCCTTCGCGTACATTTGTGTACATTCGTGGTTAGAGCCTGAACTCGACTTGACGATTTACTCGTTGCGCCGAAGTTTTTCGCTCTTCTGTCATTCGATGAAACGCTATTTGCCTTTTGTAATTGTCGCAGCGGCCGCCTTGGTCGCGCTTGGAAGCGGAGGGATGCTTTATCGGGCAAAGCGATCGCAGCTCCACGCTATTCCCGCAAGCAACAGCGTCGCTGGGAAAAGCGACGCCGAATCGATGCACATTCGCGGCAATCCCGATGCTCCGGTGACACTGGAAGAGTTTGGTGATTTTCAGTGCCCACCCTGTGGCAGCTTCGCCGCTTTTGGTGAAGAGTTGCTGAAAGAATATGATTCACGGTTGCGCATCGTGTTTCGGAATTTTCCTCTCCCGGCTCACGAGCATGCGCGTGAGGCCGCGATCGCGGCGGAAGCCGCGGGAATGCAAGGACATTTCTGGGAGATGCACGACGTGCTGTATCGGGAACAAGCAGTCTGGAGCAAGGCGCCGAATACGCGCGAATTATTCGAGTCGTACGCGGGAACAATCGGGCTCAATCTTGATCAGTTCAGAAAAGACATGGACAGCGAAAAAACCAAAGAACGAGTCGATTCCGATCATGCGCGCGGCGATTCGCTTGGAATAAAGGAAACTCCGACTCTGTTCATCAATGACCAGCCGGTGGAGCCACGGGACAAAAACCCTGCGGGCGTCCGCGCCGCGATCAATGCCGTGCTGGAAGCAAAACCGAAAAGTGGCGCGTGATTTCTTTTGCTGCTCGCGACTCACCCGAACAAGATACGAATTTCACAAATTACCACCAATTGATCCAACGGTTGACTCAAGCTTTATGAAGTTCGTGACAATTCGTGTAATTCGTGTCTAACCATGACCGCATCGCGCTCTTTGGCTTCCATCATTGTTGGTGCGGCTGCATTGCCCCTGCTCGCTGGCACCCTGCTCTGCCAAACAATTCAGCCGCATGGCGTGACGATTTCCGGAGATCGAGCGGCGTCCACGAAACCTCCGACTGAATCCGTTCACATTCGCGGCAACTCAAACGCTCCGGTTACATTGGAAGAGTTCGGCGATTTCGAGTGCCCGTCCTGTAAGAATCTCGCCACGTTTCTCGATCAGATGGTAAAAGAGTATCATCCGCGTCTGCGATTGATCTTTCGCAATTTTCCGCTGTCGATGCATCAACACGCCCGCGACGCCGCTCTGGCCGCCGAAGCGGCCGGTCTGCAAGGCCACTACTGGGAGATGCACGACATGTTGTACCGGGAGCAGCCCGTTTGGAGTAGCTCTAATGATGTGCGCACGCTGTTTATTTCCTACGCGGAAACGCTCGGACTCGATCTCAACCAGTTTAAAAGAGACATGGAAAGCGACAAGGTCAGAGAGCGCATCGAGTTCGATCAAGGGCGCGCCAAGTCGCTGGGGGTCCAAACCGCCCCATCGCTCTTCGTCGATAAACGCGAAATGGGTGCGAATGACCGGAACCCCGAGGGAGTGCGCAGGCTGGTCGATGCAGCGGTGAAAGCAAAAACGGCTTCGCCGCGTTAAATGATTGAATCGTTAAATAGTCAATCCGATGTACCGTTGTAACGATGTAACAAATCACGGGCACCATTCGTAATTGCAATCATGACCGTATCGCGATTTCGCACCATCCTTTATGCCGGCCGCCGCGATCGTTGCACTGGCCGGCCTGGCGGATGCAACTTATCTGAGCGTGCAGGCATTTACTGGTGAAACGCTCAGCTGCGGCGGATCGCCAGATTGTTTCCGGGTATTGGGAAGTGCGTATTCGAAGGTGGGCGGCATTCCCGTGGCGCTGCTTGGCGCGCTGGCGTACTTCAGCGTGTTCACCTTGGCTACATTCGCGGCGTTCGGCTACGCACGCGCGCGGACACTTTTGATTCCGATTATCGGCGCGATGTTTCTGGCCACACTTTGGTTTTTGTATGTGCAGGCCTTCGTGCTGCACGCGTACTGCCGCTATTGCTTGTTCTCAGCAGCAATCACATTTCTGCTGGCCGGGCTGCTGATTGCCGCGCCCTCTTCGCGAGATGCATCGGTGCCATGAGTTTAGCGCCAAAGGCGCAGCATTCACCGCCAGCCTGGGGCATCGCCCCAGGACTCACGGTTCGTAAGACGGCAGCGCTGAAAGCGCGATTCATTTCCGACGCCGTTGAGACGCGCTTTCAGCGCTTGCTACATCACGGTTTGAATTCCTGGGGCGATGCCCCAGACTAACATTGAGATAGTGCCTTTGGCGCTAACCGAACCAATGGGACAGATGCGGATTCTCGTTATCGAGGACGAAAAGAAAACAGCGGCTTTCCTGTCCAAAGGACTCCGCGAAGCCGGTTTCGCTGTCGATCTTGCGGGCGATGGTGAGAGTGGCCTGGAGCAAGCGCGCGCGGCCAAATTTGATCTCCTTATCGTGGACATCATGCTGCCACATAAGGATGGCTGGGAAGTGGTCGCGGAACTCCGGCGCGATGGAGTTCGCACGCCGATTCTCTTTCTTACCGCCCGCGACAGTGTGCGCGACCGTGTGAAAGGACTGGAGTTGGGCGCCGACGATTATCTGGTCAAGCCGTTCGCGTTTTCCGAATTGCTCGCCCGCGTGCGTTCGGTATTGCGCCGCGCTCCTCAGCGCCAGGCAGAACATTTCCGCGTCGATGATTTGGAGATGGACATGCGGCGGCACAAGGCAACGCGTTCCGGCGCTCCGCTCAATCTTACACCGAAGGAATTTCTCCTGCTCGCGCATCTGGTTCGCTCAGCCGGCGAAGTGGTATCGCGCGCTGAGATTGCAGAACAGGTGTGGGAAATCGGATTCAAAACTGACACGAACGTGGTCGATGTCGTTGTGCGCCGTTTGCGGGCAAAGGTGGACGATCCGTTCAAGACCAAGCTGATCCATACCATCCGCGGCGTTGGCTATGTTCTCAAAGCACGTTAACCCGCGCTCGATGGTTTTTTCGTTATCGTCGTCGTCCTCGTCCTCGATCATTCGAGAAGCACCGGACGAGGTCGAGAACGAGTAGAAATTTTGGAGATGAGAACGTACTTCGATCACGAAAAACTTGATGTTTACCAGTTAGAGCTTCGTTTTGTCACGTGGGTGACGGCGCTCCTCGTGAAGATCAAGCAGCAATCGACGGATGCTCGAATTGCAGAAGTTTCGGATCAACTTGATCGAGCTAGTCTCTCCGCTTTGCTCAATACGGCCGAAGGAAACGGCCGACGCCAACGACGAACGCGAGCAAAGTTCTTCGATGACGCGCGTGGTTCGGCGACTGAATGCGCAGCGTGTTTGGATGCGCTGGTTGCAAAGGGCGTTTGCAGCGGCGGAGAGACCGATGAAGGCAAGCAGCTCCTCCTGCGGATCGCTTCGATGCTGACGAAATTGATCGAGCGCTTTGATATTTCGTCCTCGTCGTCGTCCTCGTCCTCGATTATTCGAGAAGCACCGGACGAGGAAGGGTTCGAGGCGAGGACGAGGATGAGGACGAGCACTAAACCCCGCTCCATCGCCTCCCAGCTGATTCTGTTTTTTACGCTGGCGACAGTGCTCTTGCTCGTCTGTGGGCTTGGCGTTTTTTACTCACTCGTTGTCCGACACGCATTCGCCGAAGACAAGGCTGTGCTGGCAGACAAAATCTCCGGGTTGCGCGCGGACTTCCACGAGAGCGGCGCGAAGGCGTTTGCAGAAGAATTAAACGCTCGCCGCGCAGGCGAGCTTCCTGCGTATTGGATCAGGATACTCGATCCGCAAGGCCGCGCGTACGCGGAAACGCCGGGAATGGATCGCTTGCTTCCGCCAGGGATTTTTCCGACCGGGCAAACTTTGGCATTGGCTGTTCGCAGCCCGAAGCCTTATCGCACAGGGGCGAAACTGTTTTCTCTCATCACACTGAACGAAGAATCCGGCGGCCAGGCTTACACGCTTCAGGTGGCACAGGACCGGTCGAGCGATGAGCGAGTGGAAAGAAACTTCGCCGTCCTCTTTGTCATACTCCTTTCAGGTAGCGTGCTGTCGGCGGTCTTCATTGCAATAATCGTCACCAGACGCGGGCTGCGACCGCTCGAACAAATGACGCGATCGCTCGGACGTGTTGACCCGACGCATCTGAAGGAACGGATTGCACCTGGCGGCTGGCCGCGGGAGCTTCAGCCGCTTGCCATCGCGTTCGATGATATGCTCAAGCGACTCGACGATTCCTTTACGCGGCTCTCTCAGTTTTCAGCCGACCTCGCGCACGAGCTGCGAACGCCCGTCGCAAATATGATGGGCGAAGCGCAGGTGGCCCTCACGCGTGAGCGCACGGCGGCCGAGTACCGTGAGACCATCGAATCTACCGTCGGCGAATGCGAACGGCTCTCCAGAATCGTGGACAATTTGCTTTTCGTTGCGCGAGTGGACGCGGCGCGGGAACCGATTGCGCGGAAGCGATTCGATGCGCGCGCCGCCGTGGAGAAAATTGCGGCGTTTTATCAAACGATCGCGGACGATCGGCGCGTCACGATCGGTTGCAGCGGCGAAGGACAGATCTATGCCGATCCCGACCTGTTTGAGCGCGCCGTGGGAAATCTGGTCGACAACGCGCTGCGCTTCACGCCCGAGAACGGTTCGATTCAAATTGCGCTTTCCGAACACGACGCCGATTTCGAAGTCGCAGTCAGCGACACCGGCTGCGGAATAGCTCCCGAACATTTGCCGCGTGTGTTCGATCGGTTTTACCGCGCCGAGTCATCGCGGGCTCCGATGGAGCCGGCCTCGGCCTAGCTTTGGTAAAATCGATTGTCGATCTCCACGGCGGATCAGCTACAATTCAGAGTCAGGTTGGTCAGGGCACAACGGTCAAACTGATATTCCCGCTTCCGCAGAAATAGAAGTCACCGCAGCACGCCACTCTCTCAGTCGCGGGACAGATGACAAAAAAGTAATCATAAAATCCTTTGACAGAGTTTCCATTGTGGTCGGAAATATCTGACCATACGGAGGGGGTCAAAAATGAAAATTCGTGGATTGGTCGTGGCATTGTTTGCGGTGGCGCTTAGCGCTGTTCCGCAATTGGTTAATACTTCAAGCGCAGCGTCCGGCGCATATTCTGCCAGGCTGATTTCGCCGACGGCTCGCCAAGTTCTCTACCCTGGGCAGATAATCAGGGTTGAGTGGCGATCAGTGCTTCCCAACATAAACCTGGGGGCGTGCGAGATGGAAGTCTGGCTGTCGCTGGACGGCGGCAGGACATTCACTACGCTGATTAGCCCGTGGATGGACCCAAAAGCCCAATATTTTTATTGGACTGTTCCGAACCTGCCTACGAACGCAGCGGTCTTGGATGTTCGCTTCGGGTGTGAACCGGGATACCCCGAAAGCTATGCCCCGCAGCCTGCATCGACTTTTGTCATCGCGCACAGTACTGGAAAGTAGACTCTGAGCGCACGACCAAAGCCGTTCTAAGAGACGCAGCGCGAATCTCCCAGTAATTCTGTTTCGCGGTTCCTGCTCAGCGTGACGCGCTGAGCGCAACGCAGGTGCTGGCGCCTTTTCATAGGCGTGGAGCGGCCAATTTTTTTCTGAAAATTTAGCTTGCTAATCATTACAATTTTGTAATGATGCGCGGCTATGAGAACGACGCCCTTTTCTTGTGGAGTTCAGCTGCGCCAGCGCATCCCGCTAATCGTATGCGCGGGTTTGCTATTTTCTGCAGTCCACAATTCGCTTCTCGCGCAGACAACAACGACCGAGGAGGCTGTTGTCGTCACTGCCGAGGAAGTGCCCAGTGCCTACGGTGCACCGCCAGGAATTTCGCGCAGCCGTTTCTCCACCACAACGCAAGCCTATGTATTGCCACCATGGGCATTTTTCTTCGGCGAGATTTATGAGGGCCAAGGGTTCCGCCATGGGCCGCCCGATCATCTTTTCACTCAGGAGATCGAAATGGGTTTGCCCTATCGTTTTGGCGTGGCCGCAGAAACGAAGTTCGAACGATTTAATGGTGGTGGTGGCGCGGAAACAGTAAGTCTGGAAGCACGATGGGCTCTTGCTGACTGGAACAAGATTCCGCTCAATCCAACACTCTTCGCCGAATACAAATTCGGCGTGGGCACTATTCGACACGAAGAAGTTCCACCGCCTCCAGGGGGAGGAGGAGAGGAGGAGGAAGAAGAGGGCGGTCCGCCAAAAGTTCCTGATGCGTACGAGTTTCGTTTGCTCCTCGCCGAGGAGTTCGGCGGGCGCTTTGAGTGGGCCATGAACTGGTTTTTTGAAAAAGAGAATACCGGCGACCGTGGCCGCGAATGGGGGTTTTCTCAGGCCGTCATGACTCCCGTTCTCTTGCCAAACGAGCGCCTGAAAGTCGGGTTAGAAATGGAATACAAGAATGTCACCACGAAAGACACACGCGGCGATCCCCTGAACAGTTTTGTCATCGGTCCAACCGTGGCGTGGAAGCCGACAGCGCAAACTCGCCTCGACATCTCACCCTTGTTCGGCTGCACGAGCGGTGCACCGGTAGCTGATGTGTTCGTTGTCTTTTCCTGGCTCTTCGGTGGCGAAAGGGCCGAAGCCGAGGCACCCGTCTCCACGCGGTATCGTTATTACTCCGACGTTGCGTATAGCCATTCAGGAAAAGATTCGGGGAAAGAAATGAAGCAGGTCGCGCCGGCGCCTTGTCCCGAATGGTACGGCGACCACGAATGGAATGTGAATCTCTGGGGCACCTATGCTTTCACCAATACCGAGTACAATCCCAACCTTTGGCTGGTGGATGTCGTACAAAGTACCAGTGAAGGCAATCCGGTGCTCGGCACCTACGATAGATACATCGGGGGAGATCACGCCTGGGGCGCTGGCGGCGACATAAAATATTTCTTCTGCCGCTACTTTGGTGTCGGTGTTGAAGGCTTTGTTTTGAACGCCAGCAAAAACGGTTTCGATATTTTTGAGGACCCGACGATCCCGATTTTTACTCGTGAAAAAATCAATCATGACCATACGATCGGGACTGTCTTGGGAACATTTACATTGCGGTATCCGATTCCTTGCACACGTTTTGCGCCTTACGCGTGGGCTGGTGTCGGTGCGATTTTCGGTGGCGGCGAAAGGGATGTCCTTCACACCCAGGGGCCGCCGGATGCGTTCGAAGTCCATGCTCAGACAGATCACTTCGGTAGCGAAACTAAATTGCTCGGCCAATTCGGAGCCGGTCTGGAATTCCGATTCGCGCGGCACTTCGGTTGGACCAACGACTTGAGCTTCGGCGTAATCGATGGGCCGCAGAATAATTTCGGAATGTTCCGTAGCGGAATAAATTTCGCCTTCTAAAAGATCTTTGAGGGTTTGCACCCTCAAGGCAGAAAAGCCGCGGCCGTTTCCGCGGCTTGTGAAGTGGAGATGCCGCAGCCCGTGTGGAGCGGGCTGCGGCTACACTTCTGCTCAACCGATCTCGGCAAAGCAGTTAGTGCTGATGATTTTGCGGGAACCGAACGGATTATACAAATTACATTTCTGTAATGATCCCTTCTTCTGAGTCCTTCGAGTGAGCCGTCCAGCTCTGCGGCATTCCGTCATCACCCGAGTCGCGGAACGCGGGTTGGATCAGCACTCGATGGAGCCGCCTGTTACAGACTTTTATGGCACCACGTCTGGTCAGGATGACCGCACAGCTTGACCGCTTCAGATCACGTCGCTAGTTTCGTGCAGAAAGGAGCTTAGTCCGTGAAGACCGAGGTATCGATCGAATACTGCGTCGTTTGAAACTACACGCCGAAGGCCGTCAGTTTGGCGGCCAAAATTCTCGAGCTCGGCGAGCGCATTAAGTCGCTAACGCTGATTCCCTCGAGCGGCGGCGCTTTCGAGATTCGCGCTAATGACAAACTGCTCCATTCCAAACTCGACACCGGCGACTGGCCGGATTTCGACGCTATCGTCAAGGCGATTAAAAAAGGGAAATAACGCATGCGCTTCATTTCGGGAAGCGTTTAGCCGCACGAAGGCCATCGGGTCTTGGGCATTAAGGTCTTTCAACGCACAACGCTCAACACCCAACGCTCAACATTCAATTCAGAAAGTTGGGCGTTGGAAGTTGGACGCCTGCTCGCGATTCATCGGAGTTGAACGTTGGACGTTTTCTTCTTCCGGGAGAGTGAAGGGTGCCTGGTGGCCCTCGCGGTCTTCAAAACCGTCGTCGCCGCGCAAGTGGCGAGGTAGGTTCGATTCCTATCCTCTCCGCCTGGACTTTTCAACGCTCAACGCTCAACGCTCAACTCTCAACGTTCAATTCAGACAGTTGGGCGTTGGACGTTGGATGTTGAGCGTTCGACGTTTTCCTCTTCTCAATTCGAAAGGAGGTGAACCGCATGTCGCGTGAGCAAATCCGTAAACTGACTTCGCTTTCATCGTGCGCCGGGTGAGCTTCCAAATTGAGCCAACAGGCCCTGCGACAAGTTTTGCCGCAGCTTCCCATATTATTAGACCGCAACGTGCTCGTGAGCTCGAAAACTTTCGACGACGCGGGCGTGTATCGCCTGGATCGACATCGCGCCCTTGTGCAGACAGTTGATTTTTTCACGCCGATCGTAGACGACCCGTTTTCTTACGGACAGATCGCGGCGGCGAACTCGCTTTCGGATATTTTCGCCATGGGCGGACGGCCATTGACCGCATTAAATATTGTCGGATTTCCAACCGATCTCGTTCGGCCAAGAGTGATTTCGTCGATTTTGCGCGGCGGCCTTGCCAAGGCGGCCGAGGTGGGATGCGTGATCATTGGCGGCCATTCCATTCGTAATCCTGAACCGATTTATGGGCTCGCCGTCACAGGAGTTGTCGATGTTCGGCACGTCACGACGAATGCGAATGCGCGCCCCGGCGATCTGCTCGTGTTGACGAAACCGCTCGGCACCGGCATCGCCACGACGGCGATCAAACGCGGAATCGCTTCACACGCGCTTCGCAAAAACGTGGTCGCGCTGATGTCGAAGATTAATACCGTTGGCGCTGAGCTTGCTGAGCTGCGCCTTGTCCGCGCTGCCACCGATATCACCGGCTACGGATTGATCGGACACCTGGTTTCGTTGTGCCGCGCCAGTCGCGTCTCTGCCGATATTAACCCAGCCGCCGTGCCAATGATCAGCAATGAGATCGGCGAGCTGATCGATCTGGGCTGCGTCCCGGAAGGGAGCCGTCAAAATCTTTTTGCCACAACTGTGGCCGTGGATTGGAGCGATACGGATGACGGACGCAGAATTCTTTTAACCGATGCCCAGACCAGCGGCGGATTACTCCTTTGCGTTGCCGAAGGGAAACTCGAAAGCGTGCTGGGCATCCTGAGAAAGGCACGCACACCCTCCGCAGCGGTGATCGGAAAAATCGTACCCCGCCGGCGCCGTGGTCCATTGATATGCATGACCGGATAAAATCGCGCGCGCAGCGACAAATTCCCGCCGTCAACAGGATCCTCGATGCGCTGGGCCATCGTGATTTACCACGGCCTGTTATTGTCGATCTTGTCCGTCGCAAACTCGCAGAAATTCGCGCAAAGCGGTCGGTCCCCGAATTTGAATCAATTATGAATCTTGTCCGCCGCTCGCTGGACGAACTTCGCGCCGGCAGACTTCAGCCGATCATCAACGGAACCGGAATCATCATTCATACAAATTTTGGGCGCGCGCCGCTTCCTCCTAACGCGATCAGCGCGCTTGGCGAAATAGGATCAGGTTATTCGAATCTTGAATACGATCTTGCAACGGGCGGACGCGGGCATCGTGGGACCTACGTCGAGAACGCCGTCGCGCGACTCTGCGGGGCGGAATCAGCAACGATCGTTAACAATTGCGCAGCAGCGCTTGTCCTCATCACACACCATTTTGCGGGCGACAAACTTGACGGCTTTAAGCCGTCAAGTTCGCGTCGGTCAAAGTCTGAAGTGATCGTCTCACGCGGGGAGCTGGTGCAGATCGGTGGCGGATTTCGGATCGGCGAGATCATCGAAGCGACGGGAGCCGAACTGCGCGAGGTCGGCGCGACGAACAAAACTACGCTCAATGATTACGCAGAAGCGATCGGCCCGAACACCGGACTGATTCTGAAAGTGCACCGCAGCAATTTTTTCATGAGCGGTTTTGTCGAATCACCGTCATCGGAGAAGATCAGCGCTCTGGCGCACAGGAAGCGCGTTCCGTTTGTCGAGGATTTGGGAAGCGGGGCGATTGTTGCAACGGAACAATTTGGAACTGGCGATCATGAGCCGATGCCCGCCGAGGTTTTGAAAAGCGGCGTCGATCTTGTTTGTTTTAGCGGCGACAAATTATTCGGCGGCCCTCAAGCGGGAATCATTGCGGGGAAAAAGCGACTAATCGCCGCGTTGAAACGCGAACCGCTGTTTCGCGCGCTGCGGTGCGACAAACTCTGTCTCGCTGCGCTGCAAGCGACGGTTGATCTTCACCTCAATCAAAGAATAGGCGAAATCCCGACACTCGCGCTCCAGCAAATTTCAGAGGACGAATTGCGCGCTCGAGCTGCGGCAATTTGCGATCAGCTGTCTAGAAGGTGCTCTGGGCTGCAAATCGCCAGCGGTCGCAGCACCGCCAAAGCCGGCGGCGGCACCCTGCCGAAGTCGAATCTGTCGTCGATCACGATCGACATCGTTCCTAAAAATTCATCACTAGCCGATTTTGCTGCAACGCTGCGTGCATGGAATCCGCCGGTTATTGGCTACATTGCGGGCGACCGATTCAAACTCGATCTGCGCACAATTTTCCCGCACCAGGACGTCATCGTCGTCGAAGCGATTCGTACCGTGTGCTCCGAACGTGTTTGAATACATCACAGCAGCGTCATCCCGACCCAGCTACTTGCAACGCTTTACTAGTCATCCCAAGCAAAAGAACCGATCGAAGTAGCTGGGGAGGGACCTCACAGTCGTAGCCTCGAATACGTCTGCGTACGTTGTGTGATCAATCATCCAATGAGAGATCCTTCACTTCGTTCAGAATGACCACTCGGCATTTCATTATCGCCACGGCAGGTCACGTCGATCATGGCAAGAGCGCGCTGGTGAAAGCGCTTACGGGAACGGATCCGGATCGTTTGCCGGAGGAAAAGAGGAGACAGATCACCATCGACCTCGGGTTTGCCGAATTAAATTTGACCACGCCGAGCGGCGACAAAATTCACGCCGGCATTGTGGATGTTCCCGGTCACGAAGATTTCGTCCGGAACATGATCGCAGGCGTCGGCTCAATTGACCTCGCACTGCTCGTTATCGCCGCGGACGACGGCTGGATGCCGCAAACGGAAGAGCATTTGCAGATTTTGACTTATCTCGGCGTGCAACGAGCTGTGATCGCCGTCGCGAAAAGCGATTTGGGAAATGTTGAGAACGTCACCGAACAAATTCGAAATCGTCTGCACGAAACCGTGCTTGCAAAATCGCGAATAATTCCAACTTCGGTGCGCACCGATGAGGGAATTGAAAATCTGAAGAAGACGCTCGCACTGGAGCTCGCAACCATGCCGACACAACGCGATTTCGGTAAGCCGCGCCTGTTTGTTGATCGCGCATTCACGCTGCGCGGCGTGGGCACGGTGGTCACCGGAACCTTAACCGGCGGACAACTCCATCGTGGCCAGAGCATCAGCGTTCAACCACAAAAACTTCGCGCGCGGGTCCGCTCCATTCAAAGTCACGGCGTCGAAATAGATTCCGCGCAGCCGGGTATGCGCACGGCACTCAATCTCTCCGATTTGCCGATCGATCAGGTAAAGCGCGGTGATGTGATCACGGTCAGCGATCTTGCCCCGACTTCGGCTCTCATCGCGCAGGTTGAGAAATCGCCGCGACTTCAGGCCAACGAACCCGCCTCCGCCAAGGCTACGGCGGGCAGGCCGGCTGGTCGGCCACTGAAGAACGGAAGCTCAGTTTATCTTCATCACGGCACGTCGCGAGTGACCGCACGGATCACTTTGCTTGAAAAAAACGGGCTTGAGCCCGGCCAAAGAACGATCGCGCATTTGAAACTTGCATCTCCGCTTGTCGCGTTCGTCGGCGACCGCTTTGTCATTCGCGATGCATCGGAACAGCACACCATCGCCGGCGGTGTGGTGCTTGATCCGGACGGCAGAGGTCTTCGCGATGCACGGAATTCAAAACTGTTGTCGATGCGGGCGACCGCCCCGGATAACATTGATCTTTGCGTTCGTTCCGAAATTGCACGACGCGGATTTGTGCAGCGAAAAACGCTCTTGAATAAGTCGCACTTTAGCGCCGGCGAAATCTCCGAAGCGCTAATGCGGCTACAACGAGATAATGCAATTCTGCTCTTCGAAGAAATCGCGGCGAATGGCGAATTCTGGCAGACACTGCGCAACCAGGCGATTGCCTTAATTGACAATGCGCACAAACAGAACCCGGAGCGCCTCGGCCTTGATTTAAGCGAGCTTCGTTCTGTGTTACGCGATCAACCGGAAAATGTTTTCGAGGCGCTCATTGCAGAGCTGTGCGCCGACGATTTTGTTCGCAAAGGTTCGGCTATTGCGCGCACTTCCCACCAGCCGGTTTTGCCGGCCGGACTTCAACCAGTTGAGGGAAAAATTCGCGAAGCGCTCTTGCAGAAACCATTCGATCCCCCGCCACGACGTGAGATCGAACTCGAGCGCAGGCGCCCAACACGTTCTCCGCTTTTTGATCGAGAGTGGTGAAGTGATTGAAATTGGCTCAGACGTAGTTTTGTTGCGCGAAAACTTCGAGCGTATGAGGGCGAGAATTACCGAATTCATTTCTAAGAACGGACCGGCCACGGTGAGCGACCTGCGTCAGGCATTGGAGACTTCGCGGCGCATCATGGTGCCTTTACTTGAGCGGCTGGACCGAGAGGGCGTTACGCGACGCGTGGGGGACAAAAGGATGCTCGGCAGGACCATGTAACGTGTGAAACGGTCGCGGCCAGTTCTGCTCGTTGTGCCATCCCTGCAGGAAGCTTGGGACGATGCGGTCGCTCCTTGGTTCGATCAGGTTTTGCCAGGGGCGTGGCAACGCGAGTTGCCTGCGCTAGTGGTCGTTCCCACGCGAGGACAGGCCAACGATCTTAAGGCGCGCTTGATTGCAAAAGGCTCTTCGCATCTCGGTTTGCAGTTTGTGACACCGTCGAGTTTACGTGCGTTGCTCACGCGGGATGATACGACTCCGGCGGCTGAGCCTGAACATCTGCGTTTGCTTCTCGCAATTGCGGCTAGCGAATTGGAAAATCGGCCTAACGAAGCTGAAGCGCTTGCTGCCAAAGCCGTTGCTCGGGCGCCAGCGCCACTACTGCGCGCGTTGGATCGCCTGGAAACTGCCGGTTGGAAATTCGAGGAACTCGGTCTGCCGTCATTTGCACCGGTGGTTCAGCGCTTTAACGGACTGCTGAAAAACTGCGGTTTTGTTCTTCACGGCGAGACTGATCGAAGTCGTTTGCAACAAGCGGCACGTGGCAGGCGAGAATTTTCCCACGTGCTTATCATTGGATTCGACGGAGCGCATTGGGCAGAGTGGTTTCTCCTGCGCACCTCGGTCGAACTGGCAGAAAACGCGACAATCGTGCTCGAAGAACCGCGAGAAGACTTCTCCGATGTCGATCTTTGTTGGATCGGCTCTTGGGAAGAAGTCTGTGGCGAAGCCCAACGCGCGCCGAGAGCGACCGCCGCGCTCGGCGATTCGCTTTTCAGCGAAATTGAAATGCGCGGTGGCGCGCAAACGGCAAAGCGCTTCGATTTTCTGATCGGCACAAACTTTTCCGAACAAGCGGAAGCGATCACGCGGCAATGCGTTCGTTATTTGGCAGATGAGAAATGCACGCGGCTCGGCTGTAATTTTTCCGGGCGGCGGAGCCTTGCCGCGCCTGGTCGCGAGTTCGCTGGCCCGGCTTGAAATCCCGCATAATGATGGGCTCGCCCACATTGTGCCCGGCATTTTCGAGTCAGCGGAGTGGCAGGCGTGGATCGAATTGCAACGCGCACCACGACTCACTTCCTTTCTGCGTTTTCTAAATGCGTTGCCCGACCCGACGGTCGTATCGCCGAAGATCAGCCGGCAAGTTTTCGAAAAAATTCTGCACGAAAGTTACAAAGAGGTGTTGCTGGACGACCTCGAACTGCTGCGCGAATTCTGTGCGACGCGCTTGGACGACAAATCTCAGTCGGCCGCCGAAGCTCTGCGCGCGCTGCCGTTTCTCCCGCCGCGCGCGACGCTCGCGCAATTTCTCGAACAGACCCACGCCGCGCTTGTGCATCTCGACTGGAAGCAACACGCGCTCGAGCTCGCCAACGTCGCGCGTGATTGGTCGCAGCGTCTCGATGCCAAATTTTCACGCACGCTTTTTTTGCGCTGGCTGGAAGAAACGGCTGCGACTTCTGATGTCGCCCGCTCAGCCGCAGGCGACCATCCGTATGCTCGCGTGCAATTGCTCACGGTGGCGGGCGCGCAAAATCAGGAATGGTCGCACTTGATTCTTGCCGGCTGGAACGAAGGGGCGTGGCCGCCGCCTGCGGGCGCGGAGTTTGCACGCGCCGAAGAGATTCGCGCCTTCAATCACAGCGTGCAAAAGCTCAACAAGCGCGCCGCGCGCCAGGGAAGCCAGGGCGAGGGCCACACGAGTATTCACGAAAACCATTCGCTCTATCTCGGGCCAGGCGAGCAGCGCGCGATCGCGTTGCGGCAATTCAATGCGCTCCTCGAATCGGTCAGTGAAGGCGTGACGCTCACGGCCAGTCTGGTGCAGGAAGATGCGCCGGAACGCTTCTGGAATCCGAGCGAATGTTTCACCGAGCTTTATTTCAAGACGCGACGTGCGCCGCTCACCCAGGCGACGTTGAAAAATCTCCAACGCGGCACTGCGCTGTTGCCGAAGCCAGCGGCTATAGCGAGGGATGTGCAGCAAACTCTGATCGCGTTCAACGCGCGCCGCGACTCTTCTCAACCTGCCGGCGAATATGATTTCGCGTTGCGGCCGAAGGGGTCGTATCGACCGGTGCCGACGCTGAGTGTGACCGATCTCAAACGAATGCTGTCGTCACCAGCGATTATTTGGATGAAACATTATCTCGACGTCGAAGCACCGGAGGACACCGTGAATCCGTGGCCCGCGACAACGGGTCAATGGGTGCATCACTGGCTGGCCAATATTATTGAAACGCGGGACGGAAAAATTTTCGCGGCTTTTCCGGCCCTGGCAAAGATCGACGAGCGCATTCGCTTTGCCGCGGACGAGCAGTGTGCGGCACTTCGGCGCCTTTGCGGCTTGGCAGGCAAAGTCGTCCCTGATTGGTGGACCTCGGGTTGGTTGAACGCGCGCTATCTCGCGCGGCACCTCGGCGCCAAAATCGGAGCAGCGAAAGATTGGAATTGGATGGCGACTGAGTTGGCCGTCGGTCGCGAGGATACGGTAAGAATCGCCGATGGCGTGGAACTTCAGCTGCGCGGCCAGATCGATTTGGTGCTCGCGCAAAAAGACGCGGCTAGCTTCGCCGGACAAAAGATTTGGATTGTCGATTATAAAACCGGTTCGGACAGGGAACTGAAGACCTCCGATCTGCATGACAATCTGGTCAAAGGCACAAGCTTGCAGCTAGGTCTTTACGCGCTAGCCATGCGCGAACTCGGCGCCGACGAAGTGAGCGTGAGCATTATTTCGCTGAAGGTGAAAAACGTAGCGCCACAATTGTCAGTGGACGATCTCGCACCCCATACTGACGTCTTTGCCGATCTCGCGGAAATGCAGCGCACCGGAATTTTCGGAATGAAAGGTGAAATCCGTCCGGCATTCGGTTACAGCGAGCCGTACCCGCTCGCGACGTTGCCAATCGACAACGACATTTTGGAAGATAAATGGGCGCTGACGCATCCCGCGCTCGTCCTTGAGAAAGAGGAGTGGGAAATATGGTGAAGCCGCGCGACGAGTCCGTGCGCGCTCGTTTTGCCACGCGAGTTGGACCGCAATTTTTCTGTAGTCGCATCGGCGGGTTCCGGCAAAACCACTGGGATCATCGAACGCATTTTGTCGATCGCGCGTTCGCCGAACGCCGCGGAAATTTTGCCGCGTCTGGTCGTCGTCACCTTCACCAATCGTGCGGCGGACGAAATGCAACAGCGCACCCGGCAAGCTCTGCTCGAGGAAAATTTGCGACAGGAAGTGCAGACTGCGTTCAACCGCGCCTTCTTCGGCACAATCCATTCGTTCTGCATGAAACTCCTGACCGATTTCGGTCATTATCTTGGTTTGCCTGCGCCGCTCGAGTTAGTCGAAGACGACGACGACCTGTGGCAGGAGTTTGCGCAAAACCAAACTCGAATTGGCAGGTCGTTAGGCGAAAAGGACCGGGCGATGCTTCTGCGTTTCGTGCAGGCGCGCGACCTCATGGAGCTGGCCCGACGCGCGCGCTCGGCTGTTTTGCAGGTGCCAGGGTTGTCACCATGTCCGCCGCTCGATTTCGCTGAGATCTACTCAACAGATCGATCAAGCGAAAGGCCACGACAATATCGCCAAATCGCAGGCGGAATTGCGCGAATGGGAAAGGCGTTTCGCCGGCGATTGGGAATATCTGCGCTGGCCGGTTTGTTTCACGGCGGCAAACGCCAGGTTTACTCAGCTCTGGCAAGAAAAATTTGCGCCTCTGCGAAAATGGATCTGCGCCGCCGCCACGTGCGTCGCGGCAGAGGTGCAGCGTGATTATCTCAATTTTCGACTCGATCACGGACTCGTCACTTACGACGATCAAATCGCGCTCGCGGAAGAGTTGCTGCAACATCCGGTCGCCGCGCAGAGAATTCGCGAAGAAAGTTTTCGTGTCATCCTCGACGAGGCACAGGACACCGAGCCGCTGCAATTTTCGGTGCTGCTGGAAGTGACGCGCCCGCCGGAAGCGAAGGGCCTTTGGTTGCAAGATCGACATTTAGGTCCGCGGCCGGGGCACTTCTGCATGGTCGGCGATTTCCAGCAATCGATTTACTGGCAGCGGGCGGACTTGAATTATTACCGAGCAGTTCATGAAGCGCTCATTTCCGACAAGAACGGTGAGAGCCTGGAATTCGCCGTCACATTTCGGCTGGACCAGAAGCAGCTCGATTTCGTGAACGAAACTTTCCGCGAGATTTTGAATAACAAGGACGGACAGGTGCGCTTCGTCGAATTGCAACCGCGGCCGAACATTCTTCCAGGGAAAGTCATTCGCGTGCCGCTCGCGAAAGAACTGTTGCCGGAAGGAAAAAAGCTCAAGGACTACCAAAAGGCACGTATCGAAGCGGAGTATCTTGCACGCTGGATCAAGGACGCGGGACTGAAAAAACTTTCGGCCGATTCGTGGCGGGAGGTGGCAATTCTTTGTCCGCGCAAAGCCTGGCTGCAAACGACGGCCGCAGCGTTACGCCGCGTCGGTTTACCGGTGGCGATCCAATCTGAACATGATGTCAAAGGCGACAGCCCGGCTTATGCGTGGCTGACCGCGCTTCTTACGATCATGACCGACCCGCTCAATGCCTACGAAATCGTCGGCGTCCTGCGCGATATTTTCGGCGCGTCCGATCACGATCTTGCCGTCTTTTCCGAAGGGCAGAAGGCGAGATTTCGCATCGACGAGATTGCGTCGGCAACCGGAAGAATTTCATCGGTTTTGCATACGCTCGCAGAAATTCGCCAACGCGCGGAAGGTCTGGCGTTATTTGACGCCGTTACTTTGATCATTGAGCAAACGCAATTGCGCGAGCGTTTGCTGCTATTGCCTGCGACGGAGTTTGGCGATCTCGCGCGCGAACTGGATGCCTTGATCGTACAAGCGGCGGAAGCAGAAGCGAACGGAATGATCCTACCCGGGTTCGCCGAACAGTTACGCAACGATTTCGCATCGCCACGCGCCGTCCGTTTTTCCGCTGACGACAACGCGATTCAACTCATCACTTCGTATAAGGCAAAAGGGTCTGAATGGCAGGCGGTGATCGTGCCATTCCTCGCGCGCGATCTGCGGCCGCCATCGCCGCGTTATCCGCATTTTGTAAAATCGCCCGCGGATGGCGAACTGATTATCGCGTTTGGCAACCAAGACAAATCGAAGGATCTGAAAGACGCGATCGAGCGCGCGGAACAACAGCAACTTGAGCGCCTTCTCTATGTCGCAACAACACGGGCGCGCCACACGCTCGTAGTTGTGCTCGATCAGGAAATCTTCTCCAGTAGCGAGGGCAAACTGCTGAAGACAGCACAACTTCGGCGACTGATTCGCGACAAGGATTTTTACTCAGGCGAATTCGATCAACACACCAGCACGATCGATGAAGTCCCTGAATCTTCGCCGATCGTAGAGCATGCGTCACAGAAAAACGGCTCTGAAATCGAGCCGTTAACTCAACGACGAACTCAAGCGCGCTGCGAAACGCGCTTCGGAATTCGTGCGAAAGATCACGCCAAGCGCTCTCGATTCGGAAGTTCCGGCAGAGCGTGCGAACGCGCTCGCGGCTCGATACTCTGGCCACCCTCTACGGCCGCTGGTGGCACAAATTTTTCCAACGTCTGGATTGGAAAGGTGGAATCGATTCCGCACAAAAGTTATTCGAAAAAGAATTGCCGATTTCTCCCGACGCGAAAGCCGCGGTAAAAGACTGGAACGCCACGCGCCGGAATTTGTTCAGCGACGCCACGATCGCTCGTTTTCTTGCGAGCGATGAAACGTTGTTTCACGCGGAATTTCCATTTTCGTGGCGCAGAAACGATCGCAGCGTGCTCGAAGGCTTGATCGATTCGATCATGATTAACCGCAAAGCTGGCAGGTGTCTTCTGCTTGATTGGAAAACGAACGATGTTTCCCCAAGCGACGTCGAAATCTTTCGCGAAACTTACCGGCCACAGTTAGCCGCTTATTGGAAGGCGGTCACGGAGATTACCGGCCTCGAAGTAGAAGCCGGCTTGTTCTCGACTGCGCTTGGCCGTTTGCTGCTTTATTCCGCCGAGGAACTGCAAATGGAATGGCGCCGGCTGGAACAACTTCCGCCCACGCAACTGGAAAATGAAATTCGGCCGGATGCGGCCGATGGCTTTTGACGGCAGAACGAAACCACGAACCAAAAGCGGTCAGGGTACCTCGTTACGCTCGCACTGACTAGCTCTCCCGGTCGCCGCGGATGAATTGCTCGACGCAGCGAAACGCTTCGTCGTCGGTCATTTGCACGGGCGGATGCTTGGAAAAATAGGCCGAAGGGGAATGCAACACGCCGCCGATGCCGCGGTCGAGCGCAACCTTGCAGCAGCGGATCGCGTCGATCGCTACGCCGGCTGAGTTGGGCGAATCTTCGACTGATAGTTTCAAGTCAATTTCCATCGGCACATCGCCAAAGAGGCGGCCTTCCACGCGAATGAACGCAATCTTGTTGTCGAGTTGCCATGGCACATAATCGCTCGGGCCGATATGGATGTTTTCGTCCGCCAGGCGATCGCCCATCACGGACTGCACTGCCTCCGTCTTGGAAGTTTTCTTCGACGCCAGCCTGGTGCGATTCAGCATGTTCAGGAAATCGGTGTTGCCGCCGGTGTTTAACTGATAAGTGCGCACAACTTTCACGCCGCGCTTGCGAAAGAGATCGACCAATGCCCGATGCACGATGGTGGCGCCCACCTGCG
>CAVUGV010000031.1:0-31084 GCA_963741065.1 uncultured Verrucomicrobiae bacterium | reverse complement strand
CGGCGTTGCTTCTCGGTCGCAGGTGGCAAAGGAACATGCTCCCTCGTCGCGCCTTTGCGGCGTGCCATTTTGAACTCAACGATTGTAAAGGCATACCGGTTACATAACACTGGCTCGATCGGCTGTAGCCGTGGTTGGAATCAGTTCGAACGTTAGGCAGCGGCAGAAAGCGTTTCGCTGTCTTAGGAGTAGTTCGAAGTTACAATTGTGTGACGGCCGCGCCCTGACAATGTCAAGAAGCGGGGTTGGAGTTTGGGCTGGGTTCTCAGCGGTGCCACCCGTGTATCGCCAGAAAAAATTTCTTTTCTTTGAGTCTTAGAAATAAACGAGACGATTCTTTGCGTTGTCGACGATGAAAATGGACCGCTTATTGTTGCTGGTGATCGCGCTTTTGTTCTTGAGCGGATCCTTTGTAAACGCTGGGCCGGTGGGAGACTTCTTCAAGAAAGTTGGTCACACGATTTCCAAGCCTTTACAGTCCCAGCCTTCGCCTCCACCTCCGCCTCAGTCGACGCGCCCTCAGCCTGCGAACACGCCGCAAGCCACGCGGCGATCCACTTCGCGAGCAGCACCTGCGGCTGCCACAACGCCGCCCGCAGTCGGACAACCATCACACCCTCCCAAAGAAGAAGAGCCTACTGGCAGTGCGCGGCCTGTTTCAGCCGCGGATATAGAAAAAGCAAAAGCTGGTTTGCCCTATGGAATTCCGGTCCCAGGCCGGAAAGGTATGGTCTCGAGTCCTTATCTGCCGGAAGAGGACAAGTATATCGATGTCACTGGTTTTGCGTCCGGGTCCGTCGTGAAAGATCCATACACAGGAAAGTTTTTTCTGGTTCCGTAGGTTGACGCGTATCGCGATAGAACGCGTTGCGTCGTGGGCGCAGATGAAAAATTGACTGCGTTTTTGGAATTCGCATGGCCGATTCGAGCTTGACGCGAAAGGCGACACACAGATCGTCTTCGCAGAAGAAAGTTGAAATCGAAAGTTAGGCGAAGGAGATGCATCATGTTCGCCGTTATTCGTCATTATCACTTTAATCCAAAGGACGGTGTAGAGATTGACCGCCGGATACGCGAGGAATTGTACCGATTGTTAAGAATGCGAATGGGTTTGTCCGTTACTATTGGCTTGATACTGGCAAGGGCGAGGGTCCGTCCCTCAGCGTGTTTAAGGACAAAGCTGGTGCTGATGAGTCGGTGCGTCTGGCTGCGGACTACGTAAAAGAGCATCTGTCTAAATTTCTCATTCAAAAACCCGAGATTATCGAAGGCCCAATCAAGGCTCACGATTGAGCACTGACAAACTCAGCAAAGCCGGTTGGATCGAAGGTGGGTGAAAACATCGACACACTGCGGAGCGATCGCAGGCCGTTGCGCTCTCAAAATGTTCACGGGAAGTGTCGAGTGTGAGAAGAGCAGGTGCCTGAGCAGAGAGTGGACGGTTGATGGTTGATTGTTGATAGCGAAGACGGATGAATGATGAACAGAAGGAAACAAAGATAGCGAAACTGTTTCTAAGACTTCGTTAGCTTTTGTTAAAGTTCTTTTACAGACGATGGTACCGTTGCTTATGTCATTCCGCGCACTCAATCTTTCGGCACAAATTCTTCAGGCGGTTCGGGATTCGGGTTACACCGAGCCGACCCCGATTCAGATCGCGGCGATCCCGCTCATTCTCGCGGGACACGATGTGATCGGGATTGCGCAGACGGGCACGGGAAAAACGGCTGCTTTCGTTCTGCCGATTCTAATGAAGCTCGCAGAATCGAAACAGACAGTGACGCCGGCATACAACGCAGCTCGCAATCGCCAGTCCGGTCGAAGACTCGCCGCGGAGAGCTCGGACCGCGGCCCGCGCGCGCTGGTGGTCGCGCCGACTCGCGAGCTGGTGGTGCAGATCGAGGAGAACGTTCGCGCTTACGCGAAACACGTTCCGTTGCGCATGGCCACGGTTTTCGGCGGCGTGAGTGAACGTCCGCAGATCGAGGCGTTGCGTTCCGGTGTCGATCTCGTCGTAGCCACACCGGGGCGGTTGATCGATCTGATGGACCAACGAGTAGCCAACCTTTCTGGCATCGAGTTTCTCGTGCTCGACGAGGCCGATCGAATGCTCGACATGGGTTTTCTTCCGCCGATTCGCCGGATCGTGAAAGCATTGCCGCAAAAACGGCAGACGCTCATGTTCTCCGCCTCGCTTTCACGCGAAATCGAGCAATTAACCCACCAGTTCCAACAGTCGCCCAGGATGGTGCAGATTGGCCGGCGCGCGAACCCGGCCGAGACGGTGACGCAGTTTGCCTACGAAGTTCCCCCGCACTTGAAGTCTGCGTTACTGCTTCATCTCCTGGGCGATCAACAGTTCGACACTGTTCTTGTTTTTGCCCGGACCAAGCGCGGCGCCGACAGGATCGCTCGCCGTCTCGAAAGCAGCGGAATCAAAACGGGAACCATCCATTCCAATCGCTCGCAGAACCAGAGGCTCCGTGCGCTGAAGGATTTCAAATCGGGCGCGGTGCGAGTGCTGGTGGCTACGGACATCGCGGCGCGAGGCATTGATGTGGATGGGATCTCGCATGTGGTGAATTACGATTTCCCGATGCACTCGGAGGATTATGTCCATCGCATCGGACGCACCGGCCGCGCACACGCCATCGGTGATGCGATCAGCTTTATTACGCCGGAAGATCAGGGGCCGTTGCGTTCGCTCGAGCGTTTCATCGGCCGCGGGATCGTCCGGAAAAAGGCGGAAGGTTTCGATTACAATCAGGCTGCGCCGCCACGCGACGAGCGGGGGCGGGGAGCGCGAGTCCCGCAACGAAAGATTGAGTCGCGACTACCAGGAAATTCTTCGCGTGGAAGCGGCGATGCCCCGCACGGCCAGATCGGGTGGCGTTTCCGGAATGCTTCATCGAACAACCGTCCGCCGCGCAGATCTTATCGAAGGCACCGTTGATTCGGCAGGGCCGGAAAAAACGCCGAACGCCCAACGTCCAACGCCCAATGTCGAAGTCACTCACTGCAGGGCGATCGCAGGCCGGTCGGAGGAAAAGTAAGAAGTAGGAAGGAAGAGTTAAGAAGTAAGAAGTGTCCGCAACAGACATCTCACGAAGTGTGGCTGGTCACCCTAACAGGGCGGCGCGTAGCCACCCGACCAGCAGGAAAGCGATTGCAAATCCGCCGCCCACCAACCAGCGAAGGTCGGGGACGATCGTGCCGCTCGAAACCGGCACTAAGTCAAGCTCCATGGCCATGAACTTGTAAGGAGCGAGGGGCGCATAGCTGGGGTGGGAAATCAGTTTCAAGAACGTGCGCCGGCTGGGATAGCGCACGACAGTCATATTGCCCCAGGTTCTCTCCGGTTGCATATTGATCAGGTTTCTGGCTTGGGGAACTCCGATGAACGTCGGATAGGACGCGTGACTCAACCACAGCCATATGAGGTTCTTTTCATAGTGTGCGTTGGCCTGTTCGGACGTTCCCTTGAACTGCGGCGCGCCGGGAAACGTCTGCACCCGGGGGAAGAAATGGATGAGGTTGAACATGTAGACCGGCTTGCCATCGTCCGCCTCGGCCCATGGGCGGAGACGGGCAATGAACGCCTGAACGCCCTTCTCAGGCAGCGGTAGTTTTTCGATGATCGCCAGGTATTGATCGATCTCCGCTTGAGTGAGCTTGCCCGCGCCTTGAGAATGCCAGGCCCAGAAGGCCAGGTACAAGACCATTAACGCGGCGGCAAGAATCAGATCAAACCACATTTTCGTTTTCTTCTTGAATTTGTGCCGCTCTGCCGAACCCAATCATGCTGTAAAACCAGTGACTCATCAAACTGAAACGCTTAGCGCCTGTTCGCCGCAGCGCATGCTTAGGCCGCGCAAGTCCGATACTCAATGAAATGCTGTGCCTCATGGCGTGATCTCTCTAATGCTGCTGGATGCTCGGCAGCCAATCCAGGTAGTCGCGTAGACATGGCGACCGAGCCACCACTTCCTTGGGCATGCAGAGCTAGGCAAAGAATTGGGATAGCAAGGTATTAACCCGTGCGGGCTCTTCGTGTTGGACCCAATGCGTGGCAGTCTCGAAGACTTCAAGGTGTCCATCATCACAGTACTGAAGACTTTCTCTGGCCATTGTTTCACCCACGAACTGATCGTTTTTTCCCCAAATCAGGAGCGTCGGCACTTTCACTCGCGAAGCTTCGCAATCCAACGCGAACTTCGACGGACGCAATACGGCCGCTCGATACCAGTTAAGCATAGCTGTCAGCGCGCCCTTCCTGGCCCACGACTCCTTATACTGCTCGAGCTCAGGATCGGAAAAGACCCCAGGAGGTGAAGTATCCCGCAGCACCCGGATCAGCAGCGCCCAGTCTCGCCTACGTAGGATGAATTCGGGTAGCCAAGGAAGCTGAAAAAAGAATATATACCAGCTCCTCCGCAGTTGCGCGGTGTTTGTGATGAGGTTCTTTATGAACACGCGGGGGTGAGGGACGCTCAAAATCGCGGTGCGGCTAACCCGATCCGAATATCGGGCAGCCAAGTACCAGGTAACAGCAGCCCCCCAGTCGTGCCCGACGACGAAAGCTTTTGAACCTACCACAGTATCCAAAACGCAGACCACATCTCTAGCGAGCATGTCAATGGAATAGCTAGCAATGCCTGAAGGTTTGTCACTTAAGTTGTAACCTCGTTGGTCTGGTATGATGACGCGATATCCGGAAGAGACGAAGTGATCAACTTGGAGTCGCCAGGCGAACCAGAATTCGGGAAAACCGTGGAGGAGTATTAAAGGTTTACCGCTTGCAGGCCCGGCAAGAACGACGTTTAACGCAATACCATTAATGTCGAGAACGCGAAATTCAAGAGGCGAGCGGATGCTGGATACTGTCATAAGACCAATTAGCTACTGGGTATCTGAGATTCAACACGTGATCTGGATCGGCCCGGTGTGAAATCGGCAAAAACCAGTCTGAAATCCGATCGGCCCACGTTGTCGCGAACAGGTAGCTCAAAGTCAGTGGCGCCTTTGATGTACTCGTTGCTCGAACTTTTCCTCAAGCTGAAATGATTTCCGCGAGTGCATTCTCTGCGCGCTTGTCAATTTTGCGATAGACTGTCAACATAAACCGAATGCGAACTGTGCTCACATCCCTGAACGTTTCTTCTTGTCTCTGCTTCATTCTGCGTCTGCGTCCACAGAAGAAGGGCAACAAACGGGTGTGGCTTTATCTATTTTACTATGGCCGTCATTGCGACTGATCCTGCTCAGCAGAGCATAAGAAAAAACAGACGAAGACCCATGTCAGCACGTCTAGCTACAATACCAGAGCCTTGCAATAGTCAGAATCCTTCGCATGCATCAGACGCCCTAACGGTCCACACATGGAGTGTCACTCAAAGAGGGAATATCGTCGAAGCGGGCTACGGCTCTGGATCCGATTTTCCGCAATATGCTGCCCTTCATACCGACAGCAGTTACTTGCGACTAAATTATGGGCCAGGATCTGGGTGGGGAACCTCGATTATCCTCCTTCCTTCCTTTTGGGAAGCCGGGAAATACTATCAAGGAGCGCCAATCACCGTCGCCTGGCGAAGCGAAGGCGTAGATCTTGTAATCCTGTTCACGGGGTCGATCTCCGGCCTGCAAGTCCGGGGTCAAATTCGACTAACTCCACCTGCGCCGAACCTGATTTCAGGCGCAGTTATGATCCAGGTTCACGGCAAAGCAAACCTGGACCGCCGTCCAGGCGAGGCCTTCAAGCCAGTTGCCCTATCGTCGATGCACATTTCGGCGGACCGCTGGGACGCCGCCTCAGCTCAGGTTGACTCGCAGTCTTTTCAGATTCCCATTCGTGGATGGATCATTCACCCGCCAGCGGTCGGTCGCGCGTTCGCCCTGAGAGCCGGAAGTTCGAGTTGGAAAACCAAAGCTCCGGCGCTCGAAATCGGACTGAATGAAGGCCGAGGAATTGCAGGCTGGAAGACCGACAGCTTCAATCCAGACGACGACAATCTTAGCTTCTGGGCCGCAGCGATCAGGTTATACCCTTTTGGCAATATATCTTTACCGCGAAGCCGTAAGTTATCTTACAAACTACACTAATCTCACCGGAGAGTAAACCTATGAGCAATACCCCATATGATTTCCTTCTGGCGGAATATGAAGAACTCGAGGCGAGATATTAAAACGCTCGGAGTTCCAGCACCAACTCATCTCGATAGCGCTTGTTGCTTTAGGCGCGCTGGCAGCCGTCGGTCTCAAGGATTCGCCGAGCGCTCTGTTAGCGTATCCCATGTTGGTGCTCTTTTTGGCCGCCGCATGGACTTACAACGACATCCAAATTGCGCAACTCGGAATCTACATAAGATACCGAATCGAAAAACAACTAATCGGGCAGGGCGGGGGCTGGGAGCACCGCAGCATAGTCTCCGGAACGGCCAGCAGAGAAATTGGCGCACTCCACAAACTTGCGACGCGTGGGATTCTCTTGGGCAGCGAGTTTCTGGCCATCGGTCTATATCTGCTCAAGAGGCTAAGTATCGGTTGGCCGAAACCTGCGGAGTGGAAAGGCGAGCTCTGTACTCTTGATAGTGAGTGTCGCCGCCATGGCCTTTACCATCTGGATCATGCGCAGTCGAGATTAGTTGGTAGATGAAATAGTGCAAAGCATGCAGAAGCCTGTCGGCGCCCCGCCTGCGAACGAAAGCTGAGCGAAGTTGTGTGCTGAGTCTCGTAGGCTGTGATTCTCCTAATTCGCGCTACTATGACGTTCTAAATAAAAGAAGCATTGTGCGACGTACAGTCAATTCTCAAAGAGTGAAATACGCTTCTCGTAAGCGGTCTTCGCTGGGAGTCGTAGTTCCCTGCCATAACAACTCCTGGCAGCTAAACGGAGTCCTTAAGTCGCTGGATTATCAAACCGTGAAACCGGAAATGGTGGTAGCGGTTGATGATAATTCAAATCCGTCTGAGGAAGTTAGATTAAGATATCTTTGTCGGCGTTTTGGGGCCGTTTATACGAAGCTCCCTGACCCGCGAAAGCGACCAGAGGAATTTGGCAGGAGAAGCCACGCAAGAAATCTCGGCACCAAAGCTTTGATACGGATCATCATTCTTTATTTAGATGGCGACATGCTACTTAGCCCCGGATATATCGAAGAAATCAAACACTATCATGCTGCGCTACAGCGGATCTATATACGAGGACAGCGATACAGTATTTCTGCTGCGCAGCAGACAAAGGGGATGGAGTCATGTTTGGCTGAAGTTAAAAAGCAGCAAATTCTGCGAGAAACCTTGTGCTCATACATTACCCCTTCCCCGGATTTCGTCGGAAAGAAAGCGTACCAGGCGGCCTATTATGACAAATGGGAGTGGTGTGCGAGTAATAATTTAAGCGTTAGAAACGAACACGTTTCTGACATCGGTTACTGGGATGAAAACTTTGTTGGTTGGGGCGAAGAAGATATTGATTTTTCCTTTCGGCTATATCGACTGGGTCTTACACCGATACATCTAGTTAGCGGCAATGCTGCTTCGTATCATCTTGAACATCATATCGATCATGAAACAAATACTCTTACCCTTGAGAAAAACGGTAGCTACTTGATGAGCAAATTTCGAGAACTAGCTGAATATCGGAGAGAAGCGTACGCGCGGCATGACGTGAACATCGATGACCTCTTGCAAGAATGATCTTTGCGAGGGGTCCGGTGGGGTCGCATCTAACACTGACATTTCAGTCAACAAAGTTCTTTTTCCGTCCGGTTCCGCTCCATTCCATCCGTCGAAATTAGAAATCGGCAAACGCGATAACGTTGCAAAATCGGCAGCAGGCTTTCTTTCATCGGATCCTGCGAGGGAGACCGCTCTCTGCTGCTCATCAGCGATGATGGCGGGAATTCACCGAGTTCCTACGTATTGATTCCGATCAGCAGGTTGAAATGAACTTTTAGAGAGTGTTGCGAGAATGCCCTTTGGGTTTTCTCGACGACTATTTCATCGGCAACCGCGTCGAGCCCATCTCCGAAAGCACAGCCAGCTTCGCCGAAGTCCTCGCATTGCTCTTTTTCGCGCTTCTTTACGCACCGTTTGTGGTTGTCGATGTGCTCAAGCGGTCGCAAGCGGAGAGTTCGTAACGGGATCACTGCTTTTCTGGAATCTTAAATCCTAGGTAGGTCCCGGCACTAATACCCATAAGCGCAAGCATCGTGGAGCTGAATTCTGGCATCTTCAAAGCCTGGTACACTCCAACGCAAAATAAAAATACCATGATGAGCGTCCAAACAACAATCTGGAAGCGGTGAAACGCAATCCCCTCCGCGTCCGTTAAGAGATCTAGGATCAATCCTGTAGAAACCGGAGCGCTTAATCCAGTCTCCGATTTGGCGATCTTGTCTCTTACCACTTGCAGTTGCACCTCGTTTTCCTTCAATGCGACCTTCGCATCGCTCAGTTCTTGAACTTGAGCAGGTGTAGCAGCCGCTGGTGACGGGATCGCGCCGATCGCGTCGCTCAGCCTTTGCACCTTCGCCGTTAGCTCCGTGACAACTGCCTCAAGTTTCGCTCCTTGAGGTCGTAGCTCAGCCAACTCGGTGTTCGTAGATCCATATTTGTTAGAATCAATCGCGGCGGCGCCAAGCGCTGTTCCAGTTCCTATACCGATGAGCACCAATGCCTGTTCCGTAATTGTGTTTGTATCGCCTGTTATCAACCAAATGAAAACGAACGAGCCAATCACGATAAAGAACCAGACTGCCATCTGACAGCGTCCCAAGCTATAAGGTCGGCGTTTTCCGGCTGGCGGTTCAGGGGGGCTGGAGTCGCGCACAATATCGCTCGAGTTTGCAAGCCATAAAAAAAGACCCAGCAACGCGAGAAATCCGAGCGAGCACCCAATCAACCAGTTGGGGTAAAAGATTCTGAGATTTATTTGCGCTTGATCGATGGGTACTGCATCGTCGTGATCAAACTCTGTATTGTCAGTGCCAATACCTACCCGGACATCCCTGACATAAGAGTGGGGTCGCCCGAGGAGAATACTCCAATTCTCAGCGCTGCCGCGCTCGAGCTTAAATACCAGTAAATCTTTCGGCGCGTTCACGGTAAGCGGATTTAGACCCTTCAACGGATAACCGTCCAAATAGAGGATCAACTTTGACAGTGGTGGCGCTGCATCTTTTTCATGCTGATTCAAGTTGGTAACAGTCACCGCGATTCGATCGCCTAGACCAACTTCAAGAATGGCTTGTTCACCTTCCTTTTGCTCGGGAACCGGATAACCGCTAACTTTTGCAACCTTTAGCGGGGCAGCAGGATTCTCGGCTGCAGATGCGGCCGCCTCAATTCCAATGAGCACAACCGAGCAGACGCTAGATAGGACAGATGATTTAAGTTTTAAGAACATCTTTGCAGTTTAGATTTGGTTGCGAAGTAGTCAGAATTGTGAGTAAAATATTAGGCGATAACCCGGAGGTTTTTTGAAGAGGTTCCCTCGAGTCGGACCGATAGTCAATTCCGTGTTCGCGCGAACCGAGCTGGGCGACAGAGGTGTTTTTTGCGAGCTGCTTCATCTCGTTGTAGGAAACCACGCTCAGTGAAGGAACCGTTCCCCACGTCTGGGCGCCGTTCACACAACAATTAGTTCCTTGCAGGTATACAAAGTCGGCGGAACCCGCAACCAAATGTGGTTCCGCAGCGAGAAGAGCTACGACTAGACGCTTATGAATTAATGAGAGCCCTGGAACGGCCACCCAGCAGCAAACTAGGGCTTACGGTGATCAACGACGTCTACGACCAGATTGGTGTCGATGCGGAATAGACCGTATGGGAGAGCAGCAGGAGGGTCAAATCTAAACTCCGAAAGCATTCGCGAACGGGCGGCGCGACAAGCGAGTGACGGGCAAGGCCGGAAAACGTCGAAGCCCAACGTCCAACGGCCAATGTGGAAGTCACTCACTGCGGAGCGATGGCAAGCGTTTCCGTGTCGCAGTCTCCACTGGGACGAGTCCCGTTACCGGGCAAGCGGCTCACAATACCTAAATGGACCGTAACCCGGGACCGTATGGCCTTCCCTATGCCATGGGGGTCAGGTTGTAGCAGCGCGCCAGGTCATTGATACTCGCGCGCAAAGCCGTCCAGAGGCTTTGTGCCTGGCCGTCATTACTCCCCTTCCCCACCACCTGATTAACGCGGCGCGCGCTGTCCATGACCTGCTCCATTTGCACTTTCGTCTCCAGATAATTCGCCGTTTCATCGAACTTGCGCCGCAGACGGTTTGTGGTGCGATTCAGATCGTCCATGGCATTCTGAAGGTCGTCTTTTCCTTGGCTGGCTTTTTCCTTCCCGGCTTCTTTGTTTGCGGAGTTTGCACCCTGGCCGCGCTTTGCTGCTCCGCTGCTCTTCGCCGATCCGGCCTGATCCTTGGCGTTTTCGCCGCGGCTGGTCAGATACTTCTCGAAATCATCCACGCCGTTTTCCACTTTGCGGATTCGGTCAGCCACCTGAGCCTTTGAAATGGATTTGTCTCGGCAAACGTGATTGTGAAAAAGCTGACAGCGGAAAAGATCGCTGTGCAACAAAGTATAGTTCGTATTTTCAAGCGCATAATTTTAGATTTCTAATTGATTGTTGGTATGTGATGACAATGGCAGTGGGCAACACCGCCAAGCTCAGCATAGAGTGACTCTCACTCGCGGTGAATAGGACTTTAGTCGTACGATCGCCGTCAGCTTCGCTCGCCTCGGCGAGCGGTTCGCGTGTTACATATCTGAACCTCCTGATAAAAGTAATCACTTTATAGGTCGTTTGCTGTGAGAGATGTCAAACCGCATATTTGCAGCAGGGAATCAATCGCAAAAACCCCACCGCCTAACGCGCGGATTAGGCGACACAGACGAGCCAGAAAGTAATCGATCTAAACCTTTAACATTTCTGCTGTCGCTGACGTGTTCCGCGAATCGTTCCGCGTTCGCCGAGGCTTCAACCTTCGCTGAAGCTACGGCTCGACAAGACGGCGCGACAGGTAGTCGAGAGTTAGACCAACTCACTGGGGAGCGATCGCAGGCCGTTGCGCTCGCAAAACATATTTATGGATTTTGCCGGTCGCAGTTTTCGGTAGTTCTTTGACGAACGTCACACTGTGCGGCGCTTTGAAGTACGCGAGGTTCGCGCGCGCAAACTCGCACAGCTCGCGCTCATCGGCGCGCGCGCCGTCCTTGAGAACATCAAAACCGTGCGGCGCCTCGGGCCAAATCGGTTAACCGAAAGTATCCGACTGCAGATCCCAAAAGTCGCCTCCTAGGTCGAGGCCGGCGAAAATGGAACGCATCTCATCGGGCTGCGGACGGCCAAGAAGCAACTGCGCCACACTCGAACTGCAGCGCAAAGGCGAGAAGTAGCTAAAGCGATTTCGGCCACAGCCAACCGAATATTCCCGCTGTCAGCACCGCGTAAATCACGCTATCGAAAAGATGCTTCAACGTGACCGCCCAGCTTCGGCCGCTCCAAATCGATTCCTGGGCGTGGGCTGCACCGTATCCTAACCAAGCGACGGTACCAACCACGCGGAATACTTGCAAGAAAGCGGTGCCAGGCGCCAGCAAACGGCCGGACAGGTAAGCGGCAAAGATGCTGATCACTACACAATACAAAAACCATTGGACCATATTCTTTCCCATCGCAGGCGGCCCGTTGGGCAGCATAGTCAACAATCCTACCGGTCCGCGTTTCATTTTCTCGATCGCGGGCGCAGATTTCATCTCCTTGAACGAAAAATACGGAAAGAAATAAGCGGGCCCCGGTGTCACGCCGGCACCTCGCATCGCGTCGGTAACACGGTCTTCATCTGGCAGTCTGCGGTAATCACTTTTGTGGTAAGAGAGCACCATGTGCATGATGAAGCTGGCGAAAAAGACAATCACGGCCGAAAGCAGAATGGGAAGCCACAAGGCAGTTAGCGGAATCATTCTTACTCCTTTACTCCTTGCGTGACCCTTATGTCAAAACAGAGATCGGGGAAGGCGGAGGGATGGAGTGAGGAGTTGTGGAGTGATGCGATAGAAAAATCGCGAATTATGAATGGAAACGTCAGGCTCATGCTCGTGCTCATGCTCATGATCGAACTCTTACACGCTCGAGCTGGCTCGGATCAGACCATTGTCCTTGGATGATCTTCCTGAGCGCAAACCACTGTTCTCGATCAGATTTTCCCTGAGACAACGGCGCTCAGCATCCTGGGTTGACGATTGAGCGGACGCAAACGGTCAGCTCTCCGTCTTTCCGAGCGCGGCGTTGAGGCGTTTGAGGCTGGCCTTGGGCCAGAGCTTGCTGGTGTTGTAGTAATCCCGGAACGACGGCGTTCGCTTCGGCAGCTTGAGCCACTTCGCTTTCCACCGGGTGTAGATGTGCACGTCCGGCTTCAGGGCGCCGGGCTTGTCGAGCGTTCCGACGCGCACGAACCGGAGATTGGGCCTGCGCCCGTAGTCGCTCCAGAGCGCGGTCTGACACTTGGGGCAGCGATAGATGTCGTGCGGACCGTTCTCGCGCGGCACCGGCACGGCTACCGGCTTGCCGCGGAGCAGCTTGATCGCCTGAGTCTCGATGATCGCGTTGAGTACGAACGCGCTGCCCGTCACGCGCTGGCAGTCATCGCAATGGCAGCAATGGACGAACATTGGGTTGTCGAGGAGCTGGTAGCGGATGGATCCGCACGCGCAGCGGCCGGTGACTTTCTTTGCCATGGTGAACGATCCGAGCGAGGCGAACAGTTCCTTAGTAGTGCGCGCCGACGTATTCCCACATCTGGTGATGCCAGTAGGGCCATTCGTGCCCGCCCTCCGGGCCCCAGTCGTCCACGTGATGAGCAATGCCGCGATTCCTGAGAATCTCAGACATTCGGTAGGTCGGCCCGCTGTTCTCCCACGGGCCACAGCCGGTTACGAGCCGGATGTCGCAACTCGCGTACTGATGGAGAAACCACGGGTCACTTTGGTTGGCCATATAGTCGACCGGGTTATTGAAGTAGAAGTTGTCGTCGTACATCCCGTCCATGGAGTCCCGCATATCGTATATGCCCGAGAGCGCGTAGCAGCGCTTCACGTGGTCGGGATGCTTGAAGAGAGTGTTGGCCGCGTGATAGGCACCTAGCGATGCGCCCAGCGTGGCGATCCCGATGCCCGGCGTCTGGCACTGCGAGTCGATGAACGGGAAAACCTCGTTCGCCACATAGGCGTCGTACTGCGCCTGCATCCAGCTCCGATGGAAGGGGTGCGCTCCCTTGTTTTGGAACGAATCGCTGTTCACGCTGTTGATGCAGAAGATTCGGATTCGCCCCTGCTCCAGGTAGGGGCTGAGGGTGCCAATCATGCCCTGACCTTCCTGCTCCCACTCGTCGCCAGCGCTCGTCGGGAAGGCGAGGATGGGCGCGCCGTAATTGCCGTAAATGGCGACGCCCATTTCCCGATTGAGACGGTGCGAGTACCAACGCTGATGGTCACGATGCATGGCTTGCGAGGATAGCGGGTTGACGGTCAGGCTCAAGCCCGGACAGACGAGAGGGCGCTACACCGACCGCTGCTGAGGGGACATTCCTGAAACCCTTTCCGGGAACGACCAAGAGTACGTTCGCGAGCTACTCAATCTCCGCAGTGATCGTACCGTTGACGTCCTTCAACGTGACCGTGTCGACGCCTGCCAGCTTTACCTTATCGAAGGTTACTGAGAGTCCCTCGTCGTCCACCAGGTTGAAATCCCAGGTTTCTGATTTTGCGTCATTCTTGAAGCGCACCTGGATCTTTCCCCCAGCGGCCAGCACTTTTCCGTTGAGAAGGAGATTTGCGTCCCAATCCTTGTTGTCAGAGGCGGTGATATAAAGACCTTCAAAGCTGCGCGCGGTCTGGTTCATCAGCGTGAAGTCGAGATCGGACGCGAATACGTTTGCGACGCTTAGGAGAAGGCTTGCGAGATGTAAGAGAAGATCTCACCATGCGTTCTTCGGCGTGAGATCGTTTTTGAAGGTGACGCCATCTTTCATAACAAAGACAACCTTTTCGATCGCGTTGATGTCCTGGGTGGGATCGCCGTCAATTGCGATGATGTCGGCGAATTTTCCGGGTTCGATGGTGCCGATGCGATCGGACCAGTTGAGCAACGCGGCGCCGTTGATGGTGGCGGCTTGCAAGGCCTGCAGCGGTGTCATCCCGCCGCGCACGAGCGCTTCTATCTCCTTGGGCAAGTACTGAGGTTCGTCATCTATCCCTACCGCGATTTTTAGGCGCGCGTGCAAGGCGCGGGTGAAGGCCGGCTGCTGATGAGAGATGATCTCTTTCTCCTTAGCCAGACTGATTGGGTCCTTGCCATGACTGGTGCCTTGCTCTATTCCGTGTTGAAAAGTGTAGAGCGTGGGCACGAGCCAAGTGCCTTTCTGCGCCATAAGAGCAGCGCCTTCGTCATCAAGCATAGTGCCGTGTTCGATCGAGTCCACTCGAGCGCGCACTGCGGCCTTGATACCTTCGGTTCCTTCCGCATGAACCATGACGCGTTTACCAGCGCGATGAGCGATTTCGACGGCTTTGGCCATTTGTTCTTCACTTAGCTCCTGGACTTTGAAATCGCTGGTGACATCGAGCACGCCGCCGGTGCCCATGAGTTTGATCCAATCGGCACCATACTTGATGTCGCGCCGAACTGCGCTCGCCACCTCATCCACAGTGTCGGCGATGTTAGGGCGGCGCGGCAGTTCCTGGTCGGGCGCAATGAAATCCTCGGAGTCACCATGCCCGCCGTTGAGCGAAACGAAGTTGCCCGAGGATTGCATACGTGGACCATCGATCCAGCCGGCATTGATCGCATCGCGTAACGCCAGTTGCCCATAGCCAAGATCATCTTCGCCGGCGTCGCGCAAAGTCGTGAAACCTTGCGCGAGCCAGACCTTCAAGTTCTTCATTCCCCAAAGCGTTTTCTTCGCCGAAGACATGCGAAAACTCGAGCCTGGTGAGCGATCGCTCAGATCACCCAGGATGTGAGCATGACAATCGACCATCCCTGGCATGACAAAAGCACCGGAAAGATCGATCACTCGCACGCCTGCGGGCGCTTCGGCGCTGACGCTCTTGATGCGATGGTTCTCGATCGAAATATAAACGTTGTTGGCGATCTTGCCCGTTTTGACGTCAAGAAGGCGACCGGCCTTAATCGCTATCGGCGAAAGCGAAGGCGAAGGTGTGGGAGTGGTGGGCGACGGCGTAGGCGACAAGTTCTGAGCATGCGAAGCCGTGGAAATCAAAAAAGCGGTCGCGAGCGCGCCTACGCCGGTAAATAGAGTTCTTTTCATAGGAAGATTAGATAGCGATCAGAACTTACTATCGAACTGAGAACAATGAAGAAAGTCAAAAACGTCTCCTACTTCAGGTCCGGGACCGTCGAATTCAACCAGATTGCCAAATTCTTCAATCTCCCAATGTTACTCAGCGCCTATAGTGAGCATCGCGCTCAGGCAGAATGGGAAACAGTCCGGGTGAAGGCACGATCAAGACGGCTCAACGTGGCGAGTCACGAGCGGACGCAATTTTTATGTCCAAGCTGCTGCAGTAACTCAGCTAACTGCAACGCGATCTCAAAACTAGCGGTGCGCCCAAAGGCGACGCCGTTGAGATTCACGTCGATGACGCTGTGCGAAATCTGAAACGCAAAAGGAAACGATGCTGCGATACTCTTTTGAATGAGCAGGGCGTTCGTCAAAGAAGATGTCGATCTTCCGGAGCGCAGCGGACGGAAACGATCGGCGTCTGGATTGCCGCCGGGCGCGACCAATTACATCACCGCGCGCGGCGCGAAGCATTTGCGCGACGAACTGGAAAAACTTCGCGCAGTAAACACGGACAGCAAGCGCGTGGCCGAATTGGAACAAATCCTGGCTTCGGTCCACGTTGTCGATCCTCCAGACCCGGCGTCGAACAGCGGTGGATTCGGCGCAACGGTGACGGTGAAAGATAAAAAAGACCGGGCCGAAACCTATACCGTCGTCGGTGTTGACGAACTCGATCTCGAACCGGACGGCATCAGTTGGATTTCTCCGATCGGCAAGGCGCTTCTCGCCGCGGACATGGGCGACTGGATTACGCTTGAGGATGGACGCGCCGCGAAAATCGTGAAGATCGAAAGAAAAAGTGACACGTGACAAGCGAGGGGCGGGGGAAGTTGATAGTTGATAGCTGAGAGTTGAGAGCAAGGGCGAAAAACAAATTGACTCACTGCGGAGCGATCGCAGGCCGTTGCTTTCTCAAAATATATTTCTGAATCTTGCCGGTCGCAGTTTTGGGTAGCTCGTTGACGAAGGTCACGCTGTGCGGCGCCTTGAAGTGCGCGAGGTTCGCCCGCGCAAACTCGAGCAGCTCGCGCTCATCGGCGCTGCGCCCCTTCGTGGAGAACAACAAAGGCGTGCGGCGCTTCGCCCCATTTTTCATGCGGGAATCCGACGATCGCTACCTCCTGCACGGCCGGATGTCGCAAAAGCACGCCTTCGACTTCAACAGAAGAAATGTTTTCGCCGCCGCTTATGATGACGTCTTTCAGTCGGTCGCGAATTTCGACGTAACCATCCGGATGCACGACCGCGGCGTCGCCGGTATGAAACCATCCACCGCGTAAAGCCTGCTCGGTCGCTTCCGGGTCGTTGTAGTAGCCGGCCATGATCACGTTGCCGCGGGCGACGATTTCACCCTGAGTAACGCCATCGTGCGGCACGTCGTTGCCCTGCGTGTCCACTACGCGCAACTCGCCTGATGTAATCAACTCCACGCCTTGGCGCGCTTTGATCGCGGCCCGTTCGCCGATCGGAAGCGGCGCATGTTCCGCCCGCGCCTCGCAGACGGTAATGAACGGCGCCGTCTCGGTCAGTCCGTACACGTGCGTGATCGTCCAGCCCAAATCTTCTTCAAGTCGCTGAATGGTGGAAGCTGCAGGCGGCGCACCGGCCGTGACAACGTGAATTCCTTTCGGCGCGAGGCGACGGAGATTTTCCGGCGCGTTTGCTAACGAAATCAAAACCGTCGGCGCCGCACACAGCGTGGTGACTTGCTCGGTGGCCATCAATTCGAAGACAGCGCGCGGCTCGACTTTGCGCAGACAGATGTGAGTCGCTCCTGCTGCTGTTACGGTCCAAACGAAAGTCCAGCCGTTGGCGTGAAACATCGGCAGCGTCCACAGATAACGATCAGCACAGGTCATGGGCGCATAGAGGAGCGTGCCGATGGAATTCATCCAGGCGTTGCGATGAGTGATCATCACGCCCTTCGGACGCGAAGTGGTGCCGCTGGTGTAATTGATTGTGAGCAGATCGGTCTCGTGAATTTCCGGGCGCGCAAATCCAGACGAGCTCGCCTCGACCATTGCTTCATAGTCGAGCCAGGCGGAATTCGGCTGAGGACTCCGAAAGGTTTTCGCGAGCAGGCAGCTCGACGCTACAACTCAGGGCGACGAAGTGTTCAACCTTGGGAAGCTGTTCGCGAATATTGTCGATCGCGCCAAGGTAATCGCGGTCTGCGCAAACCATGCGCGAACCACTATGATTAATCAGGTAAACGAAGTCGTCCGCAGTCAGGCGATAGTTTAACGGAACCAGCACAGCGCCGATTTGCGGGACCGCATAGAACGATTCGAGCTGCGCGTGAGTGTTCGGTGAGAGATATGCGACGCGATCACCGGGGCTGATTCCAAGTTTCTGCAAAACCGCCGACCAACGATCACATCGATCGAGAAACTGCGCATAGGTCCAGCGTGAGTCGCCATCGATCACAGCGACACGGTCGGGATAGAGTTTGCGCGCGCGGCGAGCAAATTCGAGAGGTGTCAGCGGCGTTTCCATTGGTGTCGGATAGAAAGTAAGAAGGAAGAAGGAAAAATTAAGAAGGAAAAAAGGCCGCCCCGCGCTGAACTGGGATTTGATAGCAAAATTGGTCGTCTTCGTTTGTAGGGCAGGCGCTCCGCCTGCCAATCGAAAGTCGGATTGGATAATCGCAAGCGATGCGCTTGCCCTACAACTTCGCCGGCGATATGATCGGCTTCGTGCCGGAGGAGAAGGCGACGCGCGTGGCTATTCGATATGACGTAGTTATCGCGACCCTTGTCGGATTCCTGGCTTTGTGTGTTTCCGGTTACACCGCTTACGTGCAACGCCAGCAGGTGCGCGCGGCGGTCTGGCCGATCCTCGAATTCGGCAGCAGCAATGCGCCCGACATTCACTTTACCCTGGCTAACAAGGGAGTCGGACCGGCGATATTAAAGCATGTGATTGTAAAAGTGGATGGTGAGCCGGTGAGGAATTGGGCTGAGGCGTTCGAAAAAATTCTTGGACCGGGGAAGCATACGGGTTCCGAGAGCGACATGAGCGGTCATGTGTTTTCAGCGGGTGAATCGATGATTGTTCTCACTCCGAACGATCCCAACGACAACCCGCTAGCTTTCGACAGATCCAACCCGCTCTGGGTGCAAATGAATAAGGACCGCTTCCGCGTAACGGTCGAGATCTGCTACTGCTCCACGCTCGGCGAATGCTGGACCTTGCGCGCCGGCGGAAAGACACCCAGCACCACGACCGAGGGCTGCTCGACTTCGTCTGCGGTTAGCTTCCAGCAGTAGTTAAGTGACAGAGGTTGATAGCCTTTAGTTGAGAGCGTAAAGCTCCGTTGGAGCCACGCTCCTTTACGGAGTTGAGAGAAAAAAAGATGGAAATGTCTTTTTGGTAAAGCAAAGGGGAATTAGCTGCTGCACGTTTCCATTATGAATATCCGTTGCATCGCCGTCAGCATCATCGTTCTGAGATTGGTCAGCACTTGTGCTTACGGGCAATCTTCGACGGCAATGCCTCCACCAGAGCTCAAGAAGTGGGATGTTTGGATCGAAGACTGGAACTTATCAGGAACAGCGAAGGACACGCCGACCGGACCTGAGTACAAGGTGAATTGGTATTTGCACGAACACTGGATTCTTAACGGGTTCTTCGTGCAGGTCGATCAAACGTGGAAAGGCAACGGCCAGGAGCTGCACAGCATGGAGATCCTCTCCTACGATCCGGTTAAGAAGATTCATACTGTTTCCGGATTCTCGGGTGACGGATGGAGCTGGGCTCTGACCGCAACTTTCGACAAGAAAACGACGACCGAAGAAGGGGTAGCGACAGGTCCAGACGGCGCGATCGTAACATCCCGCATCGACTGGGAATTCAGCAGCGACGGAAAGGCGTTATCTGGCACACAGCAAAGCGAGCAGAACGGAGTCCGATGGACAGCTTTCACGGTCAAAGGAACCAAATCGAGATGATGCATTAGTCCAACGTGGCCTCGATTTGTTCTCTCGAAAATCTCAATAGTCGAATCAAAGAATCGAAGCTTCGTTTTCTTCGTTAGCTTCTGTTAGTCATCAATCAATATGAAAACATCCCATGCCCTAGCTTTTGTTTGCGGCGCTGCAGCGATGGTCGGCTTCAGCGCGCTTAAGGGATCGAATCCGTCACACCACGTTTACGAGTTGCGCATGTACCACGTTCACGAGGGCAAAATGGATGCTCTAAAGGCTCGCTTTGGCGATTACACCGACGCAATTTTCAAGCGGCATAACATGAAAAGCGTTGGCTATTGGCAGCCCGAAGATGCGCCGAGTTCGCAGAATCTGTTTGTTTACATGCTGGAGCATCCCAGCCGTGAGGAAGCGGAGAAGAATTGGGCAGCTTTTCACGACGATCCGGAATGGCAGAAAGTGAAGGCCGAGTCGGAGAAAAACGGGGCTTTGGTAGACCATATCGACCGATACTTCATGGATCCGACCAGCTTTTCAGCGCTCAATTAATTTCGAGAGGCTGATAGTTGATGGTTGAGAGCTGAGAGTTGCAGCCAAATAGGAAGGCAAAATTAGGAATTAAGAAGGCCGAAGAGGCTTCGGCTACTTCACGCGTTTGCCGTGTTTGATGATGAGGTCGACGCGCTGCAGAAGATCGATGTGACGCAGCACATCGCCTCGTACCGCGATGATGTCGGCGACTTTGCCTTCGCTGATCGAGCCATAGTCTTTGTCCACTTTCATCATCACAGCGGGCCAGTAGGTCGCGGCGCGAATAGCAGTCATCGAGTCAACGCCGAGATGATTGACCCACGCGTCCAATTCGTGCCAGGTGGATTGGCTGTGAAATTTCATCGGGATCCCGCTGTCGGTGCCGATGAGCATGACCACGCCGGACTCCTGTAGTTGCTTGAATTTGTGCGCCACGGTTTTGGCGCGGAGCGGTGTGATCTGGTAATAGGCGAGTTGATTCGGATGCGCGATCGATTGTTTGATGTCAGCGGCGATGTCCGGAGGTACGCCGTCGTAGTTCTTCGGATCGTCGAGCGGTTCGGGATTGTCGACTAACGAATCATAATTGATGAAGTTTTCGATGGTCGGACACCAGAAAAGCGGACCCAAACTCATTTTCGCTGTTCGCTCATGAAGCGCCTTCAGGACGTCGTCCGGATAACCGGGCGCTGCGGCGAGACCGGTGTGCTCAAAGCAATCGACACCCGCTGCGAGGCCGCGCCGGATTTCTTCCGGGCGATGTGCGTGCGCGACGACAGGCAGTTTATGCGCATGGGCTTCATCGACGACGGCCTTCACTTCTTCCATCGTCATTTGGTCTTGATCGATAAGCTTGATGATGTTCACTCCCGCGTCGGCGAGCTGTTTCACCTTCGCCTTGCCATCGGCCGCGCCTTTTACGCCCCATCGGAAATAGTCGGTGCCGGGATAAGGCTCGTGTTGGATGAAAGGCCCGGCGACGTAAAGGGTTGGTCCGGGAATTTCGCCGTGATTGATCCGATCCCGCAGGCTAATGCTTTCCTTGAGCGGACCCCCGAGATCGCGCGCGCTGGTGATGCCGGCCATGAGTAGTTGCCGCGCCGCCGCCGGCATGATCTCGCTGCCGAGACGAGGAGGATAGGTTTTGTCCCAATGCGCATAATCACTGTGACCGAGTAGTATCGTGTGGACGTGGCAATCCCAGAGACCAGGCAGCACATCCATGCCTTCTGTGGAAATGACTTCGGCGTCGGCCGGTACCTTTAGCGCGCCAACGGTGCCAATCGCGGTAACGCGCTCGTTTTCGATGATGACGACGCTGTTCGCGAGCGGATGACCGCCGAAGCCGTCAATCAGGCGACCGCCGACCAGCGCAAGCGGAGCCGATTGTGCAGACGCAACGAAGGCGAAGAAAAGAAATGTACGAATAAGGTAGGAATTCATCATATCGCGCGAATGCTACAGTGCTGCAGGCGCGCAGGCGAGCCCGTTAATTGTAAGAGAGATGAATGACAGTTTTCCGAATGCGATACTCGGAAGTTCGATGATTCGTCCCCAACCGACCTCCTGAGGCTTATGGCGTTGGCGAGTCCAGAGATCACCGAGACAAGTCGCAAATCGATTATGCTGATTTTCACCACCCGCCTTCGTAAAGCTATGGCGTGGCAAGCAGAGATCACAGAGACAAATCCCAATTAAACTCTGTGTGCTTGGTGTCCTCTGTGGTTAATTCTCCAAAATCCGGTAGCCAGGCGCGGCGCGAGATTGGGTTGCGATGTTCGTTTGGAGTAACAAGTTCAAGCATGCATCGAACAACGTACAACGCGAAAGCTTATTCCGCTGCCAGTGAGACGTCGCCGCTGGCGTCCACGAAGATCAAGCGCCGCGATCCAACTGATCGCGACGTGCAAATCGAAATCCTGTTCTGCGGCATCTGCCACTCCGATCTCCACTCGGTCCGCAACGAGTGGAGCGAGTTCATGGCCACCAATTATCCGATCGTGCCCGGTCATGAGATCGTCGGGCGCGTGACCAAGGTCGGCTCGGCCGTCACCAAGTACAAACCGGGCGATCTCGCCGCGGTCGGTTGCATGGTCGATTCCGATCGCACCTGCACGCAGTGCAAAGCTGGCCTTGAACAGTTCTGTCCGAACATGATTCTCACCTTCAACTCCCCGGACAAGCATCTCGGAGGCGTAACTTACGGCGGCTACTCCGAAAGCATCGTTGTCGATGAACATTTCGTTCTGCGTGTGCCCACGAATCTAAATATCGCCGGGGCTGCGCCGCTGCTTTGCGCTGGCATCACGACTTACTCGCCGATGCATCACTGGGGCGTCGGCAAGGGCAAGAAAGTCGGCGTGGTTGGTCTCGGCGGGCTTGGCCACATGGCCGTGAAGTTTGCCCATGCGTTCGGAGCGCACGTCGTCGTCTTCACCACGTCGCCTAACAAAAAAGAGGACGCGCTCCGCCTCGGCGCCGACGAAGCTGTCGTGTCGCGCAATGCCGACGAGATGAAAAAGCACGCCGGCAGTTTCGATTTCATCATCGACACCGTTTCCGCCAATCACGACATCAACGCCTATATCAATTTACTCGGCGTCGATGGCAATCTTACCTTGGTCGGCGCTCCCGCAGAGCCGCTCGCTGTGCCCGCGTTCAGCCTGATCGTGCGGCGACGCAGTTTCTCCGGCTCGGCCATCGGCGGAATCGCCGAGACGCAGGAGATGCTCGACTTTTGCGGCAAACACAACATCACCGCGGACGTCGAAGTAATCCCCATTCAGAAAGTCAACGAAGCTTACGAGAGACTGCTTAAATCCGATGTGAAGTATCGGTTCTCGATCGACATGGCTTCGCTGAAATCGGAGTGAGCAGAAAAGTTGATAGTTGATGGTTGAGAGAAATCAGGTTGAACAGAAGAAAACAAAGAGAACGAAGCTTTACTTTGATCTTAGTTTGCTTCGTTGCCTTCTGTTAAGCGAATCTGAGGTGTAAGCTGCGACGTTGAAATATGCAGAAGCGCAAACTTGGAAAGAGCGACTCTGGAAGTCTCGGCTATCGGGCTGGGCTGCATGGGAATGAGCTTTGGGTACGGTCCGCCGAAAGAGAAACAGGAGATGATCGCGCTGCTTCGTGCAGCGGTGGAACGCGGTGTCACATTCTTCGATACCGCTGAAATTTACGGACCGTTCACGAATGAAGAGCTGGTGGGCGAAGCGCTGGCTCCGATGCGTGAGCGAGTGGTGATCGCCACCAAATTCGGTTTCAAAATTGGTCCGAAAGGCGAGCAGATCGGCCTCGATAGTCGGCCAGAGCACATCAAGGAAGTTGCAGAAGCTTCGCTGAAACGACTCAGGACGGATGTGATCGATCTGTTCTACCAACACCGCGTCGATCCGGACGTGCCGATCGAAGACGTGGCAGGAGCGGTGAAGGAATTGATTCAGCAAGGAAAGGTAAAACACTTCGGTCTTTCCGAGCCAGGAGTGCAAACCATCCGTCGCGCGCACGCAGTTCAGCCGGTCGACTGCAGTCCAGAATGAATACTCATTGTGGTGGAGAAAGCCTGAAGAGGAAGTATTGCCGACTCTCGAAGAACTCGGAATCGGTCTCGTCCCATATAGCCCCCTGGGTCAGCGGCTTCCTCACGGGAAAGATGAACGAGAACACTACGTTCGAGAGTTCCGATTTCCGCAACAGGCTCCCGCGCTTTACGCCGGAAGCGCGCAAAGCGAATCAGGCGTTGGTTGATTTGCTTGGCGAGATCGCGAAACGAAAGAAAGCGACGCCTGCTCAGATCGCGCTTGCCTGGCTGCGTGCGCAGAAGCCGTGGATCGTTCCCATCCCCGGCACAACGAAGTTGCATCGGTCTGGAAGAAAACATCGGAGCAGCTTCACTCGAACTTACACCGGACGATCTTCGTGAAATCGAACACGCCGCATCAAAAATTAACGTGCAAGGCGCTCGATATCCCGAACACTTGGAGCAAATGACAGGGCGTTAAACAGCCATGATGAAATGTAGAAGGCGTCTGATAAATGTTGTAGCCGCCTCGCTGTGTCGAGGCGCCCTGACGTGCCGCTCCCCAGAAGCACGGCGACACAGCGCCGTGGCTACAGCAGCGCATTTGTCATATGGCTTCTAAGAGGCAAAAACATGAGCAATAAGATCCAAGGGAAAGTCGTCGTCATCACAGGCGCGAGCAGCGGGCTGGGGGAGGCAGCCGCCCGGCTTCTCTCTGCGCAGGGCGCGACGGTTGTGCTGGGTGCGCGGCGCTCCGATCGCCTCCAGTCATTGGCAGATGAATTGAGCGGCAGCGGCGGCAAGGCACTCGCCGTTGCGACAGACGTCACTCATCGTAACCAAGTGAAGAGATTGGTCGATACAGCCGCGCAAAAATTTGGGCGTGTCGATGTCATGATCAATAACGCCGGTATTATGCCACGAGCGCCGCTCGAGCGTCTCACGATCGACGATTGGGATCGGACGATTGATGTCAACATCAAAGGCGTGTTGTACGGGATCGCCGCGGCGCTGCCGCATATGAAGAAGCAGAAATCCGGGCATATGATCTTTGTGTCCTCTGTGGCCGGTCACAAAATTGGTCCCGATTTCGCAGTCTATGCGGCAACCAAGCATGCCGTGCGCGCGCTCGCCGAAGGATTTCGACAGGAAGTTAAACCCTATAACATTCGCACAACAATTATCTCGCCGGGCGCGGTGGCGACGGAACTTCCGGATAGCGTGACCGAGCCGGACATCGCCGAAAAGATCCGCACGTACTACGACGAGATTGCGATTCCTGCCGAGTCGTTTGCTCAAGCTGTTATCTTTGCGATGAGCCAGCCGGAAGAAGTGGATGTGAACGAGATCCTGTTCCGGCCGATTAAGCAGATGCTCTAAAGAAAAGTTGAGGGCTGATCCGCCTTCGCCAAGGCTACGGCGTGACGGGTAGTTGAGAGCGTAAAGCTCCGTCGGAGTCACGCTCCTTTACGGAGTTGGGAGAAACACATGGAGATAAAAAGAGTTGGTTCACAAAGTTCAGCCAAGGGTCCTGCCGACTGGTTTACCGGCAAAGTGCGCATTGATCCGCTGTTCGAAGCGCCCGAACCGGCGCGTGTGCGAGGCGCGAGCGTCACGTTCGAGCCAGGTGCACGCACGGCGTGGCACACCCATCCGCTGGGCCAGACACTGATCGTCACAGCCGGTTGCGGCTGGGCGCAACGCGAAGGCAGTCCGATCGAAGAGATTCGCCCCGGCGATGTAGTCTGGTTTCCGCCTAACGAGAGACATTGGCACGGCGCGACACCCACCATGGCTATGACGCATATCGCGATTCAGGAAGCGCTCGATGGAAAGGTCGTGAACTGGATGGAAAAGGTCAGCGACGAACAATATCAGAAGTGAGGAGTGACGGGTAACAAGCGATGAGTGAGAATATCAAACTTAGATCGGGCACGCCGGCGGATGCGGAGATTTGCGGCAGGATCTGCTACAACGCATTTAAGACGATCTCGGAGGCGCACGGTTTCGCGCCTGACTTTCCGACTCCGGAAGTGGCAATTGGTGTATTAAGGTCGCTGCTCGCAAATCCAAAATTTTATTCTGTGATTGCAGAAATCGACGGGCGGATTGTCGGCAGCAATTTTCTCGATGAACGCAACACGATCGCAGGCGTTGGACCAATCACGGTCGATCCGACGGTGCAGAATCGCGCGATTGGCCGGCGTTTGATGGACGCCGTGCATCAGCGCGCGGCAGAAAAGAATTTCGCCGGCGTCCGGCTCATTCAGGCTGGCTTTCACACACGATCGCTTTCTTTGTATGCAAAGCTTGGCTACGACGTGCGCGAACATCTGGCGTGCATGCAAGGCAACGCGCTCGGAATTTCTATTGAAGGTCATGTCGTCAGGCCGGCGGCGGAACCGGACCTCGAAGATTGCAATCGGCTGTGCCGACAAGTGCACGGCCACGATCGCGGCGGAGAATTGCGGGACGCGATCGCAAAGGGCTCCGCAACCGTGGTGGAGCACGACGGACGAATCACTGGCTACGCCACCGTCATCGGCTTCTTTGGTCACGCCGTCGGTGAGACAAACAAAGATGTAAAGGCGCTGATCGGCGCAGCCAAGGAATTCGCTGGACCGGGGTTTCTTCTTCCGACGCGTAACGGGGATCTATTTCGCTGGTGCCTAAGCAATGGTTTACGAATTACGGAGCCAATGACTTTGATGAGTAAAGGGCTGTACAACGAACCAGCCGGCGCATTCCTGCCATCGATCTTGTACTAGCCTGCGGCGCTTATTGTAGGGCGTTTCTCTGAACCCCGAAAGCATTCGGGGCTGGCACAGACGCCCTACAGATTTCTCTGCCGAATTACAACCGCGGTGAATCTTCAGAGAGAATTTGCGCGACTTTCTCGATTGTGTTCCAATTGCGCGTCGTGGCCGGCACACCGAGGAGCTTTTCGATCTTGCCGAGGTAGCCGATCGCTTTCATCTGCCGGCGATATAGACCCAGAAGAAATCGATCCTGAATCGCGATGACCTTTAATAGCCAATCTTTGTTCGACGGCAGACTGAGAGGAAGAGGAGGCAGCCCGCGACTTTCGGGGTTTGTGCAAGACACTCACGAATCGCGTGATGTCCGTGCCGGAAGGCTGTCGTGCGAATGGATCCTTTGCTGCGAGTTTCATGATGTCGCGCGCTGGACAAATCATGATCTCGCATTTGAACGGTAGCTTTTTGGCAATCGCAGCGCGAAGAGCCGATTCGCTCACATCTTCCCGCACCACAAACGTGCCGACTGCGCCGATGTTTACCAAGCCGAACTTCGCCAACTGCTTGGCGATAGTCGCCGGCTGGCATCGATTAGCTCCACCGACGTTGACCGCACGAAGAAAAACGACCCAGGGCCATCCGGGAAGTAAGAGTGAAGAAGCGGGAATTGGGAAGCGGGAAGTAAAAATAGAACAAACAATTACTTTGCGCGCTCCGCGTCTTCTGCGGTTAAATCCTCTTCATTTCCAATGATCCGCAAACTACTGCTGGCGGCGCTGATCGCGGTGCCGATTTGTTATTATTTTGCGCTGATTGTTGGCGCGGCGACCTATCCCGGTTACAGCCACGTAACGCGTTATGCGAGTGAGCTCGGCGCTGCAGACGCGCCGTACCCGGCGCTGTTCAACGTTCCGGTTATTATCGGCGGTGTTGCCGCGGTGTTCGCATCAATCGGAGTCGTAGCTGCGCTGCGCGATTTGAGCGGCGGCTGGCTCTGGGCAGTCTTGGCTGGCGTCGCGCTCACCTGCTGGGGCGCCTCGATGGTGCTGGGCGGAATGTTTCCGATGCCCGACGAGCGTCACGGCGGATTCGGTCTTGGTCTAGCCGGACCACTTGTGCCGCTGTTTGCGTTGCTCGCAATTCGGAAATTACCGGATGCGAAAGGAATGAGACTTTTTCTGGGCTTTATCTTTGTTGGCTCGGTGATCGTGCTGGCGATTATGTTCGGCGTCGGGCACCTGGTCACGCGTCGCAATGTTGGAATCTGGCAGCGAATCAATACCGCCATTTCCATTCCGTGGTTTGCGGTGCTTGGAGTTTGGCTGCTCAAACGCGATGCAAATACTCCGCGCGCGCCTCGTCTCGCAGCTGCGGATCACTGACCACGCTAAGACTGCCGCTTGGCAGGGGGGTTACAAATAGTTGTAGCGGTGTTCGCCGCGGCGAGCCTCGATGCGAATCGGGATGGTATCTAGACCGCTCGCAAGACGCAACCTCAACCCAAGCCGATACGGCGGCGAAAGGCTTCGTCGCGCATCGAGGCGTCCTGGCCGATCAGGTCGTCGCTGGCCTTGGTGCAGAGATGGACCAGGCCGCGCACCGCATGCTCGACCGGCGAGAGGTCGGCGCGCGGGATGCTGGCTGATCATGTTCATGCCCGAGGCGCGGATCTTCACCTGCATGTCGGTGTCGATGGTGCCCGGCGAGAAGCCGAAGACGCGGATGCCCTTGCCCTGGTCTCGAGCTCGATCGACCGCGGTCAGCATCGCCAGGCCGGCCTTGCCGGCGCAGTAGGCGCTCCAGCCTTCGAGCGGCCGGTAGGCCGCGCCCGACGAAACGTTGACGATCGAGCCGCCGCCTTTGGCCAGCATGTCGGGCAGCACCGCGCGCACGACGTTGTAGGCGCCGACGAGGTTGATCGTGATGTTCTGCGCCCAGGCCGCGGGATCGGAGGTCGCGACCTCGGCGATGGGCTCGATCACGCCGGCATTGTTGACCAGGATGTCGAGGCCGCCCAGCCGCGCCCTGGTCTCGGCGACGACCTTCTGCGACGGCCGCATAGTCCGACACGTCGCAGGCCAGGGCCTCGGCACGGCCGCCCTTGGCCGCGATGTCGCGCGCCACGCTGCCGGCCAGCGCGCCGTCGCGCGCCACCAGCATGACCGCCGCCCCGGCGGCTGCGAGCGCGCGCGCCGCGCCCTCGCCCAGGCCGCGGCTGGCGCCCGTGACGAGAGCGACCTTTCCCTTCAATTCACTGGACACGGGACCTCCTGCATCCGAGAGAATTGCCGCCGGAGCAATATCATCGGTGCTTCAGGTGCAACCAGGGGAAACGAGCTCATGCTCACCGATCGATACGGGCTGCCGATCAGCACCTCGTCCACGCCGCGCGCGACGCCTATGTCGCCGGCTCGACTGCGTGCTGTCGGCGGCGCATGGCGACCTGGCGCATCTCGCGCGCGCCATCGAGGCCGATCCGGATTTCGCGCTGGCCCATGCCGCGCTGGCGCGCGCGCGCTTCCTGATGGCCGACGTCGCCGGCGCGCGGCAGTCGGCGGCCGCGCCCGCGAGCTCGCCGCAGACGCGACGCCGCGCGAGCAAAGCCATATCGACGCGCTCTGCCTTGCCATCGAGGGCAAGCCGGTCGAGGCGTTGGCCGCGACGCGCGCCCATCTCGCCCAGCATCCGCGCGACGCCATGGTCGCCTCGCCCGCCACCGGCGTGTTCGGCCTGATCGGCTTCAGCGGCCGGCAGGGCCGCGAGCCCGAGCAGGTCGAGTTCCTCGAGGCGCTGCGTCCGCATCTCGCCGACGACTGGTGGTTCCAGGCCGTCTACGCCTTCGCGCTGGAGGAGGTCGGCCGGCTCGACGAGGCGCTTCGACCTGATCGAGCGCAGCATGGCCACCAACCCGCGAACGCCCACGGCGCCCATATCAAGGCGCATGTCCTCTACGAGCAGGGCGAGGATCGCGCCGCGCTCGACTATCTCGACGCCTGGCTGCCCGACCTATCCGCGCGACGGGCTGATGCACTGCCACATCTCCTGGCACGTGGCGCTGTTCGCGCTGATGCTGGGCGACACCGAGCGGGCCTGGCAGGTCTACGAGGCCCAGGTCCATCCCGGCGGCGCCTGGGGCCGGCGCTCAACGTCGCCACCGACGCGCCGGCCTTCCTGTGGCGCGCCGAGCTGGCCGGCCATGCGCGGCGGACGCCGCTGTGGAGCGAGGTACGCGACTATGCGCTGAAATCCTTTCCCAAGGCCGGCATCGCCTTCGTCGACGTGCATCGCGCGCTGGCCTGCGTCGCCGCCGGCGATCGCGACGGCATCGCCGGCATCGTGTCGGAGCTCGAGCAGCGCGCCGCCTCGGGCCGCTCGCCGGCGGGCGACGTGGTGCCGCGCCTGGCGATTGGCCTTGCCGCCTACGGCCGCGGCGACTGGACGGCGGCCATCGCCGCGCTCGAGCCGGCGCTGGCCGAGACCGTGCGCATCGGCGGCAGCCGCGCCCAGCGCGACCTGATCGAGAACACCTTGCTGGCGGCCTATCTCAAGGCCGGCCGCGACGCCGACGCGCGCCGGCTGGTCGCAGCGCACGCCGATCGCCGGCCCTCGATACCGGTTGCCGGCCTGATGTAATCATCTTACTTACCGAAGTCACTCGAGGGACACCCTGCCCGCCTCGTCCACCGTGAGCTGGACTTCGGTCTGGCCTCTGTAGGCTTTGGCACGCCAGGTACCGTCGCCCTGCTTGCCGATCACGCTTACGCGTTTGTATCCGTCCGCTTCGATCGCAGCCTTGGCCGTTCCGATGCCCGAATTGTCCGGCGCCTGCACGTTTGTATCGGCCACGGCGACATTGGCGTGGCGACGATCTTTGGCGGCACTTGCACGTTTCGCATGAGGGGAATGGGCGGCCGACGCACTTCCAGAAGGTTCGAATCGGCTGTCGCGTGCAGAACGGTCCCCGGGTCGGATGTCGTCGCGCGCGATGCAACGGATCGCGGCAGTGGTTCCTGACCGGTGGGTTGACGAATACCCAGCAAAGCGCGGCCAGAACGATCAGCGACAGGAAATAAATGCCTTTCATTTCTCCGGCCTCCAACGACGAACAACGTCCGGATGGCATCGAACACCAGAACAGTCCCCCGATACTGTGAGTTTCAGCACAGCAAGGTTGCACCCTCGTCTCACTCGACGTTGACAGGCGCGCGGTGTGGTGTCTGGATTGAGGCGTTCGACATCCGAAGCGGAGGTTTAGATGCTTCCACCGGGTCAACGTGCCGCGATGATTGCTGGCGCAAGCGTTCGGGCACCGCATAGCGGGATCATACGAGCGGCGCGCCGGGGGCGGCCACCGTGGGTCGCATCAGTCAGGCAAGACCCCAATTGACCGCTCCCGATATGTGCGCGTCCGCTGATCGCGCAACACGAGGTGCGCATACCGACCATCACCAGCTTGCGCGGCATCGACGTCGCCGCCGCTTCATAGCGGTATGCCCGTTCACGGATTCGTTATTCCACTTGCGCAGAGCTTGCGCTGCGGACATGCGATACGCAGCAGTTGGCCAGCCACGAATATGTTGCGATGAAAGACAATCTGGCCCCCGCCCGGCGTCGATCCTTCACGGGCTTTGCGGGCAAATCCCAGGCACGCGACGCCAGCAGACGGCGCGCATCATCCATGCCTTCTACACCAACGATATCCTGCCCTGCCGAAGGTTCAAGGTCTGAAGCGCTGGCCGCCTACGGGCGGGACGTTGTCGATATCGCCATAGACAGTTACCGCGAGCAGGATGCGCGCTGGATTGCCCTGGGCGATCGGGAAATCACCTGGGGCGAGTTCAATCGCGCGACCGCAGCGACAACCGCTGAATTAAGCGCCAGGATGCACGCCGCCATCGCCCGACATCAGATTCTCGAGGCGGCGACGAAAGAGTAGACGATACCGTGACGCGTGCATGCACGGCTTCGCGCATCAGCCGGT
>CAVUGV010000030.1:0-207697 GCA_963741065.1 uncultured Verrucomicrobiae bacterium | reverse complement strand
GCCGCAATTCGGCCAGCGTCGCGGTTTCTACGGCACGGTGGCCTACGATTTTTGAGGTTGGTCGCTCATTGTCACGCTTATGATCCGACCTTTTGTATATGCTCTCATTCTCATCTTGTCGGCCTACGCCGCCACGGCGGACGCGCAAGATTCGATATTAGCAGCGAGTTCGCCTACGCCGAATCCTCCGAGCACTGAGAAAATTACGTTCACGGAAGTTAACGTCGATGGACCATATATCGCGATGACCTTTGATGACGGCCCGCACGCGACTAACACGCCCAAGCTGCTGGAAATGGCAGCGGAGAGGCACATCAAGCTCACCTTCTTTGTCCTTGGCGAATGCATCGAGCAGAACCCGGACGTTCTCCGCCAGGAGGTCGCGGAAGGAGATGAAATCGGCAATCACTCCTGGTCGCACCCTAATCTCGCGAAACTCTCGGACGCGGATGTTCGAAGCCAGCTTCAGCGGACCGAAGACATTATCGTGAAGACCGCCGGTATAAAACCGAAGTTGATGCGTCCTCCGTATGGCGAGTTAACGAAACGACAGCGCATATTGGTAAATCACGAGTTCGGCTACAAAGTCATCTTGTGGGACGTTGATCCACTCGATTGGAAGCGACCCGGCTCTAACGTCGTCGCCCAACGCATCATCGCGGGAGCGCGGCCGGGGTCGATCATTTTGTCACATGACATCCACCCGCCGACGATTGCGGCGATGCCGCAAGTTTTTGACGCCCTTCTCGCAAAAGGATTTAAATTCGTCACTGTCTCCGAGTTGCTCGCCATGGACAAAGGCGGCGAGCGAAAACCGTCGAAATGATTCTACTGGTTTTCGACGGAAGAAGCTTTGGTCACTATTCGTTTCGATCTCATGAGCTTTCGCCGACAAGATCTGCCAATGGTGCGAGGCATCGGAGCTCTGCAACTTGGACAACGCCACGACTTTTACGGAACGGTCACTCGCGATTTTTGAAGAGTTCGAACTGACATGAGTCAGTGTAGAGGAGATCTCGGTCATTCGAGAGGTAATGCTCTTTGCAGTAGTGCGTAGAAACTCCTTGCGAAACAAATCGCTCAAAAGCAAAATCGCGCTCGATGTCGTCTTGCGCACTTCGCATTCGATCGGGGTGGTGTACCGGCGCCGCTGTCCGTTGTTCTTACTGGGGCGATTGTTCTAATGCTAGGTCTTTCGGTCGCGCCGAATTTGCATGAACGACTTCATCCCACCGGCCCATCGTTGCATGAATGCGCGGTTACGCTGATCGCCTCTAGTAGCTGCCATCACACCGCGGCTGTGCCGCTGATGATTGCGCCAGCGACTGCCGCGCAATGTCCGAAAATTCCGGCGTTGATACCGAAGTGGGTCGAATCACCGTTTCTTGGGGCGCGCGTTTTCGAGCACGCACCACCTGGGCATTCCTGAACCGCTGATTCTTTCCCGCGCAAGCGGGTATCGGTGTTCAGTGCGTTCCTTCACGCCGCTGAATCAACGGGCGCGAACGCAAAATTCATTCGGCGATTTCGCCGAGTCTTTTGAAACAGGAGTTTTGGTATGAACAAAATAGTTTTACTAGTGCTGGCGGTTTTCCCGGTAACGGCCGTTTTCGCGCAGGAAACGACGTCCTCTGCGAATTCATCACCAGCGCCAACAGTTTCGAATACAACGCCGGCTACAGCAGCAGATGTCGAAGCGCTGCGCCAGCAAGTGCAATCGCTCACCGAGACGGTGAAGACATTGCAACAGCAAGTGAAAGATCAGCAGGCCGCCTTGGAAAAGGCAAACCTCACGGGCGAATCGGGGCTTCCACAAAATCCCGAGCCATCGCCCATCGCGAGCGCCGAGAATCTCACTGCGCCCAGCAGGAGTGCGCCACCACAGTTTCCAACGGAGGACACATCAGTTGTTCAATCGACAACTGCCCCAGCTGCATCGCCCGGTTCGGGAGCGAGTGCTGGTGTGTTGCCCGGTAGTTTTCCGACAACCGATACCTCGGTCGTGACGTCGGCACCCGAAACAATCTCAAGCACGGGTACTGGGGCATCGTTAACGCAGCCGATCACTATCGGCGGCGGTAAAAATTACATGAACATTTCTTTCGATGGGCTGTTCGCACTTGCGTATTCCAGTGCGCCGGATCTGTACAACATCGAGGTAGGGGACCACGATCCGCAGCAGCGCGGGTTCAACGCGCGCAACATCGAGCTGGCATTCGACGGCGCAGTCGATCCGTACTTTGAAGGGTTCGCGAATATCGTTTTCAAATTGGATAACGACAACGAAACCGAAGTCGAAGTCGAAGAAGCGTTCATGCAAACGACCAGCCTGCCGTTTAACCTGCAATTGAAAGGCGGGCAATTTTTTGCCGCGTTCGGCCGGCTGAACCCGACGCATCCGCACACCTGGGACTTCGCCGACACGCCTCTCGTCAACGGCCTATTTTTGGGGCCCGACGGGTTGCGCGGCGTTGGCGCCCAAGGTTCCTGGACATTGCCTCTACCGTGGTATTCGCAATTGATCTTTGCGTCGCAAAATGGACGCGGCAGCACAGGATTTTCGTTTCGGAATCCCGGGGACGACGGAATGTTTTTCGACCGCATAACGACCGATCGTGAGGTGCGCGGCCTGCAGGATTTTGTTTGGATCCCGCGTTTCGAAAATTCTTTTAATTTGAGCGAAACCCAAACCGTGTTGGCCGGCGTTTCAGGAGCGTTTGGCTCCAACGAGACGGGCGCAAATTCACGAACTCAGATTTACGGCGCAGACCTTCTCTACAAATGGAAAAGCGCGCGTGCCGAAGGCGGGTTTCCATTCGTGAAATGGCAGACCGAATTCATGTATCGCCGTTTCCAAGCCGGCCATGGGGCGGATGATTCTTTTCCTGTTGCGGAAACATTTCACGACTGGGGTCTGTATTCGCAGGTGCTGTGGGGATTTAAAAAAGGATGGGTCGTCGGCATTCGGGGAGACTATGTCCACATGCAGAATTCCGACTTTACCGACGACTTGGATCGGCAATCACGATCTCGGATCTCTGCGAACTTAACGTGGTATCCCACTGAGTTTTCAAAACTCCGCTTGCAGTACAATCACGATTTTCTCGAGGAGAACTTTTTCCTGTCCGAGCGCGAGGTCGATTCGCTTTTTCTCCAGTTTGAATTCATTCTCGGCGCTCACGGTGCTCACAAATTTTAAAAATCATGCTGCATAAACCTGTCATCCTGAGCGAAGCGAAGGACCTCTCACAGGGTTTTGGATCACACAAGCATTCTCGCGTATCGCGAACTCCAATTGTGAGGTTCCTCGCTCCGCTCGGAATGACAGAAAAGAGCTCTAATAGCACTCACAAATTCTAACCACGAATTACACTAATGAACACGAATAGACGCAAAACATTACTCTCTTACTCCATTGCTCCATTACTCCTCCTTCTGCCGCTCGCAGCCGACGCTAAACTCAACGTAGTCGCCACGTTGCCCGACTTCGGATCGCTCGCCCGCGAAATCGGCGGTGACAAAGTCAACGTAGCCGTTCTGGCGAAACCGACGGAAGATCCGCACTTCGTTGATGCGCGACCAAGCTTCGTGGTTTCAATGCGCAACGCCGATGTCCTGATCGACGGCGGCGCGGAGCTCGAGCTGGGCTGGTTGCCGCCACTTCTTCAAAACGCGCGAAACCCGAAGATCGAGATCGGCAAACCGGGGCGAATTCAAGCGTCACAGGGAGTTCGTCTTATGAATGTGCCCGCAAATGTGACGCGCGCCGCGGGAGATGTGCATGCGCTCGGCAATCCGCATTTCACGGGCGACCCGATTATCGCGAAAGCGATTGCGCAACATATCGCGCAATCGTTTTCCGCTCTCGATCCGGCGAATGCCGCATTTTACGAAGCGAACTACAAGAAATTCGAGACCACGATCAACTCGAAGTTGCAGGAATGGGGCGCGGCCATGCTGCCGTTCAAAGGCCAGCATGTGGCGGCATATCATGATTCGTGGCCGTACTTCGCGCACCGTTTCGGCGTCAACATCGATCTCTTTCTCGAACCGAAGCCGGGAATCCCGCCATCACCGTCGCACCTCGCCGAAGTGATCGCGCAAATGAAAGCGCAGCACATCAAAGCGATTATTGTCGAGCCATTTCACGACCGGCGCGTCGCTGAGAAAGTCGCGAGCGCGACCGGCGCCAAAGTGGTGGACTTTTCACAATTCCCAGGTGGTGTGCCGGGAACAGACAGCTACGTCAAGTTGATCGACACACTCGTCTCGCGACTGGCTGCGGCGCTGAAATAATAATGTGGGAAGTAATGTTTTGGCCCATCGTGGCCTGCATCCTTTTGCCGTGGTTGCTGGTCTATCTCGGTCTGCACGTCGTTCAGCGCGGCATCATTTTCATCGACATCGCCATGGCGCAGATGGCTTCGCTCGGAATTTGTCTCGCAGTTCTATTCCATCTTGACCTTCAAGGCTGGGCCACTTTCGGCATTGCGCTCGGATTTACCTTGATCGGAGGCGCCATTTTCTCTCTGACTGGAAAACGTTCGAGCCAAATCCCGCAGGAAGCGGTCATTGGAATTTCTTATGTTGTGGCGGCCGCAGCCGCTGTCTTGCTCCTCAGTCGCGCGGCGGAAGGCGACGAGGAAATCAAGAACATGCTGGTTGGCAATATTCTGCTCGTAACGCCGCATGAAGTTTGGAAATGCTTCGCACTTTTTGCCGCTGTCGGCGTCTTTCATTTCAGTTTGCGCCGAAATTTTCTGTTGGTTTCGTTCGATCGCGATGCGGCTTACCAAAAAGGTTTGCGTGTGCGATGGTGGGATTTCCTCTTCTACGCCGTCTTCGGCCTGGTGGTGACAAGCTTTGTCCGCATCGCCGGCGTTTTGCTCGTCTTCAGTTATCTGATCGTCCCAGCGGTTTGCGGAATCAATCTGGCGCAGCGCACTGCGAATCGCTTGCTCATCGGCTGGTTCATCGCCCTTCTCGGCGGCGTCGCTGGATTATTTCTATCCTACTGGTGGGACCTGCCTTCCGGCGCGGCAATTGTCTGCACGTTTGGCGCATTGCTAATCCTGATTTCACTTTTCGCTTTGTGGCGGCATCCGCGAGATCACTCTCTCGACAGGCGGGATTCACAATAGCAGTATGCAGTGCGGCGTAATTCGCCCAGCGTCGCAGCTTTTAGGGAAGCGTGATCCAGGATTTTGTCTGATTTTACAATCAACCGCGCTATTTTGAATCGACATGCATCGGACCGATCATTCCCGTTTCAGGAAAGCACACGATTTTGTTCCGGATTTTTCGCACGCGGAGCGGCGGACCCGGATCGTGATCGGCGTTACGGCGGCGATGATGGTTGTCGAGATCGTCGTCGGCTTGATGTCGCACTCGATGGCGTTGCTGGCCGACGGCTGGCACATGAGCACACATGTGATTGCATTTTTGATAACGGCCGTGGCTTACTACTTCGCAAGAACGCAGGCAGGCAACGCGCGCTTCAGCTTCGGCACGGGAAAAATAGGTGTGCTTGGCGGATTCACCAGCGCCGTTGTGCTCGCGATTGTGGCGCTCTTAATGGCCGGCGAATCTGTCCACCGGCTGTTTGTGCCACTCGAAATCCATTTTAACGAAGCAATTGGCATCGCGTGCATTGGATTGCTTGTGAACCTGGGTTGCGCAGCGCTGCTCGCCGATCGTCATCACGAAAGTGGCGGCGGCGGTTCTCATCGTGAAGATTTGAATCTGCGGGCGGCTTATCTGCATGTGCTGGCCGATGCATTTACCTCGGTGCTGGCGATCACAGCATTGAGCGGCGGCAAATTCTTTGGCTGGGCGTGGCTCGATCCGGTGGTGGGAATTGTCGGGAGCGGCGTCGTTTTCTCATGGGCTTACACGCTGCTGCGGGACACCAGCGGCATCTTGCTCGATCGCACACCTGCCTCTTCGGATTTGCCTGATCAAATTCGCCACGCAGTCGAGAGTGACGGCGATTCGCTCGTGACCGATCTGCACGTCTGGCAGGTCGGCATCGGAAAATATGCGGCAATGATTTCGATTGTCGCGCACGAACCGAAAAGCTGCGATTCCTATCGAGCGTTGCTCCGCGGGCACGACGAACTGGTTCACGTTACCATCGAGACGCAGCACTGCCGCGAAGATCATCCGGCGTCTGCGGGAATCGCGAGCCCTTAGGCTGCTAAATGGCCAACACACTGTTGCAGGTTGTCGCGGCTTATGTTTTCGCCCTCGCCGGCGGATGGATCAGCACGTCGCTGCAACTTGCGCACAAGCAGCTTTGCGCGCTGATCAGTTTCGCAGCCGGAACACTTCTCGGTGTGACGATCTTTGCGATTCTGCCGGAAAGTTTGGGCGCGTGTTCTTGGTGGGCGGCGTTCCTGGCGCTGGCTACTGGCTACGCTCTCTTCTTTTTCATCAGCAAACATGTGCATCACGTTTGTCCTGCTTGCGCCGCCAGTCATTTTGACACAGATGCGACGCGGCATTTCAGCGAAATCGCTACCGCGCTAATTGTTGCATTAGCGATTCACAGCACGACCGACGGTTTGGCTTTGGGAATACAATCCCGCACCGGCGGGACGATGGACGCAACAAAATGGTCGCTGTTCTCCGCGCTGTGCATCCACAAAGTCCCTGAAGGCCTCGCGCTTGGCAGTCTTTTGATTGGCGCTGGTTTGCGCCGCAGCGCCGCGCTTGGCTGGGTTGCCGCAGTTGAAGCCACTACACTGCTCGGTGGCGTGCTCGGCTATTTTCTCCTGGCGAAGATTTCGACTTTTTGGCTCGGTTTGATCATGGCGCATGTCGGCGGTGGATTTCTCTATCTCGCCGCGCACGCGGTGCTCGGAGAAATGGTGAAGCATGGAAAAAAGCTTGTCCTGACAAGTTTTTCGGTGGGCGTAGCATTGATCGCGGTTCTGAATATCGGCTTGAGGTTGTTTGGGTAGCTTGCGCATGCATCACGTGAGTTTCTGGGGAGCACAGGCTACTAGCCTGTAGGTCTCGGCAGCTTGCCGAGACCGGGAGAAGGCATGGCTCGGAATTGCGTCTGCAAAGATGTTGCCGGCAGGGTTGCCGGCAACTACAGGCTGGCAGCCTGTGCTCCCCAGACAACGCGGGACCCGTGCGCTAGATTCACGCGTGCATTTCTTTCGATACCGCGACGGCAAGCTTTACTGTGAAGACGTCGATCTTGCGCGCGTGGCCGAGAAATTTGGCACACCGCTTTACGTTTACAGCGCGGGAACAATTCTCGATCACTATGCGCGGCTGGATGCCGCGCTCACGCCGCTTGATCATCGGATTTGTTACGCAGTCAAAGCCAACTCGAATCGCGCGATCCTGAAGTTGCTCGCTGACGCAGGCGCCGGATTCGACATCGTTTCCGGCGGCGAGCTTTATCGCGTACTCGCGGCCGGTGGCGATCCCGCCAAATGCACGTTCGCCGGTGTGGGTAAGTCGTCCGAGGAAATCGAGTACGCACTGGAGCAAAGCGTTTACAGCTTCAATGTCGAGAGTGAAGCGGAACTGGAATACATCAATCGCATCGCGAGCGCTAAAAGGCAGCGCGCGCCGATCGCATTACGCGCCAACCCCGATGTCGATCCGCACACGCACGAGTACGTTTCGACCGGCTCGCGCCAGAACAAGTTCGGCATCGCGCTTGACCAGCTTCCTGCGGTTTACGAGCGCGCAGCGAAAATGCGCAACATCGAGATCGTTGGCGTGCAAATGCACATCGGCTCGCAGATCACCGAGGCCGAACCGTTTGCCAACGCTATTACAAAAGCGACGCCCATCGTTCGCGATCTAAAATCCAAATACGGGATTAAGTTTTTCAGCATCGGCGGGGGCATGGGAATCATTTACCGCCGCGCACTCGAGAGTGGGTCAGGCAAATGGTGGCACGACCACGGGGGCGAACCATCTGCATTCAGCGTCCCCGATTACGCTGGCGCGATTGTCCCGCCGTTGCGCGAGCTTGGGATTCGAATCCTGGTCGAGCCTGGTCGTTTTCTGGTCGGTAACGCAGGCGTTTTGCTCACCCGAGTTCGTTACATCAAGCAAACTGCCGAGAAAAAATTCGCGATTGTCGATGCGGGCATGAACGATCTGATTCGGCCGGCGCTTTACCAGAGCTATCACGAGATTGTACCGGTGAAGGAGCCAAGCACGAGCATGAGCAAGAGCAAGAGTAGGAATAAGAATAGGAGGGAGAAAATCGACATTGTCGGGCCGGTATGCGAATCGGGCGATTTCTTCGCGCTCGATCGCGAGATGCCAGAAGTGCATGAAAAGGATTTACTGGCGATTATGAGCGCGGGTGCTTACGGATTTGTGATGGCGTCCAATTACAATTCGCGTCCCTTGCCAGCGGAAGCACTGGTTCACGGCGACAAGGTCTCGTTGATTCGGCGACGTCAGAGTTTGGAGGACCTCGTGCGTGGAGAGATCGAGCCACGCTGGAGTGGGGGAGTGTTGGAGTAATGGAGTATCGGGTTTTGTTTGCTCATTACTCCAATACTCCATTGCTGTTCGCGGCTACCGCTTGCACACCTTCGCGCTGCGCGTAAATAGTGCTCCTGCTTATGGGTAGTATTCGTCGGTTCTCTTTGTTGCTTTTAGTGTTGCTCGTGGTGAAGGGTAGCGCTCTCGCCGCCAACGGCGAGTACATCATCGTGGTCGGTGGGCCTTCCTTGTATCAATGGGAAAAATACAAGCTTTATCCGCACGACCATTGGTGGGCGAATTTTGTGCGCGCCGCGCGTTTGCGCACAGACCAGTTGCGCGCATACCTTGGCCCGGATCAGCAAATTACCTGGCTGGTTTATAAACAGGGCTATCTGGATCGCGCGAAACAAGAACACCAGGATCTGATCGCCTTGATCGATTCGGTGCGCGCAAAATTGAATCTAAATCTTGTTTGGTTTAATGCCGGGTCGGACGTGATCGACTACCTGAACAAGGGCCAGCCACGAAACCAGGTGAAGATTACCGGCTTTGAATATTTCGGGCACTCGAATCGCGCCTGTTTCATGTTCGACTACAGCAACGTGATCGACAGCGCGTGCAAAGCGTGGTTGCACGAGAACGAGCTGGGCAGGATAGACCGGCGCGATTTCGCGCACAGCGCTTACGTAAAGAGCTGGGGCTGCCATACTGGCGAGAGCATGTCGAGGAACTGGTATCGCGCCACGGGCACGCACATGATCGGCGCAATCGGGAAAACGCAGTTCATGATGGAAGAGCTGCCGATTCTCACTTCCGAAGACGGGAAGTGGGTCAACTGACCGAAATGATCGAGATTGTCATCGTCGGCGCGATCTACAAACCGGCGTCTGCGCGGACGGCGTAGCTCGCTTTGGCTGGGGAGCACAGGCTGCCAGCCTGTTCGTCTCGGCAGCTTGCCGAGACGCTATGTGCCATGGTGGTTCGCTCCCGCGAAAAGTGTTGCCGGCAAGCTGCCGGCAACCCCAAAGCTTTCGCGGCCTGCGCTCCCCAGAATTTTGCTGACGCAACATCGGCGATTGCGAATCTTAGGTGGGCGTTGGACGTTTCTCCGATGACTGCCCAAACTCCCGCTGCACTCGGCTATCGGATGCCGGCGGAATGGGAGCCACACGCGGCCACGTGGCTCTCATGGCCGCGACGCGAGGGGATCAGTTTCCCGGATTCATTCGACCGCGTCTTACCTGCGTTGCGGGCAATGGTCGAAGGGCTGGTCGAATCGGAACAGGTCTGCATCAATGTTTGCAATGGCGCGCATGAAGCCGAGGCGCGCGGAGTTCTGCACGGATTACCCATGGAACGAATCTCTTTTCGTTCTATTCCCACGAACGAACCGTGGTGTCGCGATCACGGACCGATTTTTCTCATACGCGATCGCGCTCCGAGACTTGCAGTGGTGGACTGGGATTACAACGCCTGGGGAAACAAATATCCGCCGTTCGATCTCGATGAAGTTGTGCCGACGCGCCTCGCGCAAATCCTCAATGTTCCGGTTTTTTATCCGCGCATGATTTTGGAAGGCGGCGCGATCGATGTGAACGGCGCTGGCGCGCTGCTCACGACCGAATCGTGTCTGCTCAATCCCAATCGCAATCCGAATTTGCGCCGCGAGGAAATCGAACGGCGGCTCCGGGATTTTCTTGGCGTGCGCGAAATTCTCTGGCTCGGCGATGGCATTGCGGGCGACGACACCGATGGCCACATTGACGATCTCGCCCGTTTTGTGTCCGAACGAACGGTCGTGACGGTCGTTGAAGACGATCCTCACGACGAAAATTACGCGCCGCTCCAGGAAAATCTCGCGCGTTTGCGCGAGATGAAAATCGGTGGTCGTGCGATCGACATCGTCACGCTGCCAATGCCAAAGAAGATCGTGCGCGAAGGGCTGCGGCTGCCGGCGAGCTACGCGAACTTCTACATTGCAAATACTTGCGTGCTTCTGCCGACATTTGCCGATCCACACGACGAAACCGTCCTGTCAATTTTGCAGGAGCTTTTTCCAGATCGTCGCGTCATCGGAATCGACTGTCGCGAATTGATCTGGGGACTCGGCACGTTTCACTGCCTCACGCAGCAACAGCCGGGGGTTTAATTGCTGTAGCGTCGCTCTGTGAGCGACGAATAATTCGGCGGTCGCAGACCGCCGCTACAGTTCTCACTCCGCCTTGAGCCCGGGCTTGTAGCCGCTATTCAAGATTGCGTCGTGAAGATCGGGCGGATGCGTTTTGCGCGCATCGAATGTGACGATCACACGCCCGTGCTCAAGATCGACTTTCACATCGTGCACGCCTTTAATTTTCATGAGCGGCCCGCGCAGTTTTCGCACAGCCTGATGGTGATTCTCAGCCTTCGGTGGCGATTTCGATCGTCTCCAGGATCGCGTGATCGGCGCGTTCCGGGAAAAAGGGATCGGCTGGATCAGGATCGCTTGGTCGTGCAGGGTCCATCGTTTTTATTTTACTTATCTAACGTGCGACAGACGCGCACCGGTCGCCTCTTCGTTCTGTAGCCGTTTCGCTGCGCGAAACGCAACGCTGACGCAGCTTACGGCCTTGCGAGGTCGCTGCCCACGGCGGCGGCTACAGCTCGCGCGCGATTGGTTCGAGCACGCGCCAGACGTTTTCGGCAAGAATTTTTTGACCGGCCGCGTTTGGATGAATGCCATCCGGCAAATTCAAGGACGGATCCCCCGCCACGCCTTGCAGCAGATAAGGGACAAGCGCGGCGTTGTTCTTGGTCGCCAGATCAGCGAACATTTTTCCAAACGCAGATACGTAGTCGTCCGCTCGCGTAATTTGGTAACTGCATCCCTGCGATCACAACGCGCACATTCGGGTTTCGCGCTTTCACCTTGTCGATGATCTGCTGAAGATTGTTTTGGATTTGATCGACCGGCAGGCCGCGGAAGGCATCGTTGATTCCGAGTTCCAGAATGAAGATATCGATTCTGTGTTTCAAATGGGGAGGCAACCGTTCCAAGCCGCCTTGGGTGGTGCCGCCCGCCGCGCTCGCGTTGGTCACTTGAAAATTCAGGCCTGCGGCCGTGCAGTTTCTTCGCGAGCAAAGCCGGATAGGCTTCGCTTCGTTGGAGCATGAAGCCGTCCGATAAACTGTCGCCGAAGACAAGAATGGCTTTTGTCGGATTGCCGTCGACGCTTTGAACGCGACGAGATCAACCAAGTGACGCCAAGGACCGCGATGTAAGCTCTCACAGGGAAACGCTCAACGCTCAACGTCCATCGCTCAACTCCGAAGGGATTCGCGAGCAGGCGCTCAATAAAGAATTTCGAATTGGATGTTGGACGTTGAATGTTGCGCGCCTGCTCGCGAAAGCTTTCGGAGTTGGACGTTGAAGGTTTTCCGCGTAACGGTTTAACTCTTCAACTCTTTAACTTTCTCTTTCTTATGGCTAATTACGCTATCAACGGTTTCGGTCGCATCGGGCGCAATGTCCTTCGCGCCATGTCACAAAAACAAGTCGAGCGCGTTCTCGCGATCAACGATCTCACTGACACGCACACCCTGGCCCATCTGCTCAAATGGGATTCGGTGCATGGCAAATTCGACGGCGAGATCGGTTACGATGACGAAAACATCATCGTGCGCGGTCACAAAATCAAAGTGTTGAAGGAGCGCGACCCGGCGAATCTCCCGTGGAAAAAACTGGACGTCGATGTCGTGCTTGAATCGACCGGACTGTTCACCAGTCGGGAGAAAGCCGAGCTGCACTTGACCAAGGCGGGCGCAAAACGCGTGCTCATTAGCGCGCCTGCAAAAGATCCGGATGTGACGATTTGCGTCGGCGTCAACGACAATGTCTATGACCCCGCGAAACACAAAATCGTTTCCAACGCGAGCTGCACGACGAATTGTCTCGCGCCCATGGCCAAGGTCGTGAATGACAAATTCGGCCTCGCGCGCGGATTCATGAGCACCATCCACAGTTACACCAATGACCAGCGCATCCTCGATTTTCCGCATAAGGATCTGCGTCGCGCGCGGTCAGCGGCAATCAGCATCATTCCATCCACAACCGGCGCCGCCAAAGCAATCGGCGAAGTGATCCCGGAATTGAAAGGGAAATTGAACGGCGGCGCCTTCCGCGTGCCGACTCCGGATGGCTCGGTGACGGACTTCACCGTCGTCCTGGAAAAGGACGCAACGGTCGACGCCGTGAATGCCGCATTCAAGGAAGCTGCGTCAGACAAAAGTTATAAAGGCGTCCTCGAATACAGTGACGAGCCGCTTGTGTCCGCAGACATCGTCGGCAACCCGCACTCCTGCGTTTTCGACAGCAAACTGACGCTGATGCTCGGCAACCGTTTCGTCAAAATAGTGGGCTGGTACGATAACGAGTGGGGATATAGCAATCGCTGCGTGGAATTGATGGAAATGCTAGCGGAATAGGGACTCTTGCTCATGCTCCTGCTCTTGATCATGATCGAAGCATGAAAAGTTACTTCGATCACGAAAGACTTGACGTCTATCAGGAATCTATTGCTTTCTGCGGCTGGGTTGGTGACTTGCTGAACGAAGTCGCAGGTAAAGCTGCGGCGAAAGATCACCTCGATCGCGCTTCTACGAGCTTGCCTCTCAATATTGCGGAAGGAAACGGGAAGTTCTCGGACGCCGATCGATCCAGGTTCTTAGAGATTGCTCGTGGTTCAGCCCTGGAGTGCGCGGCATGTCTTGATGTGCTCGTAGCTCGAAAGCTTATCGCTACAGAGCGAATTGTTCCCGCAAAAGACCAACTCGTCCGAATTGTTAACATGCTCGTGGGAATGTTGAAAAGGTTTTCGGAGCGCGCTGAATTTTTGCGCGAGGATGAAGGAATCTATGCGACCGAGCATGAGCATGAGCAGGAGCATGAGTAGGAGCAATGGCGAAACTCTCCTTGCGCGATCTCGACGTGCGCGGGAAACGCGTGCTGGTTCGGGTGGACTTCAACGTGCCAACCGAAACGCGCAGCGGCAAGATTCGCGTCACTGATGACACGCGAATTCGGGAAAGTCTGCCCACGATCAACTACCTGCGCGAGCACGGCGCGAAAACCATTTTGATGTCGCACTTTGGCCGGCCGAAGGGAAAGCCCGTGGAAAAATATTCACTTCGACCGATCGGCGAATATTTGCACTCGCTCATCCATCAACCGGTCATTTTCAGTCACGACACTATCGGAGAGGTCCCCACCAAGATTGTTGAGCACATGGAGAACCGCGACGTTGCTCTGCTGGAAAACGTTCGATTCCAGCCGGGCGAAGAGGCCAACGATCCGGAATTTGCCAAAGGGCTTGCAGATTTGGGCGATCTTTACGTAAACGACGCGTTTGGCGCCGCGCATCGGGCACATGCATCCACGGTGGGCATCACGAAATTCGTGCAGCAATCGGCGATGGGTTTTTTGATGGAGAAAGAGCTGAAACACCTGCGCGAGGGCCTTGAGAATCCGGCCAAACCGTTCGTCGTCATTTTGGGCGGTGCCAAGGTCTCCGATAAGATCGGGGTTTTAAAAGCGCTGATGGAAAGGGCCGACTCCATTCTTATCGGCGGCGCGATGGCGAACACCTTCCTGAAAGCGGAGGGAATTCCGGTCGGCGCAAGCCGCGTCGAATCCGACAAGGTGGATCTTGCGCGCGAACTTCTCGATCTCGCGAAGCAACGCGATGTAAAATTTTTGCTTCCGGTTGACGTCGTTGAAACCGATGAAGTTCGGCCGGGCGCGGACATGCGAAACACGAGCCGTCTGTCGCCGCAGCACGGAATCAGTGATGGATGGCACGCTGTCGATATCGGCGCCGCGACGATTGCGCTTTACCAGGAGGAAATCGCAAAGGCGGAAACGATCGTGTGGAACGGACCGATGGGCGTGTTCGAAATTCCGGAATTCGGCGAAGGGACAATTGCAATCGCAGAAGCGATGGCGCAATCGGGAGCGAAGACGATCGTCGGCGGGGGCGATTCCGTGACAGCGGTCAAACAGGCCGGGCTTGCCAGCAAAATGACGTTTATCTCCACGGGCGGCGGCGCATCACTTGAATTACTCGAGGGCAAAGAGCTTCCCGGCGTGGCCGCCCTGTCAGAAAAGGAATAATGGAGTGCTGGAGTGATGGAGTATTGATCTCATCTGTCCCGTGGGCTTATCTGTCGCATCCGTTTAAGCCGCCATGAGAAAGAAAATCGTCGCCGCCCTGCCTGTCATCCCGAGTGTAACGAGGGATCTCACAAATGATGAGAAATTTGCACCGCCCTCGAGAAGTCGGGAGGTTCCTCGCTTCGGTAGGAATGACAATTGAATGAAATGAGAAAAAAAATTGTCGCCGCTAATTGGAAGATGAACATGACGCAGGCCGAATCGGCGCGATTTGTGGAGGCGTTACTTCTTCAGGACATAGGCGAAATCACCGAAGTGGAAGTCGTGATCGTTCCGCCATTCACTGCGATTCCGAAGGTGATGGAGGCACTGGGCAAAGCACAGAATATCAAGGTCGGCGCGCAAAACATGTATTGGGAGAAGAACGGGCCGTTTACCGGCGAGATCAGCGCTGCGCTTTTGCGGGATCTATTTGTACATTATGTCGTGCTTGGGCACAGCGAACGCCGCACCTTGTTCGGCGAGACCGACGAAATCGTGAATCGAAAAGTGCGCGCCGCGCATGCGGCCGACATTGCGCCCGATTGTTTGCGTCGGAGAAACGCTCGAGCAGCGCGACAAAGGGAACGTGGAAAAAATATTATCGATCCAATTGCGCGGCAGCCTCGCTGGTCTGAAGCCAAAGGAATTGCAGGAAACAATTATTGCGTACGAACCGATCTGGGCGATTGGCACCGGGCGCAATGCGACGCCGCAGCAAGCGCAGGAAGCGCACGCATTCATCCGCCACACCTTGCGCGAAATGGCCGACGACGACGACAGCCGAGCGAGTGCGGATTCAATACGGCGGCAGCGTCAAACCAGAGAACGCCCGCGAACTCATGAGCCAGCCGGACATCGACGGCGCCCTCGTCGGTGGCGCCAGCCTCGACCCGCGCAGCTTCGCCCAGATCGTCAAAGCCGCGCGTGAAAAGTAGCGCCGCCTTGCGTGGCATTGGCTTCCAGCCAATCTGATCGGCAGGGATGCCGATGCCACCCTGGTTTCGCGGCTGCCCGATTGTTGAACACATCTCACCAGCACGGCAAGATTAATCTGATTGGATGAGGCGCGTGTTCTTTATCGTTGGCCCAACTGCAACCGGGAAGTCTGAGCTGGGGGCCGACGTTGCGCGCGAATTAAACGCGGAAATTGTCAGCGCGGACGCGTTTCAAATTTATCGCGGCCTCGATCTCCTGACGGCAAAACCGGATGCTTCAACGCTTGGCGAAAGCGCCGCATCACTTGATTGGCACAACTCCCCTTCACGAAGAGATGAATGCGGAGAAATATCGCCGGCTCGCCTTACGCGCAATTGAAGAAATTAATTCACGCGGCAAACTCGCGATTGTCGTGGGCGGAAGCGGACTCTATATCAAAGCGCTTACCACGGACTCGCGCCTTTGCCAGAGGCCAATCCGAAGCTGCGCCAGAAACTGAACGCAATGAGCTTGGATGAATTGCGCTCGCAACTTAACGAATTGGATCCGCAAACGGCACGAAAGATCGACGTGAAGAATCGGCGTCGCCTTGTACGCGCTCTGGAGATTTGTTTGCTTACTGGGAAACCTGCCTCGGAACAGCGCGAGCAATGGACTGTAGCCGCAGGCTACGCTAGGAGCGGCGGTCTCCAGTCCGCTGTTGGAGCGATCGGGAGATCGCCTCTCCTTGGACAACGCAGACAGGATTGTCTGCGTCACGGGCTACAGGTGTGTTCGTTTTTCGCGACCGGGAGGAGCTTTATGCCCGAATCAATCAGCGAGTAGAAGCAATGTTCGAAAATGGCGTGATCGAGGAAGTGGGCGCCAGCGGAGCAACGAGCGCGACTGCGTCGCAGATGATCGGGTTGCGTGAGATTCGCGAACTGCTCGAAGGAAGGATGTCGCCGGACCCGGCGAAGCCGGGCAGCTCCTTCAGAGCAAAAGGAGGAAGCGGCCACGAAGTGCAAACGGAAGGAGCTGGGCGATCCAGCCGGTTCAGCGAACCGGCTGCCCTATGGGCGCAAAGCGGATCGTTGTCGCAGTGCATCGCGGAGATCCAGCAGGCGACCCGGCGTTACGCCAAAAGACAGTTGACCTGGTTTCGGCGGCAAACTAATTTTTCACCGCTGAACTTATCGCTTCTTACTCACAACGAAGCCGTGAAATGGATTTCGCAAAGAGCGCAGCGCTCGTTTGCACGCAGGGATGATTGAGACCCGTCCGAAGAATGTTGTAGCCGAGCGGCGTGTCGACCTCGGCAGCTCGCGCAGGCTCGCAATACCTAACCCAACCGCGGCTCAGCGCCCGCGGCTACAGCTCGCACTGCCGAAGCATGATTGAAACGCGTCCGCAAAAAACACAGGAGCGCGCGCTTCTGATTGGCCTGGAAAAGCGAGGCGTCTCGAAGTGGGACTTGCATGATTCCCTGGAAGAATTGCGCGAGCTGGCGAACTCCGCGGGAGCCGAAGTCGTCGATACCGTGACGCAAAAATTACAGAAGCCGACCGCGCCATACTACATCGGTCGCGGCAAGGCGGAGTCCATTAAAGAATCATGTCAGGATCAACGGGTGACCTCGGTCATTTTTAATGATGAACTTTCGCCTGCCCAGGGTCGCAACCTGGAAAATTTATTCGCGCGCAAGGTTCTGGATCGAACGCAATTGATCCTGGATATTTTCGCGCAGCGCGCCCGCAGCCGGGAGGGTCGATTGCAGATTGAGCTGGCGCAGTTGCAATATCTTCTGCCGCGCCTTACCCGAATGTGGCATCACTTGTCGCGCCAGACGGGCGGAATCGGGACGCGCGGTCCGGGGGAAACGCAACTGGAAGTTGATCGTCGCCGCGTGCAGGAGCGGATCGCGCGGCTCGAACGGGAGCTGGAAGCCGTGCGCAAAACGCGCGCGATACAGCGCGAAAGTCGGAAACGACATCAATGGCCCGTCGCCGCTGTGGTGGGCTACACTAACGCGGGCAAATCGACGCTGTTGAATCTGCTTACCGGCGCCGATGTTGTAACCGAAAACAAACTTTTTGCCACGCTCGATCCGACCACGCGCAGCCTTGTGCTGCCTAACAAACAGCGGGTTCTTTTGACGGACACAGTTGGGTTCTTGCGAAAACTTCCGCACACATTAATTGAGTCATTTAAGGCCACGCTTGAGGAGGTCAGCGAAGCCGATCTGCTTATTCACATTGTCGATCTGAGCCATCCGCGCGTGGACGAGCAGATGGAAGCGGTCGATGGCGTGATCAAAGAGCTGGACGCTTTCGGCAAACAGACCCTGATCGTTTTCAACAAGATCGATAATTTGCCGAATCGTGAACTTGCCGAGTCGTATACGAAGCGTTTTCCCGGTAGCGTCGCAATCTCCGCGCGCACGGGAGAAGGAATTAACAAACTCGTGCAAGCGCTGGAGAACGCGCTGGCTTCATGGCGTTTGCGATCTCGTTTTCGGATTTCCGCAAATGAAAGCGCGTTGATCGCCGAGATTCATCGCGTCGGTCACGTGTTGGAATTGCGCTACGAGGACAACGACGCACTGATCGTCGCGCATGTTCCGCCTGATCTGGCGCAGAAGCTCGAGCGGTACACCGAGGCGTCGTGACGCCAGCAATCGTGCAAGGAGCGGCAGTCTCTCCCGACATGTCGGGACTGGGCGATCTGGAGATCGCCCCTCGTTGGGGAATCGCAAGCCGAATGCCTTTTCCGATTTCGCGCTGGCAACTTTCAGGGTGGATCTTGCGGAACGTATCGTCATCGGCAAGCATCAAATCCACGGTAGCGCCCCTGCCGGATCTGCGGCGAGATGCACACGAACGAAGTTGCGCGTTCGCGTTGAAATTTTGTAGCCATGGCGTGGCCTGGTTGAAAAGCAGGCGGGCTGGGTGGACGCGACGCCCTCGTCGCGCTCTTACAGGCACAAGAAAAGCGGCCCCGATAGGATCGGGGCTTCTACTTTACTGTGTCCGCTTTTCAACAGAGCCCCGTGGCGTCTAAGAAAAGACAGCCACATGGGTAAAGCGCCCTCGTGTATGAGCAGATCGACATCAAACGTCGTCCGGTGGTAGCCGCAAAGGTTGATTGCATTCCCACCGACAAGCAAAGACCGGACTTCCTTCGGCTTCCGCAGTAGCAGCCAGCATGATGCTGTTTGGGTTCGGCATGTTTGCGCCGTTGTAGCCGAGGCCGTTGACCTCGGCAATCTTAGGGATGGCAGCGCACGAACATGGCTGTACGCGCTCCACGCTTGCAGACAAGATTGTCTGCATCACATAATGCGCGTATGACCGCGCGCGAGCGAGTGAAGCAATTGATCAAGGCCTGGCCGAAAGTTTACCCCAACGCGCATTGCGAGCTGGATTTTCGCAACCCGCTCGAGCTGCTGGTGGCGACGATCCTCTCGGCGCAATGCACGGACAAGCGGGTCAATATGGTCACGCCCGCGTTGTTCAAGAAATATCGCACTGCGAGAGATTATGCGAACGCGCCGCAGGCCCAATTCGAAAATGCGATCAAATCGACGGGGTTTTATCGCAACAAGACGAAAAGCATTCGCGGCGCCATGCGCGCAATCGCAGAGGAACACGGCGGGAAAGTTCCGGATACGATGGAGGAATTAAACGCGTTGCCAGGCGTCGGCCGCAAAACTGCGAATGTGGTCCTGGGAAATGCGTTTCATAAAAATGAAGGGATCGTGGTGGACACGCATGTGATCCGCCTGTCGCAGCGGCTCGGCCTGACAAAACACAAGGACGCGGAAAAAATTGAGTGCGATTTGATCAAGCTCGTGCCGCGCGAGCATTGGACAGACTGGAGTCACTGGCTCATCTGGCACGGCCGCCGCCGTTGTTACGCGCGCAAGCCGGATTGCTCGAACTGCGAGGTTTTTCAGCTATGTCCCAGCGGCAAAGTTTTTCTGCGCACCGGCCAGGCGCAGACTGGGTAGCGGTCGCCGCGGCGACCTGGTTTCGGCGTCGCGCTGAAACAGTCTTTCCTTTAGTTTTTTCTCGACTTTGCCCAAAGAATTTTCTAAAAGGTTCTGCACACCCGGAGGCTCATATGGGCACGAGAATTAGGGAAATGCGTTTAGCCGCAATAGGCATGCTGCTGCTTTGCGCCATGGCGATGCAAGCGCACGCAGCCACAATAACGGTCACAAACACAAACGACAGCGGTCCCGGCTCATTGCGTCAGGCGCTCACCATCGCGAATGACGGAGACACGATTACCTTCGCGGTGACCGGAACCATCGGGTTGACCAGCGGCGGACTTTTGATCGCCAAGAACGTCACCATCTCCGGTCCCGGCTCAAACCAACTCTCAATTGATGGCAACCAAGCGGTACTCGTCTTCGGGATCTTTCCCGGCAAAACTGCCACGATCTCCGGCCTGAGCATCAGGAACGCCGAGGCTGGCGCTGGCGTTTGGAATGAGCAGGGCACGTTAACGGTGAGTAATTGCGTCGTTAGCAGCAACTCATATGACGGGCTCTACAACCATGAGGGCACGTTAAACGTGAATAATTGCGCGCTCAGCGGCAACTCGGGCGTCGGCCTCTACAACCAAGGGGGATCTGTAACGGTGAGTAGCTGTGTGCTTGGCGCGAACTCATACACTGGGCTCTACACCTATGAGGGCGTAACAACAACTGTCAGCAACTGCGTCGTTAGTGGAAACTCATACGGCGGAGTCGTCAACGAGATTTACCACAGGCCTAACAAGCCCATTGCCGGCTACGCTTCTATGACAATCGCGGACAGCATTATCAGTGATAACTCGGGACCGGGCGTCTCCAATGCCGGCGATCTGACGATCCTCAACAGCGCTATCAGCGGTAACTCGGCAGGCCAGGACTACGTTGGTGGCGGTATTAACGGCATCGGGACGTTCAAACAGCCCTCCTTTACTACAGTTATCAACAGCACAATCAGCGGCAACTCAGCAGGCGGCGGTGGCGGCATCGCCGGTGGTACTGGGGGCCTGATCATCGTCAACAGCACGATCAGCGGCAACTCGGCCGGAGACAGCGGGGGCGGCATCGCCGGTTACGTGGCGATTATGAACAGCACCATTAGCGGCAATTCGGCTGGAGACCGCGGCGGCGGCATCTTCGGGTCAGCGGATATCCGTAATAGCACTGTCAGCGGCAACTCGGCAGTATCGGGCGGTGGCATCTACAATACCGGTGAATTCAGCACTTTAATCTCCAATACAATCCTCAATGCCGGCGCATCGGGCGAAAACATTTTCAACAACGGCGGCACGGTCACGTCACACGGATACAATATCAGCAGCGACAATGGCGGCGGTTATTTGAATGGGCCGGGCGATCAGATCAATACCGATCCGTTGCTTGGCCCGTTGCAGAATAACGGTGGCCCTACGCTCACGCATGCGCCGTTGACCGGCAGCCCGGCGATTGACGCTGGCGATCCGAATTTCACTCCGCCACCATTGCGTGACCAGCGCGGCCGTTGCTTCTATCGCGTATTCGGTCGGCGCATCGATATCGGTTCAGTCGAAATACAACCGCGGCCACGGTGTCCGACTCCAGCACCGCGCCCAACTCCGCGTTAAGGCGGGCCAACCGGACGCAAGAACTGCTTAGCGCGTACTCGCAGCGCTTTCGACAGGGTCGACGTGGCGTGAAGGACTTTCATCGTCGTTCTCGGCTCGTTGGCGCATGCGCTGGAACTGTGCTTCGAGCTTCTGAAGCTCCTCATCAGAAAGGTCCTCAAGATCGACGAGTTCATTGCGCGCGTCTTTGATCGCGCGAATGAGTTCGTCCAATTTCAAATGAACTGCTTTGGCGTCGCGGTTTTGCGTGTTCTGAATCAGAAACACCATCAGAAACGTAATGATGGTCGTGGCCGTGTTAATGATCAGTTGCCAAGTGTCGGAAAAATGAAAAGTGGGTCCGGTAATGAGCCAGACAGCAATGACAAGCACGGCTCCAGTAAATGCCCATGCGCTGCCGAGCATGATCGAGGAGCGGCGGGCGAAAACACGGAACGCGTCGCTGACTACGCACAGGAAATCGCGTTCTTTTTCGTGCTCTCTTAACTTTTTGAGTTGAGTTTCTTCCACAGTTTCACTTTAGCTTCGCGCCCAATGCGGCAACTGCGCGCATAAGCTTGATTGGATCGCAATGATTGCATGGCGAACCGTTGATACTTGTGGAGAAGTAACGAAAACTTGTCCCGGGGATTGATGCAACATCTCAAACATTTCAATTTGGATGACGCGTGGCCGGATAAGCCAATGGGACTTCCCTTGGTTGACGCGCGCGCATGGGGACCGCGTCTGCGCTTCTCTGCGCCGCCGCGTTTGATTGCCGAGTTTTATCGGCAGCATGAGGAGAATCTCGCGGTGCCTTTCCTGCTTTACGGGTCGGGCGACTTCCATTATTTAACCGCGCTTCGACTGCGCCGCGTTGCTGGACCGCTCGTGCTCGTTTCATTCGACAACCATCCGGATTGGGATGTGCGTCCGCCGAAATGGGGATGCGGCGGTTGGATCAATCGCGCACTGGAACTTCCGCACATCAAGCATGTGGCAGTTTGGGGCTGCGGTAATTTTGAATGTTGGTGGCCGCACCAGATTTTCGGCAATCGTCGCGCTGAACGTGCGGGGACTCTTGAAGTGCATCCGTGGGCAGACGATCGGCCGGTGAAGGATCGACAACGAAAGGGCGTGATAGTCCAAGAGGACTGGCGCGATCGTTTTGCGCAATTTTCAAAGAGCCTCGTTGACGAAGATATCTACGTCACAATCGATCTTGATTGCCTGCGCATCGAAGAGGCGGTGACAAATTGGGAGAGCGGCCGGTTCTCGGTTGTCGATCTTCAGTGGGCGCTTGGGAAACTGCGTGAATCTTGCCGGATCATCGGTGGCGATATTTGCGGCGCGTATTCGGCGCCGAAATATGCGCGGCGCAAACAGCGTTTCGCCGCGGAATTCGATCACCCGAAAATCAGGTTACCCGACGAAGGCAAGATTCGCGCAATCAACTTAACGACTCTGGAAAAACTCTGGCCATTATTAGCGCAGCCATTGTAGGGCAAGCGCATCGCTTGCCAACGCGCGGGACGGCAACCCCGAAGCTTTCGGGGTTGCTCTACAATCTATTGCTAGCGCAGGCCCTGTAGTTTGCAGGCTTGCCTTCTGCACGACTTTTTACTTGGATCGTAGTGTGCCTGCTGATGACAAGGTCACTTCACTGACCGGCATTGATTCGGCGGCAGCCGGACAGTACGGCGCGACCGCGTTTTCCACCACGCACTGGAGCGTCGTGTTAGAGGCGCAAGCGGAATCGCCGGCGGCGCAAGCAGCGTTGGAACAACTTTGCCGCACGTACTGGCGACCTATTTATAGCTTCGTCAGGCGACAAGGCACCAAGCCTGAGGAAGCTAAAGATATCACGCAGGGTTTTTTTGCGCTGATTTTGGAACGCAAGGATTTCCAGTCTGTGCGCCAGCAAAAGGGGCGCTTGCGTTCTTTTCTTCTGGCTTCGCTCAAGCATTTCATGATGAACGAGCGCCGTGATGCCGCGACGATCAAACGCGGCGGCGGCCGAACACTGATTCCGCTCGACGCGATCGAATCCTACGATTCTAGGGAGTTCGATCGCAGCGACATGCTAAGCGCCGACCGGCTTTATGATCGCAATTGGGCGTTCACCGTGCTCGACCGGGTGTTCGCGCGCTTGCGCGAGGAATCTCAGGGATCAGCTAGCGCGCGGCTGCTTGAGCGGTTGAACACATTGCTCTCTGACGAACCGGATCGACCCTCGCAAGCGGAAATTGCGCGCGAGTTTGGCATGACCGAGAACGCGGTCAAACAAGCCTTCCATCGGCTGCGACAGCGTTACCGCCAGCTGTTGCGTGAGGAAGTCGCGCACACGGTGGCAACGCCGGCCGAGATCGAAGATGAGCTGCGCGACCTCATTGCCGCGTTACGCTCGTAACCTTTTAAGAATTTCCGTGCATTATTTGAGTGAAGGGAATGGTCGCCCGATGAGAATCACCATCGCGAAAAGATTTTGCCGCAAATGCGGAGCGACCATTCCCCCCAATTCTCCGCAGCAATCCTGCGGCGCCTGTCTGCTGGAGACGGGTCTCGGCTCGGACGAAGCTGAGCCGTGAAGAAGGTGGATCGGCTTCTCCGAAGACGATCGACGCGTCCGGAGAACGCGTTCCCCGTCGCCGATGTTGATGGACTTCGGCGATTACGAATTGCTCGAGCAAATTGGCCGCGGCGGACAAGGCGTGGTATTTCGAGCGCGCCAAAAGAGTCTCAACCGCACCGTCGCGTTAAAAGTCATCAGCCTTGGTCAGTGGGCAAGCGAAGCGCACGTGAAACGTTTCCGCCGCGAAGCAGAAGCCGCAGCACGCTTGGAGCATCCGTGCATCGTCCCCATCTACGAAGTCGGCGAGCGCGATGGCTCATGCTACTTCAGCATGAAATTTGTCGAAGGTGGCCAGCTCGATGAAGTAATCAGGCGCGAACCGATGCCGCCTCGGCGCGCCGCGGAACTAATCGTGAAAGTGGCGCGCACTGTGCATTACGCGCACGAGCACGGGATTCTTCATCGCGACATCAAGCCGGGGAACATTCTGCTGGATCAAAAAGGCGAACCGCACCTTACCGACTTCGGGCTGGCGCGGTTGGTCGAGTCGGAGAGCACGGTCACGCGGACGCTGGAGGTTTTGGGCACACCCAGCTATATGGCACCGGAGCAAGCTGAGGGAGAGAACGAGGCTGTCAGCAGCGCGACAGATGTGTACGGACTCGGCGCAGTGCTCTACCAATTGCTCACCGGGCAGCCGCCTTTTGCCGGTGGAACAACCTACGAGACCATCAAGCTACTGTTGGACACCGAGCCGCGACAACCGCGCCTATTAAATCCGAAAATAGATCGCGATCTCAGCACGATTTGCCTCAAATGCCTCGAGAAAGATCCAAAGCGCCGATACTCTTTCGGCCCTCGGGCTGGCTGAAGATTTGGAACGCTGGCTGAAGCACGAACCCATTCATGCCCGCCGCGCCGGAGTCTTCATGCGAGCAAGAAAATGGGTGCGACGCAATCCAAGTATCGCAGTCATGGCGGCGATGTTGCTCGCGCTGGCGGTGCCGTTAGCTGCAATCATTTGGAAAAGCGAATTTCCCCGGCCCTCCGTGACAACCGGAATTGCCGTTCTGCCGTTTGAAAATTTAAGCGGGCAGAAGGAGACCGCGGCATTCGTCGATGGTGTGCAGGACGACATTTTGACCAAGCTTGCAAAAATCGCCGACCTGAAAGTGATCAGCCGAACCAGCGTGATGGGCTATCGCGGCAAGCAGAATATGCGTCAAATCGGTGACGAGCTGCGAGTCTCCCATGTGCTGGAGGGCAGCGTCCGGAGAGTCGGCGCCCGGCTTCACATGAATATGCAGTTGATCGACACCCGCACGGACACGCACATCTGGGCCGAGCAATACGATCGCGATTTGAACGACTTGTTTGCGATCCAGAGCGAGACTGCGCAGAAAGTCGCTCAGCGGCTTCGCGCCAAAATCACGGCTGCTGAGAAATTGGCGATTGAGCGCAGGCCGACCGGCGATCTCGTCGCTTTCGATCTCTATTCCCAGCGCCAGTCATATGCTTCCGGGCGGCGACGGTACAGTGAAGTTCGGTCAGGCAATCGATCTGCTGAACCAGGCCGTGGCGCGCGATCCATCGTTTTTCGGCGCGTATTGTCAACTCGCCTGGGCTCATGACGAGCTTTACTTCTCTGGCCTTGACCATACTCCTGCGCGGTTGGCGTCAGCAGAAGCAGCCATTCAGGCCGCATTTCGCCTTCGTCCAGATGATGGTGAAACGCATCTCGCGCGGGCGTGGCATCTTTATCATGCACGGCTCGATTACGACGGCGCTCTGGCTGAACTGGAAGTTGCCCGCCAAACCTTGCCGAATAATTCCGGGCTCTTCGAGACGATGGGTTTCGTGCTGAGGCGTCAGGGGCGCTGGGAAGAATCTACACGAAGCCTCGAGCGAGCATTTGAGCTCGACCCGCGCTACGTTAACCCGCTCTACCAGATCGGACTTAGTTACGGAGGCTTCCGGCGTTATGCTGAACAAAAATCGAAGTTCGATCGCATATTGACCATCGAGCCAAACAATCTCGAGGCAAAAGCAGAGCGAGCATTCGTGGACGTGAATTGGAAAGCTGATACAGAACCGTTGCATCAATTGATCGATGAAATCCGGGCGACAAGTCCTGCTGCTCTGCCAAAGATCGCCGAGTCGTGGCTACTTTGTGCACTGGCCGAACGCGACGTCGCTGCCGCCAAAGAGGCCTTAATCGCGTCCGGCGAACTTCCGTTAGGTAGCGACCCTGTTCATTTCACGCGTCCTTTCGTGGAAGGCATTATCGCACGCATGACCAATGACGAGCACAAGGCGCAATTGGCTTTTACTGCTGCACGCGCGGAGCAGGAGAAAACCGTCCAAGCTCAAGCAGATTACGGCCCGGCATGGTGCGTGCTCGGTGTAATCGATGCCGCTCTCGGGCGGAAGGAGGAGGCCTTGCGCGAAGGACGACGCGCCGTTGAGCTGCTTCCCGTGGGAAAGGACCCATTCAATGGTATGCTCATGATCAAATATTTGGCGATGATTGCTGCATGGGTTGGTGAAAAAGATCTCGCCTGCGAACAGATTATTACTGTCGTCCGTTCCCCCACTGGCGGTCTTGACCTCAGCTATGGCGAATTGAAACTCATGCCGTTCTGGGATCCCTTGCGCGGCGAGCCGTGCTTCGAAAAAATCGTCACTTCGCTCGCGCCGAAGGAAACAGTTTCCAAATAACGCCGGTTTCTCTGGGCAGCACAGAGTCCCGCTGCGAGAGCGCTTTGCGAGTCACATTCGTCGCGATTCAACGGTTAAACGATTCAACGATTTAAACGTAGCAGAGCCATTTCCTCATAACCTCGCGCCGCTTTCCGTTCTGTACTCCGGTAGAACGGCCAGAAATGACCTCCCACGGTGGGAAGCCAAGGAAGGCCAAAACAATGAAAGGAAATACAGTTATGAAAACAAAATTAGTTAAGAACATAATGGCTCCCTTGGTGGCCTGTGCGTTCGCCAGCCTGGCTGTCGCAACAACAGTGCCCAGGGAGGTTACGCAAGGCGGAAAACTTGAAGGGACTTGGGAGATGCAGATAACTCTAACCGATTGCGCAGGTCACACGATAAGGAGCTTCCCGTCACTAATAGAATTCGCGGCCGGAGGCACGGTCGTGGAGTCAAACGCGGGGACACCGCAGGCTCTCAAGACGCCTGGAGAAGGTGTTTGGCGCCATACCAACGACCATAACTATGCGTTTCGCTTCAAATTCTTCACCTTCAACACGTCCAACGTCTTTACGGGCTGGACGATCATTGCGGGGGAGACAACCGTCGATACGCATGGGGACACCAATGCGGGGTCCGCAACCGTCAAGGTCTATGACACAAACGGCAACTTACTTGTAAGTCTATGTGCTGAAACTGCTGGCACGAGATTCGAGCTGTGAGTGATTACGGGGTTTGGCGCGTTCCATCCGCGCCAAACCTCGGCTTTGGTAAATTGAAACGCCATTGTAGGGCAAGCGCATCGCTTGCCAAGGCGCGGGACGGCAACCCCGAAGGCTTTCGGGGTTGCCCTACAATCTATTGCTAGCTCATTGAAACCAGAACGATCCCGGCGGTGATCAGAAGCGCGCCAAGCGTCAGGCGAAGGTTTAGTTTTTCCTTCAACACTACTGCCGCAAGCAGCGTGATGAAAATCACGCTCAAACCTTGAAATGGATAGAGATAACTCAGGTCGAAGCGCTGGAGCAGCCCAAGAGTGAGGAAAAAGGAAACTGTCATCAGGGCGACGCCGATGGCAACGAGCGAAACGAAACGGGAGTTGCGCAGACCGTTTGCCGCGGAGAATTCCATCGCTCTTTTTAGGATGAGCTGGGCCACGACGAAGCTCAGCAAAGAAACGACGATAAAGAAGAAAGCGAGAAAACTCACAGGCGTTCCTCGATTTGTGCAATTGGTTTTGCCACCAGCGCCAATCCGATAATCACCAGCGCAATACCGCACCAGCGCAACGTGGAGATCAACTCGCCCAGAAAAATCCAACAACCCAGCGGAACGAGGATATCGACCACGCGCGACAGTGGATAGGCGACTGTCAGAGGAACGTACCGGAGCACGTAAAGCCAGCTGATGAAGCTGGCGATGATCAGAAGAATCGCCCACCACACTAGGGGCGAAGCGAGACCGTTGATTCCCGTCCAGGAAAAGGCGCTGTCAGGCTTGGCCACGTCTGTCGCGCCGCGTTTCAAAAGAAACTCGGAAACGAACACACAGGCGACGCTTAAGCCAAGTTGAACCCACGGATTGCCAAAGCCGGACGGCCGATTTTGCATCGCGCTTTTCTAACGCGCTGTCACTTCATCGCAACCCATTTTGGTTGAAACGGAAAGGACTTGCCCGCGAATAGACGTAGACGCGAATGAGACAATAACAAGGTGATGCAGATCTTTCGCGTGAATTCGCGTGATTGGCGGGCGCCTCAAAATGAATTCGTGTCGATTTGTGTCCATTCGTGGTTTAAAGCTGATCAGCGTTGGGAAAGCGCTGCAAAACAGGTTCATGACGTGTCGGCCCGAGATATTTGATCAGGCGACGAAATATTGGATTCAGCAGAGCGCTGGTGTGCCGCACATAAAGATCGAGCGGCACCAATTCGCAATCCAGATGGAGCTTCGGCTCGTAGTTAAGCGGATTGCTGTAGTAATATTTCAATCGTTGTTGCAGCGCCCATGAGATGATGTCGCGCAGCGTGTAAAAATACAGATGCAGATCCAGCGCGACGCTGTAATCGAGCCCGATGCACTCGTCGTAAATCGCGTCACCGCATACGAGGCAAAAACTGAATGCGACGATTTTGCCGCTTTGTCGCCAGATGAAGAAACGCGCGCGTTCCGGCATCCGCTCCGCGACGGCCAAGAAATAATCCTTGGTCAGCGTCTCAAATTTTAATGGCGAGCGCTCATGGACCGCCAGATACAGCAGATAGATTTCATCGATGAAAGGCGCGATGTCGGTCACGAGCTCCATCTCGATCTTCGGCGCGTGCTCGGCCTTCCGGAATTTTCGGCGCAAATCTTTCCGGGTCGCTTTGCTGAGCGTGCGAAAATATTCATCCCAGTTCTCGAAATGAAGCGGAAGCCGCGTCATTGGCATACTCGGAAGCCGCGCATAATCATTTAAGCGAAACGTTTCGAGCGCTGAACGATAGGTCGCCGGAAAATCCTTCAAAACGACCAGCGAAGCTTTGTTTTGCCTGGCAAAACTCCGAAGACTCGCCCGGAGCGCGTCTGCGGTCCACGCTTCGTCCTTTTCGTCGCAGGCGCCCAAGTCTCCAGTACCAGCCCCGCAGCCAACCATCAAAACCCGCATCGTGAGAAAACGCGGTAAAATTTTGCGAACGACATCGACGATCGAGCGAATCTTGCCCGGCACGCCTTCGACAAGATTTTGCCGGACAAAGAACACTGGCTGAATTGCGCGCACATTGCCCGAAGCGTCCTCCAACAAGAAATAATAATGTTCGAATCCGCATTCCAACGTGTCTTCGACGATCTCGTAATAACGATGGTCCTGGCACTTATTTTGAAGCGCCTGTCTCCATGCGCCGCAATTCTGTAGTTCGGCGAGCGTGACTACTTTTGCCACGCCTTGGGGAAATGGAATCGCGCGGCTGTAGTGTCCGCTGTCCCCAGCGGATAACGCGCGTCTCGCGGTGCTCTCGTCCCGGTGCGCTGAGACAGCGCACGCTACAGCGCTCCCTTTGTCTTTAGGATCACTTGAGAGCATGGGCAACATAGTGCTGTTTCAGGATTTGAACGGCGCCTAAGTCCTCCAATCGTTCCGCCTTTTCTTCGGCTGCGACGTTTTCCACTTTGATTACGCCGTCCCGAATATGGAGATCGCGTTGCGGATATGGGATCTCGATTCCCGCGGCGGTGAGATGTTTGTGGATCAGATAATTCAGATCGCTCCTGAATCGGCGCGGGCGGTGACTCATCTCCCGACTCCACGCGACGAGCTCGAAGTCGATTGTGCTAGCGCCGAATTTCTCGAGAAAGACGGTTGGCTCCGGATCACTCCAGAGTCGCTGAATGTTCGCGTGCTGCGGCGATGAGTGTGTCGCGCACCTTGTTGACGTCGCTGCCGTAGGCCACGCCTACGGGCAGGCGAAATCGCACGCGCGGATCGCCGTAATGCCAGTTCGTCACCGGCGAATCGATGAACTTCGAGTTCGGCACGATCATCGCAATGTTATCGCTGGTCACGAATGACCGTGCTGCGAGCGCGAATGTTCTCGCACTCGGCCCGACGATACCCGCCACTTCGACGCGGTCCCCGATGGTGATCGGTCGCTCTGCCAAAATGACCAGGCCGCTGATGAAATTGCTGGCGATGTTTTGCAGACCAAATCCGATGCCCACGCCGACTGCACCGGCGAAAACCGCCAACGCAGCGAGATGAATGCCGGTGTTCTCCAGGACAATGAAAATGCCGACTACGAGGACGATGTTGCTGACGATCTGCGCGATGGCGTACTGCAGCGAACGATCGAGCCCGCTTTGAGCAAGCAACCGATTAAAAAGAAAACGTTTCGTCCTGGATGAGATCCAAAAGACCGCGATCAGCAGCGCGACCAGCAGAAAAATCTGAACCAGACTCAGCTTGATCGCCGGAAGGGCGAGCGTTCCAAGCCAGGGGAATTCCAGCGGCATTGATCGCGGTGATGGTGAAAAAGACGATCGCCGCCAGACTCAAGATCGTCGTGACGATCGCGATGAAATTCGTGTCGATCTTGAAACGGCTGAAAAAACGCCGGACGATCTGACTTTGTAAGAATCGCGCGATGATGAGTCCGCTGCGAAAAAGCCGGCGAACGCGATCAGGCCCAGGAACGTGACGTAGTGACCGCCTACTTAAACAACGGCTTTTCCAACAGCGGGAAGCTCATCGAAATTTAGTCTGAGCCGCGTTGTTTGGCTTTCGCAACCGATGAAGCAAAAAACACGGCAGAAGCCGTGCTTTTCGAGGAACGATAGCTCGGCGGGAACCGCTGCTGGCTGCCGCTACGTGACCGCCCTGCTGCTTCTGCTTTTTCTCTTCGATGTATTTGATCACGTCGCCGACTGTCTGCAGTTTCTCGGCCTCTTCATCCGGCACTTCGACCCCAAACTCTTCTTCAAACGCCATCACGAGTTCGACGATGTCCAGCGAATCTGCGCCCAAGATCCTCAATGAAAGAAGCTTGTGGCGTGACCTGCTCCGGGTTGACGCCGAGCTGCTCGACGATGATGTCCTTGACCTTCTCTTCGATTGATTTCTCCGGCCATAAATGTTTTTTCGGTTCGGTGTTAGTTCGCGCGTGGAAGACTTTAAAGCAGCAGTCCGGCACAGCATGGCAAGTAAATGAATTAAAGAGGTTGTCAATCATTTTCAGGAGCTTGGGCAGTGATGTCGCGCCGAGATGTCCAGCGGTCGCAGCCACCGTCTCTGCCAAAATTCTTAAGATTTGCTTCCGTTGCCATCCGAGTTACATGCAAGCGATGGCCCAGTCTCCCGTCGAGACTGCCGATCTGCTCGATCTGAAGTTGCTGCCTGCGTGGGTAACAGAACCTCGTGAGCCGGGACGCTATGAGGGTTACACGGGAGAAGAAGAGAGTGGCGTCCCAAAAAAGGGGAAGGCTCGTCCGCAACACCGCAGATCAAAAGGCCGAACTCCGATAAATCGCGAGCAGGCATCCGACTTCGATAAAGCACGGGCAGACATCCAACATCCAACGTCCGAGGAAGACAGAGGCCATCGCGGCGAGATTGCGGAAGAAAACAGGCCGCAGGGACTATCGTACACCCGGCGTCAAAGATCGCCCGTCGCCCAATCGGCATGTTCCGGCAACGCAAACGCCGCCAGTTACGATCCGTTTCCTCCCATACTCAGCAGTATTCGAAAATGTGGTAGCGCAGATCAAGTCCGGTTCAGTTGCATATTCGCTATTTGCGCTGGCGCGTTTGTTCCTGGAAAAACCGGTGGGCTACGAGGTGTGTCTCAAGGCCAAGCAGGAATCGCCGCTTTACCGGCTTGGCGACAACGGCATGGTGTCTGCGGATCGGGAATTCCTCGAGCGAAACGCATTCCGATTCGCCCATCGCGATTTCTACAGGATCGACATTTCGGAGACCGATCCTATCAAGGGAAATTTCTCGAATGTGGCGCGATGCCGATTGAGCGGGACGCTTCTTGGCCCAACTAACCATCACAGCTATCAACCGCAGCTGCGCAGCCTTTACGAGCAACGTTTCAGCCGCCGGATGAGTTTTGCCGACTATCAGCGGCAAATCGAGATTGTAAGCGATGCCGCGTTAGTCGAGCGCTGGAAAGAAGAAGCCCGAAAGGTGACGACCTATACAACGCTACGCGAAGAAAATCCTTTGACGTTTTCTTCTGCGGCGGAAGCGGAACGGCATTTTCGGTCGCATTATTTGCCGGGATTGATCCGTAGCGTGGAGGAAGTGACCATCGGTGGGAGCCACAGCCGGAGTTTGCCGCATCGGATACTCAATCGAGCGATCGAGGAGGCGTGGGCGAGCGAGACTCGTTCGCCTTCGAACATGATGCAGGAGTTGGCCAGTCGATTTCGACACAGCGGACTGCACGTTTTCCGCCATCGCCGCGGTATGTTGTTTGTCTCGCCAATCCGCGAACGCGCGTTCGTTCATGAGCAAGCCGGAGTGTCTCCGTCTGTGAACGCGATTCTCGAAGCTCTGTCAGGCACGGCGGCAATCAGTCGCAAACAACTTTTCGAAAAGTTGATTGGCGATAGTGCGAGCGAAGATGCAGAAGCACGCACCCTGGCGCTCGCGTCCGACCTGCGTTGGCTGATCAATGAAGGTTACGTGATCGAGTTCAACGATGGCTCGCTTGATCTGCCCCGGGCGAAAGCCGCTACGCAGCAAACTGTCCCAGCGGCGGCGCCTGCGCAGAGTCTGCCAAGTGGATTAACGGCCAAGACGATAGAGCAGCTCTGGGCGCAAGCGCCTTTACAGCTTACCTGGCCCGAACAGTAGCGGCGCGTCCCGCCAGTTTTATTCGTAGGGCGTCCGCCGCGGCGGACGCCATGGCCTCTCGCAGAGCGGAGCCGCGGGGACGCGAGCGACACAGACGGGAAGCCCGAAGGGTGAAGCTCGCGGGAGCGAGCGAATCAAACGTCCTGCAATCTCAGATGGCGCCAGCTTTTTTAAGCGCCTTGTAAGCTCCGTGTTTGTTGATCGTCTTAAGACCGCGCGCGGTGACGCGGATGCGCACAAACTTCTTTAGCTCCGGCACCCAAATCCGCTGACGACGCAGGTTGGGGGCGAAAATGCGCGGCACCATTTTCGTGATGTGCCGGCCTACGCCGCCTTTTTTCTTGGCCAGACCACGCCGGTGAATGACGCTGCCGCGTGCTGCTCTTGATCCTGTGATGGTGCAAACTTTCATTTCTTCGGAAAAAGCCGCCTAAACTGCCGTCACTCGGGGCACCGGTCAAGCGGATGGTCCCCAGCACCGTAGGTGCGCCATGTCTATAGCAGCGGAACGGTGAGAGGTCAAAGCTCCATAGGAGCGGCATGTGTCTTCACTCGATGAGACATGTCGCCCCGACAGGGCTGATGGTTGGTGGAACGCCAGGAGCTATAAACATGTCGCGCCTGCGGCGCTTGCGTTGAACGCTTCATTGCTCCTCGCGGTCAAATTTAGCTCGCATCACAGCCAGTCGAGTCTGCAAGATTGCTACCCGCACAGAATCAAATGCACAAAAACAATCAAAAACTGCGGATCGGAATCGTCGGGGCGGGCAATATTGTTCGCACCCGCCATTTGCCCGGTCTGAAGAAGCACGCGGATGTCGAGATCGTAGCGATTTCCAATTCCACATACGAAAGCTCCGAGAAATTTTGCAGCGAAAATGTGCCGGAAGCTACGCCAATAAAAAATTGGCCTGACCTGGTGGCGCTGCCGGACATCGACGTTGTCTGGATCGGCACGCCGCCTTACCTGCATTCTGCGGTGACAATCTCCGCGCTTGAGGCGGGCAAACATGTCTTTTGCCAGGCGCGCATGTCGATGGATTTGGCCGAAGCAGAAGAAATGCTCGCGGCATCGAAACGTTATCCCGAGCTGGTAACCATGCTGTGCCCGCCGCCATTCGGACTACGAGGGGATTTAATGGTGAAAAAGATTCTGGCCGAAAATTATATTGGCCGACCGCATCATGTGCGGCTGCAAAGTTTCACCAGCAATTATTTGGATCCCGCCGCCCCGGCGCATTGGCGGCAAAAGATCGAAATCAGCGGCCTCAATATTCTAACTCTCGGTATTTACGTGGAGGTATTGCAACGCTGGTTGGGCGACATCACCGGCGTGTTCGCGCGCGGGAAAATCATTTATCCGGTTCGCGAAGGCTACGAGGTGATCATTCCCGATTTGCTCAGCGTTCTGTGCAGTTTCGAAAATGGCGCGGAAGGCGTCCTGGAGTTTAGCGGCGTCAATGCGCTGGCGCAGGGCGATCGGCTGGAGATTTACGGCAGCGCCGGGACTCTGACCTACGATTTCACTTCCGACGTCGTGCAAGCGGGAAAGCTTGGCGATCGCGCGCTGCACGTTGTGGATCTCCCGCCGGAACTTGAAGGCGAATGGCGGGTGGAAGAAGATTTTCTGGCAGCGGTGAAATCCAAGGGCCGCGTGCGTCCTCACCCGACGTTCGAGGATGGTGTTCGATACATGCGCGTTGTGCAGGCTGCCGCCGATTCCCGTGCGCGGAATGAATGGGTCGCGATTAAATCCTGAATCAGGTCATTGCGTTTCCCACCAGTAATCTCCTAACCACCAGTGCCCATAACAGCAGCGTGACAAGTTGGTACCAGGCAAAGAACCGATCGTAGCCGCGCCGGCTGGCAATCAGACCAACGCCGGCGAGCAGCGCATATTGCCCGGCGAATGGTACGTACCAGATCGGCTGAAAAAGTTCGCCATGAACTGCCGTTTGCGCGACGTCGAGCAAACACATCGCAATGAAGGTGGAATAATAACCGGCGCGGTTCCGTTCAAAGCGGCCGTGGTGTTCTTCCGCTTCGGAAAGGTCGGGCGGGTAAAGGAAAACTGTGAGCAGGTACAGCGTGACGGTCCAGGCAGTCAGGACCAGGAACTTGTCAAAAGTCCAGTTCGCTTCGGTGTTCCACCTGAATGTGACCCACCACTGCAAAACCAGCAGCAGCAAGGTCGCGACGGTGAGGACAATGTGGACCTCATCGAGCGGATTTTCTCTGCGCCGGTAAAACGCACGCCCGGCTCCCGCGAGCAGATTCGTTACACCCAAGCCGATGATTATCGACATCAGCGCCGCAATGAACTCGAAACTGCTCATCAGGTTTTGTGCGTTCTGCATGGCGCGCGACCTTAACGCAGGGGAGCGCAGGCTGCGAGCTGGTCGATCGGCAACTTGCCGAGACGGGGAAACTGACGTGCGATTCGAAAATTGCGCGTAGCGAGGTGTCTGCCGGCAGGGTTGCCGGCAACTACAGGCTGGCAGCCTGTGCTCCCCAGAAATCAACACGCGCGTGCGCTATCAATATTTTGTTTGTCGCAAACTCTTGGCCAACAGCCAACCCAGAGCGTCGTTCAAATCGGTGAGCGCCTTGCCTTCGATTGGATCGTTGTGATAAGCGCCCGGCAACCGAATCACACGCTTTTCACCCGCATACGCGTTTAGCACGAGCTCATGATAACGAGGCGGAACTACTTCGTCCTTTTCTGCTAACAAGAAGATTGCTGGCGTGCGAATCGTCTTCGCGTTTTGAATGCTGTCGAGGTCCCGCGGGATCTGCAACGCGATTGGACCCGCCAACAGCCAAAGGTTCCACCAGCCAAACCGCCGCAGGATCATTTCCCGCACCGGCGGTGGATTATGCAGAATCAACCCGGCTACTGGGCGCTGCGCAGCTACGTGGAGCGCAGCCGTCGTACCGATGCTCGCTCCGTAAACCATGATCGGTCGATCCCTCGCGTGACGTTTCAATTCATCAAAAGCGGCAAGCGCTGCCGGCCCGATCTTCGAAAGCCGCGCCGGTCCTGTGCTCCCGCCGAATCCTGGATAATTCATTCCCCAGATTTCGACTGCACGATCGTTCCACATCTCCACCTCGGCTGCTGCCCAGCGATCAGCGCGATCCGCGTTGCCGTAAAAACGCAAAATGAAAATATCAGCGCCGCCCTGTTGTTGAGCGCGACGCGATTGAGCCGTCCAGATTTCCAGCTCGCCGCTCTGAAACGGAACCGTTGTACGAACAGCGCCGCCCGCGTCGATCGGTGCCCTTGTCGGGAAGAGAATCAGATGATCCGGCAAATGACCGAAAAACATCACGACCAAATATACGATGCCGATTGCGAACAGGCGCCACAGCGATGGGAAGATTCTTACCCTCACATTTGTTTAGCCCACGAAACACACGAATGACGCGAAAAGAATGGTAAAATTAACGGCTGGAAAGGATCTACTGATTTTGATCTTAAACTTTCGTGTATTTTCGTGTGTTTAGTGGGCCAACCTAAAATTCCGTTGGCGACCTTCCCATCTGCGCGAGAAAGGCCAGGACTCGTGTTTCGTATTCCCTTCGCACTGCTCGGTGAAGATCGACGTGCCCGGCATTCGGGACGAACCAAAGTTGTCTAGGAGATCGCGCGTGTTCCACAAGCATGCGGGTGTCGGCAGGTCTGGTGTTTCTGTCTTTTTCACCGCTGATGATGAAAACTGGGCACTCGACGTTGGCGATGTGATCGACGGGACGCAATTGCGAAGCGGAAACGCCGAGCCGCCATTGCAATTGGTTCAACAGAAGGGGAGTCAGCATTCGGCCGAACACTCCAAGGTAATTTTCCATGCGATTGCGCGCTGCGATTTCAATGGTCGGATAAACTTCCTCGAGTACCAGCGCATCGACTTTCAGCGGGGGAGTTGCCAGCAAAGCCGCGACTCCGCCCAGCGAACTTCCAAAGATGGCAACGCGATGTACTGGGTCCACGTGACGCATGAAGTCTACAGCGGCGAGCACATCGCGCCTTTCCTTCCAGCCAAACGTGATGTGATCGCCTGGCGTTTCGCCCGTTCCCTGGAAATCAATCAGCAAGACCGAATAACCGGCACGGCGCAGGAACCGTGCGCGATCAACCATGCTCAAACGATTCGCCCGAATACCGGGCAAAAGTAAAACAGCGCCGCGACTATTCTGGATTGGACACCACCAGCCGTGGACATTTGCCCCCGAATCGCTTCGAAACGTGACCGGTTGAGCATTCAGGTCAGTTGGAGGATTTCCAATTCGCGTTTGAACTGGATGCGCGAGCAGCCATCCAGCGGAAATTGCACAGACGACCCCGACAAGAATCAAAGCTGCGCAAGTTGCGACGAATCGTTTCATCAACGTTCCATTAAGGGGCCGTTTGTCTGGATGCCGTACATGCCCAGCGTTTAGAGCAGCCGATGCATATCGGCAAGAAATGCAAAGGTGCCAGTTTTTCTACGCCGGGCGCATGGACGTCGCGGAAGACCAGCATGTCTTCAAACCGGTCCTCGCGCCAACTCTCGTACCCGCAGCGCCCTTTAAATTTCTTCGGATTTTTGAAGGTGCCAAAGAGCATGTCCCACAGTGGAATGTCCGCGAAGTTGTTGGTGTGGTGACGGAACTGATGATGGACACGATGGGATTCGGGCCGTTGGAAAATGAAACCAATCCACGACGGCGTTTTGATGTTCCAATGATAGAAGAATTCCCCGACCGCGATGAGAACGGTGTAAAAGCCGGCCGCGTGGATGCTAGCGCCAAACAGCGGATACACAATCAAACTGCTGAGGATGGAATTAATCAAAATTTCCACCGGGTGTTTGTAAAAGCTCGTAGCGATTTCAAGGCGACGGGCTGAGTGGTGAATCTGATGTAACACGCGCCATAAAAATGGCGATTCATGCCGAAATCGATGCCACCAATAATAAACAAACGTGGAGAAAAAATAGATGATCAAAGCTGACGACCAATCGCTGAAGTGGTCCTTCAGATGAAAGATGGACGCGTGATCGAGCCAGCGATTCCAGGTTTCCCCGGCAAGCACCGTGATTCCGAGCTGAATCGAGTTGATCAGGATCACTCTTCCCCACCAGGCATTAACGCGCGGTAATTCCATAGCCGGCCATAGGCACTCGGCAAGGATGCAACCTGCGGCGATTCCAAAAATGATGAGCATATTCATGCTCAGATAATCGTTGGCCGCTTGGAATTGCGTTAATCGATAATCTTTTGTATTATCATCGATTTAAGCGATGATCGTTTGATTAACATTCATCATCTCGAACTCTTTTATCATGTCGTTAAGCATCGAGGCATAACGGCGGCGGCTCGCAGGATGCCATATGGCATTCAGCAGCCGGCAATCAGCGGCCAGCTTTCGCAATTGGAGAAGACCCTCGGGACGAAATTATTTCACAGGCGGCCGTTCGGGCTTACGCCCGCTGGCGCGAGATTGTTCGCGGAAATCGAGCAGTTCTTCTCCGGATTACTTGATCTTTCGCATCAAATCCGCGGTCACGCGGCTCAACGCCTGCGACTCGCTGCGCCTGCGATCATTCTCAGAGACTACCTGCCGAAAATTTTCGTCGAGTACAAGCGGCGCAATCCTGATTTTCATCTCACCTTGCACGATGCGAATCAGGCAAGCGCCGAAGAATTGTTGCGCAAACGAGAGATCGATCTTGCTATCACCGAATTGGAAGGACATCCAGGGTCGCCGATTAACTGCTGCGTTCTTTTGCGCTTGCCTTTGGTTCTGGTCGTTCCCAGGCGCGCAACGCATCATGCGATTGGCGATTTCTTTCGCGACGGTTCGCCTTTGCAAAGTTTGATTTCGTTGCCGACGGATGAAGCGATCTCAAGGCAGTTTCAAGCGGGACTTAGGAAACTCCGACTCACCTGGGCACCCGCGATCGAGGTGAGCTCCCTTGAATTAATTGACCTCTACACATCGCTCGGTTTCGGCACAGGCCTTTCGGTGGCCCTGCCCGGAGTAAAAAGAAAGAATGGGCTGCGGAACGTGCCTCTTCGGAAATTTCCGCCCCTAGCGATTGCGGCCCTCTGGATCGGCGAACTCTCCGAGCCGGCTGCGACGTTCCTAGCCGATATTGAAAAGCTCGCCAGCCGACTAAGCCGGTGACTCTCGCTCCTAACGATTCAATCGCTTTCGTCTTTGAGCATTGATTTGATCTGCTCGCGCAACTCCGGCGTGTTCTCGTGCCCGTGCGCGGAGACGGCATGCTGCACCGCTGCATCGAGCACTTCTTGTTCCGTGCCGGAAATTTTCAGCGAGCAATTTTTCTCGCTCGGATAATCTCTGCAGTCGATAGATTTACGATTCGCCATGACAGTTTCCTGTTATTTTCGTTTTCTTCCAAAAGCGGCGTCAAGCCGCCGCACTCCAAAGCCCCGAAACGTTTCGGGGCAAAAGAATTCGTGTCGATTAGTGTCAATTCGTAGTTAGCTCTTCTTTAGCTCAGCCAAATCTTTCAGGACTTGCTCGCTGTGGTCGGCGGGTTTCACGCCCGTGTACACCTTGGCGATTTCGCCTTTGGGATTAATGATGAAGGTGTTGCGCGCGGCGAGCTTTTGACCCTTGTAATCCATCACTGATCCATACTCGGTTGAGATCTTCCCGTCGGGGTCGGCCAGCAATTTGAAGTTAAGTCCTTCTTTTGCGCAAAAATCTTTGTGCGATTGTGCAGTATCGACGCTCACACCGAGAATGACTGCGCCGGCGTCCTGATATTTCGAAAGGTCGCGCTGGAAATTGCGCGCTTCCATGGTGCAACCACTGGTGAAATCTTTCGGATAAAAATAGAGCACCACCCATTTGCCGTTGAAATCCTTGAGACTGACCTGCGAGCCGTCGCCAGTCGTTAGGCTGAAATCCGGCGCGGCCTTGCCGACCTCCGGTTGCTGTTGAGTTTCCGCTGCCATCAAGACAGAACGTGCCAAGACAGACGAATGCTGACAAGATGATGTTTTTCATATTCATGGATCAGTTTTGGAGCGCATCGGCGGCGAGTCAAGAAGAGCCCACCAAGGAACGACGGCTTGGGCAGCCGTCGAATCAGGCTTGACGGCTGGGAAGCCGTCATCTCTTGAATTCGCTTGCGTTCAGTAATTGGTTTGAGTCAATAAGAGGCCTCTATGCCAAGGCCGATGGTTGCCGAAAGTCTTCCGATCAAACCGGTGCGGCTGGTTCTGGGCGTCATTGCCTGCATCGGCATCGTAGGCGCATTATTCACGCTGTTGTTCGGTTTCACATCGATCCCGGCGAACTCCATTGGGGTTAAGACACGCTTTGGCGCATTCCACGACAACGTTGATCCCGGTCTGGCCTATGCCATTCCGTATGTTGATGAAATTCAGATTGTCCCGACGCAGCGCCTGCTAAAACTGGAGTTCGGCTTTTCGACGCCAAGCGCAACAAACATTTACCAGGGCGACATGGAGCCGCAGGAAACCGAAACGATGATTACGGGCGACCTCAACACCGCTCTCGTTCCGTGGGTCGTGCAGTACCGCATTACCGATCCGAAGATGTATCTGTTCGGCGCCCGCGAGCCGGAGAAGACGTTGCGCGATCTTTCCGAAAGCGCTATGCGCGAAGTGATCGGTGACCGCACTGTGGATGAAGTGCTAACCATCGGTCGACACGACATCGAGACATCAGCCTTGAAACGTCTGGCCGATTTGAGTTCGCAGTACGATTTGGGAATTCAGATCCAGCAAGTGCAACTGGCGACGGTGCGTCCGCCGCCAGCGGTGCAGGCTGCGTTCAACGAAGTCAACCAGGCGCAGCAGGAAAAGCAAACCGCGATCAATCAAGCTTGGGCGGTGTATAACGATGCCGTCCCGAACGCGCGCGGCCAGGCGAAGGAGCGCGAAAAACAGGCCGAAGCATACGCCTTCCGCCGGGTGAATGAGGCAAAGGGCGAAGCGCAAAAATTCTCATTATTGCTCGCCGAGTACCGGAAAGCACCTGACATAACGCGGCGCCGTCTTTATCTCGAAGCGATGCAAGCGATCCTGCCCAATTTGCAAAAGAAAATCATCGTCGATGACAGTTTGAAGAATATTCTTCAGACGTTGCCGCTGTTGCCGGCGGAACAAACTCGGACCTCGCCATGAATGTGATCGATGTCACTCCGCGGCCCGCAGCTGTCTCGGCCATTGTGCGCTTTTTGCAGAGCCGGTTGATGTCGATCCTTGGGATTCTTTTCATTTTGACCGCACTCAAATGGGGAACGCTGCTCTTCGTTGTCCATCAATATGAAACCGTCATCATCACGCGTTTCGGTAAAATCGTTCGCACGGTTGTCAGCCCAGGATTGAAGATCAAGGTGCCGTTAATTGATAAAGTGCACCGATTCGATAAGCGCATCCTCGCCTGGGACGGCCCGCCGACCGAATGCCCTACCAAGGACAAGCTCTATATTATTGTGGATTGCTTTGCCCGATGGCGTATTAGCGATCCGTTCCTCTACTACAATCGGCTCAATGACGAGCGCAGCGCGCTCTCGCGCCTGGACGATATCCTCGGCAGCGAAACGCGCACGGCTGTCGCGACACACGATCTCGTCGAGATTATTCGCGTAACAAAAGGACGAAAACCCTCGCGTGATGAGGAGCTGGAGAAAAGCGGCACGCTGTTGCCCAGCACAATCCCGGAAATTGAACTCGGTCGCGGCGAGATCGAAAAACAAATTACCGAGCGCACGCGCCAGAAGATTTCCGATTTTGGCATTGAACTGCTCGATGAACGGTTCAAGCGCAGCAAATACAATCCCGCCGTCGCGGAGAAAATTATTGAGCGCATGTCGAGTGAGCGGCACCAAATCGCCGCGCGGTTCCGTTCCGAGGGACGCGGCGAGGCCGCGAACATCAGCGGTCAAAAGGAAAGCGATGTGGCATCGATCAGTTCCACCGCGACCAAAAACGCGCTCGAGATTGAGGGAAAAGCCGATGCGGAGGCCGCTTCCATCTATGCCGCAGCATTCAATCCTCCTGATGCGCAAGAGTTTTATTCATTTCTTCGCAGCCTCGATGTGATGCGCGCCGCATTTGAAAAAGACACCACCGCAGTCCTCTCAACCAACAGCGATCTCGGTCGAATGCTAAAATCGATGGCCGAAGCCATGGCCCCGCCAAAACCAGGGCATTAAACGATTTCGGACGAAGTCCTTTTGGAGTGCGATGCGTCCTCGCATCGCTTTTCTGATTACCAACCTCACTTGGAAAGCGACGCGAGGACGCGTACGCACTCCGAAAGCTTGCGCGAAAGGGGTAAAGCTGTTGCGCGTGAGATGTTGTCACAGGCAAAATTTACTCTTGCTTCTTTTATCATGCGAATCTGGACGATTGGGCATTCGACGCGCGACATCGACATCTTCATTTCTCTGCTGGAAGAGAACGGAATCAAGTTGCTTGCCGATGTACGATCATTGCCCGGGTCGAAGCGTTATCCGCAGTTCAATAGGGAAGCATTGGCGGAATCGCTGAACACACACGGAATTCGCTACGAACATTTCCCTGAATTGGGCGGAAGACGAAAACCCGAGCCCGACTCGCGCAACACGGCCTGGCGCAATGCGTCATTTCGCGGTTATGCCGATCACATGGAGACCGAGGAATTCCACAAAGGTGCTCGAGCGGCTTCTCGATCTTGCTGGCGAAGTCGGACCGACTGCGGTCATGTGCGCAGAAGCGGTCTGGTGGCGCTGTCATCGCGCGCTGATCTCCGATTATCTAAAAGCACGCGGCATCGAGGTGATGCACATCCTCGATGCGAACAAAACCGAGCCGCACCCATTCACGTCGGCGGCTCGCATTGTGAAAGAGCAATTGAACTACGAAGCGTAGTCCAAGGAGCGGCGGCTTGCAGCGGCCGGGGCGATCAGGAAAGCGCGCTTTCTTGATCAACGCGGATCGGTTACGCGACCAAGGAACAGACAAACGCCACTGGAAAGATGCTGGATCGCGTAAACGAATGGGCGATCGACTTTCACTTCGATCGGTGGCGGGGGAGGCGATCTAAGAGCGGTGCCCGCCATCATCGCCACGGCGGTTGCGGCCGCTGCTTCCGTTCCCTTTTCATCTACAGCGATGAATGTCTTGTGAAAGATCTGCGAGATGTAGAGGTAATCATTCGGTCTGCGCGGCGCCATCTTGTCAAAATTCGCGCTGCCCTGCGGCTTGTCGAACGCGGTTTTCATCCCTAGCGCTTCAAACTTTTCGGCCAAGGTAATCGTGGGCGGCTCGAGCTTGAATTTTGGCAGATGAAGATCGACATCGCGCGTCTGGAGTTTTGCGCATTCAGCCAACAGCTCACCGGTTAGTTTCGATTCAAGTGCGCGCAGACCGTTTACCTCGTCTGGAAGAAGAACGAGAAATTGCAGGTCGTTGCCTGCGTAGGGAAGACTCACGACCGTGAATCCCTCGCGCCTTGAATAACCGAAGTGATCACTTCTTTTCTGCATCATCGGGACATCCAGAGGCGCGCCGCCGTGAACGAAGAACGGCTCGGCCTGCGTGGCGTTCTCAGAAAACTCGCTGGCCCAGGGCGCTTTCAGGTAAAGCGCGTTCGCCAGGACCAGGCGCGTTGTCTTGTCCAGTGCCCGTGCTGGAATCAGATCGCGTATTCGGTCGTGTGTTTGGTCTGCGACCCATTTGTTGATGCGCTGCGTAGCTGCTGGAGGATTGGCAATGAAATCAACAGGCTCAAATGCTCCACCGAAATTTTGTTTCACCAGTGACAGGTAAGCCGGGCGAAACGCATAGTCCTTTTGCGCGAAGAGCCTGTTGGCGATGTCCAACGTGATCGGTTCACTTGGGCCACCAAATTTTTTAGATTGTTTTGTGAGCTCGGTCGTCTTCGCGCTCATCTCTTCCAGCGAACGCTGGAGCGCGAAGAAAGAGGCGGGCACGCCTGCGTCGTTTCCGAGATGCAGAACACGCGCCATCTCGGTGCGGGTCTCGCCATCGGCGCCGGCGAAGGTCATCGCCAGAGCGCTTTCAATTGAGTAGGGAGAGATGCAAAGATTCTCGTCACCCGTGGCGAGCTGTCGGTGAAGATCGACCGCGAGTTCGTTTGTCGCCTTTGCCGCCACGTCGAAGTTTGTAGCTCCCTGCGTCATGGCGGTTAATCCGCCGAATATGTGCAAGATCAAGAGTCGTTTCATGTGGATGATGAAACACCGAAACCGGAAATGTCGCGATGACTTTTGGAGTGCGGCGAACCGGCAGCTGCTGATCGCGTCAATAGTGACTTATTGACTTATAAGCGCACAACGAAAGCCGAATTATCTGAGTGATGGGTCGGCTGGGACTCGAACCCGGAACCAATGTCTTAAAAGGACATCGTCTTGCCAGGTAGAAATTCTGGGTCGCTATTTTGTTGCTACTTTTTGCCTTTCTTCAGCCACCGCAAGAACACCCGCTGCGCCTTTGCAAGCCGCTCCGCATGAGCCTTTCGCTCAGGCTCGGCTGGAATTTCGAACAACTTTCGAATCATAGCGTCTCGGGCTGCTCTTAACTGATGCAGCCAGCGGGCGCGCGGAGTCTCGCAGGGCGACAGTGTTGGATTGTGGGGAATTTGTAGCGGAGCCTCAGCGATCGAACGGGATGTTTTCATATTGCCCGCGACACCGCCACCACCTTTGACGTCTTTTTGTGGCTGCAGGTCACGAACTCTGATGTGTCCCTTCTTCGTCCGGCGCCAAACGGAGCGGATTACATTGATATTGACATCTTTGTCTTGCATACCTGCACTCGCCCCCAACGCCCGTCTAATAAAAACCTATGCCTTAGGTCAAGACAATTCTGTTTCGTTACGGCAAAATTCCCAAGGGGCTAGACAACTCCGATTTTCGTTGGGAGCTCACGTAGCCACACGGATACGCGATGCACCGCAGCCGATTCGCGCTCACAATATTCAGAGGTGTGGGTCGGCCGGGACTCGAACCCGGAACCAACCCCGAAAGCTTTCGGGGCTGCTCTGCTAACTGGTGGACTGCAGGATTGAAACTGCCAGTCGTGGATTCCTTTTTCGTTTGAGGGTTTGCTCAAGCTTACGGGCTTCGGTCATTGATGGCAGTTCCTTTGCTGCAACAAGTTCGATGTGGTCCCCTAACCGGAGCGTGGTGTGATTGCTGCCACGCTTATGTTCGGCGATCCGGCGATCCAAATTGTCAGTGGCGCCGATGTAATGCCGCCGAGCGCCGCGCAAGATGTAAACCCAAGCCATAGAAAGTCGTTGGGTCGGCCGGGACTCGAACCCGGAACCAACGCCTTAAAAGGGCGCTGCTCTACCGATTGAGCTACCGACCCGCGCTCAGGAAACGTTTTCTAATCCAGATTGAACACGGTCGCAAGATTGTAGGGCAAGCGGCTTCGTGTGCCAATATTACGTTCGGCAAGCGGAGCGCTTGCCCTACAATTTCAACGTCGTGAGCAGATCGCGCAGCGAATTTTTTCGTCGATCTAATCGAAAGATCGATAAACCAGCCGCGCTGGCTGCTTCCCAATCGCGTTCCGGATCGTCGCCGACGTGGAGGACTCCGTTCGGCTTCAGATCGATGAACTTCATTGCGCGTCGATAAATTTCCGGGTCAGGTTTGTCCGTGCCGAGCTCGCTGGAAACGAAAACGTGACGGAAAAATTTCGAGATGCCCAGGTGCTCGAGGATCAAGCGCAAGCGTCCGTCGAAATTTGAAATCACGGCAAGTTGGAACCGCGGCTGTAATTGCTCCAACACGCCGGGAACTTCCGGGTAAAGTTCCCAAACACCTGCTTCGGCAAAATGTTCGTAAGCGATTTCGAAAAAATTATCCCGATCGAGTTCGCTCAATGAGGGTGTGACTTGGTCGAGAACAAGATCGACTAGTTCACGCCACCAGCCTTTGTCGTCGTTTTCACGCGGCCCGTCAATCGCCGCGCGTTGCGGCATCTTTTTCCAAGCCGTGTGAAATGCGCGCTCCAGTTCTTGCGCATCGAAATCTAATCCGACTTCGCGACCGACATAAGCGTAATGGTCGCCAACGGTCTTCGTAAGGTAGAAGAGGGTCCCCACGGCGTCGAAAGTGATTGCTTTTAGCATTCAAGCAAACGTTCAACGCCGGACGCCCAACGTCCAACGCCGAACACGAAGTCATCATTTTTGCTTGGCAAGGCCGCTCGATGGCCGTTGCATGGCGGCGGGCAATGAATGTTGTTGACGAGCCGCTGGCCTTGCCGAGGCGGACGCAATCAGCTGGTGAAGAACTGGCGAATAGTATTAGCCACGGGATCGGACTTGTGGGTGCGATTATCGGCACGCCGATTCTGCTTCTGGCAGCGTTCTACCATGGCAGCATCGCTTTTCTTATCGGTACGAGCATTTTTACCATGACGATGTTGCTCGTGTACTCCGGGTCGACAGTCTATCACGCCTGGCCGCAGACGCGTGTGAAATCTTTTCTCCAACTAGTGGATCATTCGGCGATTTTTTTGTTAATCGCCGGAACATACACGCCATTTGCCCTCGGTCCGTTGCGCGATGCTGGTGGCCTAACCATGCTCGGCATCGTCTGGACCCTCGCGCTTTTCGGTGTCGTCATGAAAGCGACACGCGGCACGTTGCGTCATCGGAAACTTGCGATGACGCTCTATCTCGGGACGGGATGGCTTGGGATCATCTTCATACGTCTGTTCGCGTTCGCGATTCCGTTGTCGGCGCTGCTTTGGTTGATCGCCGGCGGCATCGCTTACACGGCAGGCACTTTATTTTTCGCAAACGAGCGGATGCGTTATGCCCATTTTGTCTGGCATCTGTTCGTGCTCGCCGGGAGTAGCTGTCACTTTGCGGCTGTATTTATTTGCGCAATCTGAAAACCGCGGCGCGTGCGGTTGGACAAGTCTGCCCGCGCGGCGGATTAATTGGCATGTTGCCGGTTGAGCACAACGATCCAATCAACGTGAAAATTCTCGCCATTTCCGAGGACAAGATCGAAGGATTCGTGCGCGAGCCGTTCGAGGAAATCGCGACCCGCTCCGGTGTGGCCGTCGATGTGGTGATGGCGCGGATTGCCGCCATGTTGCGCGCGGGAACAATCCGGCGCGTGCGTCAAACCTTGCTGGCGACGAATCTGGCCGAGGGCGCGCTGGTGGCGTGGAAAGTTCCTGAGGACAAGATTGACAGCGCGTTCGATTGGATGTTTCAGCGCGATCCGTTTTCGGGCCACGTGGTATTGCGCTCCACGGACACTGTCAGCGCCGGGTCGGACTACAAGCTTTGGACGACGCTAAAAGTGCCTCGGGGGTTTTCATTGCAAAGGCATTGCGAATTGCTGGCAAAAAAAGTCGGTGCGGAGCGTTTTCGCCTGATGCCGGCAAAAGGGATTTTTACTCTTGGGGTTGGGCACGTTCGCCGCAAAACAATTGAACCGGGCAGTAAGGCGGATCAGCCGGCAAAAATGATTCCGGTGCAGATTGTCGATCTGAGCGAGCACGAGTGGAATGTCCTGCTTGCGCTCAAGCGCGAATTCATTCCGGAAGAGATCAAGCCATCGCCCTGGGCTGCGCGCTCCAAGGAAGCCGGGGTGTCACCGGATGAATTCTTCCGTGTAGCGGAAGAATTGAGTGCACAAAAAATCATTGGGCGTTTTTCAACTTTTCTCGAGCACGTGAAACCGTCAGCAGGGGGCGTGCGCGTCACGCGGTTCAACGCGCTGTTTCATTGGGCGGTGCCGCTCGGTCGTGAAGTCGAAGCGGGAGGCGAAGTGGGGCGTCACCATATTCTAACGCATTGTTACTGGCGCGAAGCGGGCCCCGAATTTAAGAATGTCAACGTCATGGCCGTCGCGCATGGCACGGATAAACAACTGCTGCTCGATCACAAGGCCGCCATCGATCGGCATCTTGCCGCAACCGGCGTCCCGGTCGCTTACACAAACGTTTTCTGGGGCGGGCGCAGCGAGATCAAACCATCGGAAATTTCGCCGCATGTTTACCGCGAGTGGTGGGCGCAGCAGTCGAGAACTGAAAAAAGTTAGAAGCGTTACAAAGTTACAACGGAAGAGCGGGGACGAACGTTTTAACTTTTTTAACCTTGTAACGTTGTAACTTCAGTAACGAAGTTTTCCCGATAAGTCCGATCCAGATTTCGCAGAACCGCGACGGCGAATTTTTGGCGATCAACTGGCCGATGCACCGCCAAGGCCAACGAGATTGCCCGGTTTCGCAATTCTGGTGGGAAATCTTCCATCGACTGGTTCACGTTAATTCCGATTCCCACGATAGCCAGGTGCGGCGCCTTCTCTTGCGCGCGCATCTCAACCAGCACACCAGCTACTTTGCGTCCCTGAACCTGAATATCGTTGGGTAACTTAATCGCTGGTTCGAGAGAAAGTTCAGTTCGAATCACGTCCGAAATAGTTTCGATCGCCCAAATCGTGAGCCGCGCAGAGTCATTGATCTCGATCTTTGGTCGCAAAAGGATTGAAAACCAGAGCCCTTTTCCCGCTGCTGATTCCCAGCGGTTGCCACGTTGACCGCGCCCGGCAGTTTGATGTTCGGCGAAAACAACCAAACCCTCGTTTGATCGGGACGGCGGACCCTCCTTCGCCGAGGCTACGGCGGGCAAGCTGGAGACCGCCGCTCCTTGGGGCCAGGTGACTTCCAAAATCGCATCGTTTGTCGAGCTGGTTTGCTCGAGCACAATGATCTGCTGGCCGATAACGGCGCGATGAAGTTGGGCTCGCAGTTCATCGGCCCCGAAAGACGTTCGGGGATCCAACATTTCACCCGGGGACATGCGTCATTTCCAGCGCAAGGTCGATCGCACGCGCGGCGTTCGTTAGCGCGCCGATGGAAACAAAATCGACTCCGGTGGCTGCCACGCGCCTCACGTTTTTTAACGTGATACCGCCGCTCGCTTCGAACTGAATATTGTTCCTTTTCAGCGCTACAGCTTCCCGAATTTGGGCGGGCGTCATGTTGTCGAGAAGGATAACGTCGATGCCGTCCATCTCGACAAAAGCGCGGACTTGTTCAAGGTCATCCGCTTCCACTTCAATCCGGATGTTTGGCCGTTCCTGTCGAAGGCGACGAATTCGATCGGGAAAACTAGAGAGGCCTCCAAGGGCGGCCAGATGATTGTCCTTTACGAGCACCATATCGTACAAGCCAAATCGATGATTAACGCCGCCACCAGCGACCACTGCAGCCTTCTCCAATGCGCGTAGTCCGGGCGTGGTCTTGCGCGTATCCAGGATTTTGGCGGACTGGTTCCCGACTGCATCCACAAATTGGCGCGTGAGCGTTGCGATGCCGCAGAGACGTTGCAAAAAATTCAGCGCGACGCGTTCCGCTTTCAGAATTGAACGCGCAAGGCCACGCACTTCCATAATGACGTCGCCGGCAACAACGTTATCGCCATCGCGGCAACTAATCTCGATGACTGTTGAAGGATCGACTTGTCGAAAAACTTCCGCAGCCGCTCCGGTGCCGGCAACGACCGCATTTTCACGCGCTATGATGCGTCCCGTCGAATGCAGCGTCTCTGGCACAAAAAACTCAGTCGTGACATCGCCGTCGCCGATGTCTTCTTTAAGTGCAGCGGCAATCGGATCATAGCCGTTTGGTATCATGGGCGCAGGAGCATGCGCACGATAAGTGCGAAACGCGCGCCGGTCTATTAAGGACATCATCAGACGCGCCGCGGCGAGGTGGTCGGCTCAATCAGACAAAAAAAGATTCGGGCAGCGCACGCTAAGGAGAAACAACGAATCTAAAAAGTCGTGCAACCACCCGAATCGCCTTAACCTACTAACTTTGACAGCCCATGGCGCCGCGCGTTCGAATTTTTTACGAAAAATTCGTGTTCGCGTTATCAGCACGCGTTCAGGAGGTTACGCGATTGACCAAGGCGGCGGACTGCCGCCTTCGCCTGCGGCTACGGACGTGCCAGGGGAGACCGCCGCTCCATGAGCTACAGAAGATTTCCCTGACCGCCCGTCCCGAGTCGCCCGGCTTCATCGCGCACTTCCTGAAGCAGCGATTTGAACTCACACTGCTCCAAGGCGTGGATTAGATTGGGATAATCGGGTTCGATTCGAAGCTGATCGATCGGCACAGGCAATTCAAGATGACAATCCAGATCGACCATTTTTCGGTTTTGCAAAATTTGCTCGCGAGCGTTGGCGAGTTTCTCCCGGGTTCGCGCACTTTTCACTTTGTCGATGTTGTTTAGCAGGGGTTCCAACCCGCCGAACTCACGAATCAATGCCGCGGCGGTCTTTCGGCCCAGGCCGACCCCGGGGATGTTATCGACCGAATCGCCAGTCAACGCGAGCACATCACCGATAAGCTTGGGCGAAACTTCCCATTTTGCAGTGACCTGATCCTCGCTCAGCAGGGCGAATCCATCCCTGGGCGACGCGAGATCCGCTTTCGCTGTGGTATAGACTTTCACACAGGGACCGACCAGTTGATAAAGATCCTTGTCGTTGGTTGCCAGGACAACTTCCATTCCGGGCCGTTTGCAGGCGGCGATGGTGTAACATCCCATCAGATCATCGGCCTCGGTGTCCGGGAGGGAAATATTTCGAAAGCCCAGCATGGGCGTCAGCTTCTGAATGAACTCCAATTGTGGAATCATGGGCTTGGGCATCTCTTTGCGCGTCTCCTTGTACGCCGGCTGCAATTCCACTCGCTTCTGCGGCACGCCTTCGTCCCAAACCACGGCGCCTAACTCAGGCTGCAAATGTTTCAGCATTAGCCGCAGCGTTTTCGTGAAGCCGAAAATCGCGTTTGTCGGTTCGCCGCGGGAATTGGATAGATTTGGGATGGCGAAGAACGAGCGGTAAACGTAATAATGACCATCGATAAGCAGCAGTTTCATTGCAGAGGCTGATGCTGGATTCTGGATGCATGATGCTGGATGATCAAGGCATGACGGAAGAATGGATCGTGCGCGTGCAGGGAAAGGAATATGGTCCCGCCGATATCGATACGCTGCGTGAATGGAAGCGAGAGGGGCGGCTCCTTCCTGAAAACGAAGCCCGACCGGCAAATGCCGACCCGACCGCCGTAGCCGGTTCCGGGAAGGAGGTTCTTTGGAGCACAGTGGCAGCGATTCCGGGATTGTTTGATGTAGCGGCGCTCGCCGCCGCGAGCGCCGGGCGCTCGCCGCGGCGAGCGCCCCTACAAATCCAGCGTCGCAGCTTCGGTCAGATTTTGGCGGCAACGTTTCAGATTTATGGCAAGGGCTTTTTCCAATTTCTCGGGCTTACTCTGCTCGTATTGTTGCCGTCGATCTGCAGCCAGCTAACGACTGCATTAGTGCAGACCGCACACGGCTCGGCTGGCGATTTGCGCGTTCTCGCTGGTGGCAGCTTTGCCTTTTTAATGTTCGTCCTCTCCATAGCGATGTGGCCGGTGTATGTCGCGGGCATCCAAATTCTCACCGCTGAGATTTCCGGGGGACGCCGGCCGCGTTTGGTCGCCGTGCTAAATGAGGCTGTCAGGTTCTGGCCGCGCGTTGCTGCGCTGTGCATCTTCGTCTATGGCGTGTTCTTCCTTCTGATGTTGTTCGGGTTGGTCATCGCAGCCATCGCTCTTGCCGGCACTCCTTCGCTTTTGTTGGTCCTTCTCGCGCTGGCTTTGCTCATTCTGCAGGTTTGGATGTTCGGTCGTTTCTTCGTGAACGTTTTGTTTTGGGAGCAGTTTGCCGTTCTCGAAAACGCCCCGTTCATCGATTCACTGCACGAGAGCAGAAATCTCGCACGCAGCGGAAAGGATCTTGCATGGTTTCAACGCCCGTTTTGGCGCGGAGCCTTCATTGCGTCCCTGTGGTTCGCGTTTGTGCTGGCAGTTACGCTCGTCTCTGAATGGACGACCCTGCAACACTATTTCAATCAACTCATGACCACACAAGATCCCCAGACGCTTCTGCAACAACTAACTGAAGCCCAGCAAGCTCGGGGCTTTGATGTTTCCGCTTTCGCTCTGAACTTCCTGCAAAAAGTTCTCCAACCGTTGCTCGGAATCGCGTTCGTCGTGCTCTATCTCGACAGCAAGATTCACCTCGAACGATAGCTATCAATTCCGGAGGTCAACCTATCCCCGCCGGCTAATCTGTCTGCCGGCTCCGCAGGACAAGCGGTGCAATCGAGGTGAAGTAACGGCCGGTATAAAAAAGGTAACCGATGAAAGAAAGAAGTTGTGTGCTGATAAACCAAATATGACCGGCACGAGCGATGAACAAATCAGGCCAGCGCCAGATGGCGACCGCAGCGACGAGATTGAGGGCAATCAGCAGAGGAACGAGCAGACAGATATTGAGCGACTGATCGGACCTGGCCCTTGCGTATAGGGCGTGTTCGGAATCGGCACGTGATTCGGCGAGACGCGCGTGAATCAGCCTCATGTCATAAACAAAGAGCAGCCAAACAATGCCTGCGTAAGCGGCGCTTAGCTGAAACCACGCGAGAGGATTATCAAGGCGGCTGAAAAGAATTGCTTCGCCCAGGGCGCAACCGATGTAGAAAAAGTTGTGGCCGAACTCCAGTGGCCAGCGGATTAACGTGAGCGTGTGAATGACGGAACGCGACCAAAAGACGAAGATCACGCACAAACCTGCGGCGACGTACAAAAGCGCATCCCAATGTCGCATCGACATCAGTGCGCGGGCATTGTCAGTCAGGAAAAAGAGTGCAACGCCCTGGATTATGCTGACAAGGGTGAGCTCGATGTTAACTACGACTGAGTCGAGCTCCCGGCGGCCTTCACTCGACGGATTCACGATGCGACTCGTAACCGCTTAATGATTGAACTGTCAAGGCGGTAGAACGCCGAGGGCGTTCGCGGCCTTTTTTCTTTCGCTCGGTCGAAGGCGCTTTGCTTTTCTGCTTGGCGAACCGTCGCCTGAGTCGTGGACTTAGAGTCATCTTGATATGGCGACAAAGACCGAAGAAAAGACAGCCACTGACAAACTCACCGCGGCACGAAACAAAAACCTCGATCTGGCGATCCAGCAGATAGCCAAGGATTACGGCGAGGGCGCGATAATGCGCCTCGGTGACGAGAAAATTGTCGATATCGACGTCATTCCCACGGGCAATATTTTGATCGATCGCGCCCTTGGGGTAGGCGGATTTCCAAGGGGCCGGGTAGTAGAAGTTTTCGGCCCCGAATCGTCCGGGAAAACCACACTGACCCTGACAGTGATTGCGCAGGCGCAAAAGCGGGGTGGGCTGGCGGCGTTCATTGACGTCGAGCACGCGCTCGATCCTGCGTACGCGAAGAGGCTCGGTGTTAATCTCGACGATCTGCTCGTCTCTCAACCAAGCTCCGGCGAGGAGGCGCTGCGGATTTGCGAAACCCTGATTCGCTCCAACGCTCTGGACGTGATCGTCGTTGACTCGGTCGCGGCGCTGGTCACTAGAGCAGAGCTCGAAGGGGAGATCGGCGACACCACCGTCGGTGCGCAAGCGCGCCTGATGAGCGCGGCGCTGCGTAAACTCACGTCGCTCATTTCGAAAGCGCGGACGTGCTGCATTTTCACAAATCAAATCCGCGAAAAAATCGGCGTGATGTTTGGAAATCCGGAGACGACGCCCGGCGGAAAGGCCTTGAAATTCTACGCCAGTGTCCGCGTCGATATTCGGCGCATCGGTGCGATCAAGCAGACCGATGGCGTGGTGACAGGGAACCGAACGCGGGTCAAGATCGTTAAAAACAAGGTCGCACCGCCGTTTACCGAGGCGGAGTTCGACATCATGTATAACGAGGGAATCTCATCCACTGGCGCGCTGCTCGATGTTGCTTTGGAAAAACAAATTATCGAGAAGCGGGGCTCGTGGTTGAACTACAAAGGCACGCAACTGGCCCAGGGTCGCGACGCGGCAAAGGAAGTCTTGAAAAACGACAAGGCGCTTTACGAAGAAATCGAAACGGCAGTCAAAGCAAAACTCGACGAAGAGAAGGAATAATATCGGCAGCGACTGTGCCGCGGCACGATCACAGAGAAATAATTCATAATGCCGGCGCTCGCGGATTTAGATGGGTGACAGTCAATCGTCACGACTTCTCGACGATGATTGTGCCAGTCATTTTGGGATGAACGGAACAGAAGTAGGTGTAAGTACCGGGCGGTCCCGCGATGATCGTGAACTCTTGATCCGTGTCGAGCGCGGTCGATTTCTTGAACTGTTTCTCGACGCTCACAACGGTGTGAGGTTCTTCGTCCCGATTGATCCAGGTAATCTTCTCTCCAGATTTCACCGTTAAGATCTGGGGAGTAAAGGCGAAGTCTTTGATTTCGATTTTATTTTCATGCGCGCCAGCTTTGCCGGCATCCTCCATTTCGCCGGCGAGCACGACCTGGGTGATATTGAGCAGGTTTATAGCACAAAAGAGTGCCAGGATTTTAATTTTGAGAATGAGTGCAGTCATGATTTGAATGGATCTAGCTGAGGTTTGAATCGACGACGGCAAGAGGGGTCTTGCCTTGTTTGTAATTAACGCTTGTTAGGCCGAGCAGGCTGCGCAGCTGTTCAGCCGGCACTTTCATAGGGCCCGGCGAGGACGCCGTTCCAGGCGCAGGCTGCGGGAACGCGGTCGACATCGCGGTGTGGAAAGTCACGTTGCCTTCGACTTTCTGAAGCACTTGGTGGATGTGGCCGTTGAGCACAGTCACTGAGCCGAAACGTTTCAGATATCCGAGAGCGCGTTCACTGTCGCTGGTGCCCCAGCCCCATTGCGGATACACCGCCCAAAGCGGGATGTGAGCGAAAACGACAATCGGTGTGCTCGAGCCGAGACCTTTTACGTCATTCTCGAGCCATTCGAGCTGCTCGTCTCCAAGCTGCCCCAGGCCGCCCGCCTGAAGATTCAAAACGTTGACCAGTCCAATGAAATGAATGCCGTTCTTGTTGAAGCTGTACCAGCCCGAGCCTTTGCCTTCTACGTTCTTTAAATATCGTTCGCGATAAAGTTTGCCACCGTCGTTAAGCACATCGTGCTCGCCCGGAACGAAGAAGACATCTTTCGTTCGGCAGCTCTTGAGCACTTGATCAAAAGTATCGAACTCTTCCGGCTTCGACAGTTGGGTGATGTCTCCGGTGTGAATGAGAAACGACGGCGGCGTCGGCATCGCATTGATGCGGTCGAGCGCGATCCTGAAGGTCGCAGTCACATCCTTGTTCGCTTCTTTGCTGAAGCCGATGTGACTGTCACTGATTTGAAGGAAGGAAAGATCGGTTGCTGTTAACGGCGCTCCAGCCTTCGCGATTTGGGCGAGAGTTTTCGACGCGAGTACGCCGCCGCTGACTGTCCACAGCAGTCCGGTCCCGGCCCAGGCCATGCATTGAAGAAAACCGCGGCGATCGATCCCGTCGTGTTCGTGGTCGTGAGAAATGTATTCTGACATATGTTTTAGTTGGTTTGTTGTTGATTGCTTTACTTGTCCTTACCGATTCCGATAAGTTTTATTCCTGGAATTAACCGGCACCGCTTTCAACGCCGCTGACGATCCCGCCCAGATGGCCGGCAATCGCGATCAGCAACACCGCGGCCAGCGCAATCGAGATGTAGATGAACCCCGGCGTTTGTTGCACACCTCGTCGCTGACGAAAGCGCAAGCCGCAAAGCAGCCAGATCATTGCGCTCGCGCTGAGTCCGAAGACGAGATGCAAAAGCAAGTTGCCCTTAAGCTTTGCGCCTTCGAATTGCAGCTGCCATGCGGTCAATCCGCTCGCGATGGCCACAGGGGCTGTCAACGCAGCCCCAATAAGGTTGTAGTATGCGGCCTTCGCCATCATCGGATTGCTTTTCCAGATCGCGATCAGATCAAGCGCCACACTGATGATGAACAACGCGATCGGGAAATGAATGATCACTGGATGTTGCGCGTGTTTCGCGAGCAGCGCGGCTTTTAGGTCGAATGGGTTCATGGGTCGAACGAATCTGCAAGGTTTTCTCTCTTAGCGGTCGAGATCTACAGTTGTTCGGCGACCGTTTTTGATCATCACCGGAACGCTGACGTATCCGTCCTTCTCCGACCGGGCCACAACCGTGTAGGATCCACTCGGGAGCGATACGATCTGGGGAAGCTCGTCACTCTGTGAAATGTGATTTTCCACGTTCTTGAAAAGTTTTCCGTCGAGCGTGTAGATCGCATAGGAGCTGCGAGCGTAGTAAAGCGTGCCGCCGTCGTTGAACTCGTCGGTCGCTGAATAGACTTCGAGCGCGCCCTTGGCCATTTCTCTCGGGTGCGTGTGAACAGACTTTGTCATGCCCGTTGCATTGCCGCGCGCCGTGCCCAGAAGCGCCAGAGTAATGAACAGCGCCACTGCCAGGCTTCTTGGATTCACATACGTGCGAACCAAAGTGAGCGCTGACGCGGAGCTGTAAGTGTATTTATGATTTGTTTTCATTGTTTTGTTTGTGGTTGTTTTCATCAGCCATTCATACCGTTTTGCTCAGAGAATATTCCCCGTGAACGCGAACTCGTTTTGCGGAGCGACTCGCGGAACGGTTGCTTGTTGCACCGATGCGATGGCAGCGGAGCGCTGTTCGACTGCCGACAGCCCGAAGGCGGCACGGGTAGCGAAGAGACCGACAGAGCTCGCTAATTAATGACGCGACGTTTGCGCTTCAAACTGCTGCTTGAAAGTTTCCAGATCGTTGATGTTAACGTCGGAGACAGCCCAGTAGTTAAAGTCCGAGTCAGTCCAATGCAGCAGTTGATACCCTTGACGCGACATTGTCTTCGTCGCTTTGGTTGCATCCGGCCCAGCCGGCCAAATAAACAGGTTAATGAAATGTTTGCGTCGTCCGTAAACCAGAGCTGCTACTGGCCGGTTATCCAAATAATCCAGGCGCCCGCCGATCAGCGGAAATCCTTCACTCGAAAGATCGACAACTGCCGGTGCAAAATCGAGCTTCGCATCCAGCCACGGCTTGACTGTGTGCTGGTCGGAAGAAGGGACATCGGTGAGATGGCTCGCCAGAAGCGAGCGCGCGTGACTGGCGATGAGCTGTGTCGCGAGAAACTGATCATCGCCTGGCCGCCGCAACCGCGGCACGAAATTCAAAGCAATGATCGCGGCGAGAATGATTCCCGCGGCCAAAGCCAGCCAGCTCCACGTTGTTCCGAAAGGAGCGGTCCGCATCCCTCGTCGTCCGCTTGGGAAGAACGATGGAGCGTCCTCCACGACATTTCGCATCGGTTCTTTGGCAATCTCTTCTCGCAAGGAAAATTGAATTCGCTCACGTAACTTCGCCGGTGCCTTGTAATAGGGCGTTCCGTTACCAACCGCGCCGATGAACGCCCGGTGCGTCTTATAGGCTAGATCGCACTCAGGGCAGTCCCGCAAGTGCTCTTCGATTTTCTGGTTGGTGACAGGATCCAGTTCGCCATCCAGATAACCATCCATCAGTTTTTTAGCTTCTTCGCAGTTCATCTGTTTCTACCTCTCAATCCGAGCCGCCAAACATTCCTTAAGTTTCCCCCGCGCACGAGCGAGTCGTGACATTACCGTGCCCGGCGGGATGTGAGCGATGTCGGCTATTTCCTTGTAAGACAGGCCCTCCTGGTGACGCAGCGCCAGGATCTCCCGAAATTCCGCAGGCAATTCATCCATCGCCTCTCTGATCAGCTCCGCATTTTCGCAGTGCTCGAGAATTGTCACCGGATCGACGCTCTCAGAACCGGACCCGTGTACTTCTTCATCAAACGTGGTCGTAAGATCAACCGCACGGTTTTTCCTGAGCAACGTGTAGGACGTATTTCGGACAATTGTTAGCAGCCAGGCCCGGCCATTGGAACCGTGGAAACCCGCGAAAGACTTGAACGCCCGCAAGTAGGCCTCTTGGACCACATCCTGCGCGTCTTGTTCGTTGCGAACCAGCCACCTCGCCAGGTTATGCGCGGCATCAAGATGCGGCAGCATTGCTTCTTCAAAGGAAAGCACTTCCACCTGTCGAGAATGTTCTTCTTCGGGCTTTTTGACCACCGCGAACTTCACAATCTTCCGGTCCAAATCTTCGGATTCGCCACCATGTTCTTCCTTCAACTGTAAAGCCATAACGTTTTCTGACGAGCTCACCTCGTCTCGGTCACGACGCTTTGGTAAAGGGTTTTTGCGCTATTGGTGTCTGCTCGCATTCGCCTAATACAACCGCTACCAGCCGGTTTTTATTCCCGGCTTTTAAAAAAACCCCATCCGATCCGATCCGCGCTTCGATGAATTAGTTCAACGGATGGGCTTGAAGTGAACTCCTCGCTGAGTGCGAAAGCTTCTCAGCAAGGCATCGATCACGAACTAACATGAGCGACAACGAATCCAGAGTTGCGATTTCAGGTTTCCTGGAATTCGTGTTTATTCGTGTTCATTCGTGGTTAGAAAGATCATGACTTCGGCTGAGATCCGGCAATCGTTTCTCGATTTCTTTCGCGAGAAACAGCACACCATTGTGCCGTCGTCGCCGCTGTTGCCCGATGCGCCGAATCTGCTTTTCACCAATGCCGGCATGAACCAGTTCGTGCCGATTTTTCTTGGACAACAAAAACCCTCGTGGAAACCGCCGCGCGTGGCCGACACGCAGAAGTGCATTCGCGCCGGCGGCAAACATAACGATCTCGAAGATGTCGGGCTCGACACCTATCACCACACGTTTTTCGAGATGCTCGGCAACTGGAGCTTCGGCGATTATTTCAAAAAGGAAGCGATCGAGTGGGCGTGGGAATTACTGGTTGAACGCTGGAAATTTCCGGCACAACGGCTTTATGCGACGGTTTACAAACCCGGCCCGGGCGAGCCGAGCGAGTTCGATCAGGAAGCGTACGATCATTGGGCGCGTTTATTTCGCGAAGCCGATCTCGATCCAAAGATTCACGTTCTCAGCAGCGGCAAGGCCGACAATTTCTGGATGATGGGCGACACCGGCCCGTGCGGGCCGTGCTCGGAAGTGCATGTCGATCTTACGCCGGACGGCGACACGCGCGGCGCGCTCGTGAATAAGAACGATCCACGCTGCATCGAGATCTGGAATTTGGTTTTCATTCAGTTCAACGCGCAACCTGTAGCCGGGGGCGGTGACCCCGGCCGCATGGAGTTTGCGCCGCTGCCGCAGCGTCACGTCGATACCGGAATGGGTTTCGAGCGCGTGACCGCAATCATTCAAGGCACAAAAAATCTCACCGATTTTTCGGGAACGATTTCAAACTACGAGACCGACATTTTTCGCCCGATCTTCGATGAGCTGGAAAAACTGAGCGGAAAAAAATACGGAGCGACGATTCCGATTGTAGGGCAAGCGCATCGCTTGCCGGACACAGACGGGGGCAGCCGAAGCGGCCGCCCTACAAACGATCAGGAACAAGAAAAGATCGACATCGCTTTCCGTGTGATCGCTGATCATATCCGCGCCTCTCAGTTTCGCGATCGCGGACGGAATTATTCCATCAAACGAAGGCCGCGGTTATGTTTTGCGTCGCATCCTGCGTCGTGCTGTTCGGTATGGCCGCACGCTCGGCTTTCACGAACCATTCTTCTTCAAACTTGTCGATGTAGTAGCGAAGACGATGGGCGACGTTTTCCCCGAAGTCCGAGCAAAGCAAAAAACGATTAAAGAAACAATTCGGCGCGAAGAAGAAGCGTTTAACAAGACGCTGGATCGAGGCATCGAGAGTTCTATGACCTCAAGCCATTGTGCAGCACCCTTCGGCGAGCATACTAATGACTTCACACGTCTTCGCAGCCGCATTCGGTAGATGTTGCTTACGAACGTATGAGCTACGGGTGCCACGATGTCTGACGTCGAATCACCTGACGTATTCAATTCCTGCGGACGGCGGATTTCGCGACGGTTTTCAGAAAGCTCAACGTGCCAATTCCGCATTTCCAGGCGACGTGCAGCGTTCGAACTGTACGACACGTATGGCTTTCCGCTCGATCTTACGGAGCTCATGGCGCGTGAGCGCGGACTCACTGTCGATGTTGCCGGCTTTGAGAAACTGATGGAGGAGCAGCGCGAGCGCGCACGCAAGGCTCAGAAGAAAGAAGAAATCAGTGTCGAAGAAGGCGAGCTGAAAGCCGCGCCGACGAAATTTCTCGGTTACGATTTTCTTGAGGCGGAAGCAGTCGTCGAAACCGTTCTGCCGGGCAAAAAATCGGACGAACTAAATATCGTTGTTGATCGCACGCCTTTTTACGCCGAGATGGGCGGTCAGGTCGGCGACCGAGGATTGCTGCATGTTCCGGGACATGATTGGACTGAAGTTGGTCAGTTGCGCGTGATCGATACGCAAAAGCGCGGCGATGTTTTTGTTCATCGTGCGGCGCTTGTGAAAGGTCGTGCGCCCGAACCGGGTGAGGCGGTGCGCATCTCAGTCGATGCTGATCGGCGCAAATTGATTCAGGGACATCACACCGTGACGCATCTTGTTGCACTGGGCGTTGCACGAAATTGTTTCGCGCGATGCGTCGCAAAAAGGGAGCTACGTCGGGCCGGACAAATTGACGTTCGATTTTTCAAGCGCGGCGCTCACGCCGCAACAAAAGCGCGATGTGGAAAAATTGGTGAACGAAAAAATCGCCGAGAATGCGCCGGTTTCGTGGACTGGAAATTCCGTTGCCGAAGCGAAACAGCGAAAAGACATCATTCAGTTTTTCGGCGAGAAATACGGCGACACGGTGCGCGTGTTGCAGATCGGTGGCGCACCGCACGCGCTTAATGGCTATTCGATGGAGCTTTGCGGCGGAACGCATGTGAGATCGACAGGCGAGATTGGTCCATTTCGAATTGTGAAGGAAGAAGCGATCGCGGCAGGAACGCGCCGCATCGAAGCGGTCGCCGGTGACGCAGCGCGTGACTGGGCGAAGGAAGAAGCTGCGCGCCAACAGGAGAAGTTTGAAACACTCGCGCGCAAAAAACCTGACATTGCCGCTTCTGCCTGCTTTTGAAAGCGAAGCGACTACGGCTGAAATGCTGCAACAAATCGATGCGCGCGCGGCGCATCTGGAAAAAGTAGATGCCGATGTTCGCGAATGGGAAAAGAAACACGCGAAACAGGCGGAAGCGAATTGCGCAGCCGCGCCGCGCAGATCGCGACCGAGTTGGCGACGATCGCATGCCGGAAAACACTTCTGCGTCGCTGAAGTTCCCGACGCGGATGGGAAACTGTTGCAAGCAGTCGCGGACGCGCTCAAAACAAAATTCAACGGCCCCATTTTTCTCGCAGGCGCAAGCGAATGGAATCTGTCGCATTGGTCGCATGCCGTCCCGAAAGAACTCACCTCGAAATTTCAGGCGAACAAATTGATTCAGCAGATCGCGCCGATTGTAGGCGGCAAAGGCGGCGGCCGTCCGGACAAGCGCGCAAGGCGCCGGCAAAGACCCGAGCAAAATCGAACGTTGCGCTGGCAAGAGCGCGGGAATTGCTGGGCGCGGCGTGAGGCGGGCAATCCTGCCTGCCAATCTTTGAGGGGAGAACAGGCACAATTGCCTGCGCCACGTTACGGCAACACCAGGGTAACGAAGAACGTAGCGGCGAGCGCGACTGCGAGGACGATTAGATAAACAAAGCCACCAAAAAGGAATTTGAAGATGCTGACGAACCAGCCCTGCCGGTAAACGCGGCGGATCGACAAGAAAATCTGCGTCACGAAACCGATCCAAAGCAGAGCGATTGTCCAGCCCGCGATCGGACCTGGAACCGCGCGGTTGAGCCCGATCGTCGCAAGCACGATCAACATGATGCTGATATAAAAGAACGTGTGGATGTGAAGCGCGTAAATCAGGTGGTCGATGTAAAAAATGTGGCGACGGATGTAGAGAATTTTCAAAACAAAAGCGAACAGCGGGATGCAGCAGAGCATCATGTAAGGCAGATTGCTAAACAGCGTGCTGATAAAAAGTCCCATCTTTGTTCCATGTTCGCCCATCTTCTCCTTGGCTCGCGCTTCGATCCAGTGCTCGAAGGGAGTTGAGGATTTGTCGCCTGAGTCAAAAACCACAAACGGTCGCTCGCCTATTTTCCCATATTTCTGCTTCTGTTTATCGGTGCTGGCAGCGGATGGATGCGGAGCCGGCGGTCGGCGAAGGCGCGGTTGTTGGAGTCGGAGAGACGAGCGCAGGTGACGCCTGAGCCGGAGCTTCCCGCAACCATGCCTCCAATTTCTCTCGCGCCGCCGGCGGCAAATCTTCTTTTTTAAGTTCGGCTTCGAGTTCCGCGCGATCTTTTGGATCGATTTACCCGGTTCGAAATTAAGCCCTTTAGCTCCGTAATTCACCGCAAAGAAAAACAAGATGCTTGCGAGTAGATAAAGGCGCAGCGGATTCACATAGCGGACACGCTTGCCCGCGAGAAACTCGTTGGTTAACCGCCACGGCTTCAAGATGAGGAGCGCGATTGTGGTGAAAAATTTCGAATCCCAATTCAGGAATTCAGTTCAGCACATCGGCGATGACATGGCGGAAGGAGCGGCGATAATCGACGGCGGCTTGCCCGCATTGTGCGCAGTAATGGCCGGTGAGTTGTGCGCCGCAATTCTCGCAGTGCGTCAGTCGTCGAGGTCGATCTTTGCTTCGACGGAACCAGCGCCGGCCGGGAGTTCGCTCGATGGCGGAAATCGCTGTGTCGCCGAGGATAATCTTTGCCGGTTCATCGGCCATATAAGCAGCGAGATTACAAAAAGATTTTCTCTGCGTCGACTGCGCATAAGTCCCGCAGCTCGCGTCCAGAAGATCGAGAAAGCTTTGGATTGACCGGCGCAACTGCTTGATGACACGATCTCGCGCGGTGGCACTTCAACTGTTTAGAACCAAAAGTCCGGACCTGTTTGATCGCCGAAGCGGACGCGCCGGAGCGGCAAATGAAACGCACGCTCGGACCGCTCGCGCTGACCTGCATCGGCATTGGCGCGATCATTGGCGCGGGAATTTTCTCGCTCACTGGAACCGCCGCAGCCGGCCAGACATTTGCGTCGGGCCTTGAAACGCCAGTCATCAATTTTATTCAAGCCTGGTTCTCCGGAACAGGCGCTGTGCTTGGACGCGCGGGCGCAGGCCCCGCCATTGCCGCTTCGTTTATCGTCGCCGGCATCGCTTGCGCGTTCGCTGCGTTTTGTTATGCCGAGCTGGCGTCGATGATTCCGGTCTCGGGATCGGCCTACACTTATTCCTACGCGACGCTAGGCGAGATCATGGCGTGGATCATCGGCTGGGACCTGATTTTGGAATATGCAGTGGGCAACATGGCGGTCGCTGTCGGCTGGTCCGGCTATTTCGTTCAACTGTGCGGCAGCCTCGTTTGATCTGAAATTTCCGCTTTGGCTGGTGAACGATCATCAAACGGCGCACGGAGACTGATCGCGAAGGGAGGCGATGCGCTGGCAAGCTTATTCATCGACTACGCTTGCCGGTGATTGCCGGACACTCCATCGCACTTCAATCTGCCGGCGCTTGCTCATTGTCGCGGCGGTGACTGTCCTTCTGGTTTACGGGATCCGAGAAAGCGCGCACACGAACACGACGATCGTCATTATCAAGGCTCGCCGTCGTCGTGTTCGTCATCGCCTTCGGCGCATTCATGGTGCAACCCGACCAACTGGCATCCGTTTATGCCGCATGGATTTCCCGGTCTGATGAGCGGCGCGGCGATCGTATTCTTCGCCTTCATTGGATTCGATGCCGTCTCGACGACAGCGGAAGAAACGCGAAATCCGCAGCGCGATATGCCGATCGGAATTATCGCCAGTCTCGATCATTTGCACGGTGCTCTACGTGCTGATGTCGGCTGTGCTTACCGGAATGAAAAAATACACGATCTATGCTGGCGATGCTGCCGCAGTCGCGACCGCTTTCGCGACCAAACCGTGGGCGCAGGCGCTGGTCAGCGCGGGCGCGCTCGCGGGCACCACTTCAGTGCTGCTCGTGTTTCAGCTTGGCCAGCCGCGCATTTTCATGGCCATGGCGAGGGACGGCTTGCTGCCGCAATATTTCGCCAAAATTCATCCACGATTCCGCACACCGCACATCACCACCATTTGGACGGGAGTTGTCGTTGGAGGTGTGGCGATGGTTACAGACATCGGCGCGCTCGCCGACCTGACGAACATCGGAACGCTCTTTGCATTTATTCTGGTTTGTTTCGGCGTGATCGTCCTGCGCCGGACGACGCCGGAACGGCCGCGTCCGTTTCGTGTGCCGTTCGTTCCGATCTTTCCAATCCTCGGCGTAGTCTTGTGCCTTGCGCTGATGTTGAGCCTGCCGGTGATGACCTGGATTCGGTTCTGTCGTCTGGCTAGGATCGGGCTGCTGATCTATTTCCTGTACAGTGTGCGGCACAGCAAACTTCGCCGTGGTATTGACGTCGGCCCAACCGAAGACATTCCACCGCCGCTGATCAAGACATAACGCTCTTGTAGCGTGCGCTGTCTTCACGCGCACGTGTGCGCAGTTGCGTAACTTCTGTTGGCATCTCCACTGAGACTGCCCTTCGGCGACACTTGTCATCGTCTTCGGGGCCATCAGCACTCGGCTGAACTCATGCCGCTTTCTGCGCGTGGGAGACTCTGTCGTCGATTTCCAGCCAATCGAATGTTGTCGTCTTTTCCGGATCTAGCCCGAGTTTCCTTGTTTCTTGGACGAAGTAATCGTGCTTCTCCAGATCGTCGTAGAGACTACTCGCCTCGACTTTCTCGCTCCAGCGCTTGATTTCAGCCGGCGTTTTCTTTTCGCCGCTTTGATTGAGCCACTCGACGATCTCCTGGTCGCTCGCGCCTTGCTCGATTTGGGCTTTGAAATCGTCGCCTATCACACGTTTGAAACCGAACAGCATGTTATCGAGTGGGCAATCGAAGTGATATTCTCCGATGTCCCCCGCCACCAGCGCGCGGCATTTGTCGATGGTGCGTCCAAGAATTCCATAACCGCCAACGCGAATGCGCGGACTGCGCGGCGCTTCCCTCCTCAAATCTTTTCCAGTGACTTTCTTTTTCATACTTGAGATTTCGAATAGGGCGGCGGATCCGGCTGCAACGTATGCAGACAAAGTTCAGGAAACGCCGATTGAATGAGAGATGTCTCGACTTCGCTCGACATGACAATAGGCCGAACACGTCGCATAATTGCGTCATGGTCAAAGTGGACGTGAAATACACTGGCAATTTGCATTGCGACGCTACGCACGGGCCGTCGCAGTGCCAAATTGCCACCGATGCGCCGACCGACAACAAAGGTAAAGGCGAAGCGTTTTCGCCCACCGATCTCGTTGCCACAGCGCTCGCCACCTGCATGAGCACGACCATGGGAATCAAGGCGCAGGAGCTTGGCGTCGATCTGCGCGGGATGAGTGTCTCGGTGCAGAAGGAAATGTCGAAAGACCCGCCGCGCCGGATTGTGGGCCTGCCATCAGAGGTTCACATCCCGCTCCCGCCCGATTCGCCGCATCGCGAAGTGCTTGAACAAACCGCGCTCAATTGCCCGGTCCACAAGAGTCTTCCGCCGGAAATTCATCGCCCGACAAAGTTTTTCTGGGAAGGTTAGGCTCCGTCTGTCATGCCGAGCCCTTCGGCTTCGTTCAGGACAGGCTTCGTCGAGACATCTCGTCAATCATTTCTGCGCTTAGGGGTCGACGGAAGCAATTATGAGATCCCTCGACTCCGCTCGGAATGACTCGAAGCAATGTTATTTGTCGGGATACAGCCACTGCATGTAGTCGCGCACGCCGTCTTCCAGCGGAAAGCGCGGCTCGTAGCCGAGCGCGCTGCGCGCGTTCGTGAGATCGGCTTGTGTGAAGTTTTGATAATGCGCGTGCGGATTGTCGATGTAATCCGGCTGAAAGTTTGTGCCCAGGCATTTGTTTAGAACATCCACCAGTTCGTTGAACGAACGCGCCTGGCCGGTGCCAAGATTATAAGTCCCGCTCATTTGCGCATCGAGCGCGCGGATGCTGCCCTCGACAACGTCCTTCACGTAAACGAAATCGCGTTTTTGTTCGCCATGCTTGAAAATGCGAGGCCGCTGACCCGCTTTCATCTGTTGCGCCAAATGATAAACCATGCTCGCAGGAACACCTTTGTGTGCTTCGCGCGGCCCGTAAACGTTGAAGTAACGGAGCCCGACGATCATCCAATCCGGATTCTCTGTGGCCTCGCGCGTGGCGATGTTGTCCATGATTGCTTTTGAAAACGAGTAAACATTCGCCGGCGCAGCGCCGGTGGATTCCACGCTGGCTTGGGTAACGGCACCGTAGATGGACGCGGAGGAAGCGTAAATAATCCGTGTCTTTTTCGGTCGAGCAAAATTCAAAATCCGCCTAAGACTCTCCACGTTATCGTGGACCTGTTCGAACTGGTTGTGATTGGTCGTGTCTGTGATCGATGCGAGGTGAAAGATCGCGTCGAATCCGGCAGCTACCGGATCTCCAAATTGCTCGCGCCAATCGAGGCCCGCCAAATTTCGCGCAATGAAATCGCCGCGATATCCAGCCAGATTCTTGAAATTCGCAGAGCGGAAATCGTCGATTATCGTGAGACGCGCACTCGGGAATTTTTCCTGCAGCGCGAGCGTGAGATTTGAGCCGATGAAACCGGCGCCGCCGGTAATGATGAACTTCGGACTGGATGTGACCATGGCCAGATAAACTTACAGCGTACGACTTTTTGTCATTCCGAGCGAAGTCGAGGAATCTCTGATTTTAATAGCAAGAGATGTCTCGACTAACGCTCGACATGACAGCAGGAGTTACTGGGGTCATTAAATAATCTTGACGCTCGAAGCGCAAGCCGGTAGTTCTCGATCAGTTCTTTGCGAGCTTGGGAAAGTGGATCGGCGCAAGAAACCCCGTGAGAATCGGGGGCAGTTGCGCTGCTGTAACTGGATACGACTTCCCATTGGGCCAATCTCCGGACAGTGGCATGGGCTTCCAGCCCATGTGTTCATCGGCAGGATGCCGATGCCACCTCCGGCGGTGAAGGCGGGAAGAAGGTGCGATGCCGCACAGGCATTATAAGCCAGGAGCCAGAATATTTGTCCGGTCCACCTCATTCGGCTGTAGCCGCGATCGGTGATCGCGGCGGCCGGGATCAACGATCCCGGCTACAACCGAAAAAACTTCTTCGCAAAAAGAAGAATGAGAGCTGGACGATGCAACGCCGTCAATGGCGGCCTAACAAGTTCAACTCTCGGAGTTGGAGGAAACTTGTTATGCGAAATCGTTCAGTTTGGTTGATTCCGGGGAGCGCATCCGTCTCACGCTGCTGGGGAGCGCAGGCTGCTAGCCTGCAAGTCTCGGCAGCTTGCCGAGACGGGGAATTCGTTTTCTCTCGGGTTGCGCCTGCGAAGACGTTGCCGGCAGGGCTGCCGGCAACTACAGGCTGGCAGCCTGTGCTCCCCGGAAACAACCAGCACGCGAGACGCGTGCGCTACGCAATTCGGCTCGTCACGTTGCTGGTTTTCGCGCCAATCGTTTGCTCCGCGCAGGAAGCCTCGCCGACACCTTCACCAGGCGAAGCGGAGGTTGAGCAAGTCGTCGTTTCTGCGACGCGATTTGATATTCCGCTCGATCAATCACCGGCCAGCGTCAGCGTGATTAGCGCGGAAGATCTCGAGCAAAAACAAATCGAGCGCGTAAGCGACGCACTCCGCGAAGTTCCTGGACTATCCGTCGTGCAGACGGGAACGGCTGGCCAGTTGACCTCCGTTTTTACTCGTGGATTGCGCAGCGAGCACACGCAGGTTTTGCTCGACGGCATTCCGATCAATCAAGGGTTGCAAGGCGCATTTAATTTTGCGGACTTCAGTACCGACGATATCGAGAGGATCGAGGTGGTGCGGGGGCCCCAAAGCACTTTGTATGGACCACGTGCGCTCGCAGGCGTTATCCAAATTTTTACCAAGCAAGGCACAGGAACTCCAGGTGTCATGGTAGCCGCTGAGGGTGGGTCGTACGATACGTTTCGGGAATGGGGGCAAAGCGACGGCAAGATCGACGGTTTTGATTATTCTGTCGGCGCGAGTCGTCTCGATACCGAGAACGCGCGCCCGAACAACAATTACCGGAACACGGCCGCGATCGCTGACGTCGGCTGGTCGCCTAACGAAACACTGCGCGTCGGCAGTCTGTTTACTTACTCCGTGAGCGACACCGGAAATCCGAACACGATTTTCGATCCCCGACCCATCGATCACTTTCTCACGGAACGCTGGCTGATTGGCCCGCACATCGATTGGAAAGCGGCGGACTGGTGGGAGCACAAGATCATTTTCAGTTACGATCACGAGCGGCAAATCAACAATCCCAATGAAGACGGATTTGTCGGGCCAACGCGCGCTCTGTTCGAGCGGACGCAAGTTGATTATGAAAATGATTTGCGACCTACCTCGTGGCTCACGCTGACTTCAGGGTTCTTTTACAGCCGCGTCAACGCGGGTCAGGAGCGCACGTTCGTAATCTTTGGCCCCACCTTCGTAAGTGATCACACGGAGGAGATCGCTGGATTTTTGCAGGTGACATTAACGCCAATTGAGAATTTGATCTTTGTCGCCGGCGGGCGCTTCGATCACTTCAACCAGTTCGGCGGGGTCTGGACTTATCGGTTCGCGGGGAGTTACAAAATCGACAAGACGAACACGACGCTGCATTCCAGCGTGGCGACCGGATTCAGTCCACCGAGCAGTCAGGACAAAATTTTCGGCAACAATTTCGGACTCAAACCGGAACACGATTTGGGTTGGGACATTGGGGTGAGACAGGAACTCTGGTCCCGCAGTCGCGGGAGCGTGATGGTTGGCCTGACTTATTTTCACAACGACCTGTCGAACGTGATCGGATTCAACGGGCTTTTTCAGACGCTCAACCTTGGCGCGGCCGAAACGCAGGGGCTCGAAGCCGAATTACGCGCGCAACCGGTTCCCGGGCTCGTGTTCACGGCGAGTTATACGTATCTGGAAGCGGAGAAAACGTCGTCGTCGGACATTTCGCAGCCGCAAGGCGCGCGTTTGCCGCGCCGGCCACGCAATGAGGTTTACGTTTCTGCTTCATATCTCTGGTGTAAAAAGCTGCGCACGACGATCGAGGCCAAGTTCGTGAACGCGCGCGAGGAATTAAATTTCGGCGGCCCGAATTTCGACATCGAAGACTATTCATTCGTAAACATCGCCGCCGAATACGAAGTCAACCCACATCTGTCGATGTTCGGCCGTATCAATAACCTGACGAACGAACATTACTCCGAAGTTTTCGGTTTCCCCGCGCTCGGGCGCGCCGCGTACGGAGGCGTGAAAGTGCGATTCTGACCTCAAGGAGCCACGATTTCGCAGCCATCAATGCGACTAGATACGGCGCTCACAGAGCGCCGCTACAGCCACTTGTCATTCCGAGCGAAGTCGCTTGCCACGCCGTAGCTTTATGCGAAGGCTGGGAGGAACCTCTCGGTGTTAGGCAAAGGGCTGACCATGTCCCTGAAACTTTCTGACAAGAAATTAGCCGTAATCGGCGCTGGCAAGTTGGGCGGCATTCTGCTGCGTGCGTACCTGAAGCAGGGACTCTTTGTGTCCAACTGCGTCACCGCCACGGTGAGACATGCTGAGAGGGCAGCGGCGCTCGCGAAAGAGCTGGACGTGGCCGTAACCACCGACAATCGCAAAGCGGTGAAAGGTGCCGACATCATTCTGCTGACGGTAAAGCCCCAAACCGTGGCGGAAGTCTTACAGGAGATCGCTCCTGAAATTGGTGCCAAGACGTTAGTTCTGTCCGTTGCGGCTTCTGTGCCCGACGAGCTATGTGGAGCAGCAACTCGCTGCGGCGAGTGGCGGTAAGCGTAATGAAGTGGCAGTCGTTCGAGCGATGCCAAACACGCCCGCTGCGGTCGGCTGCGGCATGACGGCAATTTGTAGCGGTGCTCATGCGACACCGGAACACCTTGAAATTGCTCGCAGCATGTTTGACGCGGTTGGCCGCACCATTGTGCTCGATGAAAAGCATATGGACGCGGTGACTGGTCTTTCGGCCAGCGGCCCTGCGTTCGCATACATCATCCTGGAATCGCTTGCTGAGGGCGGCGTGAAAGTTGGTTTGCCGCGCGATATAGCCACTCTCCTTGCAGCGCAAACCATGAAAGGTTCGGCGAGCGTTGTGTTGGAGACCGGCGACCACCCCGCGCTCTTAAAGGACGCAGTCACGACCCCCGCTGGCTGCACGATCGACGGCATCCTCGAACTCGAAGAAGGGAAACTGCGCGTTACGCTCATCAAAGCAGTCGTCAAAGCGACCAGTCGCGCCGGCGAACTGCTATTTGAAAAATAGCGCAGGCATGGGTTGTCTTGTCATTCCGAGCGAAGTCGAGGAATCTCGTGCTGATATAGCATGACCGCGCTGCTTTACTTGATTGTTGGATTAACCGCCGGCGCTCTGGTGGCTGCTGTCGTTTTCTTTTTAGCCAGGCGCGGCAGTGGTTCGCATCTTCAAACGGAACTCGTTCGCCGATTGGAAACAATCGATCGCGGGTTGCGTGATGAGTTTTCGCGCAACCGTGAAGAAGCAGGCGCGGCTGCGAAGAACCAGCGCGAAGAACTGACCAAATCTCTCGAAAGCGTGCGCTCGACTGTTGATGATCGGCTGCGACAATTGCAGGAGGACAATACAAAGCAAATCGACAAGATGCGCTCGACCGTCGATGAAAAATTGCAAGGCACACTGGAGAAACGCCTCGGGGAATCTTTCAAGCTAGTGAGCGATCGACTTGAGCAGGTGCATCAAGGACTCGGCGCGATGCAGCAACTGGCTAGTGACGTTGGCGGATTGCAACGCGTGCTGACAAACGTGAAGACGCGTGGCGGCTGGAGCGAATGGCAACTCGGAGTCCTGTTGGAAGAAATGCTGACGCGGGACCAATTCGCCACAAATATCAAGATGCACGAGGACACCGATGAGCGCGTCGAGTTTGCGATCAAATTGCCGGGCGACGAGAACGGCGCGCCGGTGTGGTTGCCGATCGATGCGAAATTTCCGATGGAACACTACGAGCGGCTGGCGTGCGGCGCAGGAGAAGGGCGACCTAACTGCGGTCGACGCCGCGATGAAGACTTTGGAAACGCAGTTGAAGCGATGCGCGAAAGACATTTGCGAGAAGTACATCAACCCGCCTAAGACGACCGATTTTGCTCTCATGTTTTTGCCGAGCGAGGGACTTTACGCGGAAGCGATCCGGCGCGTCGGTTTGGTGCAAAACGTTCAGCGCGATTGCCGCGTCACCTTTGTAGGACCTACCACGCTCGCTGCGTTGCTCAACAGTTTGCAGATGGGTTTTCGCACGCTGGCCATCCAGAAGCGATCAAGTGAAGTCTGGAACCTGCTGGCCGCGGTGAAGACCGAGTTTGGAAAATTTGGTGAGGCGCTATCAGCGGTGAAAGAGAAAATCGATCAGGCCTCGCGGAAGATAGAAGATGTGGATATTCGCTCCCGCGCGATCACAAAAAAGTTGCGCCACGTCGAAGAATTGCCGTCGAACCCGCAGCCATTGCTGAGAGATCTTTTGCCGAATGAGGAGGACGAAGATCTTCGCGAGTAGGCTTTATCAAAGCGCGCATGAAGACGGCATTGGTCACCGGAGCGAACAAAGGCATCGGGCGCGAGGTTGCGCGCCAGCTCGCGGGAAGGGGATTCCACGTGGTCGTCGGTGCGCGGAACCGGGACGCTGGCCGCAAAGCGGCGTCTGAGATCGCCAAGGAGGGCGGAAAGGTAACGTTTCTGGAGATCGACATCGCGGATAATGGCAGCGTCACTGCCGCGGCGCGTGAGTTCGCGAAAATTGCGGATCAGCTCGACGTGCTCGTGAATAACGCAGGGATCATGGTGGACGGCGATGACGCGATCTTGAAGATCAGCGATGAACTGTTTCGGAAAACTGTCGAGACGAACACACTTGGTGCACTGCGGGTGACGCGCGCGTTCGCGCCGTTGCTGGCGAAAAGCAGAGCGCCGCGGGTGATCAACGTCTCCAGTGGCGGCGGTCAATTGACCGGTGGCGCGGACGGCTGGTCGCCGGCTTATTGCATCTCGAAGACCGCGCTGAACGGAGTGACGTCGCAGCTCGCGGCGGCGTTGCCGAAGTTCGCGGTGAATTCCGTTTGCCCGGGTTGGGTACGAACTGACATGGGCGGACGAAATGCAACGCGATCAGTGGAAGAAGGCGCGGACACGATTGTTTGGCTTGCTAGCGACGCGCCACAGGAGCTTACTGGGAAATTCCTTCGCGACCGGAAAGAGATTCCATGGTGACCCGTTTCTGTAGCCGCTTCGCTGTGCGAAGCACGGAGTTGATCACCCAGACAGACTGGATACCGCGTCGCCCACAGGGCGACGGCTACAGTCCCGAGTAAAAGGAAAAGCAAGAACTCAGAGCACTTCGTTCCATTTGCTCTGGTCTTTGAGCATGACTTCGCGCAGCAGACGAATGGGTGGCATGCCGTGATTGAGCAGCTCGTTGTGGAATTTTTGCAATGAGAAGCCGTCGCCTTCTTGCGCTTTGTAGTCGTCCCGCAATTTCAGGATCTGCAATTTCCCCAAGGTGTAATTGAGATAACCGGGATCGAAAGTGCCGCGCATGGCTTCCTGGCGCGCGGGTTTTTCCTCGTAGTAACAATTGTCACGGAAAAATTTCGTTGCCTCTTCGAGCGACATGTTCTGCGTGTGCAGTTTGATCGAGACACATAACCGGCATAAACGAAGAAGCGCTTCGTCGGCCTGCGCCATGCGATATTTGGCCGCGTGTTTCGCGTCCTCTTCGCTGGGGTTCGAACTGGTCGGGCTGCCGTAGCCTTCGTCGAGCATCATTTTCTCGCAGTAATGCGCCCAGCCTTCGATGAACGCGTAGCTGCCGAAAATTTTTTCGACCTTGGTCGCGGGCGACGCGTTCAAATGCAGAAATTGCACGTAGTGACCGGGGTAGGCTTCGTGGATCGACGTAATGTCCGACGTGTAATAATTGAAAGCGGTGAGCCATTCCTGCTTTTGTTTGTCCGGCCAATCGTTCTCTGTGGGAGTGACGTAATAGTAGGCGTCAGTGCGCGCGCTTCTCGAACGGACCGGGCGTGTCCATTGATGCAAAAGACGTAGCGCGCAGATATTGCGGGGTCTCTTTGACTTTCGCGCGAATGTCCGATGGAATGCCGACCAAATGATGGCTCGAAACGTACTTGCGAATTTTGTCGAGGTCCTTGGCGACATCCGGAATGAGTTTGTCCGGCGTCGGATGTTCGTTCTGGATTTGTTTGAAGACCTCGATCGGCGACTTGTTTGGATCGATCTTCTTCGCGGCTTCGGCGAATGCGTCCTGTTCGGCTTTTAGTTGCGCCATGCCGATCTCAAGAACTTTTTGCGGCGGAAGATCGACCAGTTCGGTCTGCGCGAGGAAACGGTGGAATTTCTCTTCGCCGAGCGCGAAATCGAGCGAAGCCTTCGGTAGTTTCTCACGCTCCAGCCACGCTGCATAATCGTTAAGCGCGTTTGCTGCTTTGCGATTGGCATTCAAAAACGCCGCGCGTAGCTGTTCGTCCTTAAGACCGCTGACAGCGGATACCATATCTTTCTTCAGAAAATCGGCGGAACCTCTCGCGACCTGAATAGCCAGTTCCACATACGGTTTGGGAAGCACGCCATGGAGGTTTGTCCTCCCGGCAATCAGGATATTTGGGATTTGCGATTCGATGGCGACCAGGCTGCGAACGCGATCCTCAAGCGGCGCAAAATTTCTTTTGATGTAAACGTTCACGTCGGCGGCGCCCGCATAGACCATGGGATTTCGCTCGAAGACCGACATATCCTGCATTTCAAAGAGATCCTTCTTCACGGCCGCCTGCAGAATTCGCAGGTCGATGGATTGGCGTGCACCCAATTTGGCTGGATCGAACTTGCGCCAGGCGATCGTCAAACCGCCGGAGGCGGGAAAGCTCAGCATCCAGCGCCAGACGGCTGTAATCACTGATCTTGCCGTCGTATTCGTGGAGGCCGAGGCCAGTTCCCTCCAGCGGGTGGGCTGCGAGATACGTTTTAACGTATTCCTCGGCTACTGCTTCGTACTCGGCATCGTCTGTTTGCGCAGCGACGGCTGCGCCGGAAAGCGAGAGCGTCAGCAGAAAAAGAAATGGCAAAAACCATTTTCTTATTGCTGCCGCGTTGTAGCCGGGGTCGGTGACCCCGGCCGTTCTCGATTTTGCATCCACAAGGCCGCCGCGGTCACCGCCCGCGGCTACAGCGAAACCCGGCTTAAGCCGGGTGTTAATGAGTTCAGCGAAATCGTTATTCATCTTTGCGAGTCTCAATTAAGACAACGCTTTGTGTTGGTCGTTGCCAAAATTTCCTCATGAGCGATGGTTGGGTTGTTCCGAATTTTGGGTTGAAATATGAGGCGCTTGGTGATCATCCCGTTGCTGGCTTGTCTCGTGCTCGGCGCTTTTCCCGGCGTGTTCGCGCAAGAAGCGCAGCCAGGAAAAAGCGAAGAGGATAACGGCTACGCGCAAATTTCCATTTTCGCAAAGACTCTGGAATTGCTCCGGCAGGATTATGTGGATGAAAACAAGACGAGCTATCACGATCTCGTGACTGCAGCAATGAAGGGCATGCTTTCTTCGCTGGACCCACATAGCCAGTTCATGGACCCGAGTGATTTTCGGGACATGCAAGACGACACGCGCAGCCGCTTCAACGGCCTCGGGATCGAGGTTTCCATGAAAAACGGTTTGCCTACGGTCATCACAGCGATGGAGGACACACCTGCAGCCAAGGCGGGCGTTCTCTCCGGCGACCAAATCTTGCGCATCAACGGCATTTCCACAGAAAGAATGGATCTCCAGGACGCGATCAATGTTTTGCGTGGGCCTGCGGGCGCGAAAGTCACCCTGACCCTGCTGCGGCCTTCAACCAATGAAATCAAGGAATACACGCTGCAACGGGCGGAGATCAAAATCCAAAGTGTCAAAGGCGCAAGGTTGCTCGATGCGGAGCTGACCGGCCCATTCAAGATCGGTTATGTCCGGCTGATCCAGTTTAACGAACCTACGGCCGAGGAACTTTCGAGGGCGCTCGACGACTTGCAGAAGCAAGGCATGCAAGCGCTCATTCTCGATCTTCGGAACAATCCGGGCGGCCTATTGAATAGCGCTGTGGACGTGTGCGCTCAATTTCTGCCGCCCAACACAAAAGTGGTCTCGACGCAGGGACGGGTCGTTTCCCAGCAGCGTGACTACTCGACTTCCGGCGCGAAAAAAGAACGGCCCGAGCTTCCCGATGGTGTTACTGATCAACGAAGGGAGCGCGAGCGGAGCGGAGATCGTTGCTGGAGCGCTCAAGGATTTGCACCGCGCCGTGCTTGTCGGCGAAACCACTTTCGGAAAAGGTTCCGTGCAGAATGTCATGCAATTGCCGGACGGTTCGGCGGTGCGTTTTACCACTGCAAAATACTATACGCCGAGCAAACAAGTGATTCAGGGCAATGGCGTGACTCCGAATATTCGTGTTGCCATGACCGCCGACCAGGAACGTGCTCTCTATGCATTGCGCAGTGCGGGAAACATGAATTCCGAGGACGAGACCAAGATTATCAAGAGCAAAGATGCCCAGATGTTGCGCGCAATCGATGCGCTGAAGGGCGTCATGACTTATGCGCAACAAAGCGCGCCGAAAGCCGAAGCAGTAAAGAAATAATGTTCGCGGTCATCCCGAGTCGCGCAGACGGCGAGGGACCTCCCACAAGTTTGTAAGGTCACGCTATGTACCCAGCGTGATCCAGCGTGTTTTTGCGAGATCCTTCGCTCCGCTCAGGATGACGTGCGTATTTTGTTTGTCGTGAAAACAGTCTTGGCACTTGAAACTTCCTGCGATGAGACCGCCGTGGCGGTGTTGCGCGGACGCGACAATCGCGCCCGGCACGAATTGCTTGCCAGCGAAGTCGCGTCGCAAGTTGCCGCGCATGAAAAATTCGGCGGGATCGTGCCGGAAATTGCGTCGCGCAACCATCTGATCTACGCGCCGCGGTTGCTCGATCGCGCGATCCGCGGTGCGGGGATTGAGATGTCGGTGATCGATGCATTTGCGGCGACGAGCGGACCTGGCTTGGCGAGTTCGCTCATGATTGGCGCGTCCATCGCCAAGGGATTGGCAATCGGCTTTGGCAAACCGTACCTCGCAGTCAATCATCTTGAAGGCCATTTACTGTCCCCGTTTTTCGGTAGCGCAGATGGCGGCGAGCAAATCAAGCCGAATGTTTCACTGATCGTGAGCGGCGGCCATACGATGTCTCGTCCTCGTTCGTGGCCTGGCAGATTATCGAACTAATCGGGCACACGGTTGACGACGCTGCGGGCGAAGCGTTCGACAAAGTCGCCAAGATGCTTGGCCTCGGTTACCCTGGCGGTCCGGAAATTGAAGAGCGCGCGCGCGGTGGCGATCCGAATCGCTTTGATCTGCCGCGCAGCATGCCCGACTCGGAGAATTTCAGTTTCAGCGGGTTGAAAACGGCCGTGCGATATTTGTTGCCAAAAATTGGGGTCATCCCGAGCCGCGGAGACGGCGAGGGACCTCCCATTCGGAGCCCGTATGATCAAGGGTCAAAGCGTGATCAATCATCCTCTGAGAGGTCCTTCGCATTCGCTCAGGATGACAAGCTGTCGAGTGATCTTTGCGCGTCATTTCAGCAAGCAATCATCGACGTGCTGGTGGCAAAGACGATCGCAGCAGCGCAGAAATGCCATGTCGATCTTGTGACGGTGAGCGGCGGCGTGAGTTGCAATCAGGAATTGCGACGACAATTTGGCGAAGCGTGCCGGCGCGCGGGATTCGACTTGAAGACTGCCGAGAGCTGGCTGTGCACGGATAACGCAGCCATGATCGCATTTGCTGCGTTGTTGCGATTGCGGGCGGGGTTTCAATCGCAAGTGACAGAAGAAATCGATCCCGAATCTCGCGCTGGTGCAGAAAAATTGTAGGCGTTTCTGTGAAACGCCGAGCTTTGCGGCTCCGCGCCGCGTCTGCCACAGGCGCCCTACAGTGTCAGTACTCGCGCTCGAGAAGATAATTTGCCAGTGCGTGCAGCGGCTCGGCATCGCGGCTCCTGAACACCGACAGCGCATTGTGCGCCTGACGAGTGAGCCGCCTGGCTTCGGCGCGGGATTTTTCCAAGCCGATCACCGCAGGGTAAGTCGCCTTTTTTGCCGCTAAATCTTTGCCAGCGCTCTTGCCCAGTATCTCGGAGGTCTGCGTTACATCGAGAATGTCGTCGATGATTTGAAAGGCCAGACCAACCCGCTGCCCGAAACGTGTGACAGCAGAAAGTTTCCTGGCGTCTGCGTTGGCGCTTATCGCGCCCAGCCGCACCGAGCTTTTCAAGATGGCCGCCGTCTTGTTCTCGTGAATAAATTGCAACTGATCGCGTTTGACGTTTTTGCCTTCGGCTTCGAGATCGGCCACCTGACCGGCAATTAGTTTTTGACTGCCCGCCGCAACTGCAATCTCGCGCAGCAAGATCGACGTGTCGTAGCGTGACGTCGGCTTTGCGTCGGCGACAATTTCAAACGCGATAGTCAGCAGAGCGTCTCCGGCCAACACGGCAATGCCCTCGCCGAAGATTTTGTGGCAAGTAGGACGGCCACGGCGAAAATCGTCGTTGTCCATGCTCGGCAAATCGTCGTGAACTAGCGAATAGGTGTGGATGCATTCCAAGGCACAAGCGAGAGGGAGCGCGTTGCCGATTTTTCCACCGCAAGCTTCGGCTGCCGCGAGACAAAGGATCGGTCGCAACCTCTTCCCTCCGGCAAATAGGCTGTAACGCATCGCTCGATGCAGGGTCGCGGGTTTCGCATTCGCCTCCGGCAAGTAACGATCGAGCGCGCGTTCGATCAACTTCTGGCGAGAGACGAGATACGTTTTGATGTTCACGTTTCTGAGTGCTCGATGCTAGCTACTGGTCGTTGCGCGCGCTGATTATCTAGCATCGAGCTTCCAGAATCCAGCATAGAACCAGCGCGGCCACCGGTATCGAAAATAGTGCAACCGTAGCACTAAGTTTCTCGGGCATGGCGTGTCTTTCTTTTTGGAAGGACAAACATGAATGCTGCGTTGCCTTACCGACCGTGCCGACCCTGGCGCTTCTGGATTGCATTTGCGTGTGCGGCTGCGATTCACGCCGGGGCAGTCGTACTCGCGAAAAATAAGTTCGAGAAGATTGCCGTAGAAGATTTCAGACCGTCTGGCGTCGATGTAGAGATGGTGCAAGTGGTCCCCGAGCAGACGCCGCCTGAGGAATCGATTGCGCCTCCGTCTTCAGAGCAGCCGTCACCCGACGAAGAGGCATTTCCAGAGGAGAATCGAACGCCACCGCCAGTTCGTCCTCGCGGGAAAATAAGGGTCGCGTCTTTTGTGGGAAGAACAGCGACGCCATTTGGTTCGGTGAAAGCTTTGGTGATGTATGCTCCTCGCCCGGTATATCCGTACGAAGCGCGTCGCCAGCGATTAAGAGGCTCGGGAATCGCGCTGCTAACGGTCGATCCAGCAGTTGGCAATGTGACTAGTGTTCGCATGACGCAGAGCTGTGGAAACGTCATTCTGGACAACGTAACGCTCGACGCCCTTCGACGATGGCGTTTCAAGCCAGGTAGCGCGCTGAACGTCGAGGTGCCGATTACATACACCCTCACAGGCGCGTCGTATTAGCGTTGAACTTCACGGATGTGATATCCTCTCATGCGCCAAAATCGATGCGAAGCGAGAAAATAGAGGCGGGGCAAAAGTTTGAGAAGGTTCTACAGCGATTCGAAATTCCACTTCTTCAATATGCTACGCGCATAACCGGGGACAGGGAAAGGGCGAGAGATGTGGTTCAGGAGACATTTATCAAATTTCAGCGAAACGGCGCAGTGGCTCGAGAAGGGGAACCCGCTACCTGGTTGTTTACCGTTTGCCGGAACCGGGCGCTCAATGTTTGCCGCAAGGAAAGACGAATGATGTATCTCGACGAAGAAACGATCGCATCGCAGGAAGACCGGCAGCCGATGCCCTATCAACGCATCGAGGAGGAAGAGGCCGCTAGCTTCCTCACACGCATCATCGCGACACTGCCGCCGCGCCAACAGGAGGTGCTACGGCTGAAATTTCAAAACGAGCTCAGCTATCAGCAAATTGCCGAGATCACAAAATCGACGGCGAACAGCGTAGGTGTTCTCATTCATACAGCGCTAAAGACATTGCGTGAGCGCTACCGGGAAGCCTCGAAAGATTTCGTTCCGTTCAACCCCAGGACTACCTGACATGAATATCGATGATCCAAAATTAACAGCTTTCGCTCTGGGCGAATTGGATGAGCCGGAAAGATCGGCAGTCGCGCACGCGGTCGCCGAATCGGCAGAGGCGCAGCGATTCGTCGCTGAAATCCGCGAGCTGGCGCGCACGCTAAGGTCGGAGTACGAGACCGAACTGGGGAGAGAAACGCCCGTTCGGATGCCTGTGTCGTCGAACTTAATCGACATCCGTGACGATCGCTGGTTTTGGTCGATCGCGCGTCCCCTGGCAATCGCGGCAGTGCTCGCGCTGGTGGCCGTTGTTTCTGGCGTTGCCGTGTTTTCGTTGAGACGCGAAAACGTCCGGGTCGCGCAGGGCGTTGGAATCGGATCGTTGGCGGTTCGACCGAAGCCTGCCGATGTCCAAGCTCAGTTTGAAATGCCAACGCAAGTCGCTGCATCCCCAGCTAGGACAGCGTCCTCACAGTTGCAATTTTCCCCTGGTCCCCTGATGGCGGCGAAACAATCGGCGAGCAAAGTTGGTTCGTTGAATTACTCGCTCGCGCAAGCCCGCGGCTACGCAGTTGCCGGCGCGGACAGATTCCGTGGGATTCGCGAACCGAGCGGGGAGTTCAATACGGCCGCTTATGACCACATCGTCGAGAACCCGTTTCTCGACGCGAAAGACAATCCGCTTTCGACGTTCTCGATCGACGTTGACACGGCCTCGTATTCCAATGTGCGGCGCTTCATCAACGAAGGATCGTCGCCGCCCAGGGATGCGGTGCGCGTGGAGGAGATGATTAATTATTTCACGTACGATTATGCGCAGCCGAGCGACGGTAAGCCGTTCGCGGTGCATGTCGATGTGGCGAGTTGCCCATGGGAAACGTCCCATCGGCTGGTGCGGATCGGACTAAAAGGAAAAGAGATCGCCACGGACAAGCGCGGGCCGAGCAACCTAGTTTTCCTTCTCGATGTTTCGGGATCGATGATGCCGCCGGAGCGGTTGCCGCTGGTCAAACAGGCGATGCGATTGCTGGTTGAAAAGCTCACGGAGAACGATCGCGTGGCAATCGTAGTTTACGCGGGCGCGTCGGGATTGGCGTTGCCGTCAACCGCGGGCGATCACAAGGAACAAATCCTCGAAGCGCTGGAAAATTTGCAGGCCGGAGGTTCGACAAATGGCGCCGAGGGGATCGAGCTAGCTTACAAAATTGCGGCTGACAATTTCATCCAAGGCGGAGTGAACCGTCTGATTCTCGCCACCGATGGCGATTTCAATGTGGGCGTCACAAACCAGGGTGACCTGATCCACGTGATCGAAGAGAAAGCGAAGAGCGGCGTTTTTCTGAGCGTGCTCGGCGTCGGCACGGATAATTTGAAAGACTCAACGATGCAGAAATTGGCCGACAAAGGGAACGGCAATTACGCCTATCTCGACTCGCTCGATGAAGCGCGCAAAGTGCTCGTGCAACAAATGAACGGGACGCTGGTAACGGTCGCGAAGGATGTGAAGATTCAGGTGGAGTTCAATCCGGCGCGTGTCGCTTCGTATCGTTTGATCGGTTATGAGAAAAGGATGTTGCGCAAGGAAGATTTTAACAACGACAAGGTGGACGCGGGAGAAATCGGCGCGGGCCACACGGTGACGGCGTTGTATGAAGTCGTGCCGGTCGGCGCTGCGACTAACCCGGCAGCGAGCCTGCCGCCGGTCGATCCGCTCAAGTATTCGTTCAATGAAAGACCGACCTCTACACAACCGACAGTTTCCAACGAAATGCTCACCGTGAAGTTGCGCTACAAAAAACCGGATGGGAACAAAAGCGAATTGGTCGAACGCGCGGTTACGGATACCGCCGGAAAATTTGAAAACGCGCCTGCCGACTTGAAGTTCGCTGCCGCCGTCGCTGAGTTTGGAATGATTTTGCGCGATTCTGAATACAAGGGGAATGGAACGTTTGCAGCGGTGCTGGAGTGGGCGCAGGAAGGAAAGGGCAGCGACACGAATGGTTATCGCTCGGGTTTTATCGAACTCGTGCGCAAAGCGCAGGCGCTAAAGAGAGGTTAAAAGTCGCCTCAGAGATTTTCTGCCGCCTCAGTCGTGGCGATGGGCTTGGTGCGCATGGCCAGGAATGCGCCGAGGATAAGGATGGCCGCGCTCCAGATCTGTGCGTGAGTGAGACGTTCGCCATAAATCCACGCTGAAAGAGCCATTGCGCCGGCAGGGCAGAGAAGTTGGAGTGATTGGGCGAGGGCCACGCCGATCTCCCGGATGGCCACATAGTAAAAGACATGCGCGAGTGTGATGCAGGTCACGGCGGAGACGATCAGGACCAAATTAACTTGCGATCCTGTGTGAAGCGGGGTGCCAATTTTTCCAAATACAATTGTGAGCGGAAAAAGCAGCGCGGACGTAATCACGCTGATCACCCCGAAGCTGCGGATTGAGCCGAGCTCCCGGGAAGGTCGTTTCACAAGGATACCGTAAAGCGCCCAGCAAAATGTGGCGGTGAATGCAACGAATAATCCGGGGAGGGCGATGTGACCTGATTTCCATCCCGGTTGAAACCAAATGACACCGAATGCGCCAATCAATCCCAGGCCAGTGCCCAATTGAAACTGCCATTGCCTGATGACGTGGCGTTCCTCAGGAAAAAATGCCAGCGCAAGCAACGCAGTGAAAATCACGGAGGCACGCGTGAAGATGGTGTAAACGCCCGGGCCCATGTAGAAGAGAGCGATCACCTGCGTGACTTGATGGACAACGTTAGGCAGGCAGGGCACGATGCAGATTGTTACGGCGTGCCAGTCGATGGGTGCCGCGCCGCGTCGGATTCGATAAATCAGTAATGGCGCGATTGAAACGCAGGCCACCAGATAACGATAAAAATTCTGCGCCCACGGATCATAGTACCGGTTCAGATAGTACTGAAAAAGCGATGGCGTGGACCAGATGAGAATGGTGGCGAAGACCGCGGCATAACCTTCCGAGGTGCTCGTGCGGCCGCGCATACCGACAATCTCCCGGGCGGAATCCACTTGGTTCATCGTTATTCTTCTTTTGTGCGTTAATTTGCTCGCCTACCAGCGAGAAATCCCTCAAAAAAGTGGGGTTGGAAGGAGAACACAACTATGATGATTACGAGTCGAACCACAATATCCCTGGTTGCCGCCTGCTTTTTCGGCACTGCCAGTTTTGCTTTAGCCAAAGAGAAAGCACCAGCCAAAGAGAAAGCGGGAGCCGGGACGAGCGACTACACAAAGGGCGTCCAATTGCTTGACAGCAAGCAGTACGAACAAGCGGTGGCGGAGTTTAGCGCGGCGATTATGGCAAACAGTAAGCAGCCTGCATTTTATGAGGGCCGTGGTTTTGCCAATTTCGGGCTCCAGCAATACAAGGAGGCGGGTGACGATTTTTCAAAGGCCATCGAGCTGTCGCCTAAAGACATGCGGGCTTACGTCGGCAGAGCGCAGGTTTTCCTGCAGCAAAAGAATTATCAGCAGGCGCTGGCTGACACCGAGAAAGCACTCGAAATCAAACCCGACGAAATAACTGCAATCAAGCTCCGCGGGTTCGCCGAGCTCGGACTCAGCCAGTGGGACAAGGCAATAGCCGATTTCAGCAACGTGATCCAAAAAAAGCCGGACGACCTGCAGACCTATGATCGTCGCGCGCTGGCGTATCGGGGACTGAAGAACTTTGATGCGGCCGTTGCCGACTACACATTTCTTCTGGAGAAAAACGCGAACGACACTGAGGCCCTGACCAAGCGCGGTTACACCTACAGTTTGATGGGACAGTACGAAAAGGCGATCCCTGATTATGAAGCGGCCTTGAAACTCAACCCACAAGACAATGATACTTTTTCGCGCTTGCAGTGGACCCAGGGACAACTTAAGGCAAAAAACGCGCCGCCTCCGACAACTACAACAGCAACGACAACAGCGGCGCCCACGGCAACTCCAGAAAAACCGAGTCTGATTAGTCAGATCAAACCGCTGCATATCCTGATCGGGATCGTGGCGCTGATTCTAATTGCTGCAATTGTGCGTCTGATTACGCGAGGCAAGGTAGAGGAGAAAAGTCACATAATCCGCTGAAGGTAGAGATGCTGTAGCGTCCGCTGTCTCAGCGGATCTGCTCTCGCACGCTTTGAATCAAATGCGCTGAGGACAGCGCACGCTACAGCCCCGCGGGTCGCATAGGGAAAATTTCTTTGACACGCCGGTGGCCGCGGTTAGCTTGCGAACGCTTTTTGCTGGAACGAGACGGTCCCATGGTCGTTCAAATTGCAAATTTGACGCGGCTTTGGGACTTTTGAGTCTCTGGTAGAAAGCGAAACCGGTTTGCGGCTCGGGTTGCTGCGGAGGCGCTGGGCTGGCAAAGCAGGCCCATGTAGCTCAGTTGGTAGAGCACGTCCTTGGTAAGGACGAGGTCACCGGTTCAATCCCGGTCATGGGCTCCAGAAAGAACTCGCGGCCGGCAGTGGAATAATTAAAAGAAAAGACGAAGTTTAGTTCAACAGGAGAATTCAAATGGCTAAGGAAGCTTTTAAACGCGACAAGCCGCACGTGAACGTCGGTACGATCGGTCACGTGGACCACGGCAAAACGACCCTGACAGCGGCAATCACAATGGTGCTGAACAAAAAGGGCATGGCCGAAGTGCGGGCATACGAATCAATCGATAACGCTCCGGAGGAGAAAGAGCGCGGAATCACCATCAACACGGCGCACGTCGAGTATTCCAGTGAGAAACGGCACTACGCCCACGTCGATTGCCCTGGCCACGCTGACTACGTCAAGAACATGATTACCGGTGCGGCGCAAATGGACGGCGCCATCCTGGTTGTCTCCGCTGCCGACGGGCCTATGCCGCAGACGCGTGAACACATTCTGCTAGCCCGCCAAGTAGGCGTGCCCTCCATCGTCGTGTTCCTGAACAAGGTGGACATGGTCGATGACCCCGAGCTCCTCGATCTCGTGGAGATGGAAGTGCGCGATCTATTGACGCAATATGAATTTCCAGGCGACAAAATCCCGATTGTCAGAGGGAGTGCGCTCAAGGCATTGAACGGCGACGCTGACGCCGAAAAGCAGGTGCTCGCGCTTGTAGAGGCGATCGACGATTACATCCCTGTGCCCGAGCGGCCGGTCGATCAGCCGTTCCTGATGCCGATCGAAGACGTATTCAACATTGAAGGCCGCGGCACCGTTGCCACAGGTCGTGTCGAGCGCGGCGTTCTCAAGAAAATGGGAGAAGTCGAACTGGTCGGTATTCGTCCAACGGCGAAGACCGTGGCGACCGATATTGAGATGTTCCGCAAACTTCTCGATGAAGCGCGCGCGGGCGATAACGTCGGCGTTTTGTTGCGCGGCTTGAAGAAGGAAGAGGTAGAGCGTGGTCAGGTCATCGCGAAGCCCGGCTCCATTACGCCGCATAAGAAGTTTAAGGCGGAAGTTTACGTGCTGAGCAAAGAGGAAGGCGGACGTCACACGCCGTTCTTCACCAATTACCGGCCGCAATTTTATTTCCGCACCACTGATGTTACCGGCACGGTTAAATTGGCCGAAGGCGTCGAAATGGTGATGCCCGGCGACAACATCTCCATCGAGGTGGAGTTGATTACGCCCATCGCCATGGAGAAGACGATTCGTTTCGCCATTCGCGAAGGCGGCAAGACCGTCGGCGCGGGTCGCGTGGGCGACATTCTGGATTAAGTTGTTGTCATGTCGAGCGAAGTTGCCTGCCAAACCGTAGCTTTATGCGAGGGTCTGGAGCCGTCTCTGATTTGGTGATCGAGAGATTCTTCGACTCCGCTGCGCTTCGCTCAGAATGACAATTACAAATACGCCAGTAGCTCAATTGGTAGAGTAGCGGTCTCCAAAACCGTCGGTTGGGGGTTCGAGTCCCTCCTGGCGTGCGGTTATCGCCGCGGGTACTGTTAAAAAAGTTACAATGTTACATTATTAAAAAGAGTCTTTGAAGCCAACTCCGTTGTAGCCTTGTAACGCTTTTAACTGTTTAACCTTTCGACATGATCACCAAAATCAAAAGCTTCTTCGGCGAAGTGAAAGTGGAGTTGCAAAAAGCTTCCTGGCCGTGGGACCCAAAGGAGAAAGGGTTCCGCCGCTACAAGGAACTGAGTGACTCGACTGTTGTCGTTGCCATCTCGATGGTGCTGCTGGGTGGCTTCGTCGCGTTCTTCGATTTTGTCCTGGTTAATTTCGTCCATTTCTTCACCCGACTACACTGATTTATGGCACAGGCACTCGCAGGCAAAGATCAATGGTACGTCGTGCACGTCCTTTCCGGCCAGGAAAACAAGGTGCGCGAGAACATCTTGAAACGCGTCAAAACCGAAGAAATGGGCGACCTGGTTTATGACGTGCTGGTTCCGACTGAGCGCGTCTCGGAAATTAAGAAAGGGAAAAAGAGTGAGACCACGCGGAAATTTTTCCCCGGTTATCTGATCGTCAACATGCATTTGCTCGATGAGAACAATCAGCTGGTCGGGCGTACCTGGTATTTCATTCGCGAGACCCCGGGGGTGATCGGTTTTGCCGGGACGAAGGACAAACCCATTCCAATGCGGCAATCGGAAGTGGACAGCATGCTCGCGCAGATGAAGGAGCGCGAAGAAAAGGTGAAGCCGAAAGTCAGCTTTGAGGTAGGCGAATCGGTGAAAGTCGCCGATGGCCCGTTCCAAAATCAGACTGGTATCGTCGAAGAGATCGATCCCGAGCGCGGCAAGCTGCGCGTCTCGGTCACTATTTTCGGTCGCGCCACACCGGTGGAACTGGAATATTGGCAGGTCGAGCGCGGCTGATTTTATTTATCGGTTTAACAATTTACTGATTTAACGATTTAAAAACTTCAACGCTTTAACGGTTCAATGAAACACATGGCAAAGAAAAAATAGCAGAGATCAAATTCTTCCAGCGGGACAAGCTAACCCGGCGCCTCCGGTGGGCACCGCGCTCGGCCCGCTCGGTGTCAACATCATGGCGTTCGTGTCTGTCATTCCGAGCGAAGTCGAGGAATCTCGCAATTTAGAATAGGACACAATAAACATGGCGAAGGAAGTAGTCGCGCAAATCAAACTCCAAATTCCCGCCGGACAGGCTAACCCGGCGCCTCCGGTTGGAACTGCGCTAGGCCCGCGCGGCGTCAACATCATGTCGTTCTGCAAGGAATTTAACGCCGCCACACAGAAACAAGCCGGCGACATTCTCCCGGTCGTCATCACCGTTTACAAAGACAAATCGTTCACGTTTATCACGAAGAGTCCGCCGGCCGCTGTTCTGCTGAAGAAAGCGGCCAACATCGCCGCCGGTTCGAAGGAGCCAAACAAAACAAAGGTGGGCAAGGTTACGCGCAAACAAGTCATGGACATCGTGAACACCAAGCGCAAAGACCTCAACGCGCGCGATGACGAAGCCGCCTTCCGCATCATCGCCGGCACAGCGCGACAGATGGGGCTCGAAATCGCCGATTAACGTCGGACATAAGGCAGCTTGCCGGCCTCTGCCGACAGGCTGCTAACCTGCCGTTTTGGATTGCGAACCTGACAAGCAGGATGCTTGTCTGCCGATACAGGCTGGGAGCCTATCTTCCGAGCGGCGGCAGGTCGCGGACGTCGCCGAGATACTCCCATTGCTGCAGCGCGATGGGCACATTGCCGTTTTTCCAAACGAAATCGTGGAACGCGCGGAGACTGAATTCGTCTCCCTGTTGCATGCGCGCGTCGGCGAGAAACTTCAGAATTTGGAGTTTACCGATTTGATAGGTGATGGCGCCGCCAGGGCTGGTGGAGAAGGCGATCGCTTCCTGGCGCGCGGTGGTTTCGTCCATCGGCACTTTCTCCTGTAGGTATTTGGCGGCTTGGTCGAGCGTGAATTCTCCGAGCGCTAGTTTCACGTCCACTTCCACGCGCAGCGCGCGAAGCCGCATAAAGTTGTAAATGATCTCGCGCGTGTGCGGACTGTCATCGAATAGTCCCGCCTGCAACATCATTTCCTCCGCATAAAAGCCGATTCCTTCGTTCGCACCGGAGTCGTAGTAATGCCGCCGGATCGGGTCCTCATGTTTCCAGGAGAGACAAAGCTGAAAATAATGGCCGGGGACGCCTTCATGCACAGTGATCGGCCGCGCGTCTATCGCTGTCGCACGCCAGAAGTAACCGAGCTTCTCTGAAGGCTCCGGTACGTAGCGGATGCAGTTTTCCTTTAAGCGCGACGGACCAGTGAAGTCGTCAGTCTCGGTGAATCCGAGCACGCGCAGATAATCCGGCGTCCGTCGCAGAGCGTAATGCTGTACCCAATCGGGAACACTGAGGATGCCGCGCTCAACCAAAAATTTCCGGATCGACGATTCCTTCGCCGCCGCATCGCGAATCCAGTTTTCTATGTTGTCGGCGATTTTCAGTGGCGGCACGTCCTTGTTTCGGTTCTTCTCGTAAGCTTCGAACGCCACCGCGCGATTCCATTCCTGTTTTCCCATCGCCAGAAGTTCTTCCGGCGAAAACGGCATCAGCGCGACGTTGCGTAAGAACCAGATGTAAGCGTCGCGACCAAGCGCAGTTTGTTGCGGAAGCGTGGACAGCTTCTGCTTGAGCTGCTGCTGATATTTTTCCAGCGCATCCGCTGCGCGCTCGCACGCGGTGTTCAACTTGTCCCGATCTAAAGTTGTCGATGCTACGAGCGAGCTCGCCATCTTGCGAAGACGGTCGCGAATTCCCTCGAGATTCTGAACGGCGACGGTCGCGAACGGCTCGGGAGGATTCGTCAGGTTTTTCGCGCCTTGCTGCAAGATCGACGGAATATTTTCGACGCGCGCGAGGATCTCGCGACTGCGCGCTTCATCATACGGTGCGGGCACCGTGAGTGCTTCCACCAGCGCGGTGAGCGTCTGTTCGATGTAAAAGTTCGGATCGCGTTTCCAGCGCGGGTTCCGATCGAGCTCCCAGCGCACCCGGGACAATGCCGAGCCGATCAAACGATAATCCACCTGCTGCGGAATCGGCCAGCGACTCGCGTCGATTTTCTTCCAGCGCGCTTCGAACCCGGCCAAATCCTTTCGTCGCTGCTCAATGCTCGCTCGCGACCAATCGCGAATCCCGCCCGGCCTCTCGATTCGATTTACGTCGTCGCCGCTAAATGGCGCGTATTTCGCGCGCCACGCCCAAAAATCATCCGCGAGTTTGTCGAGCGAGTCCGTCTGCGGCTCGCCGCTCGCGGACAGGGCAAGCAAACTCAGGAGAAGGGCAGCAGAGAAATTCTTCATGGCAGTTGACGAATGGCGATCATGATTTCTGCATCCGCCCATGCTTGCATAGCCAGAATCGCAATCGCGTTTATGAGCATCAATACTCTTAAAACCAGTCGCATCGGCGCGAATTTTCGAAGGATTATGCGCGGTCGGTTTTCAATCCCTTTTCGCGCTCAAACCGTTCAATTGCGAGTTCTATCAATCTGTCGATTAACTCGCCGTAAGAGATGCCGGTCGCTTCCCAGAGCTTGGGATACATGCTTATTCTGGTGAACCCCGGGATGGTATTGATCTCGTTGACGATGATTTCTTCGTCGTTTCTCAAGAAGAAATCGACTCGCGCCATTCCCTCGCAGCAGAGCACAGAAAACGTTTTGATTGCCAGTTGGCGGATGCGCTCCGAAGTCGCCAGTGGCAGCTTTGCCGGTATTTCCAACGCAGCGCCATTCTCATCGAGATATTTCGCCTCGTACGAGTAAAACTCGTGTCGAGGTAAAATCTCGCCCGGGACTGATGCGATGGGATTCTCGTTGCCGAGCACGGAACATTCTATCTCGCGTCCCCTGATGCACTCTTCGATTAAGATCTTGTTATCATAACTGAGCGCATCGCGGACCGCGCGCTCGAATTCTTCGCGATCTTTGACTTTATGGATGCCGACCGACGAGCCGAGGTTTGCAGGCTTAATGAAAAGCGGCAGGCCAAGCTGATCTCGCGCATCGTCAAAACCGATTTCCTTCGACGAATATCTGTTCACCACGAGAAATCGGGCAACGGGGATGTCGGCATCCCTGAGTAACCGCTTCATCACATCTTTGTCCATGCCGATGGCTGAGCCAAGCACGCCGGCACCGACGAACGCGACATTAGCGAGTTTCAACAGGCCTTGGACGGTCCCGTCTTCGCCGAACGGACCATGTAGAACAGGGAAAATCACATCCAGAGCACCCAACCTCCGTTGCCCGGAAAGCGCCACCAACTGCTCGTCTCCCTTCCCTGGAACGAGTGCGAGATTTTCGCCCTTTTCTGGCAGCTCGGGTAATCCGGATTCCGTTTCCGGAAGGAGGAATCGAGATTCCTCATTGAGATGCCATTGCCCTTTTTTATCGATGCCGATCAAGACGACTTCGTATTTATTGGTGTCGATGGCGTCGATGATGTTCTTCGCGGATTGCAGTGAGACTTCATGTTCTGCAGAACGGCCGCCGAATAATATTCCGACACGAATTTTCTTGGCCATCACGCTTTCTCTATTTTTGTGAACTGGCTGGTGCGCGAAGAATTGCGGAGTTTCACCTTGTCGGATTCAAGCCAAGAGGAGGAGGAAGGCAAGGATGTTGATTACGGATAGACTTCTCGTTTGGCTGGCCATCGGGCAAAGGACAAGCGGAGCAGCCGATCGTTTGCAGGAAAAGCAGTTTGCGAGAACGATAGGCGATGGCCCGTGGGGTTTTGAAGAGGAAACAATTCCACAAGGAAAAGACACGTGATCGTGCGAGCGGTCGCATGGCGGAAGGAAAGTCGGGTCGGGAGATCAACGCTGGAACCATTTCTTTTTCCTGGGCCGAGCTATTCTGTGCCGGCATCGTCTTTTTTGTGGCGCTCCTCCTTTATAGCTGGACGCTTGCTCCCACGGTCACTCTGACTGACAGCGGCGAATTGATTCTGGTCGCTCAAGGGCTCGGGGTGGCGCATCCGCCGGGCGTTCCTCTCTGGGTGATGCTGGCCCATCTCGCATCCCTTGTGCCGGTAGGAAATGTTGCTGTTCGCATCAATTTTTCGTCTGCCCTTTTCGCCGCGCTCGCTTGCGCCGTGCTCACTCTCGTTGTGGCCGAGTTAATGATCGGGGCTGCATATCTCCCTGCTTGGAAGAGAGCCGCACAACAAAAGAAAAGGGCTGGAGATTCGCGCATTGACCGCCTTTTGGTATTCGCCCCTGCGCTCAGCGCGGGCTTGCTCATTGCATTCTCACGCACGCTCTGGTCGTACGCGACGATCACCGAGGTCTATACGCTCAACGCGCTGCTGATCCTCATTGTCTTTTTTCTGATGCTTCGGTGGCGTCGCTGCATCGTTGCGGACCGAAGGGACAAGGGGGAGGCGGTCACCATCCACGACTCCTGGCTTTACGCCGCGGCCGCGGTGTTTGGCTTGGCGCTGGGCGATCATCACGTCACAGTAGGACTGACGCTTCCGGCTGTAGCCGTTATCGTTTACAGGACGCAGGGCCTCAGATTTTTTACCAGTCGCCGGCTGGTATACGCCGCGCTGATTTCGATTGCGGCTATGGTCGCTGTGTATGCCTATTTGCCGTTTGCGGCGTCGCGCTCACCTCTCATCAACTGGGGTAATCCGCGTTCGCTGCAAGAAATCTGGTGGCACATCACCGGCAGACAATATCGCGTGTTCCTGTCGTTTACTCCGACGATGATGGGAGCGCAGTTCGTAGAATTTTGCCGAATGTTGCTGCGCGAATTCGGGCCTGCGTGGCTGCCTTTACCGCTTGCGCTTGCTTTTGCGGGTTTCGCAGCTGCTTACAGACAGGACCGCACAACTTTCTGGTTCCTGTTGTTTATCGTTATCGCTAATTTGGCATACGACCTCAGCTACGAAATTGCAGAGGACAAGGACGCGTACTACCTGCCGGTATTTATCTCGATCGCGATTGCCGCCGGCTTCGGCATCCGCTGGTTGATTCAGCTAAGCGCGTCCAAGGCAATGGCATTACAGAAAACGTATTGGGTCGCTGCAACTGCTGTTCTGCTCACATCTGCAACAGCGTTCGCGGCGAACTGGCCGTTCAACAACCGCAGGCATTACTTCATCGCGCATGATTACGTTGAAAATCTGCTAAGCGCGGTCGAGCCCAATGGTCTTTTACTTACGCAAGACTGGCAGGTCGCCGCCCCAATGTTTTATGAACAGGAGGTGGAACAAAGCCGGACCGACGTAAAAGTTGTCGATGTCAATTTGCTGCGCCGCTCGTGGTATTTCGATTATCTCAAACGAGCTCATCCCGATTTGGTCGAGCGATCGCGCGACAGGATTGACGCGTATGTTCAGGATCTCAAAGAATGGGAGCGCGATCCGGGGGCTTTCGCCCGAAGCCAGCCGCTCACTCAAAAGATTAGCGTGGCTTTTTTGGAGATGGTTCGGTCAATGGTGACGAACGAAATCAGGTTCGCGCCAGTTTACATAACGAATGACCTGCTGATCACCAACCAATTGAACAGTTACCTGACCCAATGGATTCCTCAAACCTATCAACTTGTTCCGGAAGGCCTCGTTTTTTACCTCGCGAGCGACCAGAGTTTTCACGACTCGCCAGACCTGCACCTTCCGACCCGCGGTCTGGCTGATGGGACGGTGCGGTTCGAGAAAGACGACGTGGTGAACCTCAAGGTGCTGCCGACCTATACGAGCATGCTGGTCAACCGGGGACGTTATCTCGCGTTGTTCAATCAACACGAGCGCGCCATTATTGCCTTCAAAGAGGCGCTCGCACTCGATCCTAACCTCGCTGCGGCGCGAGAGGGCCTTGCGCAAAGCACAGCAAAACTGCCAAGCCCTTAGCACGTCCACGGCATACTAAGGCCCGCAAGCGCACCGCCGCCCGTAGCGAGAACGAAGAAGATTAGCCACGCTTTAATGTAATCGAATTCTTTAAGCTCCTTCATTTTTGCGGATACTGAACTATTTCTTCATCTTTCTAAGAGCCGTCACTAAGACGAACAGTCCAAAAATGAGCGACATGCTGAAGACAGCCACGGCTTGCCAGGGATCCATCCAAGGCGCGACTCCCCAGAACGAATACAGAATTGTGTGGTGAACCAGCGCGAGCGTCGCTTGCCAGAAACCGAAAAGACTAAGCAAAATAATTACAACTCCGACAACAACGAAGCAACCGGGGGAATCGTGGCTCTCCATCGAGTAAGTAATGCCGCTTCACTGCGATCAGTGCGCGTTATATAAATACCACAGGTCACGCGTAAATGCTCCCTAGGCCTGCGTTGGGCTCTGAGGTCGAGCTCCATAGAAAGCCACACCTTGGATGAATTGAGTGGTGTTTTCTTGCTAGTCTCGCGGATTGCTTCTAAACGGACAGAATGAAAATTACGTTTCGTGTCCTTGGAATTCTCTTGTGTCTCGGCATCGCGGCGCAGGCTGCCGATCAGCTAATTGCGCTGAAAGCTGCGCGAATGTTTGACGGCAAGTCGAACGCGCTTGTGCAAAACGCCGTGGTGATCGTGCAGGGCGATAAGATTGTCGATGCGGGAAGCAATTTGGCGATCCCCACCGGCGCGCAGGTGATCGACCTCGGCGACGTGACGCTTTCGCCTGGCTTCATGGATGCGCATACGCATCTGACCGCTGATTTCTCCGGTAATTACAACGAGCGCCGGCTGCAGCAACTTGATCTGAATGTGTCCGAACAAGCGATCCGCGCGACGGCCTTTGCCCGCGCGACCGTCGAAGCAGGTTTCACAACTGTGCGCGACCTGGGTAGTCGTTTCATCGCGAGTCACGAATTCGTTGATGTTGCGCTGCGCAATTCGATCAACAAGGGCGTAATCGTCGGGCCACGCATGCTGGTTGCGACGAAAGGAATCGGCGCCACTGGCGGTCACTTTGATCCGACCGGCGGGTTTCGCGATTTCCTTTTTGGTCGCGAACCGGATTACACGGACGGGATCGCGAATGGCCCGGATGAAATTCGCAAGGCGGTGAGGTTCGAAGTGAAAAATGGCGCGGACGTTATTAAGGCCGCGGTTTCCGGCGGCGTGCTCTCACTCGGGGACGAAGTGGATACGCCGCAATTAACACCGGCTGAAATGACAGCGCTGGTCGATGAATCGCATCGGTTGCGCAAGAAAGTGGCCGTGCATTGTCACGGCGACCAGGCCGCGCGCGAGGCCATCGAGGCGGGCGTCGATTCGATTGAGCATGGTTCGTTTATGAAACCGGAAACGCTTACGATGATGAAAAAGAAGGGAACCTTCCTCACACCGACGCTGATGGCCTCGGAGTGGATCATGGGCAAGCTCGACAATTACCCGCCAGCGTTGCAGGCGAAGGCGAAAGCGGCAACAGCGGCTCGTTCGGAAATGTTTCGCAATGCGATTAAGATGGGCATCAAGATTTCATTTGGAACCGACGCAGCGGTCTTTCCACACGGACAAAATGCAAAAGAATTCAAGTTAATGGTCGATCTTGGTATGACGCCGATCGACGCATTGAAATCCGCGACGGGCAACGATGCGGAGCTTCTCGGCATCGGGCAAAAAGTCGGCACGCTGGAAAAAGGAAAACTGGCCGACATCATTGCGATGCCGGGCGATCCGACTTCCGATATCACTGCAACCGAGCGTGTCTCGTTCGTAATGAGACAGGGCAAAATCATTCGGCAAGGCCCGCCCACGCCGCAGGGAACCGCAGAGTGGACGGGGTCGCCAGACGTCTCAGAGCCGGTGGATTAACGTTCCGATTTGTCCACGCAAGATTTTGACAAGCCGTAGATAGCCGCTAAGTTCCGTGCCCGCTCGCTGGATTTGAGCGGCACAACTTTTAAGCAGGAGCCTGGTGCACGTGACCGGGCGGTTGAACTGCACAGGAAATGCAAAGAAATCGAAGCAAACGTTATCGCGCAGCTGCTCAGCAGGTGGACCGGAGCAAGAGTTACAATCTTGCCGACGCTGTCTCAACGCTGAAGAAGTTTCCGCCGACCAAGTTTGATCAGACCGTAACGGTTTCGTTCCGGCTCGGGGTTGACCCGAAGCAATCTGATCAAATGGTGCGCGGAACCTGCCCGCTTCCGCATGGCAGCGGCAAACAGGTGCGGGTGCTTGTCTTCGCGGAGGGTGAGGCGGCGAAGGCGGCCAATGAAGCTGGCGCGGAATTTGTTGGCATGAAAGATCTGATTCAAAAGTGCCAGGAAGGTTTTCAAGATTTTGACGTTGCGATTGCTACACCTGCGGCGATGGCAGAAGTTCGGAAGCTGGGAAAGGTGCTCGGACCGCGCGGATTAATGCCGAATCCCCGAACCGGAACGGTGACCGACGACACCGCGAAGGCAGTGCAGGAGGTGAAGGCCGGCCGGGTAGAATTCAAGCTCGACAAGAACGGCAACGTGGCGGTGCCGGTTGGAAAATTTTCGTTTGAAGAAAAAGCCCTGGTGGAAAATGGAAATGCAGTGATCGAAGCCGTTGTGCGGGCTCGCCCGGCGACAGCCAAAGGTCGCTACCTTGAAGGCGTGACAATCAGTGCGACCATGTCTCCAGGCGTCCGCGTCGATCCAGCGCCGTATTTGAATGTGTAAGGAATGACGACGTAAACGCTCAACGCCCAATTTAAAAACAGATGAGACCGGAAAAAGCCAGCATCGTATCAGATTTGGCCGAGAAATTGAAACAGTCGCCTTTTGTGCTTGTGACCGACTATCAGCACATGAAGGTGGCTGATTTCACCGAATTGCGGAGCCGGCTGGAACCGGCAGGCGCCGAAATGCACGTGGTGAAAAATAATTTCCTTAAGCGTGCCATGGCGGATTCCGGTTTTCCGGATGTGGGTGACCAGTTAGTTGGCCAGACGGCTGTTGTCACAGGCCAAAGAGATCTGGCGCCAGTTGCCAAGATTTTTAAGACGTTCGCAACCGAATTTAAAATCGCCGCCCTCAAGCTTGGTTTTGTCGATCGCGCTGTTCTTTCCACTGCGGATTTGGAAACGTTGGCGGACTTGCCACCGCGCGAAATTTTGCAGGCGCAATTGCTGGGACTGTTCTTGTCGCCAGCAACGCGGCTGGTGCGCTTATTGAATGAACCAGCCTCGGCATTGGCGCGGTTGCTCAATGCAAAGGCTCAAAAGGAAGGAAAACCAGCGGAGGCCAGCGCATAAAAGATTTCGCCCCGTCTTTTGGCGGGTCGAGGAACTAAACGAAAACTGTCCGAGCCGATGGCTATTGGCTTTAATTCTCCGAAGGCTTTCGGAGGCGGCAATTGGAGGAAAAAATAAAATGGCAGACACAGAAAAATTGGTGGAGCAACTCAGCAACTTGTCGGTGCTGGAGATTGCCGGATTGGTTAAGCAGCTTGAGGAAAAATGGGGGGTGAGCGCCGCCGCGCCGGTCGCAGTTGCCGCTGGCCCCGCTGCAGCGGGCGCACCTGGCGGAACCGCAGCTCCCGCTGAGGAAAAAACTACGTTTGACGTGATCCTGAAGGAAATGGGTGCGAACAAGATCGCTGTGATCAAGGAGGTTCGCAGCGCAGTTCCCGGACTTGGCCTGGCGGAAGCGAAGGCGCTGGTTGAAGGAGCGCCCAAAACAATCAAGGAAGGCGTGACAAAGCAGGAGGCGGACGAGATGAAGAAAAAGATCGAGGCCGCCGGTGCAAAAGTCGAAATTAAGTAAAGTAGATCTGATTTTGAGCGGCCGCCGGCATGGAGTGCTTGCGCGCCAGCCTATCCTGAGTATCGTGACATTTGGTTAAGCCCAGGCAGACGTTATTTTTAACCCGGCGCTACAAGGCAAAAACTCAGTACTGGCAACGAGATGGGGGTCGTCAATTTGACAGACCGCTATTTTGGTGGCAGTATTGTGCCCTCGCTCGTCGCTGAACCGGTAAAATCTTGCCCCGCGCCGGCCCTCATTTGTGTGGTCGCCGCGAGGTCTTAGCTCTTGATCTTAGTGAATATGTCCGAACGCATCTACTTTGGAAGCATTAAGGAAGGCATTGAACCGCCAAATCTGATTGAGGTTCAGGCCAACTCATACGTCGATTTTCTCCAGAAGGACGTCCCTTATTCCAAGCGAAAAAATCAGGGACTCCAGGCTGTTTTCAAGGAGGTTTTCCCAATCGAAAGCTACGACGAGAAAGCGGTGCTCGATTTCAGCCATTATGACATAGGAGAGCCAAAATTGGCGGCGCTCGAAGCCCAGCGCGAGGGACAGACGTTACAGCGCGCCGTTGCACGTCACATTCCAGTTGCGAGAAGAGAAAGGCACCAAGGAAGAAAAAGTGTACATGGGCGAAATCCCGCTGATGACGCCGCAAGGTACTTTTGTCATTAATGGCGCGGAGCGCGTAGTAGTGAGCCAGTTGCATCGCTCCCCGGGAATCGCCTTCGAATCAACCGTCCACGTCAACGGCAAAGTGCTCTACAGCTTTCGGATCATTCCAGACCGCGGTTCATGGATTGAAGTGCAATTTGATACCGCTGATCTTCTTTACATTTATCTCGATCGACGCAAGCGGCGTCGAAAGTTTCTCGCCACTACGTTCCTGCGTGCGCTGGGTTACGGGTCCGACGAAGAAGTCATCAAGCTTTTCTACACCATCGAGAACCTGAAGTTGAGCGAGAAACTCGACGAAGAGAAGTTGGCGACCAAGGTGCTTACCGCGGATGTCCGGGATGGTGAAGTGACAGTGGCCCGTGCGTTCGAACCGCTCACTCTGGCGACTGTTCGCCAAATCATGGCACTCAAGATTCACGAGGTGAAAGTAATCGACATCTCGAATGATGACACAATCGTGAAGGCGCTTAGAAAAGATCCGGCGCACGACCAGGAAGAGGCGCTTAAAGATATTTACCGGCGCCTTCGCCCGGGCGATCCGCCGACGGTAGCCAACGCCCGCGCTTTGCTCAAAAGACTCTTTTTCGATCCCAAAAAATATGATCTCGGACGCGTCGGCCGCTACAAAATTAATCAAAAGCTCGGGATCAACGTCGATTCGACCGAGCGGATCTTGACTGACAAAGATTTTATCGCGGCGATCAAGTATCTGATCAATTTACGGCGAGGCGAAGGCACGCTCGACGATATTGATCATCTGGGGAGTCGTCGCGTGCGCACGGTAGGCGAATTATTGGCGAACCAATGCCGTGTCGGCCTTGCTCGCACCGAGCGGTTGGTCAAAGAACGCATGACGCTGTTCGACATCAATGTCGATGGGATGACACCGCAGAAGCTCATCAATCCAAAAGCGCTCAGTGCGGTTATCCGAGATTTCTTTGGCCGGTCACAGCTTTCGCAGTTCATGGATCAAACGAATCCGCTCGCAGAATTGACGCACAAGCGGCGTTTGTCGGCTCTTGGTCCCGGAGGGCTTAGTCGCGAGCGCGCCGGATTTGAGGTGCGCGACGTTCATCCTTCGCATTACGGCCGCATTTGTCCGATCGAGACGCCGGAAGGCCCAAACATCGGCTTGATTAGCTCAATGAGCACTTTCGCGCGCATCAATGAGTTTGGTTTTATCGAGACGCCCTATCGCAAAGTGGAAAAGGGCCGGGTGATGGACCAGATCGAATATCTTACCGCAGATCGCGAAGAGAATTTTCTCGTGGCGCAAGCCAATGCGCCCGTGGACGGACGCGGGCATTTCACCGGGGAAAAAGTTTCTGTTCGCTACCGTGGCGACTTTCTTGAAGTAGATCCCGCCAAGGTGAATTACATGGATGTATCGCCGAAACAGCTCGTGTCGGTGGCGGCAGGTCTCATTCCATTCCTTGAACACGACGACGCGAACCGGGCGCTGATGGGTTCCAACATGCAGCGCCAAGGCGTTCCACTGATCGTGTCCGAGGCGCCGCTCGTAGGCACTGGGCTGGAGCAAAAGGTGGCGCGAGATTCTTACGCCGTTGTTTTGGCCACTGAGAGCGGCAAGGTCGCTTCGGTTACAGCGGACCAAATCGTTGTCACCAAAGACGGCCATCTGCCGGAAAGTAAAAAGAAGCTTAAGACGGATCCCGAGGCAGGGATTCACGTTTATGAGCTCCGCAAGTTCATGCGCTCAAACGCAGGCACGTGCGTGAACCAGAAGCCGATTGTGCGTAAAGGCCAGCATGTAAAACGCGGTGAAGTCATCGCAGATGGTCCGAACACTGATCACGGCGAACTCGCGCTGGGACGCAACGTGCTCGTCGCGTTCATGCCGTGGAACGGGTACAACTTCGAAGATGCCATCATGATCTCCGAAAAGGTCGTGAAGGAAGACATCTACACGTCCATCCACATCGATGAATTCGAGATCGGCGCGCGCGATACCAAGCTCGGACCGGAGGAAATTACGCGGGACATACCCAACGTCAGCGAAGAAGCTTTGCGCAACTTGGGCCCGGATGGCGTAGTGCGGGTCGGCGCGGAGATAAAACCGGGCGATATTTTGGTTGGGAAAATTACGCCGAAGAGCGAAACCGAATTGGCCCCGGAAGAGCGCCTGCTTCGGGCGATCTTTGGCGAGAAAGCAGCAGACGTAAAGGATACCTCGCTTACCGTACCTCAGGGACGTACGGAATCGTGATGGACGTGAAGGTCTCGTCTCGTCGCGAGGTTTCGCGAGAAAAACTTACTCCGGCGGAAACCAGACGGCAGCTCAAAAACATCAGCGAAGAACACAAGCGCAAGAAAGAGGCGCTGATCGAACAACTGACCGATTCGCTTTCGAATGTCTTGCTGGGTGAAAAAGTCCCTCTCGACGTCGTCAACGCCAAGAATGGTGAGATCATTATTCCAGCCAATCGCAAAATCACCAAGACACTGTTGCGAAAACTGGCAACGGCGCATGATCACATCGAGATCGATCCGAGTCCGATCCGCAATAAGATCCGCGAAATCATTGGCGCGTACGAGCACAAGTTCGCGGAGCTGGAACTTGAACGCGATCGCGCGATGGACCGGGTCGAGAGCGGAGACGATATCGATCCGGGAATCATCAAGCAGGTCAAGGTTTATATCGCGAGCAAACGCAAGTTGAGTGTCGGTGACAAGATGGCTGGACGCCATGGCAACAAGGGGGTCGTCGCCCGGATCGTCCCAGAAGAAGACATGCCTTTCCTGGCGGATGGAACACCAGTTGAAATCGTGCTTAATCCGCTAGGTGTCCCGAGCCGCATGAATGTGGGGCAGGTTCTGGAAACACACCTGGGCGTGGCTGCGAAAGCGCTCGGCTTCAAGGTAGCGACTCCCGTGTTCGACGGAATCAAGGAAAAGCAGATTCGCGAATATCTGCAGGATGCCAAAAAGAAGGAGGGCTTCACCTGGATGCAGGAAAGCGGTAAAGCGCGTCTTTTCGACGGACGCACTGGCGATCCATTCGATCAGGAAGTTGTGGTTGGCTACATCTACATGATGAAGCTGGGCCACCTGGTGGCGGACAAAATTCACGCACGCGCTGTGGGACCCTACTCGCTTGTTACTCAGCAGCCGCTTGGCGGCAAAGCCCAATACGGCGGACAACGCTTTGGTGAGATGGAGGTCTGGGCTCTCGAGGCCTATGGCGCCGCTTACACGTTACAGGAATTGCTGACCGTCAAATCTGACGACGTCCAAGGCCGAACCCGCATCTACGAGTCGATTGTTAAAGGCGACAACTCACTCGAAGCGGGTACGCCTGAGTCTTTCAATGTTCTTATCAAAGAAATGCAGAGCCTTGGTCTCGACGTAAAGGTCGGCGGCCAGGCACCCACCTTCATGGACAGCGTCGCATAATTTTTAGATTCACCCGCCTTCGCCAAGGCTACGGCGGGCAAGCAATCACAAATACTGAATTCAAGAATAAATGAACGAACATTCCTGGCGTGAGTTAGTGGGCGAAGAGCGCCCCGTGGGTTTTGATCAAGTCGCCATCGGCGTTGCCTCGAGCGATACGATGCGTTCGTGGAGCAAAGGCGAAGTCAAAAATCCCGAGACAATCAATTATCGCACGTTTAAACCGGAAAAGGGCGGGCTTTTCTGCGAACGCATTTTTGGTCCGACTCGGGACTGGGAGTGTTCGTGCGGAAAATACAAGCGCATCAAGCATAAGGGAGTCATCTGCGACCGGTGCGGCGTGGAAGTCACCCTGGCGCGCGTTCGTCGCGAACGCATGGGTCACATCGAATTAGCCGTGCCCGTTTCGCACATCTGGTTTTACAAATGTATGCCCTCGCGCATCGGGCTTATGCTCGATATGAGCGCCCGCCAGCTCGAGCGCGTTATCTATTACGAGGACTACATCGTCATTGATCCAGGCAAGACGCCGTTGCAGAAAGCACAACTACTTAACGAAGTCGAATACCGTGAGGCGCAGGAGCAGTACGGCGAAGATTTCGTCGCTGGCATGGGCGCGGAAGCAATCAAGAAGCTTCTCGCCGAGATCGATCTCAGCAAGCTCAACAAAGAGCTGGAGAAGGCGATGTCTGCCACCAAGAGCAAGCAAATCCGTAAGAAACTCGCCAAGCGTCTCAAGCTCGTTCAAGGATTCCAGAATTCACATGCGCGTCCCGAATGGATGATTCTGGATGTGTTACCAGTCATTCCGCCGGATTTGCGTCCCTTGGTTCCGCTGGAAGGCGGGCGTTTTGCGACGTCCGATCTGAATGATCTTTATCGGCGCGTGATTAACCGCAACAACCGGCTCAAAAACCTGCTTCTGCTTAAGACGCCAGACGTCATTATTCGCAACGAAAAGCGAATGTTGCAGGAAGCGGTGGACGCTTTATTCGATAACGGCAGACACGGTCGCGCTGTGACGGGAGCGGGCAATCGGCCTCTCAAATCGCTCAGCGACATGCTCAAGGGCAAGGGCGGCCGTTTCCGCCAAAACCTGCTCGGTAAACGCGTCGATTACTCAGGCCGCTCGGTGATTGTCATCGGTCCGGAGCTGAAGCTGCATCAGTGCGGTTTGCCAAAGAAGATGGCGCTCGTGCTTTTCGAGCCGTTCATTATCCGCCGGCTGAAAGACCTCGGGTTACGTGCACACGGTGCGCAGCGCGAAAAAGATGATTGAGCGCCAGACGCCGGAGGTCTGGGACATTCTTGACGAAGTGACCAAGGGTCATCCGGTGTTGCTTAATCGCGCGCCCACTTTGCATCGATTGTCGATTCAGGCTTTCGAACCGCAATTGATCGAGGGCGAAGCCATTCGCATTCATCCGCTGGTTTGCACCGCGTACAACGCGGACTTCGATGGCGACCAGATGGCGGTGCACGTGCCGCTCTCGGTGGAAGCCCAAATGGAAGCGCGCATGCTTATGCTCGCTCCGAATAACATTTTCTCTCCCTCCAGCGGCAAGCCGATTACCACGCCTTCCCAGGACATCACGCTCGGTTGTTATTACCTTACCCAAAATCCGCGCGGTCAAAGTAAAGACGGCCAGCGGCTCCCGCTCTTTGCCGATGCAGCCGAAGTAGAATTTGCCATGACGGATGGCAGCATTCGCACGCACGACCGTATCCGGATTAAAAACCCCGATTTTGGGAGAAAAACCATCTACGGGAATGCTGAAGCCAAAACTATCGAGACCACGCCGGGGCGCGTCATTTTCAATGAGATTTGGCCCAGCCAGCTTGGATTTTTCAATAAAGCTGCCGGCAAAAAGCAGCTCAGCGATATTATCTGGCGCTGTTATCAAATCGCTGGCCCGGCGGAGACTGTCGCGACGCTGGACAAATTAAAGGAGCTCGGTTTCGCCGAAGCGACCAAAGCCGGTATCTCGATTGGAATTTCGGACATGATCATTCCGAAAGAGAAACAGACGGAGCTGGAAAACGCATACAAACAGATACGGCAGGTGGAGCAGCAATATCGCAAAGGCATCATCACCGATGGCGAGCGTTACAACAAGATCATCGACATCTGGACGCACGCCGGAGACGAGATTGCCAATATCATGTTCCGCACCCTGGAGCACAACGAGGGTCGCAAGGAATTGAATCCGGTTTATTTGATGGTCGATTCCGGTGCGCGCGGCAACCGGCAACAGGTGCGTCAGCTCGCTGGCATGCGCGGTTTGATGGCCAAGCCGAGCGGCGAAATTCATCGAGCATCCCATCACTTCCAACTTCCGCGAAGGTCTTAGCGTGCTTGAGTATTTCATCTCCACTCACGGCGCTCGCAAAGGTCTGGCTGACACCGCGCTCAAAACCGCGGACTCCGGTTATCTCACCCGCAAGTTGGTGGATGCGGCGCAGGACGTGATCATCAATGAGGAAGATTGCGGAACAGTAAATGGAATCGTGGTGCGCTCGATTTATGAGGGCGATGAAGAAGTGGTCGATCTGGGGCAGCGCATCATTGGCCGGGTCAGTTGCGAAACCATCCCCGACCCGGTGGACAAGAAGAAAAAGATCGTAAAGGCGAATCAGTACATCGACGAGAAGATCGCCGCGGAGTTGCAGCGCATCGGCGTGGAGAGCTTGAAAATTCGTTCGGTGCTTACGTGCGAGTGTGGCCGCGGCGTTTGCGCGATGTGCTACGGACGCAACCTTGCGACGGGCCAGTTCGTGAAAATGGGCGAAGCAGTTGGCATCATCGCGGCGCAATCCATTGGCGAGCCGGGAACGCAGTTGACGATGCGGACCTTTCACATCGGCGGCACGGCCAGCCAGACGTTCAAGCAACCGATCATCAAAGCGAAGAACGATGGCACAGTTCGGTTCAATGACCTGCGAACAGTCCAGGCGCTCGATGGCAGCTGGATTGTTTTGAACAAGAACGGTTCGATCAGCGTGCACAATGAGGAGGGACGCGAACTCGAGAGCTACAACGTGGTCATCGGCTCCATGATTTCGAAGGACGACGGCGCCTCGGTGAAAAAGGGCGAGACATTTGTGCAGTGGGATCCATACAACGTGCCGATTCTTACCGATAAGGGCGGCAAGATCGAGTTCCGCGACATGATTGCCGGCGTCACGATTAAGCGCGATGTCGATGAAGCAACCGGGCTCATGGGCACGGTCATTATCGAGCACAAAGAAGATTTGCATCCGCAGGTGGTTATCGTGGACGACAAGAAGGAAGTGCTCGCGAGCTATTCTATCCCGGCGGGCGCGCACGTCGTAGTTGAAGAAGGCCAGAAAGTGCGCGCGGGCGCGTTGATGGCAAAGACGCCGCGCAAAGTCGCAAAGACAAAAGACATCACGGGCGGTCTGCCTCGGGTGGCCGAATTATTCGAAGCCCGGCGGCCGAAGGACGCAGCTGAGATCGCCAAGATCGATGGCATCGTGGAAATGGGCGGAACTGTCCGCGGAAAACGACGTCTGATTCTAAAAGATCCCGAGACGGGAGCCGAGGAAGAGCATCTGATCCCGCTCACCAAGCACATCATCGTGTTCAAAGGCGACTTCGTGAAGAAAGGTCAGCAACTCACTGAAGGTCCGATCGTGCCGCACGAGATCTTGGAAGTCTGCGGTCCGCAGGAATTGCAGGAGCATCTGGTCAACGAAGTGCAGGAGGTCTATCGGTTGCAGGGCGTAGAGATCAACGACAAGCACATCGAAATCATCGTGCGCCAGATGTTGCGCAAGGTGAAAATTACCGACCCAGGCGATACCTCGTTGCTCTGGGGCGATCAGGTGGACAAACTCGACTTCGAGGAAGAAAACAAAAAGGTCGTCGAAAAAGGCGGCAAACCGGCGGAGGCCGTTCCCGTTCTTCTCGGCATCACGAAGGCCTCTCTGGAAACCGACAGCTTTATCTCGGCTGCGTCATTCCAGGACACGACCCGCGTTCTCACCGAAGCGGCGACACTGGGCAAAGTCGATAAACTGCGTGGCTTTAAGGAAAACGTGATCATGGGTCACTTGATCCCTGCCGGAACCGGGTTCGGACAGCATCGCCAGATCAAGCTGGTCGAAAAAGGCGAGCCAATCGGCGCGCCCGTAATGGAAGAAGCCGAGCCACAGCCGGCCATCGGGTAAGTGCGACAGTTTTTGTAGGGCGTCTGCGTCAGGCGCCATCTACTGAATTGGCGTTTCACAGAAACGCCCTACAATTCGGCTGATGTCGATCGTAACTAAAACTGGCGATAAAGGCGAAACGTCGCTCATGTACGGGCGTCGCCTGCCGAAAGCCGATCCGCGCGTTGACGCTTATGGGTGTATCGATGAGCTGACCGCCGCGCTTGGCGTCGCCCGGTCCATTTCAACGGATAAATTCCTTTCAGACGAAATCTTCGCGGCGCAAAAAGATTTGATCGTTGTCATGGGCGAGCTGGCGACGGCGCCAGGCGACCGGGAACGGTACGTGAAAGATGGCTTTCACCTTACCACGGTGGAGATGGTGGACCGGATCACGGCAGTCATTTTCGATCTTGAGAAAGATAAATCGCTTTATCCCAAAGACTGGGTGATCCCCGGCGGAACCGCAGTTTCTGCGGCTCTCGATTTTGCGCGCGGAACATGCCGCCGCGCAGAACGGCACATCGCAGCGTTCAGCGTCAGGGAGAAAGATTTTAACCCGGAGATTTTGCGTTACCTCAATCGGCTTTCCGATCTCTGTTGGGTCTTGGCGAGATACGCAGAGAAAAAATCACCAACTTCCAGTTAGCGGACCTGTTGCTCCACATGCTCCGGTTCGAGATCACGTGAGCGGCAATTTCAAGTTGCGTATCGACGGGTGCTGTAGCATCTTCACGCTCCCGCTCTGTGAAGCTCCCGCCTTCGGGAATTTCTCTTATGGCAGATACAACAGAATTAGTGCCTGAATTGTTGGAAGCTGGCGTTCATTTTGGACACCAGACGAAGCGTTGGAATCCGAAGATGAAGCCTTTCATCTTCGAACAGCGCAATCAGATTTACATCATCAATTTGGATGAGACCGTCCTGCAACTTCGGCGGGCCACGGAGTTTCTCCAGGAAGTCGCGCGCCGCGGCGGCAAAATTTTATTTGTCGGCTGTAAGAAGCAGGCGCAGGAAGCGATAAAAGAGGCGGCACTGGCTTGCGGGCAATTTTATGTGAATCAGCGCTGGCTCGGCGGCACGTTGACGAATCTCGCCACCATTCGCAAGAGCATTGGGCGATTGAAATACATCGAAGAGATCGAGCAATCGCCCGAATACAAGAAAATGGGAAAACAGGAATTGGCCGCGCTTAATCGCGAGGCGGCGAAGCTCCGTCGTAACCTCGATGGGATAATCGAGATGTCGCAGTTGCCCGATGCCTTGGTCGTGATCGACACGATTCGCGAGCAAAACGCGGTGAATGAGGCGCGGCGTCTCGGCATTCCAGTAGTTGCCATCGTGGATACGAACGCGGACCCGGAAATCATCGATTATCCAATTGCCGGCAACGACGATGCGATTCGCGCTATTCGCGTGATTCTGCAGAAGCTTGTGGATGCCATTGTTGCGGCAAGCAACGAAGCGCGCATTCGCGAGCAGGTCGAAATGGCCGGCGTGTCGGCGTAGGCGGAAGAAAACGTCCAACGCCGAACGTCGAACACGCCAATGTTCAATGAAAACAACAACTGAAATCGATCCTCAACTGGTGAAGCAACTCCGCGAGAAGACAAATGCGGGGATGATGGATTGCAAGCGCGCCCTTGTAGAAAGCGGAGGCGACCTCGAGAAGGCGGAAGCGATCTTGCGCACCAAAGGCATCGCCGCTGCTGGCAAAAAAGCCACGCGCGCAACGAAGGAAGGCATCGTGGCCTCCTACATCCATCTTCAAGGCAAAGTCGGCGTGCTCGTCGAGGTGAATTGCGAGACCGATTTTGTAGCAAGGAACGAAAATTTTCGCGAATTCGTGAAAGATATCACTCTGCATATTGCCGCAGCGCATCCCCTTTACGTCAGCCGCGCAGATGTCCCCGGCAACCTTATCGAAGCCGAGCGCGAGATTTACAAAGCGCAGGCAAAAGGGAAACCGGACAATGTGGTGGAGAAAATGGTCGAAGGAAAACTCGACAAATTTTTCAGCACAGTTTGTCTGCTCGAGCAAGGATTTATCAAAAATCCTGACGAAACCATCGGCGACCTTGTAAAAGCCAAAATTGCGGAGTTAGGCGAGAACATTGTGATCCGCCGCTTTGTCCGCTATCTCGTTGGCGAGCCCCTGCCGAGCGAAGCGTAAGGGCGTTGTGGCGGCGTTCGCCGCGGCGAACGCCGCGCGTTTGAGACAGGCGCTCACCACGCGGCGAGGGTCTCTACAACTTCGCGTGCAGGCAGCTGATCCGTGGTTAGGTTGCGAAGAAATGGCCCTGGAGGAATACAAACGGAAACGCGACTTCAAGAAGACTGCCGAGCCGGCAGGCAAACCGCTGCCGAAGAAAGTCAAAGGCGCGTCGCGCTTTGTGATTCAAAAACATGACTGCCCGCCGTTTGCACTACGATTTTCGCCTGGAGATGGATGGCGTGCTGAAATCGTGGGCGCTGCCGAAAGGACTTCCCTGGAAGCGAGGTGAAAAACATCTTGCCGTAGAAGTTGAAGATCACCCGATCGAATACGAAGACTTCGAAGGCATCATCCCAGAGGGCCAATATGGCGGCGGCACAGTGATGGTGTGGGACCGCGGCAACTACCATGTTTACGGCGAACAGCCGGTGAAATCATTACGTGAGGGCAAGCTTCACCTCGTTCTCGACGGCCAAAAGGCGAATGGCGAATGGACTCTCGTGCGGATTCGGGGTCGTGATGATACGAAAAATCAGTGGCTGATCTTGAAAACGGGAGGTGACGCAAAGCCGCCATCGAAAACGCTCGAAGATCAGTCGGCCAAGACGGGACGCACGATGAAACAAATTGCTGAAGCCCGCGACGCTGAGTGGGAGTCTAATCGCGAGGAACGAAAATGCGAGCGCCACCATCGAAATTTAAGACGCGAATTCGAGAAGCGATTAAAAAAAAAGCAAACGATGAAGTTGTAGGGCAGGCGCACTTGCCCGAGGTAGCCTCGGCGAAGGCGGGTCGCCTGCCGTTACAGGGCAACCGAAGCGGTCGCCCTACAATTGCGGCTTTCGCACAATTGCCCTCGGTAAAAGCGCGGTTCGTCGAGGCGATGAAAGCGAAGCTGGTGGAGAAACCACCGACGACCGGTGATTGGATTTATGAACTCAAATTCGACGGCATCCGGCTGATCGCAGTTAAGACGGATAAAAAAGTTTCGTTGCTGTCGCGAAATCAAAATGAATTAGGCGCGCGTTTTCCAGAAATTATCGAGGCGACAAAAAATTTGCCAGCGGGCGAATGCGTGATCGATGGCGAAGTGGTTGCGCTCGACGATGAGGGTCGTTCTTCGTTTCAACTTCTGCAAGCGCGAGAGATGGAAGGACGAAAATCGCCTGTTTATTTTTATGCATTCGATCTGCTCCAGCTCGACGGCAAGAACTTGGTTGGGCTGCCGCTGGAAGCGCGGAAAAACGTTCTGGAAAAACTCTGCACCGATGCAGGCGATCCAATCCGTTATTCGGGGGCGATTGGCGGCGATGCAACACGGCTTCTCGAAGAAGTGAAGCGGCGCGGTCTGGAAGGGATTATCGGCAAACAACGCAACTCCGTTTACGAACCCGGCCGGAGAAGCGGCGCATGGATCAAGCTCAAATGCGTCAACGAACAGGAATTCGCCATTGGCGGATACACGCCGCCGCAGGGCGCGCGCAAACATTTCGGCGCAGTTTTGGTTGGTTACTACGAGAGCAAAAAGCTCGTCTTTGCCGGCAAGGTCGGCACCGGATTTACCACAAAATCCTTGGCGGCTTTGCATAAAAAATTCCGGGCCGAAGAGCGGTCCGATTGCCCGTTTGTCGATTTGCCATCGAAACAAAACGGGCAATGGGTGCAGGGAATCACGCCTTCGATGATGCGAAAGATGCACTGGATAAACCCGGTATTCGTCTGCGAAATCAAATTCGCAGAGTGGACGCGCGATGGAAAATTGCGTGCGCCCGTTTTCCTTGGTTTGCGCGAAGATAAAAAGGCGGGCGACGTTGTTCGCGAGGGCTAAGAGAAGCACGAGCGGGCATCGATTGGCGCGCTTGTGATCTAGCCCGATCGTATTGGGCCGAAAATATTGAACAGGCCCGCATGAATGGGTAGTCGGAATTATTATGCAAATTGCTCAGATGGCCCAGCCCCAGTTTGGCTGACTATGTATTACGTTTATTTACTGCAATCACCGAAAGCTGATGACATTTACATCGGGTTTACACCTGATCTCCGTCGCAGAATACGCGAACATCGAACTGAGCATCGAAGTTGGAAGCTCGTCTATTACGAGGCATATGTTTCAGAAAAGGACGCGCGCCTCCGCGAACAACGCCTGAAGCACCACGGATCAGGCAAGGTCGAGCTAAAAAAACGGTTGCAGCACAGTTTTGAGCTGCACAGTCAAACTGGAGCTGGGTAATGGCCAGGGAAGTCATTCGTATCCGGAACGAATTTTATATTCGTTCATCGTCACCGCGCGTCGATGTGCGCACCCGGGTGTTGAAGCAGGGCGATACCTTCGCTGTCTTCGACCGATTCGGCGACATCGAAACATTCGGGTCTGGTGAGCTCGGGTTTTACTACCAGGATACTCGATTCTTGTCCCGGCTAACGTTGAAGCTGGGGAAGGATCGCCCGCTGTTACTCAGTTCCACCGTTAGAGAAGACAACGCTGTTTTGGCAGTGGACGCCACTAATCCCGACGCTTGGCGCGACAGCGAGATCGTGATTCCGCGGGGAACAGTGCACGTTTTTCGCTCGAAAATTCTTTGGGAGAAAACGTGTCACGAGCGGGTTCGAATCCATAACTATGGACGCGCAGCTGTCGATATTTCTTTCGCAATCGAATTCGACGCTGATTTTGCCGACATTTTCGAGCTGCGCGGAATGAACCGAGAACGTCGCGGCCGTCGCTTGGAGACGCAGGTTACGAAAGACGGACTTCTGCTCGGGTACGAAGGATTGGACAATCGCCTTCGCCGGACGCGAATTGTTTTCGATCCGCCGCCTACCCGGCTAAACCAATCCGTCGCCACGTTTCTAATCCGGCTGGAACCCGGTAAAGACGCCAGCTACCGGTGCGCAATTGCATGCGAAGTGGATGGCGATTCACGAAACAAGGTCACGCCTTGCTACGAAAGCGCAGTGGAGGAGGCGGCAAATTCGCTCGAACGCGTGCGCGGCCGGGAGCCCCAGATTTTCACCGGAAACGAACAGTTCAACGATTGGCTAAACCGTTCGCTCGCTGATCTCCACATGATGCGAACGGAAACGCCCTACGGCCCGTATCCTTACGCTGGCGTTCCGTGGTTTAGCACCGTGTTCGGGAGGGACGGAATCATCACCGCGCTCCAGTGTCTGTGGTTTGACCCGTCAGTTGCACGTGGTGTCCTGGCGTACCTGGCGTCTACCCAGGCCGACGCACACAGCCCGGAGCAGGACGCCCAGCCCGGCAAGGTGCTGCATGAGATGCGCGCGGATGAAATGGCCACGTTGGGTGAGGTCCCATTTAAGCGATATTACGGTAGCATCGATGCGACGCCGCTTTTTGTCATGCTCGCCGGGGCGTACTACAAGCGCACAGGCGACCGCGCCTTCGCCGAATCAATTTGGCCAAACATCGAGCGCGCGCTTGAGTGGATCGATCGTTATGGCGATTCAGACGGCGACGGTTTCGTTGAATATGCTCGCAAAGCAAAACACGGTCTTATCCATCAGGGGTGGAAAGATTCTCACGACGCGGTTTTCCATCGGGACGGCACTTCTGCCGAAGGACCAATCGCGCTTTGCGAGGTGCAGGGTTATGTCTATGCCGCAAAGACCGCAGCCAGCGAGCTTGCCAAGATACTCGGTCACGCTACACACGCGCGCGAGTTGTCGAAGCAGGCAGAAACGCTCCGTCACCGGTTCGAGAAAGCGTTTTGGTGTGATGACCTTTCCACTTACGCCCTTGCTTTGGATGGGAGCAAGCAGCCTTGCCAGGTGCGAACATCGAACGCGGGGCACTGTCTTTTCGCCGGTATCGCGACATCGGAGCACGCGCGCAGTGTTGCGACAACTCTCACAGACGAAACATCGTTCTCCGGCTGGGGCATCCGTACGGTGGCTTGCAGCGAAGCGCGCTACAATCCTATGTCCTATCACAATGGATCGGTCTGGCCGCACGATAACGCCTTGATTGCTGCGGGATTCGCCCGCTACGGATTCAAGGAGTCGGCGACGATGGTCCTCGCAGGTTTGCTCGACGCCAGTCTTTTTTTTGATCTGCATCGGCTGCCCGAACTGTTTTGCGGCTTTCCCAGGCGTCCTGGTGAATCGCCGACGCTCTATCCTGTAGCCTGCGCTCCGCAGGCATGGGCGTCAGGTGCGATCTTTCTTTTGCTTGAAGCTTGTCTCGGCTTGAGTGTATCTGCTCCCGAACAACGGCTGGTATTTTCCAAGCCGGTTTTGCCCGCTTTCCTTCCAAAGGTAAGCATGCGTGACCTGAGAGTGGGAGATGCGCGAGTTGATCTTCTGCTCACCAGACATGATGAAGGCGACGTAGGCGTGAACGTGCTTCGTCGGGATGGCGCGCTCGAGGTTTTGGTCTTGAAATAGTATGTTCACGGATGCACGGAGTTTCTCAGGGATTGCGCTTGTCGGCGTGCTGGCCGACAAATATCATGAAATGATGAAGGCAAAAGTGATTGTGATGCCAAAAGCGGCGGTGCTCGATCCGCAAGGCAACGCAGTCCGTGATGCCATGCGGCACCTGGGAATGCCAGAGGTGCGGAGCGTCCGAATCGGCAAGTACATGGAGATCGATATTGCTGGACAAAGCCGAGATCTTGAACCGCGATTGCATCGTCTTTGCCGCGATTTGCTGTCGAATCCGGTGATTGAAGATTACGACGTGCAACGAACAGACGTCGGAGGTCAGAGGTCAGAGGTCAGAGATCAGAAGCAAACGCCCAACTCCGATAAATCGCGAGCAGGCGTTCAACGGCAGAAGACGAAGCGGACCCGCCCTCGGTCGCCGCGGCGACCTACGGCGCGGCAAGCGAGGAAGAGTTCTAGATGAAAGCGCTGCGATATTTCTTTTGCGTGGTGTTGCCGCCGCTCGCGGTGCTTATGACCGGTCGCATTGCCAGTTTCTTTCTCAGCCTCCTTTTGACTTTGCTCGGCTGGATCCCGGGAGTCATTCACGCTTGCCTTGTGGTGAACGATTATCATGCTGAACAACGTGCTGCAGCACGTTAGGCCGAGTGGGCATACAGAGCTGATAGCCTCTCCCTTGCTAGGGAGAGGATTGAGGTGAGGGTGATTGATCGGCCGCAGCCGACAGAATAGCGCTCGACTCCTCACCCTCCCCCTCTCCTCGGCCGAGGAGGAGAGGCACCCCGTAGCTTCAGCACTCGACCAAGTCGCATCGCGCTACAGCAGGAATTTTTTGCGCGCGCGGACGCGCCCCGCTAGACTCCATTGCAATGAAATTCGCTGTCATCCAGTTTCCAGGTTCGAACTGCGATCAGGATTGTGTCGCGTCGATTAACGGACTCGACGGATTGCGTGCCGAGTACGTTTGGCACAAGGAAACGTCGCTCGATGGTTTCGACGCGATCGTGCTGCCGGGAGGGTTTGCCTATGGGGATTATCTTCGTTGTGGAGCGATCGCTCGCTTCTCGCCGGTCATGAAAGCAGTGATCAGCGATGCGCGCGCGGGCAAACTCGTGCTCGGTACATGTAACGGGTTTCAAGTCTTGTGTGAAGCCGGTCTGCTGCCCGGCGCGCTAGTGCGCAATCGTTCGCTGCGCTTCGTGTGCGACATGGTTATTACGCGAGTGGAGGTAGATGATTCGCCGTTCACTCACGGCTGCCCCAAGGGAACGCTTCTGCGCCTGCCTGTGGCTCACGGCGAAGGTTGTTTTTTCGCCGACGCGCAAACTTTGCGCGATCTAAATGCTAATCAGCAGGTGATCTTGCGTTACGCGGATGCACGAGGCCGGATCGTTCCAGACGCAAATCCGAATGGCTCAATCGAAAACATCGCCGGCATCTGCAATCGTGAAAGGAACGTCTTCGGTTTGATGCCTCATCCTGATCGCGCCTCCGATGCGCGGCTCGGGAGTGCGGACGGCGCGAAGATTTTCCGGTCAATGATGCAGACGATTAGTGCCGCAGCTAGTCATAGCACGGGCGGCTTGCGATTGATCAAAAGTAATCGGCTGGAAGCCGATGCCACGTCTGCGGTCGCGTGAGTCTCTTTATCACCGGGACGGACACGGGCGTGGGCAAGACGCACATTGCCGCGCGGCTTTTGCTTGCTGGATTAGGGGAAAACCTGACGGAACTCCCCGTGGACTGGCGACTTATGCTCGAGTCGACTAAGGGACATTAGCGTCTTGAGCTGATACAAGGTTGTAAAGAAAATGAACACAATTCGCCCAGATCGGCTCTGGTTTCCCTTCGGGCCGAAGCAATGGCATCGCTATTGCTCATATTAAGTCTCCGAAAACCTTATTCATTATGCTCTTACAAAAAACCTTACATATGAGCCAGCCGTTACCGGAGTGCAAAGCTCGCCTGGCCAGCATCCAATCATACCGCCGGCAGTTTCTGATGGTGACGCGTGCAACTGTGACGTCATCCAAAACCGTCGATTTCAGTTTCGCGGCCCGTTCGGTTTTGAGGCGCACACGGTCCTTTTGTCGGTCGACAGCGAATCGCCAGACCAGTATGCATTCGAGTCTGTGGGCGGCAACATTGCCCTCATGGGCATCGTTGATTTCGCTCAGATTCGGCCGAACTGCACGGAGGTCACCCTGGCGGTTCACTACGAGATCAAGAACAAAGTGTTTGCCTGGCTCGACCGGCGTTTGCATTTTGTGGACAGCTTTGTAACTGCCGAACTGCGCAGCATCCGCGCGCATTTCGAAGGGATCGCGGCCAGTTATCTGGATCACGCGCGCGTTATGCCGGTGCTCCAAACGGCCACAGCCTGACAAAGGAAGCTCGGACCACGGAGGCCTGCAGATCCTCGTGGTCCGACCGGGGCGGGGATTACTGTATTCGCACGGCGTGTTTTCGTCGAGGCGAAGAATCTGACCCGGCTTAAGCGTGATTGTTGCCTTGGGATCCTGAATCTTGATTCCGTCGAGCTCTACGCTGCCTTGCTTGATCAATCGCGAAACTTCGCTATTCGATCTTTGCACGTTGAATACTTCCCGGTAAACGTTTGCAACGACGTTCACAGCCAACAGTCCCTCTCGTTCAGTTGGTGAAAACGCCGGAAGATCGGCATGTTCCAGGTCGCGCTTGCTGAAGCGGGTATTCCATTCATCGAGCGTCTTTTGGGCGGCAGATGACGAGTGGTAAGTCTGCACGATTTCGAAGGCGAGCTGCTTTTTCGCGTCGAGCGGGTGCATGCCGGCCGGCGGCACGCACCCGAGGAGCAATTCATGATAACGCGCCATCAACTCATCCGAGATGCTCATCAATTTCCCGAACATGTCTGAGGCGGGCTCGTTGACCGCGACAAAATTGCCGAGGCTCTTACTCATTTTTTTGGAGCCATCCAAGCCTTCGAGGATCGGGACGAGGAAAACGACCTGCTGTGGCAGGCCCTCTTCCCTTTGAAAATCGCGTCCAATTAAAATGTTAAAAAGCTGATCGGTTCCACCGAGTTCGACGTCAGCTTTTACCATCACCGAATCCCAGCCCTGCATGATTGGATACTGAATTTCGTGGGCGTGGATGGATTGCTGCTTGTCGATGCGCGCCTTGAAATCTTCGCGCTGCAACATCTGCTGCAAAGTCACGCGGCTGTTCAGGCGAATGACATCTTCAAACGACATGGCTCGAAACCAGTCGCCGTTGCACACCGTTTCCGTACGCGTTGGATCAAGAATTTTGAATGCCTGCTCGCGGTAGGTTGCTGCGTTTGCGATCAGTTCCTGATGCGTTAATTGCGGCCGCGTAACGGAGCGACCGCTCGGATCGCCGATCATTCCCGTGAAATCACCAATGATGAGAATCGCCTGGTGACCCAGATCCTGAAACTGTCGCAGTTTTCGGAGAACGACGGTGTGGCCAAGATGAATATCGGAGGTGGTGGGATCGACTCCCAGTTTTATCCGCAACGGCCGGCCGAGCGCGAGCTTGTCGCGCAGCTCACCCTCGCTGATTATCTGCGCGGCGCCTTGTTTTAAGAACGCGAGAGCTTCTTCTGGTTGCATGCTCGAAGACAGAATAGCGCACCCGGTCCGCGAGTGCCCTACTTGTTTTTATTCAGCAACTCGCGCACCTGCTCGATCGTCAGCGGCTCATTGTGCTTGTTGAGCGATTTTTGGCTTTTGCCTTCGTCCAGAAACGGCCGGTTCTCTGCGTACGCGCGAACGGGAGCTTTTTTTCCAGACTGCGAAGCGTCGCGGACGCCGCGGGCACTCTGGTTTGCATAAGCAGACCGAGAATTTCCGGTCGCTTGCTGCGAAGGGACGTTGAACGCGCCGTGTTTGCTGTGAAAAGACTGAGAATTGAATTCTTGCGTGGAAAACTGTCCTGTTCCTGAAAAGCTTTTCTGATTAGACTTTTTCTGGACGTAAAATGTTCCTACGGTTGCGCGTTTGTTCATCGAGGCGCCGTCGGAGACAAATTTCTTGTGCTGTGCGTCATTTTGAAGCGTCATGTCCGGCTTAAGCAGGCGATCGACCAGCTTGTGTTCCTGATCCTGGCCGCGCACGCAGCAGAGCGCAGCCAAAACTAATAGCCAGATGGCGACGGATTTTCGCACACCGCGAGGCTGCCCGAGTTCAGACGGGTTTGTAAAGCAAAATTGCTGACTGGTGGGGACGCCGCGCTGTCCCGAACGCTTTTCGGGGGTCGGCGCAGCGCGCCGACCTTACCAGCGCAAGGCTTTCTCTTGTGTTTGATCGTTTTCTCGGCAGATAGTGAGCGCTATGGCCGATCACGTTTACAAAAAAATTGAGATAGTTGGTTCGTCGCCGAACGGATTCGAGGAGGCTGTGCAAAATGCATTGGCGCGTGCCAAAAAGACAGTCCGCAACATGCGATGGTTTGAGGTGACCGAGACCCGCGGATGCATCGACGAAGGTAAAGTCGCCGAATGGCAGGTGACCTTAAAAATCGGTTTCACATTGGACGAATGATGTAAACGGCACTTGCGACGTAGGCCGAATCCAAGGATCTAGGCGCTCGCCGCGACGAGCGCCCTGCAAATATCGTTATTCTTCCTGGGCCGCCTGATAAAGCTTGGCGGCGCCATAAATCAAAATCGCTGGTTTTAATGCGAACGATGAGCAGTCGAAAGAGACCACCCAGAACTCGCCCGAGCGGCAGGCGATTCAGAATGTATCCCGCCGCAAATGCGCACAGAATAGATTCTGCTGGTTTTTCCCGCACATAACTCTCCGTTTCGGTGAGGACCGTCTCGACTCGGTCTTTCACCCATTGCATTCCGCGTTCCGGGAGTTCAGCAGCTACCTCGGCAGATGACTGATTCATTTCGTTTAATGATTCGCATTGTGATGCTGCCTTGCGCGCATCGGACTGTCAACGCAAAGCGAGCCAAATCGAGCTTGCGCCCGCGCCCTGCGGAAAATCAGGCAGTCGGGATGCCCGGTGAAATGTGGCGGCCCGGCGCGTTGCTTTGAGGCAATAGCGCGCCATCACTTGCAGTGCATGCTCCCTCAACGCAGAGCAATTGGTCGAAAGCAAGACGTGGCTGTCTCGCTCCGTCAGTTCGAGAGCGTCAATCAGCAACTGTTCGAAATCCTCTTCGACTTGGAACTTTTTCGCTCCGGGCGAACGCGAAAACGTTGGCGGATCCAGAATGATAGCGTCAAATTTCTCGCCTCTTCGTGCCAGACGCGGCAACACGGCTCTCACATCATCCGCGATGAAGCGATGGTCCATGGTAGGGAGATTATTCAGCGCGAAATTCTCGCGTCCACGCGCCAGAGACCTCTTGGAAACATCGATGTTGAGAGTGGTTGAGCCCCTGCATGCCGCACTGATAGAAAACGAGCAGGTGTACGCAAAGCAGTTGAGCAATCGTCTCGGCGCGATATGGCGCACGTAGCGGCGATTTTCTCTTTGATCCAGAAAGAGGCCTGGGGAATAGCCCGTCCCGAAATCGATCCCGAACTTCAGATGTCGCTCCATAGCGATTGTCTGCAAATTTTTCCCAAGATCGCCAAATATGAGGCGCGGCGGTTTGCGATGTTCACTTTTTCGAGGGACGAACCTTGCGAAAATGCGTCGGAACTGAAATCCGACAGAGCCCGCCCACGATTGCAGTTCTGCGAGGAGTCGCTCGCGGGTCAGCACCCTTTTGAATGAGATCAGGACGTCGCGTCCGAAACGTTCCACCCAGCCATCCTCCATCGTGCAAAGCCGGTGGGAGTTCGTTCCCTCTGCCTGAAAATCCCGAAGCAACGCCGGATCAATCCAACCAAAATTCATTTCTTGTTTCGTCTCCAACCGCATACTTCGAATCGGCATCGCGCAACGGATCGGTTGCCGCCTGAGTCTGCATTGCTACACTGGCGCATCGTAGATGCATCGTCGCGTGCACCCCGATGCGGCGGGGCTCACCTATGGAACAAATTACCGTTCGCGTCCCGGCGAGCACTTCCAATCTCGGTCCTGGCTTTGACTCTCTCGGTGTCGCATTGCGCATCTACAATACTGTTACGATGGCCCGCAGTGCGCCGCATCAGCATCCGCGGATTGTCTCTGAGGCAGCGGATCGATTTTTTAACCAGGCCCGCCGCCGCGCGTTTTCGTTTTCCTGTTTAATTGCGGAACAAATTCCGCGGTCCCGTGGCCTGGGCAGCAGCGCAACGATTCGCCTGGGCATCTTGCTTGCGCTCAACCGGCTCAGCGGCAATCCGCTCGATCGATTGAAGATCTTCCAATCATGCGCCGAATTGGAAGGACATCCTGATAACGCTGCGCCGGCAACTTTCGGCGGGTTCACTGTGGCAGCGTCGGCGCGCTGGGCCGATCCGGACAGCTTCGGGGCAGCGCGACGTCCCTACCATTCAGCGCTTCGCGGTCTCGCCGCGATTGTATTTCGTTCTCTTGGTTCCTGACCTTGAAATTCAAACTTCGAGAGCACGAAATGTTCTGCCTTCAAAGATTTCACATGCCCACGCGGTCGAGAATTGTGCAAATGCGTGCGCAATTACGGCCGCGTTCGTATCACAAGATTACAAAAAACTTCGTGGCGTTTTTGCCGATCATCTTCACCAGCCGTTTCGCACAAAACTGGTTCCCTTTCTCCCAGCGGTGGTCGCCGCCGCCGAGAAAGCCGGCGCGCTTGGCGCCTTCCTCAGCGGCAGCGGATCGACAATTGCCGCCGTCACGCTTCGGTCGGCAAAGGAAGTGGGGCAGGCGATGTTGCGTGCAATGGGCGCGATCCCCGCGCGAATAATTATCACGCACGCGGACAATCACGGCGCGAAGGTTCTCATCAGTCGCTAATCACTTTTCACCAATCAATTCTTAATGGGCCGCCGGCTTGAAAAATTAGAGGAGTTTGGCATCGACGTCGTTCTCGAGCGCCGCCATGGCATTCGAGCGTCGATGCTGCGCGGGATTCTTTACGCGCTTTCATTCATTTTCGACCGCGTGGTGCAGCTGCGGCTTTATCTCTATCGGAAAAGAGTCTTCCGCGAACGCACGCTGGGCTGTCTGGTGATCAGTATCGGCAATCTTACCGTCGGTGGCACGGGCAAGACGCCGATTGTTGAGAAATTTGCCCGCGCCCTGCAGGCGGGTGGACGGCGCATTGCTATTCTGACCCGCGGTTACAAGAGCGTGCCGCGCAGGCGAAGCTGGCTGAGCTGGTTTCGCGGAGACCCCGATCCTCCCCGGGTTGTCTCCGATGGCAAATCATTGCTGCTCGACTCGTTGATCGCTGGTGACGAGCCTTACATGCTCGCGCATAACTTGAAGAACGTAATCGTGCTGGTGGACAAAGACCGTGTCAAAAGCGGGCGATTCGCCATCGATAAGTGGCAGGTCGATACGTTATTGCTCGATGACGGGTTTCAGTATCTGCATCTCAAACATCGGCTGGACATGGTGCTGGTAGATCGACAAGCGCCTTTCGGAAACGAATTCTTGCTCCCTCGGGGCACGTTGCGTGAAACGCCGGGCAATCTTCGCCGCGCCAGCTATATCTTTATCACAAAGAACACCGGCGAGCCTAATTTCGATCTGATGAGACGCATCCGGCGTTACAATCGCACCGCGGAAGTCATCGAATGCGCGCATAAACCGCTTTATCTCCAGAATGTTTTTACGGGCGAACGACTGCCGCTCGATGCGTTGCGGGACACGTTCATCGGCTCGCTCTGCGCGATTGCGGCGCCCGCAAGCTTTGAGGACGCTTTGCAGAAACTCGGGGCGCGTGTCGATCTCGCGAAGCGCTACATCGATCATCACTATTACACCGAGGCGGAACTGATCAGCTTTATCAAGCGTTGTATCCGTCGCGACCTGGCGATGATTGTGACCACCGAAAAAGATTCGGTGCGGATGCCGCGTTTGCCAGAAGCGGAACTGAAGGTGCCGATCTATTTTCTGCGGGTGGAAATTGAAATCCTCAGCGGACACGAAAGCTGGGAGCATTGCGTCGCGCGCATCTGCAAACCCAAGCCGATGCTCTCGCCCGAGCGTTTCTTCGCCTGAAGAACGCTGTCATCTCGACCCAGCTACTTGCAACCCCTGATAACCAGATGACCTCCAAGACGAACGACCAAGTAGCTGGGGAGAGACCTCCCAATCGAAGCCGAATCACACAGAGTGATCAGCGTGACCGACCAGCCTGTGAGAGATCCTTCACTACGTTCAGGATGACATTCCGGACAACACGCTCCCCTGCGCGTGCGTCAATTTGTTGGACGTTGGACGTTGGGCGTTGGACGTTTGCGTCGCGTATGCCCAACAAAGCCGAGCTGATCGTCGAAGACCGCAAAATTCAGGTATCGAACCTGGACAAGATCCTTTACCCGAAGGTCGGATTTACCAAAGGACAGGTGATCGACTACTACATTCGGATCGCATCGGTCCTGTTGCCGCATTTGAAGGATCGTCCGTTGACGATGAAACGCTATCCCGATGGCGTTGAAGGCGAGTTTTTCTACGAAAAGAACTGTCCGTCGCATCGGCCGAAATGGGTGCAGACGGCAAAAGTTTGGAGCGAAGGCAATCAGCGGATCATACACTATTGCCTCGCCAACGATCTGCCTACGCTCGTCTGGGCCGCAAACCTGGCGGACCTCGAGCTGCACACATCATTGTCGCGCAAAAATAAGATCGAACGCCCGACCATGATGGTCTTCGACCTCGACCCCGGCGCGCCCGCTGACATCGTCCAGTGCTGTCAGGTCGGGCTGTGGCTTCGCGATTTGTTGGCCCAAATGAAACTGAAATTGTTTGCGAAAACGAGTGGCTCGAAGGGTTTGCAAGTTTACGTGCCGCTAAACACGGCAGTCACCTACGATGAGACCAAGAACTTGTCGCTGGCACTTGCCCAGTATCTGGAGCACGAACACGCCGATCTCGTAACCTCGAACATGTCCAAGGCGGTGCGCAAAGGCAAAGTGTTCGTCGATTGGAGCCAAAACGACGAACACAAAACCACTATTTGTGTTTATTCCCTCCGCGCGAAAGAAGAACCGACTGTTTCCACTCCGATCGCTTGGGACGAGGTTGAAAAATGCCTGAAAAAGAAAAAAGCCAATCTTTTGAAATTCCGCACCGATCAGGTCCTCGCCCGCGTCGAAAAACGCGGTGACCTCTTCGAGTCAGTTAAAGAAATGAAACAAAAGCTGCCGAAGAAATGGACGGTATGATGTATTCGTTACTATAAAGATTCGAGAGTATGAACAATGCTGTATGGTTTGATGCGATCGGATGGGTGGGAGCAGCAGCTCTCCTTGTCGCTTACGCGATGATTTCCCATAAGAAATTGGAAGGAGATTCGGCTACGTACCAACTCCTCAATATCAGCGGGAGTCTTCTGTTGGCCGTAAACACGATCTTTTATGGCTCTTATCCTTCCACATTCGTGAACCTCATCTGGGCAGGGATAGCCGTCTTCTCAATTATGACGAGAAAGCGACTTGAGTCCGAATAATACGCAAGGTCGAATGTAGAAGGATTGACGAGTGCCAAGGCTGGCAGGCAAGACGGCCATTTGGCGGCGTTTACGAGATAAACTGATGCGGCGATTTACCATTGCAGGCTTAGTGATCGGTTTCGTGCTCAATCTCACAGGTTGGGCGGGGAATGTTTTCTTGCTCGGCTCGATGTGGGAACAAGCAGGCGCGGTCGCGCCACCGCCGATGCATTCACCCTTTTCGCCCCTCGTGCACGCGATCCTTCAATTCGTTTCCGATTTTGTTCTCGCGTTCGTGTTGTGTGCTGTCTATCGGCTCGCGATCCCCAGTTGGCGCGGGTCACAAATGGTCCTCGCATTTTTCGTCGGCGTGATCGTTTGGCTGGGCGGAGTGCCGATGTGTTATCTCGGATTGGTTAACGGGGGCTACCTGCCCCTGGGCGTTTCGATCGCCACAACGATCCTAGCGCTGATAACATTTTTTGTCGTCGCGCCTTTGCTGCCGGTGCTTTTGCCAGTTGGCATGGAAAGCGATAGGGCGTAAAGAACGACGATGCGAAAGATCAATCTGAAAGACGTTCCCGAGCAGGAAAAAAAATCGCCGAAAGGAAAGTTTGGCCGCGTATGAAGAACATTTCGGTTGCGCTTGGGCGCGAACCGGAGTCGCTCGATCTGTCGAAGCGGCATCCGTTTGATCTCGCGCTAGTGCGGATACCGAAAGGCAAATCGCTTTGCCCCTATCACGCGCATGCGGCGGAATCGGAGCTTTATCTCGTCGTTTCCGGCCGCGGCAATGTGCGCGACAAGAACGGAATAACCGAAGTTGGACCTGGGCGACGCGTTTCTGTTTCAGCCTGGCGAAGCACATCAGCTTAGCAATGCCGGCGATGAGGATTTTGTTTATTACGTGATCGCCGATAATCCGCGCAGCGGCGGCGCAACAGGTGATTCCTGTTATTATCCCGACAGCGGCAAGTGGGCGGTGGCGAGGGAAGGATCCGAAGAACTGATCGTGAAAGGAACTGAGACCGATTACTTCGATGGCGAAGAATGATCTCAAATTGTAGGGCGTCTGTGTCAGACGCTCAGCCCTGCTATGCGCAAAGTAAACCTGAACGAAATCAAAGAAGAGCCGTGGCAATCGCCGGGCGGAAAATACGCCGTCTCCTTCAAAGGAATTTCTGAAGCGCTGGGACGCGAGCCGGCTTCGCTCGACCTGTCCAAGCGGCACCCGTTTGATTTGGAATGGAACCGGGTGCCGCCAGGAAAATCCAATTTCCCTTACCACGCGCACTCGGCGCAATGGGAATTGTATTTGGTGATTTCCGGAAAAGGCACTGTTCGCCACAAAGACGGCAGGACGGAAGTTGTGCCTGGGGACGCGTTCATTTTCGGCCCAGACGAACCGCATCAACTGATCAACTCTGGCGACGAAGATTTCATTTTCTATGTCATCGCAGATAATCCGATCGGGGAATCCGCGTATTATCCCGACAGCGGGAAATGGAAAGTGAACAAGTCGTCAGCCGCCGATCGCGTCGTTATTAAAGGTCAGGAGACCGATTATTTCGACGGCGAAGAATGAATCAGGAAAGCAGGAACGCAGGAAATTGAATTTGGAGAAGAAGGCTCCTTGGTAAATTCAAGCTTATGGCCACGAAAACACCCGTTGAAGAGTTTCCATACAAAACGTACCTGAACATTCTGCACGGGCCGCTTGAACTGATTGATGTGCAGAAGCTGGCCGACGCCTGCACGGACAAATGGTACAACCAGACGCTGTGCAAGGTGAACGATTCAGTCGTCAGGATGGCGGTCGTTCAAGGCGAATATCACTGGCACGAACACAAAGACATCGATGAATTCTTTTTCGTGCTGGATGGGCGGTTCCTGATCGATCTCGAAGATCGCGTAATCGATCTTGCGCCGCGACAGGGCTTCGTCGTGCCGAAAGGTGTGCGCCATCGCACCCGCGCGCCTGAACGAACGGTGATCCTGATGGTCGAGCGCGCTGATATTGTTCCGACCGGCGACTGAAATGCGTCGCAGGGCAGGTGAAAATCATCTCGGGTGGGCAAACAGGCGTTGATCGCGCGGCGCTCGATGTCGCGCTGAAGCACGGAATCGAGTGCGGCGGATGGTGTCCGGCTGGACGCCTCGATGAATTCGGCAGGATTCCGGATCACTATCCAGTTCAGGAATTGGAAGTTGGCGGGTTCACCGAGCGCACGTTGCAGAACGTAAAAGATTCTGATGGAACTGTCATCATTTACCCGGGCAAACTTGGCGGCGGCACTGAGCAAACAGTCCGCTTTTGCGTCGAGCAACAACGGCCGCACGAGTTGATCGACGCGTCAAAAATTTCCGCTGAAGACGCCGCGAAATTGATTGCCGATTTTGTCCGCAAGCACAAGATCAACATTCTTAATGTTGCCGGCCCGCGCCAAAGCGAATGGCCCGAAGGATATGATTACGCGGTTCGCGTCTTGGAGCGATTCCTCACGCGAATCGCGCCGACCGATCGATCAGGTCGGAAAAGCAAGCAAATCGGAACATAGGCATTTTGCCTGTGCGCCAGCAGACATGCTGTCTACTGATCGACTGAGCGGGTTCCAAACCCGCTGGGCACACAGGCTGCAAGCCTATGTTCCGCAGGCTGCGCACGCCGTCCCTTACTCGTAACGCAGCGCTTTCACCGGATCGAAGCGCGCGGCGAAATAGGCGGGGATCAGTGCCGCAAACGAACAGATGAAAAACGCGCTGATACAGATGATCGCAACGTCGTGCGGAATGACTTCGGCCGGAATCGACGAAAATTGATAAACTTCGCGCGGGAAAATCTCGATGTGCAACGTCGATGCCAGCCAGTGACTGAATTCGTTGCGGTAACGGATCAGCGTCATCCCGAGCCCGAGCCAGTGATCGTTCCAAAAAGACCGACGATTGTTCCCTGGCCAAGAAAGACCCAGATGATTTGCGCGATGTTCGCTCCGAGCGCTTTCATAATTCCGATCTCGCGCCGCTTTTGCACCGTCACGGTGATGAGCGTGCTCATGATTCCGAAAGCCGCGACGACCACGATGAAGAACAAAAGGAAAAACATCACGGTGCGCTCGAGCCGCACCGCTTCGAAATATTGGCGATTCATGTCGATCCAGGTCTGCGCGTATTGTGGCGGCTCGAGAAATTGCTGGATCGCCTGTTTCACGCGTTCGGCGCCGTATGGGTTGTCGGTCTTGACCGTGATGCCGTGCAACGCGTCTCCAAGCCGTATAACTCCTGCCCGACGTAAACCGGCACGAGCAGAAATTCGGAATCGTGCAGGTAATGGCCAGTCTCAAAAATGCCGGTGACAGTCAGTTCTTTCGGGAGAATCACATCGCGCAATTCGTCGATCGCTTTTTTCTCTTCTTCGCCCTTGGCGTTCTCCAGTTTCTTAATGCTGTCGAGAATCTGGCCGAGATTGCCGGGCGAATAAATCGTCACCTTGTCGCCGATGCTCACCTGCAGTTTTCGCGCGAGCTCAATCCCGAGCACGGTTGATTCGCCTTCCAGATCGAGCTTGCCGTATTTGATGAATTTTTGCAGGGGAATCGACTTTCTCTTCCTGCACGGGATCGATACCGCGAATCAGCGGCGCGAGCCGCCGGTTCTGAAATTCCACGATCACCGGTCCTTGAATGTAAGGGGCGGTCGCGACGACGCCCGGCGTATTGTCGATCTTCGTTTTGAGTGTTCGCCAATCGCGGAACACGTCCTCGGAGCTCACGAGAATGTGCGCATCGAAATCGATCACTTTTTGGCGCAGTTCCCGATCGAATCCGGTCATCACCGAAATCACAAGAATTAACACCGTCACGCCGAGCATCACGCCAATAACGGAGATCAATGTGATGATCGAGAGAAACGTCCGCTTCGGTTTCAAATACCGCAGCGCCAGGAAAAGACTAAATGGAAGCTTCAATTTCCGTTCTAGCGTGGCGGCAAACTCACTGGGATTCAACCGTGTGTGCGCTGGCCTATTTCAACGCGTACGCCTTTAGTTCTTCCAGCGTGACAAATTCAAGCGCGGAGGCGTGCGTGGCTTCAAGATCAACAGGAGCGGCGCGGTTGTGATCAAGCGCGTTTTTCCAGCGCGTGACGCACACGCACCATTTGTCGCCCGGCTTCAGTCCGGGGAAACCCCACTCCGGACGCGGCGTGACCAGATCGTTTCCATCGAGCACGGAGAAATCCAGAAACTCCTGTGTGACTTTAACGCAAACCGTGTGCTGGCCGACATCTTCCGGACCTGTTCGGCAAAAGCCGTCGCGGTAAAATCCGGTCATCGGATCGCGACAACAACATTTCAATTCTGTTCCCAGAACATTCGTCGGCATAAGACAAGTTCAGCCAACTCTAGTCTTACTGTCATGTTGAGCGAAGCGAAACATCTTCGGTTCTATTTCTACGCACTCATCTAGGAAAGATCAGAGATTCTTCGCTCCGCTCAGAATGACATCGGCAGATAGGTTGTGGTATTTATAAAGCTTATCGAGGAAACAATGCCAATCCGAGCGAAGTACGTTCACACAAATCTGATTGCCAGAGATTGGAAGAAATTGGTTCGATTCTATTGCGAGGTGTTCGGATGCGAGACCCGAAGGCCCTGAACGGGATATGTCCGGCGCCTGGCTCGACAGTGTGACCTCGCTTCGAATCGCACATCTTACCGGCGTGCATTTGCGTCTGCCTGGCTATGGCGAGGATGGTCCCACACTTGAGATTTTCAACTATGACGAACTCGTTGATCGGGTGCGCCTGCCGGGAGCGAATCAGTGCGGGTTCGCTCATATCGCATTTGCGGTTGACGATGTGGACCAGGCGTTGCAGGCAGTAATTGCGGCTGGTAGCGGCACGCAGTCGGAAACATTGCCACAACAGAAGTAAATGGTGTTGGTCTCCTTCGGGTTGTCTATGCGCGAGATCCCGAAGGCAATATTGTCGAATTGCAGAAGTGGAGTTAGCGCGTTTATGTCAAAGATTAACATAGACGAATTCCTCCGTCATTGCTTACTGGCTTATTCCCGGCGGAGCCGGCGCACAGTTTTTTTCAGGGATTGATCGACGATCTCGCGCGCCGATATGACGCGCCCCTTTTCGAGCCGCATGTGACGATTTATGTCGGAGCAAATCGCGCAGATGCGGCTGAAAATGCGCTCTCAGAAGCCGGGCGTGCCTGGAAACCAATCAAGCTCAAAGCGCTTGAGATCAACCACTCCAGTGAGTTCATCAAAACGCTCTTTGTGCAATTCGTGATGAATGCAGAGCTGCGGCAACTTAATGAAATTATTCGCGGCGCTGCGCAAGATTCGTCCCACTACGAGCTCAAGCCGCACTTGAGTCTGCTGTACAAGAAAATGCCAGCCGCAGAGCGGCGCGAATTGGCAAGTTCGATCAAGGTGCCGTCTGCGGAAGTTACTTTCGATGCACTTAAAGCTGTCTGCTGCATTTCACCGACGAGGAGCCGCAGCGACGTGGAAGCGTGGTGCGCAGTAGCGATGACAGAGTTGACTGCGCTATAACGCTTCAACGCTGTGAAGCCGTTGGCGTCGGACTCAACTCCACTGGGGTCGATGAAATCGCTGGCGACGGACTTGCAGAAGCAGCTGCGAGTTTGGTTTTCGCTTCCTCGAGCAGTTTCTTCTCTTCCGGATAAATCTTTCCATTCTCGGCTGCCGCGATGTACTCCTGTGCGCCATCGAGTTGGCTTGCCTCAGCCAGCAACAGCGCGACGTAAACGGCTGCATGCTCATCATGCAACTGGTCGGGCAGCAAATTTTCTATAATCGCAAGGCCTTCGGGGTTTCTGCCCAGACGAGACAGGGAAAACGCGTAAGTGACGGCGCAATTCACCTCCTTGGGGGCGCGATCGTACGCCTCTTTGGCTAGTTGATGCGACCGCTCTATATTTTGCTCAAGGTCAAGACCGAGCCGGGCGAGGTCCGCTGTGATCGGCGCCTCGTTGGGAGAGCTCTCATGAAGGCGCTGAAGAACATCGTAAAGCTTTCCTGTTTCATTCTTTGTGCGATAAAGTCGGCGAAGCGCCTCAAGCGCCTCACGCCGCATCGGAGGATTTTCCGCGACGCGCTGCCAGAGCTCCTCAGATTCGTTCTCGAGTTCCCATTTCGAGGCCAGACGCGCGAGCGCCAGTGCATGTTCCGGCCGTTCTTTTGTTAATTGTTCCGCGGAGCGCCACAGCGTTTCGAATTCCGTGTTAGCAGATCCACCGTTACGAGACTGTGATTGCCGAGTGGCAATTGCCTGATACGCGAGACGCAGGTATTCGGAGTCGCCCCATCCCGCAGTCGCGGGACTGCGCGTCCAGCGTTTCAGGCGCGACCAATTTTTTACTGTCGCATATGCGTCCGCGACTGCGATGGATGTCGGCGGTGATCTCAGCTGTTCTGCCGGCAACTTGTCGATCCACTTAACAACATCGCCTGCCAGTCCGTTATGATTCATCCAGTCCATGAGCGATGCGAGATCGGACGAATTGCGCGCAGCAAATGGTTTCACTTTTTCCAGTAGCAGGCGGAACTTTTTCTCATCGAGCTTTCGGTAAAAGTTCAGGCAGAGGAGATAATCACCGAATGTGACCTCAGGCGACATCTGGAGTTGTTGCGCAAAGTTATCCGCTGCGGCGAGATCGTTGCGTGCCACAGCATCATTAAGCAACGCCCGCAGTGCGCCTGTTCGGTAAGGAGCCACCTTGCTTAGTCGCTGAAGAGTATCGCGTGCTTTCGCGCTTTTTCCCGCATCACTGGCGTGAATTCGCAGCGCGGCGAGGTTGAACTGATAAAGATCATTGCTGGGCTCTTTCTTTACCGCGGCAGCGAACTGTTCTTCCTGCTCGGCAAGATTCCCTTCGGCGCGAGCCAGCCAGCCTGCAACGACGTGAAATGGTGCCCTGTCCCGATCAGTCGGAGCGACCCGATCGAGCGCTTCTCGCGCCAGATCGAGCTTTCCAAAACGCAACGCTGCGGAAGCGAGATTGAGCTGACTGTCCGGGTCTTTCGGGAGCAATCGTGCTATTTGCTCGCGCCGCCAGACGGTCTCTTCGAGGTTTTGTTGTTCCGCTGCCTCCGCCAAAATGTAGAGCGCCGGCAAAGAATCGGGATGTCGTGCCAGGAGCTCGTGCGCCGTCTGCGATGCTTCGGTGAGTTTTCCCTCCTGGAGCAATGCAGCAGCCCGGTGCAACAAACGCTTTTGCCGCCAGTCCTCATATAATTTTGAGCCGTAGCTGACGAAAAGCGCGCCCAGCAAAAAAGCGATTACCAATGCGGTAATCAAAACAGCCAGACGGGCTGGCCAGAACCGGCGTTGGAAAAACGGCTCTGAACCGGGCGATGACTGGTGCTCTGCTCCGCGCCCGGCGTGTTTGATCCGTTCCGCCATTTCGTGTCCTGTTTTCGCGCGCATTGGTTCCCTTTGTCCGGCCACGCCTGCTGTTTCCTGCCCTAATGATGCGTTGCTATCTCGGGTTCTTGAACTGCAAGAGCTGCCTCGGTTTGTTCGGTAGTCTGTTCTCGTAGGCGTCGCCCCCAAACGTAGCGCGCCAGAAGAACCTTCATTGCCGCGGTGAGCGGCACGGCAAGGAGCGGACCGATTACCCCGCCAATGATTAGACCCCAGGCAAAGATCGACACGATCACCGTCATCGGATGTAACCCGACGTAATTCCCGACGATTCGAGGAGCGTAAAAAATGCCTTCGAGATTTTGTATGACGATGAAAATTACCGTCACAATAATGGGATGCGTCCAGTCGCCCCATTGAAACGCGGCGATCAGGACGGCTGGTATCCAGCAGATGATGATTCCGATGTACGGAATCATCGTGAGGATGACCACCATCACGCCGATTACTGGCGCAAAATTCAAACCGGGGTAAATCGTGAGGATAACGCCGATGAGTATGCCATCCACGAGACACACCAGTAGTTGGCCTCGAAAGTACGCCGTGACGTAACGATTGATTTCCGACAACACGTCCGCGACTTCATCTCTGAAGGGCGACGCGCGCAGCGGCAGGTATTCTTTCCACCGCTGTTGGATCCGCGGTTTTTCATTCAGCAAGAAAAACAAATAAATCGGCACCAGAATGAGACTGAGCAGAAAACCTGTGACGCCAAGAAATCCGCCGATGCTCTTCTTCAAAATGTCCCAGAACTTTTCCAACATGGTCGGGAGCGCTTGCTCCAACTTCGGCATTTGTTTTTCTACGTAAGCTTGAATGCGCTGGCGTTCTGCGGTGGTGAGCTTCGGCGGGCTTGGGGCAATCATTTCGGTGGCAGGCGCAGTGGCTCCTGGCGACGCTGCCGGAGTCGCTATTGGTTGTCCCCGGGGAGAAGGAGATGCCGCGGGGCCGATGAGCCAGTTCGTAAAGCTCGTGGATGCAGATTTCCCGTGCGCTCCCCCTGGTAACCCGAATGTTTGGTCGAATCGATAGATAAGATCGACCATGTAATCCCGCACTCGGTCGGTGTAGGCAGGAACTTGTCTGGCAAAATTCGCGCTCTGGATCGAGATGGTCGGGACAAGCCACGCCCCCAATCCTCCCAAAGCGAAAAAGCCAATCGCGAAAACAAGAGCCACGGCTTTGGTGCGACTGAGTGTCCCGCGAGACATTTTCGTCACCAGCGGGTCGAGCAAATAAGTGAGAATCGCGGCGATCGCCACCGGGATCAGGATTGGCTGGAGGAAACTAATGATATTCGCCCCGGCCCAAATCACTGCGCCGAGGACAACGACGAGAAGAAGCACAAAGCAGGCAGTCAGCGCCGCCCACATCATCTTGCGCTGCCAGGGTGTGGGATACTCCTTCATGTTAGATGGACAAACTCTCAACGTCGAACCTCCAACATCCAATGACGTCGCATCGCTTCCTTCGACGTTGAGTGTTGAGCGTTGGGCGTTGAACGTTGGATATCTGCCGTGCTGCAGCAGCAGAGAGGCCGCTTCGCTGTTCGATCTTCGGTCTTCGAACGGTCACTACGTCGGATTTGTTTTTACGGCAAATCTTTGCTAATTGTTTTCTTGGTGCCCTCAATCTTATCCGTGAGCGTTTTATTTTTCGGATCGAGCGCCAGCGCTTTTTGCCAGGCGTCCAGTGCTTCCGGCACACGGTTCAATTTCAGGTAAGTGTCGCCAATGTGTTCAAATACGACCGGATCGTCGCGCTCCACGGCCTTTGCGGCGCGAAGCAGGTCGTTTAAAGCTTGATCAAATTTGCCCTTGCGAAATTCCACCCAACCAAGGCTGTCCATATAGGAAGCGTTGTTTGGTTCGCTCTCGAGGGCGCGCCTAATCATGGCTTCAGCTTCATCCAGATTCATATTGTGATCCGCCCACATGTATCCAATGTAGTTGTAGGCCTCCGCCGAATTTGCCGGGTCGAGCGAAATTGACTTTCGGAGCAAATCAGCCGCCTTTTCGTAGAGACCAGCCTGCTCGGCCGCCGCTCCGTAGTTGAAGTAAAACTTGGCATTGATCACATCATCATCCTCATCGATTTGCGCTTCATGCAACGCTTCCTCGAAAGTCGCCACGGCTTGCTGGCTCTGCTTCGCTTCGCGCTGAGCGATCGCCAGATAGTAAACAATCTCCGGCGCGCCGGGAAACCGGCGCCGGGCTTCCGTCAGCAGTTTCACCGCGCGATCTGCGTCTCTCAACGGTCCGAGAAGCAACTCTGCCAGATGCAAATAAGTGCTGGGATGATTTGGATTAATCAACAGACTTTGCTCATAATTCGCGGCCACTTTTGCAAACTTCGCTTTGGCTTCCTCGATGCGATTTGCGCGCTGCAGTGATCGTGCTTCATCATCCAGCACCTGTGCCAGTAAATCGTAGGATTGATATTTTTCAGGATGCTCTTTGATGATTTGCTCGAGCATCTCGACCGCTTTGCCGCGTTGGTTCGTCAGGATAAAACCAGTTGCCAGTTTCTCTCGCGCATTTGCGTCGTCCGGTTGCAATTCGAGAGCGCGCAGATAAAGCGGGATCGCTTCCTTCAGTTGCTGGGATGCCGCGTAATAATCTGCTATCTCCTTTAGGACCGCGGGATCGTCTCCGGCGTGTTCGGCTGCTCTTTTGAAAATCTCGTTCGTTCTTTTCAATTCATCCGGTTTCGGCTGCGAGTCAGACTTGAAGAGAATGGCCATGTAAAGCTTTCCGAGCCGCATCCAGAAAGCGGGATCGTTACTGCGAACTTTTGCGGCGCGATCCAGAACTTCGAGCGCCTTTTTCTCCTGTCCGGTTGCAACTTCGATTTCGACCAGGCGCTGGTAACCTTCCGCGTCTCCCGGATTCAGGGCGATCGCGCGGTTGGCATAATCGATGGCTTGATCCGTTTTCTTGAGATACTTCAGATAGATGAATGCAAGTTGCTGATAAGGCTCGGCATTATTCGGGTTTGCCTTGATCGCGTCTTTGAGAACGTCAATTGCTTGTGGATAATCTTCCTGCTGTATGAGCAAACCGGCTACACGCGCGGCGAGTTGCGCCTGGCCGGGATCGACATTGAGCACTTTGCGATAAGCCTCCAGCGCGCGATCCATCTCGCCATTTTCTTCAAACGCCATTCCTTCAACAAAATGCGCGAGCGCATCCGCTTTGTGCGCGCCGCCAGTGCGCAAGGCAAGATCGGGAGCGGGTTTGGGATTGAGCGAATCATCCTGGCGCGAGGCTTTCTTTGTCGTCGCCGATGAGGACACCGCTTTTGGCGATGAAGTGTTCGGCGGGCGGCCAGCTGCAATGCTGCTTGCGGCCACGAAGATAGCCAGTGAAAACAAAAAACACTGGCGCACCGAAACGCCCCGCCTCTTCCGCTCCTCTCATGCTTAATCTTATCTTTCCGCGCCGTGTTCGGCAAACCAGCCTTCGCCAAGGCTACGGCTGGCAGGCCAGCCTCAAACCTGTAGTGGCAGCCGTGCCGGCTGCGCTCTGGAATGCAGGCGACGCGCCCACCACTGTAAGGAACGTGGCGCAATGATGCGTGCGCATCGCTCTTCAGTATTGGACGTTGGGCGTTCGGCGTTGAGCGTTGGACGTTCTCTGGTCGCCGGGCCGGTACAGATTACACCTTATACCGCAGACGCTTCTTGTGCCGATGCGCCCTCATGCGCTTGCGGCGCTTATGCTTGGCAATTTTTGCTTTCCGTCTTTTCTTGAGAGAGCCCATTCAGATTTTCAGAGTCGCAGGTTGCGATTCAACCATCTAATCCGCTGTGTTGCAACTCAGTTTCGTTGCTGTCGGCAATAATCATGAAAATTGTAGGGCGTCTGTGTCAGACGCCGACGTGAGGTGCGTCTGCGGAGCCGTATTGACACTCCGACAAATAGCCCCGCGATGCCGCGTCCATCTGCGCCTAACGAGAAACGAGATAAGCGAAGGCAGCAATGTGTCGTTGCAAAAACGCTAAGTGCTTCGCAATGGAGGCTATTGGCTTCATGGAATTGATGAAAGTGTGCAATGTATGCATCTCCATCGCACTCTCGAACCGCCGCTGCAAGACGCCTTGGTAAAATCTTCGGATTCTGGGAGCTGACGCAAGATGCCATCCGTGAGACTGGCGATCCTCGCCGACAACTCCGCATCTGAGCGGGCTGCCATCGCTCAGAGTAATGCCGTCTCACCTGACGGAATACGGGAAGGTCGCGCACGAGCGCAGTAAAACCAGCGTCTCGGAGATGATTGCGCTTGCTACGCAGCGCATGCGCTAAGGTCGAGCCACTGCTTATCGGAAACATCGGGTTGCGCGCATGCTACGCCTAACAAGAATTAGATCGAAAAATTCCGTCTAATCCAATCACTTCTTCAGCATTGCATCGCGTTTTGCCCTGAACTCGCTCCCGGGTTTCCATTCCGGAAATTTGTCGCCGTTGGCGACTTGGTAGCCGACTTCGAACAAAAGTTGAACATCCTGCACTGCGCCGGAGAGGTCCCAGGTAGGATCAACTTCGTCAGACGGCTGGTGGTAATGTTTCGCCACAAATTCGTCGCGCTTCTGCTTTCCGTATTCTGGCGGCTTGCCAATGATGTCGATACCGCGGGCTGCGTGCACCACGGGGACACCGGCTTTGGCGAATTCGAAACTATCGACCCGATAGAAGCCGCCTTTCTCCGGTTCGCTGTTCGGTTTCATCACGCGGCCTTGTCGCGCAGCTGCCTGGCCTAACAAATCGTCCAGGGCTGAATTGCTGTTGGTGAGATCTTCGAGGTCGTGCGTTTTCCCCCACGGATTGATGCCGTCGATGTTGATGTCGGCCAGAGTTTTCTCCAGCGGATACAGCGGATGCTCCGCGTAAAATTTCGCGCCGAGCAATCCCGCTTCTTCGGCTGTCGTCGCCATGAACAAGACCGAGCGTTTCGGCGGCGGATTTAATTTTGTGAACGCAGTCGCAAGCTCAATCACGGACGCGACACCCGACGCATTATCGATCGCACCGTTGAAAATCTGATCGCCCTGTAATTCGGGATGACGTCCGAGGTGGTCCCAGTGCGCGGTATAAATAACGTATTCATCCCGCAATTTCGGATCGTCCCCTTCGAGTTTGCCGATAACATTGTGCGATTTGAACGCGCGAATCTGCTGTTTGATCTCGATGTTAGCTTTGGCCTTTAACGCCACCGGTCGAAATTCTTTTGTGATCGCCGATTTCTTCAGCGCGTCGAAATCCTTGCCGCATTCCGCAAACATTTTCTTCGCAACATCGGACGTGATCCACGAACGTGCCGAAACCGCGTCCATGTTTTTGTTTGGATTATCGAGCTCGAAGTTTTCTTTGCCCCAGCTCGATCTCACCACCTGCCATGGATAAGCCGCCGGTTCGGTTTCGTGGATGATGATCGCCGCGGCCGCGCCTTTTTGCGCTGCGATTTCGTATTTGTAAGTCCAGCGGCCGTAGTAGGTCATCGCTTTTCCCTTAAACATTTTGTCGTCGAGTTTTGACGGATCTTTCGGATCCGGCAACGGCGGATCGCCGATCAACATCAGCAGCGTCTTGCCGCGCACATCGACATCTTTGTAGTCGTTCCAGCCGTACTCCGGGGCGACGACGCCGTATCCGACAAAGATCACGTCTGACTTGTCGATCTTGATTTCCGGTTGGAGACGCGCCGAGGAAGCAACGAAATCATCCTGATTTTTGAGATCGACCGTTTTGTCGCCAACCGTGAACGACATCCGTGGTTCGCTTTTGATCCCGGCCAGAGGAACCTCCTGGGTGTAAGTCCCGTCCGGATTTCCCGGTTTCAGTCCAATCTGCTTGAACTGGTCGCTGACGTATTGGACCGAAAGTTCTTCGCCTTTAGTTCCCGGCGCGCGTCCTTCGAATTCATCCGATGCAAGAACTTTGATGTGCGCGAGCAACCCGTCCGGCGTGATCGCTTCCAGCGCTGGTTGCAAACGCTCCGCCATTTCGTCCGCCGCGAACAGCGAAGCCGCGGCGAAGCAAAGGATTGCAGCAAACAACCGTGTCATTTTCGTCATATACCCAAACGTTGTAGCGGCGTTTGTGTCAAACGCCAAGATGGAGCAATTGACGCGTCGATAGGCGCTCGCCGCGGGGAGTGCCTCTACAATTATCTGCTTTCCTGCGAGGGACCGGCGGGTGATTCGATCCACAACCACGATCCTCAACTTTTCCGCTGCAAAATGGTAATGCGTCCGCGCAGGGAATCGATCGTGCGCGGATAAATCCATGCCGACACACGTGGGGTTTCGCCATCGAAGACAATGGTGTAGGGGAATTTCCCGGTAAGAAGGTCACCGTAATATCTGCGAACAGTTTCACCGGGCACGTTATAATCCAGCGAATAAATGGCGATGTAATCCGGATTGCGCTTCTCCAAGGCGGCCGTGGTGAACAGCTCTTGGTCGGGATTTGATTCGTTCTCGGCAACGAGGGGTTGCACCGATTTAGGAAAAACCTTGCGGAACAACTCAAGGCGACCCGACACGTGCGGCAGGCGCAGGTCGATGATGTCTCCCGCTGGCGGGCCAGACCGGTCGGGTTCACCAAGATCAACCTCATGGGCATCGAAATTCGGCAGTTTTGACCAACGCGGACTGGTAGCGCTTGATTCAATCACGCTTCCGCGCGAGACATTTTTCACCATCCAAAGCTGCGCCTTCAGCCGCGGATCATCGTTGAAACGCTTGCCGACGAGATAACTGCAAAGGCAGTTGTAGATCAGGACCGGCAGGAGGAGTGCGAGAATCCATTTTCGCCTTTCGACCGCCTGCAGCGCTGGACCAACCATCAAAATCAGAAATGGAATGGCGGGCAACACATAGCGCGTTTCCATTCGCGAAAACGTGCCTATTTTCAAAATATAGAGGAGAAATACGGCGCTGCTTAGGATGAATCCACGCGTTGCAGCATCACTGAGGTCGCGTCGTCTCAGGATTAAAATGCAGCTTAAAATCGCGAGGCCGGCGATCAAAATCGCGCCGGGAATTCCGACGATTTCCGGAATCCGGGCAAGAGCACCAAGATAATTGACACGGTCCGGTTGACCTGAGTAACGCGGTGTGACGGTGTAGTTGTAGATGAAATCGTGCCAGAATTTTTTTGGCTCATAAGGCGCAGTCGGGCATCCGAAGAGAAATCCGAGCAGAGCCATAGCCAGCCCAATCGCGAGGTGGCGACTAAGAATCATGCTTCGAATGCTCGCGCTTTTCGTGGCAAAGAAATGCGCGACAAGAAGCGCGATTCCAACTGCTACGCCATTGTATTTGGTCGCGGTTGCGATGCCGGTCAAAAAGCCGGCAATGGCATAATTCCGTGTGCTGGGAGCTGACGCGACCCGCTGCGCCGCCCAAAACGCTGCCAGCATCCAAAATAAAAGCGGGGTATCGGCGGTGAGAAAATGCGCGTCAGCAACAAATCCGGCGCTCGTGGCGAAAGCAAACGCGATGACAGCGGCAGAAAATCGTCCGTACGAGCGGTGGCTAAAACTATAAGCGAGTGCGATTGTGCCGAGATAAAGCGCAAGCGTCAATAACCGCGATCCGATTAGCTTTGCCGAGTTGGCAATTTTCATTCTTTCCGCAGGCACGTGGGCGATTTTCAGAGCTCCAGTTATCGGCCACACCACGAAAATGTGGTTTAGGTAGGTGTGAAACGGCGGCTTCAAGTAGTCACCCGGCCGCAACGCGCGCAAACTATGCAATGCGATTTGGCTGCGATTCCAGCATTCGACCCGTCCCCACGTGATGCCGTGCAGACAAAAAAGGAACGCGAGCGACAGCGCCGCGACCAACAGCGGGTCAAGGCGTCGAATTTTTCTCGATTGCTCCACGGATTCGGGAGAGGAAAACATACCGAGACGTTGTAGCAGCCTTTGTTTCAAACGCCGAGCGTTAGAATGGACGCCCTCGACAGGCGCTCGCCGCGGCGAGCGCCTCTACAACAGCCTATCGGCTTTCCTGCGAGGGACCCGCAGGGGCTTTCTTTTTGTTGTCAGCTTTCACGCCAATCTTTTTCAGGAACGGTTCGATTGATTGCTTGCGACCGAGGAATTTCTCGATGGACATGGTTACCTCACGCGAATCGCCGGGTTCGTAAATTTCGCGGCGCAATTTCAGGCCGGCTTGTTTGTCGAGGTAACCCTCCTTTGCTTTTTCAAAGACAGTGGCCATGTCGGCGGCGATGGCATCCGCCCAGGCGTAGCCGTAGTAACCAGCGTCGTACCCGTTCAAATGCCCAAAGTAGGAGACGAACGTGGTGCTGGGATCGATCGGAAGAAAAACTTTTTCCAAAATCGGATTCGATATGGCGACGCAATCGTAAGGCATCTCTTCAGGATGCGGGTCATGCAGGGCGAGGTCGAGTGACGCGAATGCGAATTGTCGCCGATAGAAAACACCAGCGTTGGCCAGCTTTGCATCGTTCATTTTTTTTATGATGTCCGCCGGAATCTTTTTCGATGGATCGCGGTAATCGGCCGCGAACGTGTCGAGCACCTTCTTGTCCCAAACCCAGTTCTGCAGCATCTGCGAGGGCGCTTCGACAAAATCACCCGGCACATGCGCCCCCGCGAAACGTCCGTACTTGGCCCGAGTGACAATGGAATGCAAAGCATGACCGAATTCGTGGAACAGCGTTTCTACATCCTGGTGTGTGAGCAAGGACGGCTTGTCGGCGGTGGCGGGTGGAAAGTTGCAGAGCAACGCGACGGTCGGCCGCTGATATTTGCCATCCGGCAATAGTTTGCCGCTGATAATGTCGAACTGCGCGAAGTGATTGAATTTTCCTTCGCGCGGAAACATATCGAGGTAAAACATGCCGAGCGGCTCGCCACTGGCGGCATCGGTCACCAGGTAAAGCTGGAGATCATCGATCCATTTGTAAGGCACGGCGATCTTTTCAAATTTCAAACCAAAGATGCTCTGATAAATGTTAAACATCCCATCGAGCACTTTTTGGAACGGGAAATACGCGCGCAACGCTTCCTTATCGACGTCGTATTTTTGTTTGTTCCGCTGGTTGCTGTAGTAGCGCCAGTCCCATACCATGATTTTGGCGTTGGGATCGTTCGTCTCTGCGGCTTTTAGTTTTTGTAATTCCGCCAGTTCACTGTCGAATTTCGGCTGGATACCCGCGACCAGATCGTTGATGTATTTTTCCGCGTTCATCCCGGTCTTGGCCATTTTGATTTCGGTCTGGTAATCGTCCCACGATTTGTAACCGAGCCGCAGCGCGATCTTGTTCCGGAGCTCAAGCATTTGGTTGAGAACAGAAACGTTGCTGTGTTTCGCGAGGGTGTCGTGAATGACGTAAAGTTGCTTGCGCGTCGCTTCGCTCTTCGCGTTTTCCTCCACGGTGATGAATTGCCAGGTAACATTTGCCATCACCGTGTAAACGTCATCGCCGGTCTTGATTCCCGGCGAGGCGAGGAAGCTTTCCGGGACTCCATCCAGATCAGCCTTTGTAAACATGACCGGAGCAGTAGTTTTAACGATGTTGGTATCGAAATCGGTCCCGAGTTTGGACAATTCCTTGCGCAGCTGTTCGACTTCCTTGCGCTGATCCTGCGGCAACTCTAGACCCGCGCGGCGATAATCACGCAACGTTTCCTTGAGCAGCTTTTCGTCTTCGCCGGTGAGTTTCGGATGAGTATCGGCAAAAGCTTTGATGGCTTTGTAAACGTCCTCGCGATAATCGATCCCAACCGCCCATTCTTGAAAAGCCTTCACCGCGTTCTCAGCAGCGGTGCGCATGGCGGGATTCGTGTTTGTCTCCTTGATGATCGTTGCCCTGTTCGCCGTGATTCCGGCTTGATATGTGAGATCGTCGAGCGCTACGACGGTGCTTTTGAAAGTAACCTTGCTCAGGTCTTGGGCACCGATTTGATCGAGCGCGCTGTTTCCTTTAGCGATCGCATCTTTCATTGATGCCTCGATCGCTTCCGGCCTCTGTTCCCAATCGGGAATCGTCAGCACCGCGTTTGCCTTCGCGGCAGCGGTGCGAAAGTCATCGACGGATTTCAGTTCAGCGGCCGGGAGATCGACGACGGCCGCATAAAGCAAGATCGACAGGCACAAGTTTTTCATTCGGAAAGGTTTGATTGCTGAAGACGGCGAACATTGTGTAGAACGTTCATCGCGTAAAGTGAAATCCCTGCGCGAATCGCATGATTGAGAAATTTTTCCTCGCCTTCATCCCGGTCTTTGTCGCCATCGATCCAATTGGACTCGTGGCGGTGTTCATGGGTCTCAGCGCCGGTGCTTCGCGCGAACATCGAAGAGGACAGGCGCTTCTTGGAATCTTCACCGCCCTATGCCTGGCTGTCGGCTTTATTTTTCTGGGGAAGATTATTTTCGCTGCGCTTGGAATCACGGTTGCGGATTTTCAAGTCGCCGGTGGCCTGATCTTGCTGGGTCTGGCGGGCCGCGAATTACTGAGTCTTGGGTCACAGGATCGCGAAGCCAGCGATGAATTTGGCGTCGTTCCGCTTGGCATGCCGCTGATCGCCGGGCCGGCGTTACTAACCGCATTGCTTATTTTGGTCGACACAGTCGGCCTGTTGTTCACTCTGCTCTCGCTCGTCTTGAATCTCGTCTTGGTCGCGATCGCGTTCTGGAATGCAGATTGGGTCACGCGTTTGATGGGCAGGCAGGGCTTACGTGGCGTATCGAAAATAGTAGCGCTACTTCTCGCGGCGATTGCCGTGAGTCTGATTCGCCGTGGCTGGCACGCCGCCGGGACGTAATCAGTTATTGCCTTTAGCAGCGCGACGTTTTAATTTGCGGCAGGTTAAATCCGAAGAGGAGGCCTGACCCGAATCAATTTAGCGTATCGAGAGCTTAACTCACGGTCGTTGACAGGCCGGCGACCCTTGTTACTATCCTCGCTCCTATGAGATTTCCGCTCGCATTAACAACGAAGATTGCGGCTTACATGATCGGCCACAAGTTGCGTGGCACGAAGAAGTTCGCCACGGTGCTTCAGCTTGAACCGTTGCACACCTGCAACCTGACTTGCACCGGTTGCGGGCGGATTCGCGAATATTCCACGTCGCTCAAGGACATGATGAGCCTGGAGGACTGCCTCGGCGCGGCGGAGGAGTGCAACGCGCCCATGGTGTCGATCTGCGGCGGTGAACCGCTCATTTACCCGCATATCGAAGCGCTGGTGAATGGATTGCTCGCGCAAAATCGGATCGTTTACATCTGCACCAACGCCATGTTCATGCGCAGGAAAATGCGCGACTGGATGGCGTCGCAGATCGCCACGCGCCGCGAGTTCGTCGATGAGAAAATCGACGAGTTAATGAAGGCCGGTTTGCTTAGCGAGAAAGATGCGGCTGAAATCCGTAAGAGGTCCGAAAGACCCAGCCAAGCCCACGATCGGGCCGAGTAAATGGATGTATTGGAATGTCCACCTCGATGGGTTGGAGCGCATTCACGATCTGATCGTCGAGCGCGAAGGCGTTTTCAAGGAGTGCATTCTCGCAATCAAGATGGCGAAGATTCTCGGCTATCAAGTCGCCACCAACACGACCATTTACAAGGAAACCGATATGCAAGAGGTCGAGCAGATGTTCGATTATCTCTCCGATCTTGGCGTGGACGGCCACACAATTTCTCCCGGCTATGAGTACGACGCCGCGAAAAAAGACATGATCAAACGGCTTAATCTGCGCCCTGAAAATTTTTTCCTCACCCGGTCCATGACGATTCAGAAATTCCGGAAAGTGGAGGAATGGATGAATCGATACACGTTTCTCGGCACGCCGGTTTATTTTGAATTTCTCGCCGGCAAACGGGATTTGACCTGTTCAGCCTGGGCGATTCCAACCCGGAACATTCGCGGGTGGAAAGGGCCCTGCTATCTCATGACCGACGGGCATTACTCGAGCTACGCGGAACTGCTCGAGAAAACGGAGTGGGACAGATACGGCGTGGTGGACGGTGTCGCGCGCGACAGCCGTTGCGAGAATTGCATGGTGCATTGTGGTTACGAGCCAACTGCCAGCCTTGGCCTTCAAGCGCAGCGCGGCGATACGTGGAAGACGATTAAGTTCAATTTCGCGCCGAAACCGAAGCCGACCGGCCGGGGCAGCGAAACGGTTGTGTTTAACGGTGTAAGCAGCGGCAACGGACATATCACGGGGAAGTCCGCTCAAACGAACGGAGCGGCAGCGCGCGCGTCGTAAGATCGACATGCTGGATCCGTCGAAGAACCTGATCGTTTTGCCAAGCGCACGGCCTGAAGTCTCGGAATCTTATTCCGCGACGGATCAAGAGATCGCCCGCGCGATCGCTCGCGCGCAGGAAAACCTTTTGCGGCAACAGAAACCCGATGGGCACTGGTGTGGCGAGCTCATCGTCGATAGCACGCTCTGCTCCGATTACATCCTCTTCATGCACTGGAGCGGCAAAGTGGATGCGCAATTGCAGCGGCGTTGCGTTCGTCACATTTTGAAACGGCAATTGCCGGATGGCGGTTGGAATATTTATCACGGCGGCCCAAGCGAGATCAACGCGTCGGCCAAAGCCTATTTTGCCCTGAAACTCGCAGGCTGTTCTGTGGATGCGCCGTTTATGCAGGAAGCGCGCGCGACCATCATGCGTCTTGGCGGTATCCCGCAAATGAACACGTTCAGCAAACTTTACCTGGCGTTACTAGGGCAGTTTCCGTGGAAATATCTGCCGGCCATCCCGGTGGAAATGGTGCTTTTGCCGAGTTGGTCGCCATTTCACATCTGCAAAATGTCGTCGTGGAGCAGAGCCATGATTATCCCGCTCGCCATCATCAATCATTTCAAACCAACCCGGATTCTTCCCGGCGAAAAACAACTGCACGAGCTCTATCCACTCGGCACAGAGCAAAGCGATTTGCGGCTTCCTCGCAGCGAAAAGTTCTGGACGTGGCGCAATTTCTTTCTTCGACTCGACGACACGTTTAAATTCCTGCAGCCTCTGCGGATCCGTCCCTTGCGCGGGCGCGCGCTGGAAACAGCCGAGCGCTGGATGCTCGAACGCATCCGCGACGGAAGTGACGGTCTCGCCGCGGTGTTTCCGGCGATGCTGAACTCTTTGATCGCCTTGCGCGCGCTGGGTTACTCGACGAAAAATCCAGTTTACGCCAAGGCGGAGAAAGATTTCGCCGGGCTGTTTATCGATGATCCGGAGGATTTCCGGATTCAACCTTGTCTTTCGCCCATTTGGGACACGGCGATCAACATCATCGCGCTGGCCGAATCCGGTGTTTCGCCGGAACATCCCGCGCTGCAGAAAGCCGCAGATTGGCTCATCAACAAAGAGGTGCGAGTTAGGGGGGACTGGGCGGTAAACAATCCGCATCCGCAAGCGAGCGGCTGGGCGTTTGAGTACAACAACGTTTATTATCCGGACACCGACGACACAGCGATGGTGCTGATGGCGTTGCGCACGGTACGGCCAGGAGATCCACAAACGCTCGATGAACTCTTTCGTCGCGCGCTTGATTGGCAGCTCAGTTTCCAATGCGACGATGGTGGCTGGGCGCGCATTCGACAAAAACGTCACAACGCCAGTGGCTCGAAGACATGCCGTTTGCCGATCATAATGCGATTCTTGACCCGACCTGCAGCGATCTGACCGCGCGCACGCTCGAGCTGTTCGGTTATATCGGGTTCGATCGGAATCATTCCGGCGTCAAACGCGCGCTAAAGTATTTGATCGAAACGCAGGAGGACGACGGTTCTTGGTACGGCCGCTGGGGCGTAAATTACATTTACGGCACGTGGCAGGTGTTGCGCGGCTTGCGCGCGATCGGTCAGGACATGACGCAAGATTGGATATTGCGTGGGCGCGACTGGCTGGAGAGCTGTCAAAACAGCGATGGCGGCTGGGGCGAGACTTGTGCAACGTACGACAATCCTGGGGCCAAAGGCATCGGCGAGAGTACCGCTTCGCAAACTGCATGGGCGGTGATGGGCATTTGCGCCTGCGGCGAGCTGGACCGACCGAGCGTTCAGCGCGGCTTGCGCTTCCTGCTCAGCTCGCAAAAACCGGACGGCTCGTGGGACGAAGAACAAATCACCGGCACCGGATTTCCGAAGGTGTTCTATCTCAAATACGATTTCTATCGACAAAATTTCCCGCTGCTTGCGCTGGCAACGTATGTCAATTACCGCAGCGGCCTCGGACATCGCTCAGAGTTTTTATCGCTGCGATTAGGTACGGCGCGTCACTCCGTGCGCGCCGGATCGATTCTGGAGCGAAAAATAAAACCTGTCGCGCTGCGTAATTCGATCTAACTGTATAGATTATGGCTTACGAATTACCAAAATTACCTTACGCGTACGATGCTTTGGAACCGCACATCGATGCGAAGACGATGGAAATCCATCATACCAAGCATCACCAGGCTTACGTCGACAACGTCAACAAGGCGATCAAAGGCAATGCCGATCTCGAAAAGAAATCGGTGGAAGATTTGATCAGCGATCTCAAATCGGTGCCGGAAGACATTCGCACAGTCGTGCGCAACAACGGCGGCGGGCACGCCAACCATTCCTTCTTCTGGAAAATTATGGGACCAAACGCCGGCGGCGAACCGAAAGGGAAACTCGCCGATGACATCAAATCCACCTTCGGCGGCTTCGACCAGTTCAAGGAAAAATTTGCCGATGCGGGTGTGAGACGCTTCGGCAGCGGCTGGGCTTGGCTAATTAAAAACAAGAATGGAAAGCTCGAAATCATTTCGACGCCAAATCAGGACAGCCCCTTGATGGATGGCAACACGCCGATTCTCGGCGTCGACGTCTGGGAGCACGCCTATTACCTGAAGTACCAAAACCGCCGGCCGGATTACCTTAAGGCTTGGTGGAACGTGGTGAACTGGGACGCGGTGGCGAAGAACTACTGAGCGGTCGCTGGCGAATTCGCGTCTGGGTAGCGCACGCGTCTCGCGTGTTGCCGAGCGCGTCCTCGCGATCGCGGACTTTCTCTTGAGTTCGTTATCGTCGAGGGTAAACAGAATCCGAAGAGAAGATTATTTCGGCGCGACGCCGAAACCAGCACGCGAGACGCGTGCGCTACCCAAGGCATGGCATATCTAAACGAAAATTATCTCAAGCTTCAGGCCGGCTATCTGTTCCCGGAAGTCGCGCGCCGGGTGCGCGAATTTTGCGAAGCTAATCCTGAAGCGGCGAAAAGATTAATTCGGTGCGGGATCGGGGACGTCACCGAACCGTTGCCGCGCGCGGCAATCGAAGCGATGAAGCGGGCCGTCGAAGAGCTCGGTCACTCCGAAAGTTTTCGTGGCTATGGTCCAGAGCAAGGCTACGAATTTCTAAGATCAACCATCGCGCAGCACGATTATCGCGACCGCAATATCGAGATTGCCGAGGATGAAATTTTTATCTCTGACGGATCAAAATGCGATTGCGGGTACATCCTCGATATTCTCGGCGACCAAAACAAAGTGGCGGTTCCCGATCCGGTTTATCCGGTCTATGTCGATACAAACGTGATGGCTGGCCACACCGGAGCCGCCAGGAAAGACGGCAGCTACGAAGGGATCGTCTATTTGCCCTGCACAGCAGAAAATAATTTTGTGCCCGATCCACCAAAAGCAACATGTCGATCTGGTTTATCTTTGTTTTCCTAACAATCCAACCGGGGCGGTAGCCTCGCGCGCGCAGCTCTCGCGCTGGATCGATTACGCGCGTGAACACGAGGCGCTTCTCCTCTTTGATGCTGCTTACGAGGCTTACATTCGTGATCCGGACATTCCGCATTCGATTTTCGAAATTCCGGGCGCGCGAGAGTGCGCAATTGAATTGCGCAGTTTTTCCAAGAACGGCGGTTTCACCGGCGTGCGCTGCGGATTTACGGTGATGCCAAAGTCGCTGCTCGCGCGAACCGAGAACGGCCGGCGATTGCCGCTTCATCCGCTTTGGCAACGGCGCTGGAGCACTAAATCCAACAGCGTGAATTATCCGGTGCAGCGCGGCGCCGAGGCGTTGTATTCACAGGAAGGTCGCAAGCAGGTTCGCGCGCTTATCGATCATTACATGGGCAACGCAAAGCGCCTGCGCGACGCTGCGGCCGATGCTGGGCTGAAAGCTTTTGGCGGAGTAAACGCGCCGTACATCTGGGTAAAAACGCCCGACGGCCTTACGAGTTGGGAAATGTTCGATCGCATGCTGCGCGAGCTGAATGTGGTCATCACGCCCGGCGCCGGGTTTGGGGCGCAAGGTGAGGGTCACTTCCGTATTTCTGCGTTCAACAGTCGCGAGAATGCCGAAGAAGTAGCGGGGCGGCTAAAGAGTTTGCAATAGTTGTTGCTGTAGTGTGCGCTGTCTCAGCGCATAGGCTCTTAGCGCAGCGAAGTCCGCTGAGACAGCGGACGCTACAGTCCTGACGGCCATTTTCGCCGAAGTGAGTAGGCTACAAACTCTTGTCGATCCTAAGGAGTAGCGTAGAGTGCCCAGAGTTTTTTCGGGAACCATCACGCGTGCCGGATCGAAAACAAAATCTGCCGCAGCTCTATCGTTTTTGTTTCTTGATGCTGGGCGACTCGCTCAAAGCGCAGGAAGTCTTTCGGACGACGCTGCGCGAAGCGGCTTTGCGCGCGGCGCAGGGAGAACTGCCCAGGGAACCGTTTTGGCTTTTCCGCGACGCACGCTGGCGCTGTTTGGAAGCAGACAAAGCTGACTTGCAGCCAGAGCCGGTCGCGATGGATGAGCATGATGTGGCTCCCCATGCCGCTGCACAGATTGAACAACTCGAGCCAGCACAACTCGCCGTGTGGATTTCCGGCGCGCTCGATCCGCAGAGGACTGCGCTGGCGCTTTTTTTCCTCGACGAATTCGATTACCGCGAAATTCTTGAAATCGCCGATCTAAAGCTCAGCGAGTTTTCGCGGTTGCTGGCGCAGGGTCGCCGGCAATTGCAGGCATGGCTGAACGCCAAGTTCCCTGAACCGAGCAACCTATGAGAGCGCCATGGTCATCGCGCGGCAAGCGCTCCCTTTTGAATTGCGCGCCGATCGGCAAAGATCGGTTGACTGATCGTGCGATGCGCGCCGCTGTGTCTCGAGCAAATAGCTCCACTGATTTTGCAAATCAACAAAGCTTCGATCGCGCTCTCGCCGAGCTCGTTCGTCTCATTCCAGTTCCGCCAGAAACAGCCGAATGGTTTTCGGAGAAAGATCTGGTCGTTGGCTCAAAGTGGACGTGGAAAAGAATGGCGCGCAACCCTGCCGTCCTTGCGATTAGCATCGCGGTCGTGGTTATCGCCGGAGTCTCCGTGTTTCAAGTGCTCAGTCGTCTAAATGATTTTCCGGGATCGGCGACGGCTCGGAAATTGCTGACTGTGGCTGCTTCCACGCGACCGGTGATGCTTGACCCGGTAAGCACTGAAGCGGCGACATTGAGTGACCTGTTTTTTATGAAACATGGGCTGGAACATTACGATGTCCCAGCAGAATTCGCCGATTTTCGCACAATCGGTTGCCGTGTTTTCGAGGACGAGGAGTCGCGCCGCATTGCCCAAATCTGGCTCGCCGAGAAACGGATGCAGTTATTTCTTTTTCCCGCGGAGCGGAACGCGAAAACCGGCGCGGTGCTGCGCTTTCCCGGATGGCGCTATGTTCATCAAGAAGGCTGGGCCGGCGCAGTGACCGAACGCAGCGGAGTGTGCTTCATGGCCGCGCTGCGGGGGAACGAGAAAGACTTGGAGCCGTACCTTTCCAAGGCGACAAGCAAGTAAACTTCGGTTTACATCTGTGCGCGTTGACACCGAATGCGACGCGTTCAAATTTCTCCCCTTCGTCCGGGGTAGCTTAGGTATAGAGCTCCGAAAGCAGTCGAGATTGGTCGTCTCAGGAAAACTCGCTAGCTTTGCGCACGAAATAAACGCCAGGGTAGCTCAGTGGTAGAGCAGGGGACTCATAAGCCCTTGGTCGGGAGTTCGAATCTCCCCCCTGGCATATCTATCACTTACAACTAGTAGAGCAGCCCCCAGAACTTTCGGGTTTGGTCGGGAGTTCAAATCTCCCCCGTGGCATTGTTCGGATTGCCAATTGCCAAATTATTGGACGTTGAGCGTTGGATTTGAGCGTTGAACGTTTAGGGCGCACACGCGTAACTGTTGCCATGAACGACGAGGGCTTTGCCAAAAATCTTTTCGCCCTCGGAAACTCTTATTGGCTGACGCGCTTTGTGATTTTGCGGCTGCTGGGTTTTGTTTATGCCGTTGCGTTTGTGGTTGCTGCACAGCAACTCGTCCCATTGATAGGCGAGCACGGATTAACACCGGCGAATCATTTTCTTGCAAGCGTACAAGCGCAACTCGGTTCGCGAACTGCCGGCATGCTGCGAGTGCCGACCCTCTTCTGGTTTGGAATTTCCGATACCGCATTGTCGATCTTCTCCTGGATCGGTGTCGGTTTGTCGCTGGTTGTTCTCGGCGGCTACGCCAACGCAATTTTGCTCACGGCGCTTTGGGCAATGTACATGTCGATCGTCCACATCGGCCAGATCTGGTACGGTTACGGCTGGGAGATTCAACTGCTCGAGACTGGTTTCTTATCGATCTTTCTCTGCCCATTACTCGACGGGCGGCCATTTCCAAAGAGACGGCCACCGATTCTGGTGATCTGGCTTTTTCGCTGGCTTGGATTTCGCATCATGGTTGGCGCCGGCCTGATCAAACTGCGCGGCGACCCTTGCTGGCGCGATCTCACGTGCCTCTTATACCACTACGAAACGCAGCCGATACCCAGCCCGATCAGTCGTTACCTTCACTTTGCGCCGCTCTGGTTCCACAAACTTGAGACAGCATGGAACCATTTTATCGAACTGATCGTGCCCTGGTTTTCGTTTGGCCCACGACACGCGCGTCATGTCGCGGGCGTCCTACTTGTCACTTTCCAAATCTTTCTCATCATCAGCGGCAATCTTTCGTTCCTCAATTACCTCACGATCATTCCGTTCCTCGCGTGCTTTGACGATACCTTCCTGCGCCACTTTCTGCCGAGGCCGTTGGTTAGGCGCGCTGAACGAGCGGCTCAGGAATGGGAGCCGTCGCGCATCGGCAATGCTGATCGCGATCGCGTTATCGGTTCTGGTGATCTATCTGAGCGCTGCACCTGTACTCAATCTTCTTTCGGGGCGACAGTTAATGAATTACTCCTACGATCCGCTCGATCTCGTGAATACTTATGGGGCATTTGGAACCGTCGGGCGCGAACGCGACGAAATTATTTTTGAGGGAACGGACGACGCGGTGATTACCGGCGATACGAAATGGAAGGAATACGAGTTCGAAGCCAAGCCGGGCGATCCAAACCGGCGGCCGCCGTTCGTCGCGCCGTATCAACCCCGCATAGATTGGCAAATCTGGTTCGCAGCGATGGCGTCGCCTGCCGAATATCCATGGACGCTGCACTTTGTCTGGAAACTTCTGCATAACGATCGCGGCACGCTCTCGCTTTTGGCGAACAATCCCTTTCCCGACGCGCCACCTCGTTATATTCGCGCGCGACTTTATCGTTATCAGTTCGCGCCACTTGGCGACAAAGCGTGGTGGAAGCGCGAACCCATCGGCGAATGGCTGCCGGCGTTCTCAACAGACAGTCCCCAGTTTCGCCGGTTGCTCGAAGCGATGGATTGGCTGGATTGATAAGTCGAGGTGACAGTCGCTGGTCAGAACGAGCGCGCCGCTGGTTATGAAGTTCACTCCAATAGTCAGCGCGAATTTCCTCGAACGTATCGCCGAGCCAACCTCACCTTTTCATCGGGATTACCTGGCTTATCGAGATCGGCAGATTAGCCGGGATGAATTAGTCGCGCGGCTGCCGCACGTTGCCATGCTCGGCGACAGCGTCTGTATGGGCATCTACATCTCATCGCCTTGGAGCACGTTCTGGCGCGCGCACACTTGCCGCGGGACGAACTGGTTTCTTCACTTCGATGGTTCTCCCGGCATCCACAGCATTTCGAAAAGACTGGAAACGATCACACCTTTTGTGGCCATCGAATGCGCCGGGGTTGGTGCGCTGGTCGATCATCATCGAACCAGGCAAAGCTTTTTTCGCCGTATCCTCGGGACTCGCAATTTTTCGGGACAAATCAATCAGCTCCTGCGAGCGAAGCGGTTCCCCGATCTGATTTTGATCTCGATCGGGCATAACAATGTCGATTGGGCGTGGCGATGTCCGCCGGATGAACTACACGCGCCGGAGCGCCGTCTCCACCGGCTGAGCAAGGAGTTTCGGCAAAATTATGCGCGCCACTTGCGCCGCATGCTTGAGCGCGCGGGCGGCGAGAACCGTCGCGTGTCGGTTATCGTTTATGGACTGATCAATTTCGAATTGCTACTTCAAAGGCCGCGAGGAAGCCGAGCGGCTGCGCGAGTCGGACCCGCGTCTCTATCCGCATTTGGAAACAACCTATAAATATCTCGTCTCTTTCCATCCGGACTATCGGCGCAATTTGATTCGGCTTGCTTCAATGGTGAACGAAGAATTGCGCACGATGGTGGAGCAGTTTCAGCGCGAGCTCAGTGGAAACATCCAGTTGCGATATTCCGATGCGTTGGCCACAGCGGACCTCAGCCGCGCGGAATTACTCCATCCAATTGATGGTTGGCACGCGTCGGTTGAGGGACACAATGTGCTGGCAGAAGCCGCATTCAGCGATCTCGGACCAAGCTTGGAATTTCTTGGAATCGCAAACTGATTTCGAGGTGGAACGCGTTGTCCTCAACGCGTTGGCAACGTGTGATTTCGTCAACGCATGTACCGCTTTCCACAGCGCCTTCGGCGAGTTCTTGGCATCGCCTTCAGGAGAAGCCGATCCACCGCAGCGATGGCTACAGATCGCCGCGCTGCTGCAGTCGGGCGATTGTTTCGGGCATCATGCGATGGCCGAAGTGTCCCTGTTGCACCCGCAACAGTTCTGAGCCGCGCCATTTCTGCTGAATCGCTTCGATCTCGCCGGCTGGCGCGATCGAATCGAATTCGCCCGTGACAAATAGAACGCAAGCTGGATCACAGAGCGGCTGGGTGTGCAACGGTGAGCTCAGATGAAAATGCCGGGCAACGAGAGCCGGCTCGATATTGGCGTGGAGCAGTTCGCGCCGAATACGACGCGCAGCGGGGCTTTGCCAGATAGCGTGCTCGACGTTTACGATCGGGCGACATTAACGCCACAAAGCGGAAATCGCTCTCGACCAGCGTCAGTAACGCGCCGATCCAACCGCCGTAGCTGGTGGCGAGCACGGCGAACTCGCGGCAGCCGCGTTCCCTCAATGCACCCATCAACTGGCGCAATTCGATTACGCCCTGGCGCAAGCCTTCTGCATTGCGAATGAGATCGCAGGTGATCGCAAGTTCGCCATTCCAATAGCCGCGCGGGACCCGCGAAAAGTGATAGGGGAGGTGAAGGAAACAAGCGTTCCAGCCAAGTTCGTTGAAGCGCTCTGCGCAACGGCGATGGCCGTCGCAACTGGTAGACATGAGCGCGTGCAGCAGCAACACCGTGGGCGCGCGGATTCCTCGCGCGCGACTGGAAGAACTCCGCGTGAGCAACGTTGTTTGCCGCAAAATGTGTCCTAATCGGGCTGTTCCACGCCATCGTCGCGTGTCCGTTTACAAGCGTCTTCGCGAGATTCGGTTCGTACGGCGCCGCGTAATATTCCTTCGGGGTGAGCCCCTCGCATTCCGCTACGTAACGCGCCATCTCCTCGCGGCCGCGACCATTCAGCCGATGCCGGGTATGAAGCAAATTAAGCGATCCACAGATAAGTGAATCGATCGTACCTGAAGCAAGACGCTGCAACCGAGTGCTGGAGATTGTAGGGCAACCGCTTCGGTTGCCGGTTCTGGGCGGGGCAGGCGAAGCGCCCGCCCTACAATTCGTTCGTTCACGCGGCGGATGCGGCAGATCATCAGTCGTGAGCCGAAATTTTTCGCGTAATTCCGCGTACAGATTTTTGAATGCGGCCGCCAATTCGGATTCGATCCGCTCGCGCGCGTGCAATTTTTGCAGCTCTGGAAAATGTGAGATCGGATTGCCGAAGGCGATCCAGATCGGCGTGTCCCGCCAACGCGGGAGCAGCCACTGTCTTTTTGAATAGAGACGATCGGTGCCCAGGATCACGCACGGCAAAACCGGAACGCCAGCGATCTGCGCGAGCGTCGATGCACCGGGCCGGAGCGGCGCGCCCTCCAGCAGTGAGTTGCGCGCCATCACGAATCCCGCCCTCGGGAAATAGGCCCACGATGCGCCCCTCTTTCAGCCGCTCGATTGCAGTGCGAATCGTTTTGAGGTCAGCGCGATCCCGCTCAGCTGGGAATGCATCGATTGCGCGCAAAAGAAATCCCAGCGGGAAGCGAAAGAATTCCGCCATCGTCATCCAATCGATTTTCCGCCGCACGGTCAGGGATATGAGGAACGGATCGAAATGACTGATGTGATTTGCGGCGAGTAGAAATCCGCCGTCGCGATTCCCGTTTTCCGGCCGCAACACGCGGACGCGCACGACACATGCAAACACCAGCTTCACGAACAATCGCCCCGCGTGGTAAGCGAGCGAACGAAATGTCGAGGAAATGACGAAGCACGAATGATGAATGACAAAGGAAATCCAAGTGCTCCAATGACGAAGACCAGCAGAGGCATTTCGGGATTCGGATTTCGTCATTAGACATTTGGCATTCGTCATTGCTCGTGCTCATGTCGCATGTCCGCTGGACTCGTGCCACACGAAGATTTCATCAAACTACTGGCGATCTGAAGCTATTTTTTCAGGCTGATTCCTTTTTTTAACGTGGTATGATAGTTGGCAGTTCCCACTGGAGTGTTGGGTAAGAGGCTATGAAACCGAGGAGTCCTTCCACGGGCGGGAAGGGGCAATTCCCGCCGACGGACTACTTTTTCCATTCCGGTTTCGGTCAATGGCATGGAGGGAATTTCTGGCCTTACGATGGAGATGATCGATCGCGATACCGGAATTTTTACAATTTAGGACGCGAATACCGTATCGAAGCGGCGCGGGAACGGGCAAAGGAGATGGCAGTGTTTGCGTTGATTGTCCTGACCTCGGCGTGGCCGGTGCTCTACATGGTTGTCACGGTGGTAAAATTGTTGAGCAAAGGCCGCCCTAACTAGCCGTCTGCACCTGTAACTGCGACGCGCTTATTGCTGTTTCGGCCACAGAAATTCTTCGCGATATTCTGGCGTTTCTTCTGGAACTAGGCCGAGCCGACTGGTGTTTTCGGTGACCACGCGCGGGACGAGGAAGTGCAGCAGGTAATCTTCGCCACCGGCTTTGGTGCCGCTACCGCTCATTTTGAATCCGCCAAAGGGATGCCGCCCGACGATTGCCCCAGTGCACGAGCGATTAATGTAAACGTTCCCGGCCTCGAGTCGCGCTTTGACCCGCTCGATATTGGCCGGGCTGCGCGAGAAAAATCCGCCGGTCAACGCGTAATCGGTGCCGTTGGCGACTTCGAGCGCTTCGTCCAAGTCGCGCACTTTTAGCACGCTCAGCACGGGGCCAAAAATTTCTTCGCGGGCGATGCGCATGTCTGGTTTCACGTCAGTAAAAATCGTGGGCGGGATGAAATAACCCTGCGGCGGGATTTCCTTTGCCTGGAAGGCAAGCGTCGCCTCCTTTTTGCCGATCTCGATGTAATCCAGAATGCGCCGGTAAGCGGCTTCATCGATCACGGGACCGACCATGATCCCCGGTTCTTCAGGATTGCCGACCCGCAGACTGGCTGCGGCCGGAATTAAACGCTCCATCACGCGTTCGTAATTTTCTTCCAGAAGAATCAAACGCGAGAGCGCTGAACATTTCTGCCCCTGATAACCAAACGCGGAATAGATGGAATAGCCGATCGCTTCACCGAGATCGGCATCGGCATCCACGATCATCGCGTTTTTGCCGCCCATTTCGCAAATCACATGTTTGAGCTCGCGCTGACCGGGCCGTGTCACACCTGCCGATTGCCAGATTCTTAAGCCAACTTCGCGCGAACCGGTGAACGCGATAAGATCGACATCTTTATCATCGACCAAATGCGCGCCGATAACGGAGCCGTGTCCGGAAAGAAAATTCAAAACACCTGCCGGAACGCCCGCTTCTTCGAAGACCTGCATGAGCATCGCGCCGCAGACGATCGATTGCTCGGATGGTTTCATGATCACGGTGTTGCCCGTCACGACTGCGGCTGACGCCATTCCACACAGAATGGCGATGGGAAAATTCCACGGTGCGATCACGAACGCGACGCCGCGCGGCCAGTAATGGTGATAACTTTCCTCGCCCGGAACCTGCTGCGTGAGCTTGGGACGTCCCAAGCGTCGCATCTCATGCGCGTAGAAGCGGCAAAAATCGATCGCCTCGCGGATGTCTCCGTCGGCTTCGTTCCACGGTTTGCCGACTTCGAAGACTTCAACTGCTGAGAGTTCGTAGCGCCGGCGCTCCAGAATGTCGGCGGCGCGCTCCAGCAAGCGCGCTCGTTCTTCAAAAGGCGTCCGGCTCCATTTGCCAAATGCTGCGCGCGCGGCTTTGACGGCGCGTTCGGCTTCGGGGATCCCCGCTTCCGATCCGTAACCGACAATTTCGTCCGGAGCGCTCGGGTTCACTGAAGGCGTCAGCTCATCCGTCCAGACTTTTTCGCCGCCGAGGACGAGCGGATATTTTTCGCCAAAGCGTTTGCGCACTTCGCGCAGTGCGCTCTGCATCTTTTCCTGGCTGTCTTTGTAAGCGAAATTCACAAGCGGCGAGTTTTCATACACTCCGGCGGAGAATTCTTCAACCGTCGACTCCGGTCGCCTGCCCCTTCCCAAGGGAGAGGGTAGGGTGAGGGTTCCGAGATCCTGGCCGCGGCGTGTGTAACCCCTCACCTCAATCCTCTCCCCTTCAGCAAGGGGAGAGGCGGATTGCGCGCGTCGGATAGCCTCTCTTGGATCACGGAGCAATTCTTCCGCTGAAACGTTCTCGGCAAATTTTGCGCGCAGAAATCCTTCATTCGACGTGTTCTCGAGGAGGCGTCGAACCAGATATGCCATTCCGGGAAGCAGTTCGCCCACCGGGCAATATTCGCGGACGCGATAACCCATTTCCACCAGTGCCCGCTTGATCGGCCCGGCCATCCCATAGAGCAATTGAAACTCAAAGCGGCTGCGATCTATCCCAAGCTTGTCCGCGAGCGCCTGTGCGTGTGCGATGCTGCGAACATTGTGAGACCCGAACGCAGCGGTGACGATGGATTCATTTTCGAAAAGCACGCGCGTGAGTGCCTCGAAATTCGCGTCGCTCTCGGGCTTCTGAAGAAAGACTGGAGAATGTGATCCGTTCTGGCGTGATTTCGTTGTTTCGTAATCCCAGTATGCGCCTTTCACCAAGCGGACTGCAAACCGCCTGCCCCGGGTGCGCCCCCACTCGATCAGATCGCGCAGGTCGGCTTCTGAATCTCGCAAATACGCCTGGATGACGATCCCCGCATGCGGCCAATCTTTAAATTCCTCCTCAGTGAAAATCGTTTTGAACAGTTCAAGAGTGATATTTTTGTGCGAGTAACTCTCCATGTCGAAATTGATAAAAGCGCCGAGCTCTCGCGCGCGGCGCAGGAGCGGTCGCAACTTGGGCGCGAGATGGGCAATTGCGTCGGCCGGATCGGCCGGACTGATTTGCGAATAAAGCGCAGAAATTTTGACCGACAAATTTACAACCGGAAAAAGCTCCGAATTTCTGCCTAACGGATCGGTCCAGCTTTTTGTTTCGCGCGCGAGTTTCTCCAGTAAATCCAGATAGCGCGCTGCATATTCATCCGCCTGCGCTTCGCTAACGACGCCTTCCCCCAAAAGATCGACGGTAAAGCCAATTTTTTGCGCGTGGCGCTTGCGCAATGTCGCCATTACGTCGTCCGGATTTCTTCCCGCGATGAATTGGCGCGCCATTCCAGAAACATTCCAGCGCAGGATGGGCCCAGTTAACCAGGGAACGATGCGCGCCAGCCGAACGCCGACGCCGACCAGCGGCCCAAAGCCGTCATCAGAGAAGTACTCGTCGAGATGCTCAACAATTTCACTTGAACGGCGCAGCGAGGGCAGAACATCGACGAAGCGAAACAGTTGCGCCTTGAACCGCTCGTCCCGCATTGAGAGCGCCATCAAACGCTGATAAAATCCGGCCTTGCTGAAAAGTGGCTCCGGATGTTTATCGACCAGCTCAAAAACGCGCTTGCCGCGCCGCTCGATTTCGCCCTGAAGCGCCGTCATTTGCGAAATTACTCTGCCCCTGTGCGTTAGGCAAAACGGAAGCAGTCCATCTCTCTGGGCATGAAATAATTTTTGCTGGCGGACACGCTCACTTGGCGGCCTGTGGCCGAAATAAAAATGAAACTGCTGCACGCAATTTCGGGGAGCAAGTGGAGAGTGATTTGCCTGGCAGACATCGGAGGCCCAGGGCTCGATCTGTCAGGCAATCTCTTGCGTCCTGATTGATCCGGCGCAAAAACTCGCGTAGCACAGACGAGATGATCCTAGAGCGCCATGAATTTTCGAGCGATAACGTCGCACCAATTTGCCCGGAGGCTTGGGCCGCATTGCAGGAAGCCAATGCCCATTACGCGCCATCCTATGGCGAGGACCGGTGGACCGCAGGCGTGTGCGATCGGATCCGTGAAATCTTCGAGACCGACTGCGATGTTTATTTTGTTTTCACCGGCACGGCGGCGAACGCGCTGGCGCTCGCGCAGCTGTGCAAGTCGTTCCAGAGCGTCATCTGTCACCAGCATTCTCACATTCAGACCGACGAATGCGGCGCGCCTGAATTTTTCACCGGAGGATCAAAACTGCTTTTGGTCGGCGGAGCTGATGGCAAGCTTGACATTGGCCAGGTGGAAGCGCTGCTGGCCCGCCATAACGAGCTGCATTCGCATAAGCCGGGCGCGATCAGCGTTGCACAAGCGACGGAGTTTGGAACGGTTTACAGGCGCGACGAAATTGCTGCGATCGCCGACCTGGCGCGCAGGCACCAACTGTTTCTTCACATGGACGGCGCGCGTTTCGCGAATGCGATCGCATCGCTTAACTGCGCGCCCAAAGCGATCACATGGGAGGCGGGGGTTGACGCTCTCTGTTTTGGAGGAACAAAAAATGGAGCGGCTGTCGGCGAGTTAGTGATTTTTTTCGATAAGAAAATCTCACGCGAATTTGATTATCGAGCGAAACAAGCCGGGCAGCTCGGATCGAAGATGCGTTTTCTCGCTGCGCAGTGGCTGGGGCTTTTGACCGGGGACGCCTGGCTGCGAAACGCGCAGCGCGCCAACGATGGGGCGCGGCGGCTTGCGGATCGGCTGCGAAAGGAGGCAGCAATCGAGAGCGTATTTCCGGTCGAGGCAAACGCAGTGTTTGTGTCGATGGATGAACAACTCGCCAGTGGCCTTCACGCGCGCGGCTGGCGTTTTTATAAATTTATCGAGCCGAACGTTTATCGTCTGATGTGTTCGTGGGCCACCACTGAAAGGGACATCTCCGATTTCATTGATGACGCTCAGGTCAATATCATTGAACAAATAGCGAACTGAAGGCATCTGTATGAAAACGAGAATGAAAGCTAATGCGCGAGTGCCGATGTTTGTGTCGATTTTCCTTGCCGGATGCCAGGCGACCCACGATGTCGCTTCTACGTCTTACCATGTCACACGTGGCGCCGCAGTAGGCTCGTACAAGGTGGCTCGGGCTGTTGCGGTCGGGTCATATCGTGTTGCCAGCGCGCCTGTGCATTATGCCACGCGAAAAGGTACCCACGAATCAACGATGGTTGGAACGACAGAGGCAACTTCATCGGATGTTACCCAGCCTGGCCAACGAATGCCGGCAGGCACGGCTTCAGCATCGCGCACTACGCGTAAGGAGACAGCGCAGTCGTCCACGAAGACTGGTTCGTCCCGCTCTTCTGCTTCGCAAGAAAATTTCCCCACGGCAAAAGCAGTACCCGGTAAATCGGGCTACGTCTTCAGCCCGTTCGACACAGAAGGAAGATACGTCGATGTCAGCGGCTTTGCGTCGGGCACCAAGGTGAAAGATCCGTGGACCGATAAGATTTTTCTTGTTCCATAGACCGCGGCGCTTCTGTAGCCGTCGCCCCGTGGGCGACGTGGCCCACCGATTGCCGCAGAGGCAAGCCGATGTTACCTGATCATATGAGAGTGCCATCGCGATTTGCGGCCTGCTGGATGCTCTGCTGGTCGATCATCGCTTTTGCGCCGCACGGCCTCGCCCAGGAGTATCAAGGAAAACAACTCGTTAAGGCAGAGCTGCTCGCCGACACGAACGCGGTTGTTCCTGGAAAACCGTTTACTGTCGGTTTGCTGCTGCGAATGGCACCAGCTTGGCACACTTACTGGAAATTTTCCGGGGACGCTGGTCTTCCCAGTGAATTGAAATGGAAGCTGCCACCGGGCTGGAAAATCGGTGAGATTCAGTGGCCGATTCCACTGAAAACAATCGATCCGGGCGACATTCAAACTTACGGCTATGAAAATGAAGTCCTGCTCATGCAGGAAATCACGCCGCCGCAAGTTGTAGCCGGCATCGGTGATGCCGGCAACGCTGCACGCGCTAATCACGAGCCGGGATCATCGATCCCGGCTACAACCGTGAAACTTTCCGCCGACGCAAGCTGGCTGGTCTGCGAGAGAATCTGCATCCCCGGCAGCGCAAACTTGCCGTTGGAGTTGCCGGCATCGACAAGCAGCCAGCCAGCGAACACGGAGCTTTTCGCGCGTTATCGGCGTTTGCTGCCGCAAAACTGGCCGGGAGCAAACGTGGCGACAGCCGATTGGGGTCGAGTTGGGTCCGATCTTCGCCTTAAGGTCACGAGCAAGACCTTGGCAAATTATCCGTCAGTGGATTTTTTCCCGTTGCCGGAGCAGAGCACGGTTGTCGGGCATCCGAGAATCGAATCGCGAAACAAAAATGAAATCGTCTTTCGCATTCCGATTGAGTCGTCCGAGAAGAAGTTGTCGTCCATGGCAGGCCTTGTCGTTTTTTCCCATCAGCCAAATGGCGAGGATCGTGCGGCGTGGCTGCTTACAACTCCGCCGGCTGTTTCGGCGGCTCGCCCGGCGCCGGCGCGTGGAGTTTTCACTTTTCTGCTCTTCGGTTTTATCGGGGGCATCATTTTAAATCTGATGCCGTGCGTGTTGCCGGTGATTTCGCTGAAGATTTTTGGATTCATCCAACAGGCAGGCCAAAGCCGGCAGAAAATCTTCCGGAGCGGAGTCGCGTTTACGACCTGGGATTTTCGCCTGGTTCATCGCGCTTGCGCTGCTCCTGATCGCGCTTAAGGCCGCCGGGCGCGACGTCACCTGGGGCGGATTTCAATTTACCAATGCGTATTTCGTTCTCGCGCTGAGCGTGATTGTCCTCGTATTCGCCCTGAATCTTTTTGGTGTGTTCGAAATTTCGTTGCCGCAAAGAATGACTCGCGGGTTGCTTTCGACGACCGAACGCAAAGACGATCTCGGCTCATTTTTTCAGGGGGTGTTTGCCACTGTGCTGGCCACGCCGTGCACGGCGCCGTTTCTCGGCACCGCGCTGGGCTTCGCCTTTACGCAGTCGGCGCCAATTATCCTTGCAATGTTCATTGCCGTCGCGGCAGGGATGAGCGCGCCGTACCTGCTATTGAGTGCGCAACCTGCCTGGCTGCGGTTTTTGCCAAGGCCGGGCCCGTGGATGCTGCACGTGAAGCAGTTCATGGGCTTTCTGCTGCTGGCGACGCTGCTGTTTCTTCTTTATGTGCTCGGCGCCCAGCGCGGTCTGGAAGGGGCGATCTGGGCGAGTTGTTTCCTGCTGGTAGTTAGTGTCGCGTGCTGGATGAAAGGCGCGTTCGTTGTGCCAACAGCTTCTGTGCTCAAGCGAAGCGTCGTGCTGGTGCTCATGCTTGTGCTCGTGTTCGCGAGCGGCATTTATTTCATCGGGAACAAATTTTACGCGGCCAATATTGCTTCCGCTGACTCACGACTCCGAGGCGATTGGCAGGCGTTCACGCCCGAACGGTTGCAAACGGAACTGGAGCAAGGCCGTTTCGTTTTTGTCGATTTCACTGCGGCATGGTGTCTCACCTGCAAATTCAATGAAGCTAATGTGCTTGAAAGCGCCGAGGTGCGAGAGGCATTTCAACGTCGTGGCATCGTGAAATTAAAAGCTGATTGGACCAACGGCGATCCGGTGATCACGAAATTGTTGCAGCACTTTGGCCGGCCAGGTGTGCCTCTCTATGTGCTTTATCCCGGGAAAAACGAAGAGCCGATCGTTTTTCCGGAACTGCTCACTAAAGGCATGGTCTTGGAGAAACTCGAAAGTACATCGCGCGCTGTCGCTGCGCAGTAATCTGCGCCCGGAATGACGAATCTCGAACGTCAGATGACGAAGGAGTGATGAAGCCCCAATGACGAAAGTAACGGGCTGGGACGCGAGCGTCATTTTGAATTTTGTCATTCGGATTTGTTTCGCCATTCGCCATTCAAATTTCGTCATTTGGTCTTCCTCGTTGAATTTCGCCCGTTCCTTGCCAATGTGTTGATTGCGACAAAATTGAACTATTTTAACAACTACGCTTTCTAATCAGTCTATGAACACGAAACTAATCTTGACCATTGTCACATCATTGATCGCCACCGCAGTCTTTGCCTTCGATCCGCCCCGGTAGGCAGCGCTGCGCCGGATTTTTCTGCTCACCGACGCGAAAGGCAAGACGCACTCGCTTTCGCAATACAAAGGCAAATATGTCGTGCTGGAATGGTTTAATCCGGAATGCCCGTTCGTGAAGAAGCACTACGGCAGCGGCAACATGCAAAAGTTGCAGGATCAATATACGAGCAAAGGCGTTGTCTGGCTCACGATCGATTCCAATGCGCCCGGCACCCAGGGTAATCTGACGCCGGAGGAGGCGGAGAAGATTACGACTGCCTGGAAGACGCATCAGACCGCGTTGCTTCTCGACCCGGAAGGCAAAGCGGGGCGGGCGTATGGCGCCAAGAACACGCCTAATATGGTGATAATCAATCCGGAGGGAAAAATCGCCTACGAAGGAGCGATCGACAGCAAAGCGACGCCAAATCCTGCGGATATTCCCAACTCTACGAACTATGTTAAAGCAGCGTTGGATGAGTCGCTGGCAGGCAAACCCGTCACCACGCCACAAACAAAGCCGTACGGCTGCTCGGTGAAATACAAGTCGTCCTAGAGCGGTTTGTTGTTTGTAAAAAGTTTCGAAGCGGCGGTCAAATTGGCCGCCGCTTTTGTTTGCCCACCGGCGTCCAGTTCAGCCTCGGCTCGAGGAGAACCGTAATATCAAGCGCACGACCGGCATTGGCATCAGTCGGGTCAGAAACATTGCAAGCTTCATTGCAAAGCCGGGGATCACGAGCGGCCGGTCGGCTTCCAGTGCTGCCAGCGCCTCGCGCACGACTTGTGCGATCGGAACTTGGAGAAACTCAGGGCCTGGGCCGGGCTTGACCGCCCGGTTCGGACGGCTGGCGACTTCTTGAAATTCCGTGTGCACTGGACCGGGGCACACGGCACATACGCTCACGCCTGCTCGCCGGAGTTCGGCCCGCAGCGCTTCGGAGAAGCTTGTGACATACGCTTTGGTGGCGGCGTAAACGGCGTTGCCAGGGATCGGAAGAAAGCCGGCGGACGAGCTGACGTTTAGAATGCCGCCGCGCCGTTTCGCGACCATTTGCGGAAGCAAACGGCGAGTGAGTGAAGTAAGCGCCACTACGTTTACGAGCAGCATCTGCTCGTTGCGAATGGGATCGCTCGTCGCAAAGGGACCGCTATCGCCGAAGCCGGCATTGTTGATTAAAAGATCGACATCGATATTTTCATGCGCGAGCGAATCAATCAGGAACTCGATTTGCGCTTTGTCGGCGAGATCGACAACGCGAACGTGGACGTCCAGGTTTGGATTTCGATTCAACAATTCGTTGCGTAAATCGGCTAAACGCTCGCTTCGGCGTGCGACGAGAACAATTGTGCGCGCACGGTTCGCAAGTTGTCCTGCAAATTCGCGACCGATGCCAGAAGAAGCGCCCGTGATCAGCGCACTGCAATCATTGAGTTTCATCGTGGGGAAGGGGCGAGCGAATTGTCTGTTTTCGCTAGTGCCGTCAGCTCGCGTTTTGTGAGCAGCCGCCAATGCCCTCGCGGCAAATCACCAAGCCGAAGAGTTCCCACGCGAACGCGGAGAAGACGTTTGACGCGGTAGCCAGCGGCTTCAAACATACGACGAACCTGCCGATTTATTCCCTGCTGCAATACAACGCGCAAACGCGTGAGTGAGATTGAATGAATTTTCTCAATTTTGGCTCGCTGGCCGTCGAGAAAAATTCCGCGCAGCAATTTCGGCGTGAGCGCTTGGTCCCACGCCTGATCCAGCGTCACCTCGTATTCCTTATCGATTTTATAGCGCGGATGAGTAAGCCGTTGCGCGAGTTCGCCGTCGTTTGTGAGAAGAAGGAGACCCTCAGTTTGCGCGTCCAGACGGCCTATGTTGAAGAGCCGGGAAAATTTCCTTGGAAGCAGATCAAACACCGTGTCGCGCGCGTGCTGATCTTTTCGGGTCGAAACAAATCCCGCTGGCTTATACAGCATGATCGTAAGCGACGGAGCGACACGAACAAGTTTGCCATCGACTTTGACGTGGTCATGTGCGCTGGGCTGTGCGCTGAAGTTTGTGCAGACTTTACCATTGATCGTGACGCGACCCGTGGCGATCAACTCATCACAATGTCGGCGCGATCCAACGCCAGCCGCTGCGAGAAAACGGTTGAGGCGCATCGGGTTGAGGCGTTGAACGGTTAAAGCGTTAAGGAGGGACACTGCCTGCCTGCTCAACCACTCAACTTCTCAACCACTTAACCGGTTTAAACGTCTGGCTTCGTTTTCGGCAGGCCGATGACTTTGCTGTCTTGCTTCCACTGACCGCGCTTCTTTAGAAGCTCGACACGCTCGAAGCGTTTCAGCACATTGCGCCTGGCGGCGATGGTGCTTGCCCCTTTTAAACTGCGATGTTGCGACATGGATTAAGTAAAAAGTTACAAGAGTTACAACGGAAAACAGGCCGCCAAACTAATCCAGAGGCGGAATTTTTCAAATGAAGGAAGCCTTGTACCCGATCAACTCGTTGCTCACAATTGATTACTGAGCACCAAGTACGTCCCCGACATGGCAACCTGATGATAAATGTGAAAGCGGCTGGTCAATAGCTGCTTCCAGTATTCCGCCCGGCTTTGCTCCACGATGAGATAAACCGCATCGGGTTGACCCCATTTCTTTAAGACCGCGTCTTCATTCAGGAAAATATCGACTGGGGGCGTGCCGAGTGGCGCCGCTCTCTGGCGGTTTTGATTAACAAGAAAGAACTTCCGGTTCAGATAAAAAATAAGGCTACTGCTTTCGTCGAGCGGCCCTTCAAAAATCGTATCGCCGCCGGCATCGAGGCGTGGATTTAGAAATCGAGCCACATCGGCGAGTGAAAAATAAGGCGCGGTTCGTGCCACACCGTCCATCATGCTGAGCCCGCATGGAACCATCGACGCAGCCAAGGCGACGGCAGCAAGTTTCGTGCGTCGTTTGAAAATAAGGTAAAGCGCCACCAGCGAGAAAAACACGAGCGAGCTACCGGTAATCGCAATCAATGGCCGTAATGCCAACCAGGCTGACATGGGCATGTCGTGTAATGCCTTCCAAGCCGTCCAGCGCGCGTCCATTGGACCCCAGTTTCCGTTCAAAGCGCGCGCGGCATCGGGAAGGAAGAACGCCGCCGCTGCACTCATGGCACCGGCGAGACCCACCGCCGTTGTGCCCGCGGCGCGCAACTCCCCGGGCATCCGGTCCCATGCAACGGCTCCCCAGAGTGCAAACGCGCCCCACATGCTCATCGAATAATAATCCTGCCGTTGGCCTAAAAAGAGCAACGGGACAAAAACGACGCCCATCCAGCAAAGCGGCAGCGCCTCGGCGAAATTGATCTCATTCGGCCGAATCACGCGGCGCCAGGCGAAAATCACGCCGGGCAGGAGCGCGATCGACCAAGGGAACCACCACGCCAAATGCATCACCACAAATTGATAGTCAGTCACGCCAATGTAATCACGCGTTCGTCGGAAAGTCCCGCATAGATGTCCCAGCCATTCCCGTGCGACGAGGTAATGAAAGTAATCCGAGAATTTCCATTCCACCCAAATAGGCCAGGCTGCCACGATTAAAAGAAAGATTGCCACATATTTCCACCGCAAAAGCGCGCGAAATCGCAGCCGTGCTTCGCGATAAAACATCGACAGCAAAAGAAAAACCGCCGCCGGGTAAACGACCCCGAGTAAACCTTTGGTCAGGCAAGCGAGGGCCGAGCAAATCCAGAAGCCACCGAACCACGCCCGTCGATGACGCCGGCGCTGATAACCGCATAACCCGCAGAAAATCGCGCCCGCGATAAATGCGCTAACAATCGGTTCGGGCATGACAATGCGGCCAAGCAAAAATGTACCGCAGAAGCTGAGATAAATCAGACCGGCAATAAAGCCGCGCCAGTAATCCGTGAGTTTTTCCCCAATCAAAAAAATCAGGGCAACCGAAGCGACTACCGCCAGCGCACCCGGGAGCCGCGCAACGGCAGCGTTTATGCCGAAGAACTTGAACGAGACAATAATCAGCCAATAGAGCAACGGCGGTTTTTGCAGACGCGGGATGCCGTCGTTCGTTGGGAGGAGCCATTGATGGTTCTCGACCATCTCGCGGGCCGCTCCTGCATATTGTCCCTCGGTCTGGCTGTACAGGTCGCCGGTGCTAATCGTCGCCACGTGCAACAGCGCCGCTGAGGCAATTAGAATCGCAAACAGCGCGTGCCGCGTGGGCGGCGGAGGCAGCGCCGGCGGCTCGAGCAGAGTTTCTTCCAGGCTTAAGGTGCGGACGCCTGCGGTCATTCAGCAGATTCCTCTCCAGAAATTCTGATCCGGCCTTCGTCTAAGGCGCGGTCGGCCGAGTGCTTTTTCTGGTATTCTTGCCAATGTTCAGGCACACGCAGCAATTTTCCCGTGGGCATTTCGATCAGCGCGAGCATTTGACGGCATTGGGCAATCAACGTGCTGTCATCTGGTCGTGTGATTCGAAATGCGCACCGGAACCGCGCGCGCTCCACCTGATCAAGCCAGCCTTCAATCACCAACCGATCACCGAGTTTGGCTGCGCGGCGATAATCAATTTCAGTGCGTACCACCACAGGATAGATTTGCTTTTCGGTCATCTCTGTGAGGACGAGACCAAGTTCCTCAACGAGATGTGTGCGCGCGATCTCGATGAAACGCAGATAAGCGATATTAGAGACGACGCCTCCGCAATCGGTATCGAAAAACATCACCTGCACTTCTGTGCGGATTTGCGGTGGGGCCATGAAATTTCAGATTTGAGATTTCGGATTTGCGTGCTTCTGCTTCGCGACGCGCAGCGGATGAGTAGGTGGCAATTTGTGAAGGAGTTCTTCATTGAAGGCGATCGCGCGCTTCTTTTGGTCTAACTCGCGCCGGGAATGCTCACTCAAATGCCGCTGGCCCTTAATGTCGGAGTTTTGAAGATGGTCTGCCCAGGCGCGCAATTGTTTGGAGCAGGATATGGCGAGGGATTTCAAATTTGAGATTTCAGATTTGAAATTGGCAAGATCCGGCCGCTTTTCCATGAAGCAGAGCTTGGAGCGCGTTTCCCCGGCCGAGCCACGCGCAATGTAAATAAATGCGAGCAGTTCATTGGTCGTGCCACGCTCGAAGCCTTCCGCGATATTGTCCGAAACGGACATGCTGCTGCGCTCGATTTGGTCGCGCAGGCTGAAGCTAATTTTGAATCGCGTATCCTCCGTCAAATCATATACCCCATGCGCCAAGCGCATGGTTTCCTGCCACACGGGTAAATCTTCGAATTGTTGGTACGTCATGCTCGCGAGTGTGAGATTCGAAATCTGAAATTTCAAATTTGAAATCTCTTAGTCAGAATCGACAGCACTGCATCGACCGCTTCCTGAGTGCTAACGGCTTTCATACAGCGAAAATCAATTGGGCATTCGCGAAGAAAGCAGGGGCTGCATTCGACATGATGTCGCAGGATGATGTGACCATTGCCGAGTGGCCCGGTCAGACGTGGCTCGGTGGAACCAAAAATGGCGACTACCGGCACGCCGAGCAATGCCGCAAGATGCATCGTGCCGGTATCATTGGTCAGCAGTAGACGGCATTCCCGCAACTCGTTGATAAGTTGATCAAGCGTGGTCTTGCCCATCCGATTCACGCAATGGTCGTCGATCGCAGCCGCGATCTGATCACCCATTGCCGCGTCGTTCTTCGTTCCGAACAAAACCCATTGCACCGATGATTGTGCGCTAATCTTTGCGGCCACCTCGGCGAATCGCTCTCGGAGCCATCGTTTGGCCGGACCATACTCTGCGCCGGGACAAAGGCCGATTCTTACTGGCTGATTGCCAATTGCCGATAGCTGACTGCTGGTTGCCGGTTGAGCGTTGGATATTTCTGCGCCGCATTCGCGCGCGATACGAAGGAAGCGTAGCGAATGATGCTCCGGCGGACCTGGTTTTCGCGGCTCAGGCACGGTTTGGTTCAGTAACCATCTTCCTCCAATGTCCGCGATAACCGACCCTGCGTGGAATTCCGCTTAGCCAGGATTCAAGACCAACACGCAGGGAATTTGGGAAGAGAATCGCGGCATCAAAATGCGCTCGTTGCCGAATCGACCGTACGGACCGCAGGAGCGAACGACTTGATATTGGAATAATCCCGTTCACTTCAGAGACGAGCTTCCACATCGGCGCAATCCTGGCTGGCGCGGCGATTGTGACTTGAGCGTCAGGACGGCCATTCTTGATCGCGCGGACTGCTTGCGCGCTCATCACGGCGTCCCCGAGCCAGTTGCTTGAACGAATGAGAATGCGAAATGGCTTCAGTTGTTGTGGTGAAATCTGGTCTGGCAGATAGATCCCGCGTTTGTACTGGGAGAGGAGAAAATGCGGCTGGGGCGTTTTCCAACGATTATGCACCCAAAACCAATCTTCCGGTGCGCGCCGGATTTGTTGCGCGATGACTTCATTTATCCTGAATGTAAGCGCCCCGACAGATGCCTCCGCAGTATCAAAGCGCTCGGTAAACACCATGCGCCATCGTGCGAAGCCGTCTGTGTAAACTCCTGCCGCGAGTAGCGCCGCCCTGGTGCGTTTGGCCAGCAGAGCAGCCAGCGGTGAAGTGGAAGCTAGTCTTCCGAAAAACGGCGTCCAGACACCGTGGTCGCCCGCGTGTTGGTCGCACAGAACGCCAACGCCGCCGCCGGAACGAAGCAGGTCGATCACGGGTTGGAAACCGTCTTTACGATCAAAGAGTTCCAATCCCGTCTGACTGCGGGTGCGCCGTACATGCGCGTCGATAAATGGATTGCCGAGTCTTTGATAAACGCTGGCGCCCCGTACGTAGCCAACGAACTTCGGCATTAGCTGGGCAAATAATTCCCAAATTCCGAGATGACTCAACACCAGTACGACCGGAATACCGGCGCGAAACCGATTTCCATCGCCTCGATGTTTTCAATCCTCACCCGCCGCAGGATTTTCTCCGGCGACATTTGCATGAGTTTTGCGCTCGAAAGCAAGTTAGCGCCCAGCCGCCGAAAATGCCGGCGCACAAGACGGCGCAATTCGCGCGGCGACTTTTCATTGGCAAATGCAATCGCAACGTTGCGTTCTGCCAGACGCCGATATTTCGCTGAAACGAGCCACGCGCAAGAGCCGAGGATTTGCCCAACAGCAAAGAGCAATTGCAATGGCAGCGCGGCGGCGATGGCCGACCCCGCGCGATAAAGAAGATAAACGACAAAATCGAGCATTGCGGGACCGCCGGTATCGCAGTGTGGCGCGGCAGGGTAGATTTGCCTGCGACTTGCTTCAACCAATATAATATGCGTTATGTCGCCGTCCGCCGGATGTGCTCTACCATCACCGTCAGGCAGTCCTCACGCACTAATTTGTTTCCCTGCATCCGCAGGCTAATTAGAAACCCGTATTATCCGAAAATCTTTCTCGCGAACGCGCCGATTTCTCGTTAGGCAGTAGAGCGGCTAATTGAACTAAAAATGAGCAAGCGCGAAAAAAATCTCTGGCAGGGCATCGAACCCGGCGCTCAAGATGTGCTTAAGGCGCGTGACTATCGCACCGCATCTTTCGCACAGGAGCTTTCGCGACGAGGTGTGGATGCCAGCGAACTTGTGGCGGCGGACCGCGGCCAGCAGAAGATCAAGGAAGCCTGGATCCCGGGCGTGGAAATTTTCCCGCGAAAGGTTCACCCGCAGCGTCACCGCGGATTCTTTGGCGAATTTGTGCGGCGCGACGAAGGGATTCTCGCGCAGATTGGCTTGTGGCCGAAGCAATGGTCGGCTGCGCGGATGTTCGCAAACACGGCAAAAGGTTTCCATGTGCATCCGCCCAGCGTTCCAGAAAATAAAGTGGCGGCAGAATGGTTGCGCCGCTTGTTCGTGGACGAGTCGGAGAATTATTCGCTCCGCCGTTACGATGACGAGCAATGGGACGTAATGTTTTTCTTGCAGGGTCGCGTTGAGATAATTCTGTGCGACATCCGAGTAGGCTTTCCCAGGCGGGTGATGCGTTTCTTTGTTGATGGCGATAATCATCGGAGCAACAATAACGTTGGGATCGTAATTCCACCGGGCGTGGCGCACGCGATTCGTGCTGAAGGCGCGGAAGATGTGATCATGGTTTACGGAACAAGCACTTCTTTTCATCCCGAATTCGAGGGGCGCATCGCAAGTGAGATCGAGACAGCGGAGTTGCCCGAGGCGTGGCGGGAATTTCTTTCGCTGTAAGGCGGTCTGAACGGACACAGAAGGCATGGCATTCCTGGTAATCATCATTCTTTATGCTTCTATTGGGTTCCTGGCAGCAGCCGGGTCGGTTTGCATTGCGAAGAAATTATTCTCGGCAAAGGTAGAGCAGATTTTCTTCGCGCTGTTCCTGATTGCGATCGCGGGATTTTATCTGGCCTTTACTGCCTATTTCGGGAATCAAAAACCGTGGCAACTCGAAACAGGAGCCGTGATTTTTTTTGCTGTCTTCGGCCTTGTGGGCATTCGAGTGCCGGTTGCGCTTATAATCGGGTACTCTCTGCACGGTATTTGGGACGTGCTTCATGAGATTCTTGCTCATGGCGGAGGAAACCTGTTCGGCGCTCATGTGACTGAGTTGCCATTGGCCTACGGCGCTTTTTGTGCGGCCTTCGATTGGTGCGTGGCGGCCTATTTCTGGAGCCGACGCAGCCAATGGAATGCAGCGTGGCTTGGGCGCTAGCCCGCTGCACGCGATTGGCGCTGACCGAGCGCATTGGACCAAATGAAGCGAAACTTCGATCCGGCTGTCCTGGAAATGATGGATCGGCCGCAGCCGGTTTCGCCCGAGTTAGAGCGCGATCTTGAACGGCTTCGGCAACTTAATCGCTGGTTCGGTAGCCACGGTCTCGTTTCGATGTTCATTCGGCGCTGGATAATTCCCGGCGCGCAAATGCGCGTTGTCGATCTTGCCACGGGTTCGGGCGATATTCCGCGGCTGCTCGTGGATCACGCGCGAAGGATTGGCGCGCAAATCGAGATCGATGCAGTCGATCGGCAAGCTGCGACGCTGGAAATCGCCCGAAGCTTGAGCGCCGATTACCCGGAAATTTCCTACCATGCAGCAAACATTCTGGAATGGGATTGCGCTCAAGGCTACGACATCGCGCTTTGTTCGTTAGTTCTTCATCATTTGAGCGATGATGACGCCGTAAGACTCCTGCGGCGATGTCGCGAATTATCGAAGAGATTCGTGCTGGTGTCGGATTTGCGGCGCGGATTTCTACTCCGGAGGGGCGTTTACATGTTGACCGCACTTATCTTTCGCGAACCGATGACGCGCTTTGATGCGCGGCTTTCCGCTCAACGCGCATTTTCATTTGTCGAGATGCGCGAGCTCGCGATCCGGGCAGGCTGGAAAAGTTTCGGTCACAAAAAATTTCGATTCGCGAGGCAGGCGGTTTGGCTGGAGTGATTGCCCTGAATTGCTCTTGAAAGTTCTGTCTCGTCGAGAGTTAATTGGACTGAACCACTAAACACCGAAATTTATGCCACTACTGAAACCCGATCCCACGTTTTATCCTTCGCCACGGCTCGCAATGCAGGCGCCTCCGGAAAAACACGCGTTCGTCGCCGCGCTGAACCCGCCCGGAAGCAAACTCAACGACGCGTTGTTGGTTGTCGATGTTGACCCTGAGTCGCCCACGTACGGCCAGCGCGTGGGCGAAGTGAAGTTGCCAAAGTTTGGCGATGAACTGCACCATTTCGGCTGGAACGCATGCAGCTCGGCGCTCTGCCCGTATGCGCCGCATCCGCACGTTGAACGCCGTTATCTAGTTGTGCCTGGGATCCGCTCATCACGCATTCACATCATTGACACGAAGCCCGACCCGCGAAAACCAGAGATCGTCAAAGTGATCGAACCGGAGGAAATTCTTGCGCGCGCCAATTATTCGCGTCCGCATACGATTCATTGTGGACCGGAAGGTATTTATGTCAGCGCGCTCGGAGCGCCCAATGGCGAAGGCCCTGGCGGCATCTTTATGCTGGATTGCGAAACGTTCGAAGTTCTGGGGCAGTGGGAGATGAATCGGGGCCCGCAGTTTTTGCATTACGATTTTTGGTGGCATCTGGGATTCGACACGCTGCTCTCCAGCGAGTGGGGCACCCCGAACATGATTGAGAGCGGATTGCAGCCCGACCTACTCCTCGGCGGCAAATACGGACATCAAATGCATGTCTGGGATCTGCGAAGGCGACGACATCTTCAGGCGCTCGATCTAGGCAGCGAGCAGCAAATGGTCCTCGAGATGCGCCCCGCGCATGACCCGAGGAAAGCGTACGGCTTCGCCTGCGTCGTTATTTCGCTTAAGGATCTGTCCGCCTCGGTTTGGCTCTGGTATCGCAAGAACGGGGCGTGGGACTTGAAAAAGGTGATCGAAATTCCAGCCGAGCCGGCTGAGCCGGAAAAGCTGCCGCCGTTGCTCAAAGATTTTAAGGCCGTGCCGCCACTGGTGACGGCTATCGACCTATCGCTTGACGACAAATTTCTCTACGTCTCCTGCTGGGGAACGGGGGAGTTTTTGCAGTACGACGTGTCCGATCCATTCAATCCGAAAAAGACTGGCTCGGTGCGCATCGGCGGGATCGCTAGCCGCGCGCCGCATCCGAAGAAGCCGGATCAGCCGCTCGCCGGCGGCCCGCAAATGGTAGAAGTGAGCCGCGATGGCAAACGGGTCTATTTCACCAACTCACTTTACGCCGCATGGGATGAGCAATTCTATCCGGACGGCGTAGGCAGTTGGATGGTCAAACTTGAGGCTGATCCGCAAGGTGGCATCAGGTTCGACGAAAACTTTTTCGTTGAAAGCAGTAACTATCGCGTACACCAGATTCGCCTCGAAGGAGGCGATTGCTCGACCGATTCCTTTTGTTTTCCGTGAGCGGGCTCTGGCCGTGGCTGGCGGTCTTTGGGCTGGGTCTTTTTCACGGGATCAATCCTGCCATGGGATGGTTGTTTGCTGTGGCGCTTGGGTTGCAAGAGCAAAAGCCTGCAGCCGTATTCCGTGCGCTGCCGCCGATGGTGCTGGGGCATGCGCTTTCGATTGGGATCATCGTCGCCGCAGTGCTTGTGGCCCGGGTTAACGTCCCGCACGTCACGTTAAAAATTGCTGCAGCCGCGATCCTGTTTGCCTTCGGCTTCTATCGTCTGTTGCGTTCGCGTCATCCGAATTGGGTCGGAATGCGCGTTGGGTTTGGCGATTTGACCCTGTGGTCTTTTGTCATGGCATCAGCGCATGGCGCAGGATTGATGCTCGTCCCATTCTTCCTGGGATCGCCAGGCTGCGGACGATACGCATCACACACGGGTCTCACCACGGCACTGCATTCGCGAATTTTAGCGCGCCTTCTCTGCTCACAGCTTCGGTCGCAGTTCACACGTTGGGATATCTTCTGATGACGGCGGTAGTCGCGATTTTGGTTTACGAAAAACTTGGGGTCGGCATGTTGCGCCGCGCGTGGTTCAACATCGATTTGGTCTGGATGCTCGCGCTGATGATCACCGGCGCATTTATCCTGTTCCTTTGATTAGTGGTCGCCCCGGCTAATTGCATTTCATGATTCGCGCACCGGACGCAGTTGGGTAAAGCTGGCGTCGTGAAAATTTTGACTACGGTTGCTGAAGCGCAATCGCTAGCGCGCTCAAAGGCAGCGGGTGCTGGTGCCCACGATGGGAGCGTTGCACAAGGCGCATGCCGAGTTGGTTCGCGTGGCACGTGAACATGCTGGCACGCGACGGCGAAGTAGCGGTGAGCATCTTTGTAAATCCGCTTCAGTTTGGACCAGGAAGCGATTACGAGTGCTACCCGCGCCCGGAAAAAGTTGATGAAGAATTTTGTCGAAACGCCGGTGTCGATTTTCTGTTCCGGCCTAGCGCAGCGGAAATGTATGCAGGCGACCGTTCGGTGTTCGTTGAAGAATCCTCTCTTTCGAAGTCGCTCGAGGGCAAGTCGCGCCCCGGACATTTTCGCGGGGTTTGCACGGTTGTGGCGAAGTTGTTCAATATTCTTGCGCCGAACGCGGCGGTGTTTGGCGAGAAAGATTTTCAGCAACTGGCGATCGTTCGTCGCATGGTGCGCGATCTTAATTTCAAGATCGAGATCATTGCCGTGCCTACGATGCGGGAGGACGACGGGCTGGCATACAGTTCGCGCAATCAATATTTGAATTTGGAAGAACGAAAGCAGGCAGCAGTTTTATACAAAGCGCTATGTGCTGCGGGGAATGGCAGTAAAAAATCCGCCGGAGACGTCGTCGCTTGTACGCGGCAGGTAATCGGTGAAGCGCCGCTGGCTCGCATCGATTATGTTGAAGTTGTCGATGCGATAACTTTGCAACCGGTTGAAATGGCTGGACCGGGCTCGGTGCTCGTGTTGGCGGTGTTTTTCGGGAGAACTCGTTTGATCGACAATATCCGTTTGGAATGAAGGAATACGATTTTGTGGTGATCGGCAGCGGCATCGCCGGTCTCAGTTTTGCATTGAAAGCGGCCAGGCACGGCTCGGTCGCAGTCATCACGAAACGTAAAGGCGCCGACACAAATACCTCCTGGGCTCAGGGTGGAATTGCATGCGTGATCAGCGATGAAGATTCATTCGAGCTGCACGTGCGTGATACGCTTGAGGCTGGCGCTGGTCTTTGTGACGAAGCGGTCGTGCGCACGGCTGTAATTGAAGGTCCGCAGCGCATCCGAGAGCTGGCAGAGCTTGGTGTGCAGTTCGATCAGCGGGAGGTCTCTGGACATCGTGAACTTGATCTGGCGAAAGAGGGCGGCCATTCGAAGCGGCGCGTGTTGCATGTGCGAGACGCGACCGGGAAGGAAATCGAGGAGGGATTGCTGCGCGAACTAGCGAAGCAGTCGAATGTCGAACTTTGGGAAAATCACATGGCAGTGGATTTAATCACCGCCGCCAAGCTCGGTTTCGCAACCGAAGACCGTTGTCTTGGTGTCTATGTTCTGGATGAAAAAACCGGCGAGGTAGAAACCGTCCGCTCAGATCGGACCGTGCTCGCGACCGGCGGTTGCGGCAAAGTTTATTTGTATACGACCAATCCGGACATCGCGACCGGAGACGGTGTGGCCATGGCATGGCGGGCAGGCGTAGAGATCGCGAACATGGAGTTCATCCAGTTTCATCCCACGTGTCTCTTTCATGCTGAGGCGAAATCATTTCTCATTTCTGAAGCGGTTCGAGGTGAAGGCGGCATTTTGCGTAATTACCGTGGCCAAGATTTTATGAAGCGCTACGATACGCGTGGTTCACTGGCGTCGCGAGATATCGTGGCGCGTGCCATCGACGCGGAGATAAAACGCTCGGGCGCGAAATGTGTTTTTTTGGATATCACGCATAGATCGCCGGAATTTATCCGGGAGCGTTTTCCGCACATTTACCAAACATGCCTGCGATTTGGGATCGACATGCTGAAGCAGGCTATTCCTGTCGTGCCGGCAGCGCATTATCAATGCGGCGGAATTAAGACCGACGTGAATGGTGCGACCAGTTTGCCCGGGTTATATGCGGTTGGCGAGGTCGCCTGCACGGGCATGCACGGAGCGAACCGGCTTGCGAGCAACTCACTGCTGGAAGGCTTGGTGGTGGCGCATCGCGCGGCCATGGCCGCAGTGCAGACACGACCAGTTCGGAAACAAAAAATTCCCTTGCCCGAATGGCAATCGGGAAATGTACAGGACGTAGATGAACTGGTCGTCATTTATCACAATTGGGACGAGATTAGACGTCTGATGTGGGATTACGTAGGAATCGTGCGTACCGATAAGCGACTCCAGCGCGCCAGCGCACGGCTGCGGAATCTTCAGCGCGAAATCCGCGAGTTCTATTGGAACTTCAAAGTGTCGGTTGACCTGCTCGAACTGCGTAATCTCGCGGCGGTGGCGGCCTTGATTGTCGATTCAGCGCTGTGCCGCAAAGAAAGCCGCGGCCTCCATTACACGCTCGACTATCCAGAGGCGGATGATCGACAATTCAAACGCGATACAGTGCTTAGTCGCGGCTGAGCCAGATCAGGACAGGGCATCGCGCCGCAAATGGAGCACACACGCGGAGTTGCGCATTCGGGAAACAGGAAAATTCGGCTTGCCTGACCGCCCGAAATCGGATAGAAGATGGCGGCGTTTGTAATGAGGAGACTTCTTGCGGTCTGTCTGAGTCTGGCGGTCTTTGTCGTCCCAAAACTTTTCGGGGATGAGCAATCCACTTCCCCATATGCGACGGCGGCAGATTTCGCCAAGTATGCGATGAAACTGCGGGAGCAGGCGTTGCTCAAAGTTGAACCGCAAGTTTTTATCCCTACCAGTTCCCGCCCGGCGATCCAGCGTTACCCGTGGAAAACGAACATCGTGACGACCGTCTTTTGGGTTGGAGAACAAGCCGGGGGCAATAATCCGGTTCCCAACTATAAAAGCGCGTGGGATTTTAATTGGACGGCGAATTACGGCGGAACCGATGATCCTGATCGAAGCGCGCGACGCGATTATAGGCCCGTGGCGTTTGTTCCAAAACAGAATCCCTTCTATTTTGCGCTGCCGTACAACGATGTCACGCACGGCCAGTTCAAGCCGGAAGCGCCGCTGGTGATTCCCTGGTTTAAACAAGGGTATACGGGCCAGGGAGAATCGGTATGCCGGCATCGCTGGATCGCCATCCGCAAAGGCTAATCGCACCTGTTATGCGCAATGGGAGGACTGCGGCCCATTTCGCACAGACCATTTTCAATATGTCTTTGGAAATGAGCGTCCCAAGCCGAATCTAAACCATGGTGCTGGGCTGGATGTTTCCCCGGCTGTGCGTGATTACTTGGGGCTCGCGCCGACCGACGTGACGGATTGGCAATTTATCGAAGTACGTGACGTGCCTCCCGGGCCGTGGCGAAGCTACGGCGAAAATAATCAGTGGGTCACCGCAGGCAGGAAGACCGAGCAGCGGATGGCTGATCGAAATATTAACGCTGCGAAGAAGTAGATTCTAAATCTTCCAATTCCCAACGTTTGGAGCTTGGAATCTGAAATTCTCCGCTCGAGCGTCCGTCTAGCCGCTTGGGGAGGATGCTGGAGACGGAACCAGTCAGGGTGAGGGGGCAGCTTGGGTCGGTGCGTTTCCGCCGGGCTGTGGACTCGGATGAGAAGGTTTTGGCGTCGCCATCTGAATCAGTTCCGATACGGTGACGAATTTAAAACCCTTGGCCTCGAGCGCATCGAACGTGGAAGGCATTGCTTCGATTGTCCCGGGGTGAATATCGTGAGATAGCACGATCGAACCGGGCTGCGTCTCCTTGAGAATTCGATTGCGAACCACAGCCGGCCCGGGACGCCTCCAGTCATACGGATCGACATCCCAAAGAATGATCTGATAGCCGAATTCATCGTGGATCCAGTGCTTTTCGCGGTCTGTGATAGATCCGTATGGTGGTCGCATTAACGTAGGGCGCTGGCCAGTGGCGTTTCTGATTGCATCATCCGTTCGCCGTAGTTGGCTGCGTACGCTCTCCTCCGACATCTTGCCGAAGTTAGGATGCGACCAACTGTGGTTGCCAATTTCATGCCCTTCCCGGGCAGCCCGCTCAACGATCTCAGGATGTTCCGCGACATTTTCGCCGATGACAAAGAACGTTGCCTTGATGTGGTGCGCTGCGAGTAGGTCGAGCAGTTTTGGGGTAAGGGTCGCGCTTGGGCCATCGTCAAAGGTCATCGCGATGTAAGGACCATCTGTATGAACGGAATTGAACGTGATATTCTGCTTCGTCGGAGCTTTACGCCCGCTTTCTGGAGTTTGCGACGGATTTTCCGGCTCGGTTCCAAGCGTCCGCGTCGCGACTAGCACAGCAACGCAAAGGAAGTACAAACGGAGAAAAAACATTAGCGCGAAAATCGTGGATGAATCGCGTGTATCTAGCAAAGGTCGTCAGCTAACCTAAGGCGCGCGCCATTGAAATTACAACGACATTTCGCGTTTCCGCAAAAGCGGAACGGTTCAACCTTTGCGCAATTTTTCCAGTTGCGCGAGAAGGTCCGCGCCCGCCAGGTAGCCCTCGTACCGCCAAAGTTTTTGCCCATTCCCATCGAGAACGATCAGGGTGGGGAAGCCATGCACGTCATATTGGCGTGCGAGGTCCAGGTTTTGCTTTTTCAATTCAGCAGCTTGTCCCTCCCACCGAGAACCACCAGGCCGCGGGAAGTCGAGTTCCAGGAGCACCAAGTTCTTGCTGGCGTAATCTTTGAAATCAGACTGAGAGAAAACATCCTGATCCAATCGAATGCACCAGCCGCACCAGTCGGAACCAGTAAAATTAACCAGCAATAGTTTGTGGCTGGCTTTGGCCTCGTCCTGGGCTTTGTGGTAATCGTCGAGCCAGCCGGACGCGGCGGCACCGCCAGCCGGCGCATAGAACAGAAAGCTGGCTGCAACAGCGATGAGAATGAAACGATGCTTTTTCACATCGTCACATTGAACTAGACCACGCCCGCGCGCAAGCACGGTAAACAACCGTCCGCGCGGCAGCGATCTGTTATTCAGTGTCCGCAGATAGCCCGGCGGGGAAACGCCGGGCTATAAACGGCGTTATCGATCTAACGCAGATGCTTCGAAACGAGCTTGGTCATCTCGAACATGCTCACTTGGCTCTTACCGTTGAACACGGGCCGGAGTGAGTCGTCGGCGTTGATCATGGTTCGTTTCTTTTTGTCCTGCAGACCGCGCCTCTTGATGTAGTTCCAAAGCTTTTTCGTAAGCTCGGAACGTGGCAGCGGCGCTGACCCAACAACGGCAGAAAGCTTGTCGTCAGGCTGGACCGGTCTCATGAAGGCGGGATTCGGTTTGCGTTTGGAAGTTTTCTTTTTGGTTTTCGGCATGGACGCTGATTAGCGTTTCGCTCGGAAGAGAGCAACATTAAATTTTGAATAAACAAAATTTTTTTTTAAGCGGTCCGACGCACCGCCAACGCCGCCACGTCATCTGGCAGCGCTTCTCCGGCTTTAGATGGCGCTGTCTCCGCCAAGATTCGCCCGAGGAGCGCCTCGGCGCTGGGCGCAGAATGATCGAGTATTTTCTCCAGGAATTGTGGACTCAGACGCGACTCTTTGCCCTTCCTTGAGCCGAACAAGCCGTCTGTGTAGAGGAGGAAAGTGTCGCCCGGTTCTAAATTGACAATCGTTTCTGTAAGTTGTGGAGATTCCACCAGGCCTAACGGGGGCACGACAGAAGCGATCGCCTCGGTGGCACCGGTGCGACGTGCAATCAAAAGAGGAGGATGCCCAGCGCCGACGATACTCGCACGTCCCGTCGAAGGATCGACTGCGACGCACATCGCGGTCATAAAGGAGCGCCCGCCAAAAATGCTGCGAAAATCATGATTCACAGCTTCCATCAGTCTGGCTGGTGTGTCGTGTTCCACGCTGCCGTAGTGAAAAAGAAGTTTTGCCAGAGTCGTGAGCAGTGCTGCAGCAGCGCCGTGACCAGTGCCATCGGCGATCCAGAATAAAACCCTGCCATCCGCCATTCGTAACCATCCATAGATATCGCCGCCGACCTGGATTACCGGGCGATAACAAGTCGCAACCTCCCAACCAGGCAGCGCTGGCGGTTTTTGCGGGATCAACGATTGCTGCGTTAGACGCGCAGCTGCCAAATCGCGCTCAAGATCCCGGCGCCAGTTCTCCAGTTCATCATTCTGTCGCTCTAATTGCCGCCGCATGGAGCGAAGGCGAAGCTGAGTGTCGATTCGCGCTCGCAACACCGCGGCATTGACCGGCTTGGTCACAAAATCATCCGCGCCAGCGCGGAGACAAGACACCTCGCTCTCTTCACTTCCGTGCGCGGTCAACATAATGACGGGAATCTGCGCGACTGCCGGATTGTGGTCCGAGCGAAGGCGTGTCAACACTTCCGCGCCGTTTAGCCCTGGCATATCGAAATCAAGCAGCAGCAGCGAGGGTAGCCTGGCGTGAATTATCTCCAGCGCTTCGGAACCGTCTTTGCACACGCGACACTTGTAACCAGCAGCCGTGAGCGATTGCGCCAGCAGCCTGCGACTCAAGGCATCATCGTCCGCTACCAAAATCTCTCCATGGGAGCTGTGCGACATCTCATCATTGGATTCGGATGAAACGCGCTAGGTCATTGTATTTCTGCCGCTGTTTCTTGAGAGCCTAACGGCTTGAAGAAAAACTGATTTAATGATTGGCAACGAGTTGGACTCCGGATACGATTGCGCCAGTATTCCATTATGAAATTTTCATTGTTGCTTGCTCTCTTCGCGGCATTCCTGCTCGCCTCATGCGCTGAAGAGCCACCGCCGCCACCCAGCCGCCATAGGCCGGCGAATTATCCTCCCACCCAGACGGGAGAATACCCGCCGCCACAACAGCCGTTCAACCCGAACGGTCCAGTTCAACCCACGGGTACGCCGCCAGTCGAAACCGCGACAACGTCACCTCCTCCCACCGCCGCGCCAACAAAGGTTGCACCGACAAAGGTCGCGAAGGGAGATTATCCGTATGGAATTCCTGTCCCTGGCAAACCGCACCTGGTGGAGAGCCCTTATTCGCCTGGCAAATACATCGATGTCGAAGGATTCCCTCCGGGAACCGAAGTGAAGGATCCTTACACGGACAAGATCTTTCTTGTGCCGTAACCGGGTGCCGCCCCTGATACTTTAGCGGGTTTCTCCGATGCTGGATGCTAGATACTGGATGCTGGATTAGCGCCGCGAATTTTCATCGAGGATCTAGCATCGAGTATTCAGTATCGCTTTTTCATTTTCTATGGAGTTACGAGTAAAACGGGCGCCTCGAATTGATTTGGAAATTACTGTACCGGGCGATAAAAGCATTTCGCATCGCGCGGTAATCATCGCGGCTCTCTCGAATGGGGTGTGCACTCTGCAGGGATTTCTCCCGAGTGAAGATTGCATGCACACGGTGAACGCAATGCGCGCTTTGGGTATCAAGATCGAGCAGCCTGAGCCGACCACGTTAATCGTTCACGGGAAAAAGCGGGTCCTTACCGCACCGAAAAACGAAATCAATTGCGGCAATTCGGGTACGACCATGCGGCTTCTGGCCGGCTTGCTGGCAGGACAAACATTTGAAAGTCGCCTGGTCGCGGATGCGGGACTGTCACGACGCCCGATGGATCGCGTGATCGCGCCGCTCTGTGAGATGGGCGCGAGCATCGTTGCCGAAGGGCCGGACCAAACGCCGCCGTTGCGCGTCCGCGGCGGTTCGTTGCGTGGGATTCATTATCGCCCGTCTGTGGCAAGCGCACAGGTCAAGGGCGCATTGCTGCTGGCGGGTCTTTTTGCCAGAGGCAAAACCACCGTCGAAGAGCCCGTACCGACACGCAACCACATGGAGAAAATGTTCAATTATTTCCTGGTCCGGACTGCAACTGAAGAAGCTGGCAGCGTCACTGTATTTGGCGACCAGGTACCGGAGTCGCGCGACTTTGCCATTCCGGGCGACATTTCTTCGGCGGCCTTTTGGCTGGTTGCTGCCGCGGCGCAACGAAGAGGACATCTGCTCATCCGCGACGTTGGCTTAAATGATACACGAACCGCGTTGCTTGGTGTTCTGCTTCGCATGGGTGCGCAGGTGCGCGAAGCTGTTGATGATGTCGATCAGCTTGAACCGCGCGGAATTGTCGAAGTCACTGGTTTTCCGCTTAAAGGAACCGTCATCCAAGGGAAGGAAGTGCCACGACTTATTGACGAACTACCGATTTTGTCTGTTGCAGGCGCCTTGGCAAACGGCAGAACAGTCATTCGGCAGGCAGAGGAACTACGCGTTAAAGAAACTGATCGCATTGCGGCAATCGCGCACAATTTGCGCACCATGGGCGCCCAGGTGGCCGAACTGAATGATGGTCTCGAAATTTCTGGGCCGGCCCCTCTGCACGGTGCGCATGTGGCGAGCTTCGGCGATCATCGCATCGCAATGGCGTTTGCCATAGCGGGCCTCTTCGCTGAAGGCGAAACCATTGTTCAGGACGCCGAATGCATTCGTGAGTCTTATCCGGGATTTGAAACGATGGTGGAAGAGTTCACGAATCCGAAACGGATGCAGGTCAGCACGCCAGTGATCGGTTCGCTCACTCCCACTGCGCCCGGGCAAAGCTAGGGGAGTGCCCTAGACACGTACGAGCACATGTGACCCATGGGATTGCGCACTGCTCAGCGAGATTTCCATCGCGTAGTTGCCATCGATGGTCCGGCTGCTTCTGGAAAAAGCAGTGTCGCGCGAGAGCTTGCCCGACGCCTCGGCTTTATCTACGTGAACTCGGGAGCTATTTATCGAGCGATCACGTGGCACCTTCTGGAAAAAGGCATCAATGCCGAAGATAGCAACCGCATCGCCCAAGCTCTCGAGTCAGCGGCCATTACCGGCTGCATTCAGGACTGCGAGTCGCGCATCCTGGTCGATAACGTCGATCCGGCGGAGCATTTGCGCGACGATCGTGTGAACGAAAGTGTTTCCCGCGTTAGCAAGTTGCCTCTGATCCGCCAAATTGTTGGAAAGAAGCTGCATGAGCGTGCGCGGAACCACGACCTGGTCGTAGAAGGGCGGGACATTGGCTCCGTAGTTTTCCCCGAGACCCCTTACAAATTTTATGTTGATGCTTCGCCTGAGGTGCGTCTCCGGCGTCGTGCCGCCCAAGGGGAACGCGACGAAATCACTATGCGCGATCACGCCGATTTTTCGCGGTCTGTTTCACCGCTCATCATCGCGAAAGACGCACGCGTGATCGATACGTCGCATCTTACGATCGAGGAAGTCGTCAACGAAATCGTCGTGCGGCTTAAGCAAAAAGGCCTGCAGGTTTAGCGATTTAGAGATTGAACAAAGAGAATCGCTAAATCACTGAATCGCTCAGTCGTTAAATGAATTTCTACTACTGGCTTGGCTATCACTTTTCCCGTCTGATCGGCCGATTGTTTTTTCGGTTTCGCGTGGTTCATCAGGAGCGCATGATTCAGAGCGGGCCCGTGATTCTCGCTATGAATCATCAGAGTTATCTCGACCCGCCGCTTGCAGGGATTACTTGCGATCGGGCGATATACTTTCTGGCCCGGCGAACGCTTTTGGACGTGCCGCTGCTCGGCTGGCTTTTGCCAAAGCTGAATGTGATCCCAGTTAACCAAGAAGGCGTGGATCGCAGCGCCATTAAGGCTTTGATTCGTGTTCTGAAGGCAGGGAACGGCGTGCTGCTTTTCCCGGAAGGCTCGCGCACACTCGACGGTAACTTGCAACCAGCCGAGCCGGGATTGGGTCTCGTGATTGCAAAAACGCTCGCGCCGGTCGTCCCGATGCGGATCTTTGGCGCGCACGAAGCCATGCCGCGCGGCGGTGGCGGTTTACACTTTGTGCCAATTACCATCGTGATCGGAGAACCGATTTTTTTTACCGCAGCCGATCTTGCCACGCCGGGAAAAAATCTCTACGAGCGACTAAGCGAGCGCGTTATGGATGCAATCGCGGCCTTGCGCTTGTAAGGTCGACTTCGATACTAAGGCGTGAATTCACGCGAGCCACCCCGGAGAAACCGGGATCATCCCGAGTCTCAAAGAACGCTGTTGTAATGATGCTCATCGTCATTGGCAACTGGCGTTATTGGCCGTTTTCGCGAATATCCAGCGTTTTCGGCATGGCCAGGTGGAGACTGTCGTGGTCAGACCGGTAACTACACCAGCGCCACGGGCGCGTTAAGTTTCGTTTGACTAGGCGTTGGCCTTTCGTTTGCTTCGTCCGAATTATGGAAGACTAAAATACAGTTTACTCCTTTATATGAAAAAATTTTTTGTCCTTTCGGTGCTCATCCCGTTTGCAATAATTTGCTCCTGCCAAAAACAAGATTTGGCCGCTGAACAGCAACTTGCTCAACGGAAAACGGAGCTGGACGCACGCGAGAAAGCATTAGACGAAAGAGAAAAAGCATTGGCGGAAAGAGAAAAAGCCATAACGCGAGCCCGCATGATTCCCTCTGATCTTCAGTCGCGGAGGCAGGTTCGCGACCCCGCGGAGGTGAAAGCAGAAAGAGAGAGGAGATTACAAGAGCTCCCCGCAGACTTGCAGGGTCTGATCGCCGACCCCTCACAGGGGCGAGATCCAAACGACACCAGAATGCAAGAACGACTCGCCCAACGACAGCGTAGGATGGAAGAATTCGAAAAAGCGAGGATGGCTCATGCAGCAAAACCTTTTGGGGCGGAGGCGACGTCGCCAACTCCATCGCCTGCGATAGAGGCTACTTCGCCGTCCCCGTCGCCTACTCCTGAGTAAATTCGAGTTGGTATTTAAGCACGTGGGTCAAAACTGGCCGCCAAGTTTGCATGGTGCCCTGCAAGCTCGCGAGCGTATTGGAGGGTGTCGATGGAATCGACGTTTTTGTCGCGCCGGATCGCCTTTGATTCTCGGGAAACGCAGTGCCAGTCCACTGGCGTGACGCGTGCTCGGCTGGATTGAATTGAAGGCCACCTCGAGCACGACATTCGGTTTCACTCTACGATAGCGGCCGTGATCGACGATTGTGTTCTGTTTGAAATGCTCGGTTAACTCCGCAATCTCCCCATCGGTCAATCCGCTGTAAGCTTTGCCAATTGGCAAGAGTTCGCCAGTCGCTTCGTCGCGCACCGCAAATGTGTAATCGCTTAACACATTGTTGCGCTTGCCATGGCCAAGCTCCGCCGCGACAACCACCACATCCAGCGTCGCCAACTCCTTCTTCAGTTTGAACCAAAACATTCCGCGGGTGCCGGGCAAATAAAAGCTTTCCGGGTCTTTGATCATCAGACCTTCATTCAAACGCCGGCGAGCTTGCTGGAACATTTGTTCGATCTCCGCCGCGGAATGGGCGGGAGTCACTCTCGCAATCTGAAATTGGGACGGTAAACGCAGGCTGCCGAGTTGTCCTCGCCGCTCGCGCAACGGAGTTCTTAGCAACGAATGCCCGTTCAGCCAAAGAAGATCGAAGATCACAAATGCGACCGGCACGTCCGCTGCCGCGCGCGCGAACAGATCCGTGCCGTCGCTTGTGCGGCCGAGCCGTCTTTGCAGATCGAAGAAGGTGAGTCTCCGACCTTCTTGGAAAGCGATGATTTCGCCGTCGACAATCAGCTCTTTCTGGAACTTCCTGGCTTGATCGGCCAATTCCGGAAATTGCCCGGTGATTCGCCGCAAATCGCGCGAGAAAATTTCAACCCGTTCTGCGCTGCGATGAAGCTGTGCGCGAATACCGTCGAATTTGTCTTCGACAAACACTGTAGCCGGCGGCGTTGACGCCGGTCTGCCGGGGTCATCCCGCGACTGCGGCACTACAACAAAGCGTTCCCACACGGCTTCGGCGCTCGGTTCAGGAGTCGCAAGCATGCACTTGATCGGACGAAAGATCGACAGCTCGGCACTGTGCAGTTCCTTTCGGGAGGCCAGCAGCGCCGTCCGGCCGATGTCGCCTAACAACATGTTGGCCTCTCTCACTTGTTCGAGCGAAACATCAAACGCCTTCGCGATGGCTTCCTCCACCAGACCCTCGCGCAAGCCGATGCGCAGGTCGCCGGTCAAAATTTTGACGACGTACTGGCCTTCGCGCGCGGATAAAATGGAAAATCGCTCTTGCAGCAGCTTTGCCTTGGCGATGGGGCCGCGCGCGCGATGAAGATTTTGGAACAACTCACGCGATTCACGGATACTGAATGGCTGCGGCGCCGTTCGCCCATCGAGAACTTCAAACGCACTCTTGCCAGCGTCGCCATGTGCTCCGGCGATTCGATGAAACTCCGAATCGTCGATGTTGGTCGCGGCTTGCAGCGCGCGGAAGATTACCGCCCATCCAACCTGCAATGTGCGCAGATCGCTTTGGGCAAATGCTCTTCCGGTGAAGTAGAGCGTCGCAATCGGAAGCTGCTCACTTGTCAGGCCGCGCAAGGTAATCGGCAAGCAACCGAATTTTCTCCAGTTTTGCCGGAGTCGCCGCGATCGCTTCACCAACATTCGCAAACGCGAGAAATTCAGAATCGGAGCGCCCTGGCCCAGGCATCTGCGTGAGCGGCTGCAGTGGCTCGCGATGAGGTTGTCGCGACGAGCCCGCGAGGGTGCATTCGCGCGCCGGAATGCAAGTGGAATTCCATCTGGTTTTCTTCACTCAACGCCCAGGCCTCGAGGCCGCGCGCGCGAAGATCGGAGGCAAACGCTGCGGCGAAACCATGGAGCGTAAACACTCGCCGTGGCCTGCACCAATTCGACGTAGCGAATCAAATCGTCGTAATCCGCGTGATCCGAGAGAGGAAATGCCGCATCGACCTGGTAGCGATAAACCGCATTTGGATCGACCGCCCAGCCACTGATCATCGCAACGCGTTTTTGCGGGATTTTTTCCAGCATGGGCGAGCGATTCGCGCTCGGCGGACAGATCAGAACTTTTCCGGCAACATCATTCGGATTGTATCGCACGTATTTGCAAAACGATTGGCCGAACTGCTCGTAGATGCGCGTCATTCGATAAACCGAGCCATGCAGCATCGGCGTTAGGCCGGCTCCATCAAGCGAGCACAGTATTTCCTGCGCTTTGCCTAACGAGTAGCCCAGAAGCACCGGCACTTCGCCGGCGTCAATTGTTTCGCGGCAGAAAGCGACCATTCGGTCAATGACTTGCTCTGTTGGCGGAAATCGATAGCGCGGCAGGCCGAATGTTGTTTCCATCATAAGTGTGTCGGCGTGGCGCCACTGCGCTTGCTCGGCGGATTTTCCGGGACGCAGCTTGAAATCGCCAGTGTAGAGCAGTGTCTCATCGCCGGCAAAGAGGAAACACTGCGCCGAACCAAAGATATGGCCGGCAGGCAGTAACATCAGATCGAGGCCATGCACCGCACGTCTTTCACCAAATGGCAGAACGTGCTCGATGCGATGACCCGGCAGCCGATTCTGAAGCAAACGCGCCGTGCGCTCGGAAACGATAATCTCCTGGTGAGGCGCTATGTGGTCGCTGTGCGCGTGGGAAATGAAAGCGAAACGCTTTGCGTCCCATGGGTCCAGCCACAAATCCTGCTGCGGCAAGTAAACGCCGCGGTCGTAGCGAACTTCGATCATGAAAAAGAATTTACTTTCGGATTTGAGCGAGTTCCATAGGACCTATAAGACCTATGAGATACAGGCAAATGAGATTTGCCGTCGCAGTCTTTCGGTCTGATCTTACTTGCCCTCGGCGCTTCCAGTGAAGGGGCTCGCCGCGAAGAACCAAAAATCGTCGAAAAAGTGACACCGCTCCCGGTCGCATTGGACAAAGATTTCGAGTTTCGAAAAACGAAGCTTTTCTTCTTGAGCGAGAAAGCACCACAAGGAACCGGAAGCCGGCAAACGACAAGCACGTTGGGCGGAAAGTCGAATGCGCCGAGCCAGAAAACTGCGACGCTTCAGGACGCCCCGATTACCTTTGAGAACAAATACCGGCTGTTTGGCGCTGTGACGTGGCTCGATCAACGCCAGCGTTTCGGTAATTATTTCGATTTCTTTTGGCGGGCCAAACGGCCCTCCGATGTCACCGTGCGCCTGGAGTATCGCCAGGAAAAATTGCACGAACACGTCCAGGCACAGGAGATTACCTATCGAAACGTGCGCGGCACTCATAAGACCGAATTCAAAGTCATTGGCGACGATTACTGGGACGATGGCCGTGTCATTGCCTGGCGGTGCCTGTTAATCGCAAACGGCCGGATCGTGGCGGAAAACCGCTCCTTTATGTGGGAATAGTGCGGGGCCACCGGTGTAGGCTCGCTTTTCTTAGTCGTGCTCAAGCGTTGCAACGGCGACGTTCCGCTTAATGCGGCCCTGGGTGGCCGCGCTTCGAATCAAATTTCCGGAGCCGGCGACGTCGTGTGAGGTTTGACAGCATGCCTTTTGGACTGGTATCGTTGAGGAGTAACTGTGGATTCATCTATTCAAGTAGGGGTAAGAGGCCCGACCGTATGGGTCAAAGTGGAGGGGAAAGGTAGTTTTCTCAATAGCGGCAACCTGAAAGAGTTCGCGCGCGAAATGTTGGACCGCGGCTATCGGGAATTTGTGGTGGACCTTGCGGACTGCGCCATGATGGATTCCACGTTCATGGGAACGATGGCCAGCGTAGCGTTGCGATTGAAGGAGCTTGGCCAGGGTCACCTTCACATCGTTCATTGCAGAAATCGCAGCCAGGAGCTTCTCTCCGGGCTGGGTCTGGATCAAATATTTGATATTCATGCCAACGGCGCGCGCGCGCCTGAATATGAAGCGCTCGATCAAACTCCCGAAGGCCGGTCGCCAGAGGCCAAAAAAAAGGAGCAGGCAGAAACGATGCTGGAGGCGCACGAGGCGCTTTGCGAGGCAGCGCCTGAAAATGTGTTTCGATTTAAGGACGTTCTCGATTTCTTAAGACAAGACCTTCATCACGAGACGCCTTTGAAGTAAGCTGGCCCTTTCACGATGTGGCCGACTCTTCTCCTCGGACTGCTTGTCGCGTCTGTTGGCGGATGGATCATTACCACGTACCTCCAGACACGGCGGATTCGCACGCTGGAGCGTTCTCACGAGGAAATCCAGGTCGAGGAAACGCTCGTTTTCGATTTCCTGCATGGCCTCGGCGAAGCCTTCCGGGAGACCATTCGACCGCAGGAACTGCACCGGCTCATTGTCGAGGGTGCTACGCGCATTCTGGACGCGCACGGTGGCGCGCTTTATGTGACCGATCGCACCGGCGGGAAGCTTACGCCGGCTTTTATCTCCAAAGGCTGTCCACCGCTGGTCGATATTCCGCCAAATATCTTGCAACAAGCGGCTGCCAATCCCGTCGCGCTTGAGAGCTTTCTACGGCTTCACACGCTGGTCCCGGATGAAGGACTGATTGGGCGCGTCTGGCAAACGGGGCAATCTGTTTACTTAAATGAGTTCTCGGAAGCGCCGGAGCTGGCGAAATTGCGTGGCAGCGCTTTTGGCAGTACGTCGGTCATGGCTGCGGCGCTCCGGTATGGCAATCAAGATCTGGGTGTGCTGGCGCTCGCCAATGGTCCGACGGGTGCGGCGTTTTCACAGGGTGATTTGGTCGTTTTTAAATCCCTCGCTGAGCAGTCTGCCTTCGCGCTCTACAACGCCATCATTTATTCGATGGCGAACGAAAAGAAACGGCTTGACCACGATCTTGAGATTGCCCGGGACATCCAGCGTATTTTGCTCCCGTCAGAAGCGCCGGTGATCAATGGATTTCAAATCAGCGGTATCAATGTGCCGGCCCGCCAGGTAAGCGGCGATTATTTCGATTACATCCGGGTCGATGAAGAACGCCTGGGCGTGGCAATCGCAGACGTTTCTGGCAAAGGCGTTCCGGCATCGCTCATCATGGCGATTTGCCGCAGTGTTTTGCGCGCTGAGGCGTCTCGGAACCCGTCTCCAGCGGATGTCTTGCGAAAGGTGAACCGTCAGCTTTATCCCGATATCAAGGAAGACATGTTCATCAGCATGGCCTATCTGATCCTGAATCACCAACGCAATGCCATCACCCTCGCGCGCGCGGGACACGACGCGCCGTTGCTTTACCAACAGCAGTCGCAAACTGTTACGCCGGTAAAATCGCCGGGAATGGTCGTGGGAATTGACAGCGGAAACGTGTTTGATAGGCTCACAGTTGACTTCGCCGTCCCGCTCGAGCGCGACGATTGCCTCGTCCTCTACACCGACGGTGTGACCGAAGCGCTAAATACCGAGGGAGACGAGTTCGGCCTTGATCGCATGATGAAATCAGTCCGCGCCAGCGCGAACGATAGTGCACAGGCGATTGTAAAGAAGATCATCGCGGACGTGCGCGACTTTACCGGCTCGGCACCTCAAAATGACGACATGACATTGATTGCCATCCGCAAAACATGAAAAAAATTCCTGTTTCTGAACAAAACAAAGAAACGAGACGACCGGCGCCGTTGAAGACGTCGTCGTCATTCGCCGGGTCCGCTACGGCGGCTGGCGCCGAGCAAACCGACGCCGAAGATCCGATGGATGGCTTGCAAGCCGATCTCGACCGTTTCCGCGATCTCGCATTGCGCAGTCAGGCTGATTTCGAGAATTATAAAAAACGCTCAGCGCGCGAAAAGGAAGAGGCCATCAAATACGCCAATAGCTCGTTACTAGAGCGCTTGGTATCAATTATCGATAATTTTGAACTTGGTCTCGCAGCCGCAAAGGAGCAGGGCGAACAGTCTCCCATTTATTCAGGGATGGTTCTCGTCCAAAAACAACTTAACGATTTGCTGGCGGAAAATGGGCTGCAACCGATCGAGGCCGAGGGCAGAACGTTTGATCCAAACGTGCATGAAGCAATTGCACATGAGCAGAGTGATCAAGTTCCCGAGGGGGTTGTGCTGCGCCAGACCCGTCGCGGTTATCGATTTAAAGACCGGTTGCTGCGGCCTGCAAAGGTGGTCGTTTCCAGCGGACCTGTAAAATAACGGAGGCTTCTTGCCTCTGAGTCCCATCAATTCCATTAGTCACATAGACTTGTAGCCATATGGCCACCACCGAGAAACGCGATTACTACGAGGTGCTCGGCGTTGAACGAAGCGCCACCGGTGAGGAGGTCAAACGCGCCTATCGCAAACTCGCGGTGAAATTTCATCCCGATAAAAATCCGGACGACCCACACGCCGAGGAAAAATTCAAGGAATTAGGCGAAGCGTATGACGTTCTGATGGACCCGGACAAACGCGCTGCTTACGATCGCTTCGGCCACGCAGCGTTTGCCCCGGGAGGCGTCGGTTTCGGCCGCGGCGTTTTCCATGATCCGTTCGAGATTTTCCGTGAAGTGTTCGGCGGCGGTGGATTTGGCGGCGGAATTTTCGAGGCGTTCTTCGGCGGCAGTGGCACACGCACAGAAGACCGGCGGCGCGGATCAGATTTGCGCTATGACATGGAAATCCAACTGGAAGAAGCAGCTTTTGGTGCGGACAAGCAGATTGAGATTGAGAAGCCGGACATCTGTGACAAATGCAAGGGCAGCGGCGCGGAACCGGGTTCCCGCAGGATCAGCTGTCCCGCCTGCGGTGGCCGCGGCCAGGTCGTCAGTTCACGTGGATTTTTTCACATTTCGCAGACATGTCCTCGCTGTCACGGCGCCGGGGAGATAATTGAAAAGCCATGCCAGAAATGCCGCGGCGAGGGGCGCGTGGAAAAATTAAGCCGGGTTAAGCTGAAGATTCCCGCTGGAATCAGGGAAGGGACCCGGCTGCGTTCGTTAGGCAATGGTGAGGCCGGCATCCACGGGGGCCCGCCAGGCGACCTTTACGTCGTGATTCATATCAAGGAACACAAAATCTTTCAGCGCGAAGGCGATGATTTGTATTGCGAGGTGCCAATCCCGTTCTCCATTGCGGCCTTGGGCGGCGAGATTGATGTGCCGACGCTGCAGGGCAAAGCGCATCTCAAAGTGCCCGCCGGCACGCAAAGCGGGCAAATGTTCAAACTGCGCGACAAAGGAATCGTGAACGTCAACGGCCGCGGCCACGGCGGTTTGTTCGCGCGTCTAATTGTCGAGGTGCCATCGCGCTTGAATGCCGAACAACGGCACAAGCTGGAGGAGTTCGCTGCGCTTTGCGGCGAGGAAAACACTCCGATGCGCAAAAGTTTCTTCGAGCGCGCAAAGGAATTTTTCAAGTAAGCGCCGCCGTTTTCCGTGGTTCACAATGCTATCAAACTGATCGAGTGCCCGCGCGATGCCTGGCAGGGTCTCAAGCGGCAAATCCCCACGGAACTGAAATCGCGTTACCTGCGCGCGCTGATCGAGGCGGGCTTCAAGCACATCGATGCTGTGAGTTTCGTTTCCCCTAAAGCTGTCCCACAAATGGCCGACAGCGAGAAGGTGCTGGAGCAAATCGATTTACCGGACGATGTCGAAATCATCGGCATCGTGGTAAACGAAAAAGGCGCCGAGCGTGCGATCGCCACAAAAGCGGTTACCACATTGGGTTTTCCCTACTCCATCTCTGAGACGTTTCTGCGCAAAAACCAAAACCAGACACTCGAAGACGGCTACAAAGTGTTGGAATCGATCAAAACAACGGCTGACAAAGCAGGGCTCGGTATCGTCGCTTACATTTCCATGGCGTTCGGAAATCCGTATGGCGATCCGTGGAATGAGAATGAAGTGTGCCAGGCAGTAAAGAAATTAGCCGGCATTGGCATTCGATCGATTTCGCTCGCTGACACAGTCGGTGTTGCTAGCGCTGATCTGATTCGTCGTCTGGTCCAATCGGTCAAAAACCAATACACCGATTACGACATTGGCGTGCATCTTCACAGCGCGCCCGGGGAAGTCGCAGCAAAAGTGCTGGAAGCTTATGATGCAGGTTGCCGTCGATTTGATTCGGCCATCGGAGGTCTTGGTGGATGCCCGTTCGCGCAGGACGCACTGGTCGGAAACATTCCTACAGAGAGCATTCTCGCAGCGCTTCAACAGCGTGAGGTAGAACTGCCGATAAGCAAATCACTGAGCGACGTGTTGACGCTGAACTCGGTTATCGCGGCTAACCATTCATAAGTCGAATTAGTCCCATAGGTCTCATGCATCGGTTCTACATCTCGCCCGAAAATTGGAATCGTGGCGCGCTCGCGTTGACTAGATCGGAGGCTCACCACGCGCGCGACGTCCTGCGAGTCAGACTTGGCGAGAAGGTGGTTCTGTTCAACGGACAAGGGCGCGAAATCACTGCGGAAATTGTCGATCTTAGTGACGACGAAATTAGATTGCGAAAATTACATGAAGCGGAAACGCCGCCGCTGCAGTGCCGGATCGTTCTGGGACAAGCCATCCCAAAAGGCAAAAACATGGAGCTGATCGTGCAGAAGGCGGTCGAAATTGGTGCAGCCGAAATTGCGCCGATCATTTCCGATCGCACCATTGTGCAGGTCGATTCCGAAAGCGCCGCGCAAAAACAGTCGAAATGGCAGCAAATCGCCATTGAAGCGGCAAAACAATGCGGTCAGAACTGGCTGCCGCGCGTGCACACGCCGAGAAAATTGGCAGAATTATTTTCTGCGGGAGCGGCAGAATCATTCGATCTTCGGCTGATCGGATCGCTCCAGCCCGACGCGCAACACTTGAAGAAGATCCTCACAGATTATTCGAGCCAACATCAACATTGTCCCGGGAGCGTATTGATGCTTATTGGGCCGGAAGGCGATTTCACGCCTGCGGAACTTGCGCTTGCGCGGCGACATGGGTGCCAGCCGATCACACTCGGCCCGATCATCCTGCGAGTGGAAACTGCGGCAATTTATTGCCTGAGTGTTCTCTCCTACGAACTGCTGATTCAGTCAGGCGGTTGAAGTTGGGAAGGCTACTCGGCGATCGCCGCTTCCACGGCGGCTGCGCTCGGAAGATCCGGCGCGTCCGCGCTCCGGTCCGGCGGCGCGGGTTCGATTGAGATTATCGTAAATTGAACGGTGCCGTGCTCAGTGTTTAGGGAAACAGTCTCGCCGACTTCATGACCGAGCAGCGACTGACCAATGGCGGTCTGATACGAAATGATGTGACGGTCAGGATCGCCGTCCCACGCGCCCAAAACCGTGTAGGTTTCTTCCTTGTTCGTCTCCGCGTTGCGCACCGTGACAATTGTGCCGATGGAAACACGCGACGTATCGACATTCTCAAACGAAGTCCCGCGCGCGTTGTGCAGCATTTGCTCAAGCTCGGCTTTGCGTCGCATCAGGACGCTCTGCATTTGCTTGGCTGCTTTAAATTCAAAATTCTCGCTCAGATCGCCATACGACCTGGCGAGCGCGATTTCCTTGGTGTTCTCTGGAATTTTTACTTTTACAAGTTCTTCGTATTCGGTCTTTCGCTTTTCCAGGCTGCTCCAGGAAACGATCAACGCCGCTGCCTTTTCCTGTGCTTCCACGCCTGTGATCATGCTTTCCAGTTCTGGATAAACTTTGACGATCCGCGCCAGGAGCGAGCGTTTCGTCAACTCATCGAATAGCGGGCTCAGCTGGAGCCGCCGCATCGCATCGCGCGCAAGGGTCACATCGGCGTTTTTAAAGATGTCGCCAACCAATTGTCGATCGTCGGCCAGCGCACGGTGCAACTTGCTGGTGCGACCCGGAGCGTTGTGCTTTTCCCGCTCCAGCGCGGCGAAAATGGCGCCGAGCAAATCTGGCGTAACCAGCTCGTTCCAGTCCTGGCGTTCGCTGCACAGCCAGATGAGCATCTCGCTTGTGGCTGAATGTTCGCGAATGCTCCGCTCCAGCATTTCCCGAAGCTCAGCATTCTGTCCGCCTTCACTCAGGATGCGCGCAATTTGTGCGACCATGCGGCTATGACTCAATTGAATCAGATGTAAGGCGCGCTCCGTCCAGTGCGGACCGAGCGCCGACGGCAACGCTTCCAAGATCCGTTTCTCTTTTGCTGCCGACAACTTCGGCAGGATCGATATCAGGCGCTTCTCTTCATCAAGAATTAGTTTCGAAAGGGTCGAACCAACATGGGTCGAGTGGAGTGACGGAACGCGCTCGAGCAAATCGTCACGCGCCACGATAAGCTCGAACGCCAACGCGGGATGCATTTTCTGATTGCGCGCCGCCATGTTCTCGATGGTCACGACAATCGGCTGAAGCTGTTTTCCAGGCTCCTTAAATTGCTGATAAGATTTTATGATCTGCTCGAGCGCCGCGATTTGCTCTTTCGGCTGGCGCGCTTTGTTGAAAGCGGCAATTAGCTCCTCAGCGTGCGACACCCCTTGACTGCGTATTTGGATTGGCTCGGTCTTTTTCGCCGGGATGGAAAAAGCCCCGCTCGCCTTCAACGCCTTCTTCGTTGATTCCCACCAGCGTTTCCATTCCGTCTCCGTGAAAACATCGCTAACCAGCCATTCATTGATCTGCTGCGCGGTGGCTTCACCCTCCAAGCTTTCCAGAATGTTTCGCACCAGAGCGACCGGATTCTCTCTCGCCAACTTCTTGATGGATGCGAGGTCAGTTGCTTTGCGCGCGAGAAAATGCTCCGGCGCGAGCGGCGTAAGATTTTCCGCCGCGTACTGGACCTGCATGGGATGGGACTTCTTGCTGGCAAAATCGATTACGATCTGATTGAAGAGCAGGTTCCATTCGAGCACGCGACCGAATCCCCAACTCTTGTGCAGACAGAATGTGCCCGGCTTTAGTTCTTCCAGTTGCTCGGCGGCTTTGGAAGTAAGCTTTCCCGATTCGACAAGCTTTTCTAATTCAACGTCCATTTTTGCAGGGAAGACAATATCACCTCACGGGAGATACGCCATAACCGTGAGATGAGCGCGCAATTTGCGGTTGCCGTGGGCCTCGCCACATGAAAACCTCAGCGCCGTGACGACGAGCATCTGGTTTTGGATTGCCTTTCACATCGGCGTCTTCATCGCGATCGGAATCGACCTCGTCACCTTCAAGCGCCGCGGTCGCGAATTAAGCATGCGCGCGGCGGCGCAACGCACTGCTATCTGGATCGTGCTCTCGCTCCTTTTCAATTTGCTAGTGTGGAAACTGCGCGGGCCGGACAAGGCCCTCGAATTTCTCACTGGCTACGTGATCGAATACTCGTTGAGCGTCGATAACATCTTCGTTTTCGTCATCATTTTCGCTTATTTCAAGGTCCCGCCGATGGCGCAGCATCGCACTCTGGTGTGGGGAATCCTGGGCGCCCTTATCATGCGCGGCATCATGATCTTGCTCGGCGTGACTTTGGTGTCGCGGTTTCATTTCATTCTTTACATCTTTGGAGTCTTCCTGGTGGTGACCGCCGTTCGAATGCTTTTTGGAAAGGCCGGCGAACCGGATTTCGGGAAGAGTCTGGTGATGCGGTTTTGCAGGAATTGGATTCCCGATCACCGCGGAATTTTACGGCGAGCATTTCAAAGCGCGGGTTGGCAATGGCCGCTGGATGCTCACACCACTCGCGCTGGCGCTGATCCTGATCGATGTGATGGACCTAATTTTCGCGGTCGATTCCATCCCGGCAGTGTTTGCCATCACGCAGGACCCCTTCATTGTTTATACCTCAAACATCTGCGCTATCGTGGGCTTGCGGTCGCTCTATTTTCTGGTGGCGCGCATGATGGATCGTTTTATTTACTTGAGGATCGGTCTCGCCTTCGTGCTCGGTTTCGTCGGGATCAAAATGATTTTCGGCCAAATATTTTCCCGTGCCGACTCCGATCTCCCTCGGCATCATCGTACTCATTCTCGCAGTCACCATCGGTATTTCGATGTTGAAGACGCAGAACCTGGCTGCAACCGAAGGCCGAAAATAAGTATTGCCTTTGCCCTTTGGAATCATTTAACTGGTTTCGAACGCCTATGAAAACAATCCTTGCCCTCGCAACGGTCGCTGGCCTTGCCAGCGTAGCCCTAGCCGATATTCAAGACCCGCCGGGAAATGATTACGGGCCAACGCGCAAGCTCGGTCGTGGCCTTTCGAATTTTTTCATCGCTCCGACTGACTTTTTTGTGACGGTTAACCAGGTCAACCAAACCGAAGGCAATTCTGCCGGGGCCGGTTATGGCGTTTGGCGCGGACTTGGGCGTGCGGCGCGCGACACGTAGCGGGTCTTATAGAGATTTTGACGTTTCCGTTTCCAATTTGGCATCAACAGCTATTATCCCATTCTGCCGCCGGACATCCCGTACATTCATGCCGGCTATCCGGAATTTCCGCCTGAGGTCGGTAACGAGTCGAAATACCCCTACGTGCGCGATTCGCACCAGGATTTCAATTAACATTCGCTTTCGCGTCCAGCTTGCCGTATTGTTCGGGTGATTTAAAGCGGCTCGCGCGCACGCCCGCGGAAGCTGGTGCGCATCGCGTGGTCGGTGTCCGGAAAACCGCTAAAACGGTTAGTGCCGATTTCGTTGACGTTGGACACCCAACTAAAGCGGGGTGTTAATCATATGCGCATCGTCGATCTGAAAATCGAGGACATTGCCTTCGGCGGAAAAGGAGTCGCCCGGGAACAAGGCAAAGCTGTCTTTGTCCCTTACACGATTGAGGGCGAGATTGTTTCGGCTGAAATCGTGCGGGAGAAAAAGCAATTCGCCGAAGCGGAGCTTGTCGAAGTAAAGCAAAGCTCGCCGGATCGTGTAGAACCGCAATGTCCCTATTTCGGCCGGTGCGGGGGATGCGCTTACCAGCACATCAGCTACGAACATCAGCTTGCAATCAAATGGCGACAGGTGCGTGATGCGCTCCAGAGAATCGGCAAACTTAAGGATGTTCCAATGCGGCCGATCATTCCGTCGCCCAAGCAGTACGCATATCGCAATCGAATCACTGTGCACGCGCAGGACGGCGTGATCGGTTTTTTTCGGCGCGATTCGCACCGATTGATCGACATCGAGCAGTGCCCGATTTCGAGCGGTGAAGTCAATCGCGCGCTTGGAGAGTTACGTGCACAAATGCACGTGCGCGATGGCCATTACACGTTTCGGACTTCAGCGAGCGCACGCGTTTTTTCCCAAACAAACGACGAGGTCGCAACTGCATTGCGCGATTTGGTCGTCGATCTCGTTCCACCGAATCAGGGAGTATTGATCGACGCTTATTGCGGTGCCGGATTTTTTGCGAAAGCGTTGCTTGGCAAATTTGAGCGAGTAATCGGGATTGATTGGGACAAATTCGCAATCGCGGCCGCAAAAGGAAACGCCACTGAGAAAGAAACCTACATTACTGGCGATGTAGAAGAAGAGCTTCGGCGCGGCGCTTTTCAAAGCGCCCCACGCCAGCTGGAAAGCCAGCGCTCCACCACCCTCATTGTCGATCCACCCGCAAGTGGCTTAAACACAAACGTGCGAAAGGCAATCATTGAGCTTGCGCCGCAGACGTTGATTTACATTTCATGCAATCCGCCGACACTCGCGCGCGATTTGAGGGACTTGCAGGATAAGTTCATCATCGACTCGGTCACGCCGCTCGACATGTTCCCGCAAACCGCCGAGATCGAAGTCGCCGCGCACCTGCGAGCTGTGCCACACGCATCTTGAAGCTGATCGACGCGCGGCCGGCGCCTTCGAGCCACTCCTCAAAGCAGTCGCCACAAAGCCGAGTTTCATTGACGGATCGCACGGCGATAAGTCCAATTGCAAGATGATTTCGGTTCTGAGTCGCGCCGCGGCATTTCCGAACTGGCCGATCATGGTGCCGTTTGTGATCTTGCTGGTGGCGATCGCACTCGCTCCGCTCATCGCTCAGCGTCATTGGGAGCGTCATTACCACAAGCTTTGCATTGCTCTCGCAGGCATAGTTTGCCTGTATTATCTCTTGGTTGTCAGGGAGTCCGCGCGCGTCGTTCACGCGGGAATCGATTATGTGACCTTCATGGTCATCGTCGGTTCTTTCTTCGTTGTCGCAGGCGGAATTCATTTGCGCGTCAAATCGCCGAGCGGCGCGATGAGAAACACTTTGTTCCTCTTTGTCGGCGCGCTCTTGGGCAATCTAATCGGCACCATCGGCGCATCGATCCTGCTGATCCGCCCGTGGATCGCGATGAACAGAGGCCGCGTCGCGCCGATGCATATCGCGTTCTTTATTTTTCTGGTCAGCAACATCGGCGGCGCGCTGTTGCCGGTGGGTCCGCCGCTCATCCTGGGATTTCTCAAAGGCGTGCCGTTTGGCTGGACGCTGCAAAATTGCTGGCGCCAATGGCTGCTCACGGTCGCGATTGTTCTGGCCGTCTTTTTTGTGCTCGATCTTGTCAATCTTCGCGCGCGCAAAAGGGCCATTCATGAAAGCGAGATCACGCAATGGCGCTGCGACGGTTCCCAGAACTTCCTTTTTCTGCTTGCGCTTCTGGCCGCTCTCATCGCCGTGCGCGTGGGCTGGCGCGAGCCGCTCATGGTATTGATTGCGCTGGGATCCTATTTCGCTACGCCACAGCGCATTCGTGAAGCGAACAATTTTACTTTGGCCCCGCTCAAAGAAGTCGGCTGGCTCTTTCTCGGCATTTTCGGAACGATGATTCCGGTTTTGGAATACATGGAAGGATCAGCCGAGAACCTGGGATTGACTTCCCAGACGGCATTCTTTTGGGCAACCGGCTTACTCTCCGCATTGCTCGATAACGCGCCAACGTATCTCGCTTTTTTCGCAGCGGCGCTTGGACTTCACCACTTCGACATCAACGAGCCGTCGCAGGTGACGGACTTTATTTCCAAAAACGGCGGCGAATTGACCGCGATCTCGCTGGGCGCGACGTTCTTTGGCGCGCTCACCTATATCGGCAACGCTCCGAACCTGCTGGTGAAAACGATTGCTGAGCATGCGCATGTTCCAACGCCGAGCTTTATCGGCTATATCTGGAAGTTCGCCCTTCCAATCCTGATTCCGGTATTTGTGTTGGTGTCGATCTTGTTTTTTTCCGGGTAGCGCAACCGTCGCCGGGCCAGTGTTAATGTTTTTTTAACACTTTCCCGAAACACTTTAACTAACGCCACGACGAAAGTTCGCTCAGATTTGGGTAAGTTTATGAGCGAATTCATTATCGTAGGAATCATCGTCATTCTGGGCGTGAACGGGCTTTACTCGCGCTTTTGCGAGCAGCCGAAGGAGAAGCGGTGAGCGACCTCGTTTTCGCAGGAACCGTGATTCTCTTTTTTGTCGTGAGCGCTCTTTACGTGCGCTTTTGCGACCACCTCTAGGAGCGACCACATGGGAACAATCATCGTCGGGATCATCGCGCTGCTGCTGTTTGCGTACCTGTTCATCGCCATGATCCGCCCGGAGAAATTCTAAAGAATCGATTATGCAAGCTTCAGGCTGGATTCAATTTGCCATCTATATCGTCGCGCTTGTGGTGATCACGAAGCCGATGGGACTCTATCTGCTGCAGGTGCTCGACGCGAACGGCAGAACGTGGCTCGATCCGGTGCTGCGCCCGCTCGAGCGCGGGACCTATCGCGTTATGGGCGTGGATCCGAACAAGGAGCACGACTGGAAGCAATACACCCTCGCCATGCTGCTCTTCAGCATGGTCGGATGTTTGTTCACTTACGCGATTCTGCGGCTGCAAAATATCCTGCCGTTAAATCCGCAAGGCCTAGCTGGAGTTAGCCCGGATTGTTCGTTCAACACTGCGACAAGTTTCACCACCAACACCAATTGGCAGAGCTACGTCGGCGAAACCACCATGTTGTACTTCTCGCAAATGGTTGGGCTGGCATTTCATAATTTCGTCAGCGCCGCAACCGGCATCGCTATTGCCGCAGCGCTCGTTAGGGGAATTGCGCGCCATACGGCCACCACCATCGGCAACTTCTGGGTCGATCTCGTCCGCGTGACCTATTACCTGCTCATCCCGATCTGCGTCGTGTTCGCGCTCTTCCTCGTGTCACAAGGCATGATCCAAAACTTCAAACCGTACACGAAAGCGACCTTGGTCGAGCCGTTGAAAGTTTCTGTCGCCAAAGTGGACAAGGATGGCAAAGCCGTTGTCGATGCTGCTGGAAAGCCGGTGATGGAAGAGCAGACCGTCACTGAGCAAAACATCGTGCAAGGACCGATGGCTTCGCAGGTCGCGATCAAGATGCTCGGGACAAACGGCGGTGGTTACGTCAATGCCAACGCGTCGCATCCGTTCGAAAATCCGACGCCGCTCTCAAATTTCTTCCAGATGTTGTCGATCTTTTCCATTGGCAGCGGGCTTACTTACTACCTCGGCCGAATGGTCAAGAACCAAAAACATGGCTGGACGGTTTGGGCGGTGATGCTCGGACTATTTATGGCCGGCGTTTTGCTGGCGTGGCATTCGGAAGCGGCCGGCAATCCAATCCATCAAAATCTCGGTGTCGCCGCGGTTGACGGAAACATGGAGGGCAAGGAAGTCCGCTTTGGTATCTTCAATTCCGCGCTTTTCGCCACCATCACCACGGACGCGTCGTGTGGTGCGGTCAATTCGATGCATGATTCGTTTACGCCACTCGGTGGATTCGTGCCGCTGTTCAACATTCAGTTAGGCGAAATTATTTTCGGCGGTGTCGGCGCGGGACTTTACGGGATGCTCGTCTTTGTCGTGCTCGCCGTCTTCATCGCCGGTCTGATGGTCGGACGCACGCCGGAATATCTCGGCAAAAAAATCGAGTCCTACGACGTGAAGATGTCGATGCTAGCGCTGCTCATTCTGGCCATCGATATTCTCGCGTTCTCCGCGTGGGCGATCGTGAGCAAATGGGGCCTCGTTGCCCTGAACAACAGCGGCCCGCACGGCCTGAGCGAGATTCTTTACGCGTTCACATCCGGCACGGGGAACAACGGAAGCGCATTCGCCGGTATCAGCGCGAACACGCCCTGGTACAACACCACCATCGGTATTGCGATGTTGGTCGGACGCTTCCTGATGATTGTGCCGATCCTCGCCTTGGCCGGTTCGTTAGTGCAAAAGAAAGTCACGCCGGCCAGCGCGGGAACGTTTCCGGTCCACGGCGGCACATTTTTCATTCTGCTCATCGGCACCGTGCTGCTGATCGGCGCGTTGAATTTCGTTCCGGCGCTGACGCTCGGTCCCATCGTCGAGCACTTCCTCATGCAAGGCGGAAAACTTTTCTAAGATCGACTATCGATGAAAGCACAATCTCGTTCACTTTTTGATTGGAACATTGTTGGTCCGGCAATTGGCGACGCGTTCAAGAAATTGAACCCGCGCCTGATGGTCAAAAATCCCGTTATGTTTGTGACCATGGTCGGCGCCGCCCTAACGACTGTGGGAATCTTCACAGCCACCTCCGATTTGCGCGGATTCGTCGCGCAACTCGCGATCTGGCTCTGGTTCACGGTGCTCTTCGCTAATTTCGCCGAAGCGATGGCTGAAGGCCGCGGTAAAGCCCAGGCGGCCAGCCTGCGGCGGGCGCGCAAAGAAACCATGGCGCGTCGCCTGCAGAATGGGCGCGAGGTAAAAGTTCCAGCGCCCATCTTGCAAAAAGGCGACCTCGTGGTCTGCGAAGCGGGCGACATCATTCCCGCAGACGGCGACGTGATTGAAGGAATCGCGAGCGTCGATGAAGCCGCGATCACCGGCGAATCGGCGCCGGTCATCCGCGAGAGTGGCGGCGACCGCAGCGCGGTCACTGGCGGAACCCGCGTGTTGAGCGATCGCATCGTCATTCGCGTGACTATGGAGAAAGGGGGAGGCTTTCTCGACCGCATGATCGCGCTGGTGGAAGGCGCGCGCCGCCAAAAAACGCCTAACGAAATTGCGCTTACGATCCTGCTTGCCGCGCTGACGTTTATCTTTCTGCTCGTCTGCGTTACGCTGAAACCGTTCGGCATTTATTCCGGCACAGTATTTTCCATTCCAGTTCTGATCGCGTTGTTGGTTTGTTTGATTCCCACAACCATCGGCGGACTGCTCAGTGCCATCGGCATTGCCGGAATGGACCGCGTCCTGCAACGCAATGTTCTGGCGATGAGCGGGCGGGCGGTCGAAGCAGCTGGCGACGTGGATGTTTTGTTGCTCGACAAAACCGGCACCATCACGCTCGGCAATCGCATGGCCGTCGCATTTCACACCGCGCCGGGCATTTCGCCTGACGATCTCGCGGCCTCCGCGCAATTGAGTTCGCTTGCCGACGAAACGCCAGAGGGCCGTTCGATTGTCGTTCTCGCGAAAGAGAAGTTCGGATTGCGCGCGAGGGAGATGCACGAGCTGGAAGCCACGTTTGTGCCGTTCACGGCACAAACACGCATGAGCGGCGTCGACCTTCATGCGAGTGGCGCGCACCCCACAATGCGTGTACGCAAAGGCGCGGCCGAAGCCGTCCGCGGCTTTGTTGAATCGGCTGGCGGAATTTTTCCGCAGCCAGTCACGAAAACGGTGGACGAGATCTCGCATCGCGGCGGCACGCCGCTCGTCGTCGCATCCGATCTGCTGACGCTCGGCACGATTGAGCTGAAGGACGTGGTTAAAGGCGGAATCAAGGAACGCTTCGCGCAGCTACGCAAAATGGGCATCAAGACGGTGATGATCACCGGCGACAACCCGCTGACCGCCGCGGCGATTGCAGCTGAAGCAGGCGTCGACGATTTCATGGCGCAAGCGACGCCGGAACAAAAATTAAAACGTATACGCCAGGAGCAGTTCGAGGGTCACCTGGTTGCCATGACGGGTGACGGCACGAATGACGCACCGGCACTGGCGCAGGCCGACGTGGGTGTTGCCATGAATACCGGCACGCAAGCCGCGCGCGAAGCTGGCAATATGGTCGACCTCGACAGCAACCCTACCAAGCTGCTCGACATCGTCGAGATCGGAAAACAGATGCTGATCACGCGCGGTAGCCTAACGACCTTCAGCATCGCCAATGATGTCGCCAAATATTTCGCGATTATTCCTGCGATGCTGATGGCGACATTCCCGGCGATTGCGCCGCTGAACATCATGCACCTGCACAGCCCGACCAGCGCCATTCTGAGCGCCGTCATTTTTAACGCCCTCATTATTATAGCGCTGATTCCACTCGCGCTGCGCGGCGTCGCGTACAAACCGATGGGCGCCCTGGCAATTTTACAACGCAACCTCCTCATCTACGGCTTCGGTGGCATCATTGTGCCGTTTATCGGCATCAAACTGATCGACCTCATCATCACTGCACTTAACCTGGCCTAACGAAATGAAAGAATTCTTCTCCCATATTCGCGGCGCGGTCGTGTCGACCGTCGTGCTGTCGGTCATCTGCTGCGGTCTCTATCCGCTCATTGTTTTCGGAATTTCGCAGGCGCTCTTTCGCGACAAGGCCAACGGCAGTTTGATCGTCGATCCTCAAGGAACAGTTCACGGCTCGAAGTTGTTAGGCCAGGGATTCGCCGACCCGAAATATTTTCATCCACGACCTTCAGCCGCTGGGAACGGCTACGACGCGGCGAATTCCAGTGGGAGCAATCTAGGCCCGACGTCCCAAAAACTGAATGACGCGATCAAGGATCGGCTAGCAGCATATCGTGGCGAGAACGGATTAAAAGAAACCGATCCCGTTCCGGCAGATGCAGTCACTGCGTCCGGCAGCGGACTCGATCCTCACATCAGTTTGCAAAACGCAGAACTGCAAATCCCGCGGGTAGCAAAAGCGCGTGGCATGACCGAAGAGAAGGTGCGCGAGTTGATTCAGCAAAACACCGATGCACGCGATCTCGGGGTTTTTGGCGATCCAGGGGTCAATGTCCTGGAACTGAATCTTGCTCTCGATCAGGTGCGGTGATGAAAACAGCTCGAACCTACGTCTTTGTGTTTGTCCCGATTCTATTGGAGCGAGTAGCGAACATGAGAGGTGCGACTGGCTTCGGGGCAGGGTCGAACGGGAGTTCGCCGTCGGATGAGAAGCACAATAAAACAGCACGGTGGCGAGTGCGGCATTGCTCGGGAGGCGAAACACAGGCGCTACCCGATCATCTGTTCTGGACCTGGTTCATCGACAATCCGCGTCCGTAATCCAGCAAATGAAAACAATCAATATGTCGATCCAAAAAAATTCCGCTCTTGTCTATCAAACAATCGGCCACCACAATTCGGATTTCTGGGCGAGTCGCGCGTGAATGTTATGGGATTGAACCGCCTTCTCAACCCACTCTCATAGGCTTGACGCCTCCGCTCAGAGTGAAAATAATGGCGGCCTACCGGAGGACAACCAATGTTGCATCTCGATACAGGCAATACTGCCTTCACACTGCTGTGCGCCAGCTTGGTGATGTTAATGACGCCGGGACTGGCATTCTTTTATGGCGGACTCGTTGGACGAAAGAACGTGTTGGCCATCATGATGCAGAGCTTCGTCTCGATGGGCTGGACCACAGTGTTGTGGTGGGCCTTCGGATTCTCGCTTTGTTTCTCCGGCGATCAGAAGAGCGGCACGGACTTTTTCGGAATCATCGGCAACCTGAATTGGGCCGGCCTGCGCGGCATCACCCTGTCCACGCCATCGCCGAACGACACGATCCCAATGATCGTTTTCTGCGCCTATCAGATGATGTTCGCCATCATCACGCCGGCGTTGATCACCGGCGCATTCACCAACCGCATCACCTTCAAGGCCTACATGCTGTTTCTGACCGCGTGGCTGATCCTGGTCTATTTTCCTTTTGTCCACATGATTTGGGGCGGCGGTATACTGGCGCAATGGGGCGTGAAAGATTTTGCTGGCGGCATCGTCGTCCACAACATCGCGGGCATGGCCGCACTCGCGTCCATTCTCTACGTTGGCAAACGCAAAGTCGCGGATCGCGGTCCGCACAGCATTCCGCTCGTTGCGCTTGGCACTGGCTTGCTCTGGTTCGGTTGGTACGGCTTCAATGCCGGATCCGAGTTTCGCGTGGATGCGACCACCGCGGTGGCGTTTATCAACACCGACATTGCCGCCTCGTTCGCGGCCATCGCCTGGCTGCTCGTGGACTGGCGAGTCTCGAAGAAACCCAAATTCCTCGGCTTGCTGACTGGCGCGGTAGCGGGTCTCGCGACCATTACGCCCGCAGCAGGCTACGTGTCGCCGACAACCGCCGTTATCATCGGAGTCTTGGCAGGCGTCGTCTGCTATTACGCTTGCGCGCTGAAGAACAAATTACGATGGGACGATGCACTCGATGTGTGGGGCGTGCACGGTGTCGGCGGCTTCCTCGGCATCGTTTTACTTGGCGTGTTTGCTTCGACGGCGTGGAATCCGGCGGCCAACGGCGGCGTGAACGGACTGCTCGCCGGCGACTCGAGCTTCTTTGCGAAGCAGCTTGCGGCCGGACTATTCTCGTCCGTCTGGGCCTTGGTTTTCACGCTTGGGATGCTGTGGATCATCGACCGCATCACGCCGGTGCGCGTCGAAGATGCACACGAAGAACTCGGCCTCGACGAGGCGATCCACGGCGAGACGGCCTACGTAGAAGGATTGTAATCGCGCGTGTCGCGCGTCAACGTCCTGCGCCCAAACCGAGCATTGGACGAACCGCGCCGATCGTTCCTGCTAAACCATGAAACACCTTTTCATTTTCTCGCTTGCTCTTTGTCTCGCCGCAGTGGCTGTCGCAGGCGAGGAGCGTGGCATCCCGCCTGCAGCGGCTGAACAGCTGCCAGCGACTCCAACTCCATCGCCGCCAGCGCCGTTAATGTACCTCCTTGATCAAGCCGGCATCGCCAAACCCCTCAAGGATCTTGGCATCAACCTCTACGGATATGTCGAAGGGGGATATTTCTATGATTTTAGCGCCCCGCATCATGAAGACGGCCCCACGTTCATGGGATACAACAAGTTCAAGAATAGCTTTATTCTGGACAACATCAGTTTGAATCTCGAGCGAGCGGTGGACCCGACGAAAAAGCAGTTCGACGTCGGCTTCCGCGTGGAAGGCCTTTACGGCGCCGACGCCGCATTCATCCATTCAAACGGAATCCTCGATGATCAAACTGGCCGCAATCAATGGGACCTTCTGCAAGCTTGGGTGGATGTGACCTTGCCCGGCATACCAATGCGGGTTCGAGTAGGTAAATGGATCGAACTGGCGGGGTTCGAGCACTACAGCGCGGACATCTATAACGCGTTTGGCGACCCTGCCAAAGCCTTCTATTCCCATAGCTACTCCTTTCTCTACGCCGAACCGGGTACACAGAGCGGCGCATTATTCACTTACGTGTACAGCCCGAAGTGGACGTTCGAAGCCGGATTCACGCGCGGTTGGAACCAATCAACCCGCGACGCGAACAACACTCTGGATTTTCTAGGTCGGATTATCTGGGCACCGAGCGACAAGACTGCCGTTACCTTCGTAATGACGGAAGGCCCGGAGTTTCCGATTGGTGTTGGTCCCAATTCAGCCTCCGGGTGACAACGGCCACTGGTGGACTTATTTGGACTTGGTTATCACCCAGAAGATTACCGACCAATTGAGCGCCGGCGTGGGCATCGACTTCGTAAACGCTCCGGAGATTCCCGGCTTAAGCGGCGGCGCCAAACAGTGGGGCGCGGTCGATGGCTATCTCAGCTACGCGGTAGATCCACATTTCACTTTGAATACTCGTTTGGAGTGGTATCGGGATGCTGCCAACGGATTCTCGTACGGTGGGCCTGTTAGCACTAATTTCTACTCGGCAAGCTTCGGCGTCGCGATCAAGCCGTTTCCTGAAAACGTATTTCTTTCGCACTTACTGTTTAGGCCGGAGATCCGCTACGACCACTCGAGCAAGGCAGTCTTCGACAACGGCGACAAAGATCAGGTAATGTTCAGCGCTGACGCTCTCTTCACGTTTTAGGGACGCGTGCACGTGTCGAGATTTCGCCACAGTCAACGTACCCCTCGCGCCGGGCCGATTGTCGAGCAGTTCTCCATTCGTTCGTAACAGAGATCGACGCCACGTTTTGTCTTTGCGCGGGCGGACTTCATAGGCGTGCTGTGAGCTAGTCATCACAGCGGCCAGCGGTTGGCTCCGATGTCTGGTTTGATGCGCAATCTGCAACATCAGTGATGTTCAAGGATAGACATGATTGCGACGAGCAAAAACCACGCGCTAAGCAAGAACAGACCGAGTCCGGTTCTACGAACCTGTCGGACTGTGATGCGGCCTTCGCGCGGCTGAATAGGAAGTGCGAAGTGTAGCAACTTGGGCGGCGGCCGTGCAGTTTCATTGGCCTGACGAACGATCATGTCGGGCTTGAAGCAGTAAACCGCCGCAAAGAAAGCGGTCACCAAACCAAACAGCAATGCGAGTATGGTCGAGATTGCCATCTAACGAGAATTCGACCCAATTTTTGGGCATTTCAAGAGAAATAGAAAACCGGTAGAAAACGACGGCTTCGGCGACACTACCGTGCGGCTAAAAATCAATCTTCTTGGAAACGACGGCGGCAAATTGGTGATCGGATTCCTCTCGTCATTAAAAATACCGACGAACACCGGCGATACCGGAAACCATGTTTGGGAACCCGGCTTTGGTTTACCGGTGAACTATTCGCTGCCGTGGGGTTTCACGTTTTTCGGTCAGACGAGGATCGACATTCTCGACCAGCCTGGCAGCAGTAGCATGCGCATGCAGTGGCAAAATCCCATCGGGCTGTCGCGCACGATCATCGGGAACCTCAGCGGCTACGTCGAATTTTACGATGCGGTCAGCACAGGCCAACACCAGCCCTGGATTGGAACGCTCGATACAGGCCTGATCTATCAAGTCACTCCGAATTTTTCCGTCGACGTGGATTCGTTCTTCGGCCTCAATCACAGCGCTCCTGATTACAACGTTTTTGTAGGTTTCGGCAGGCGCTTCTAACCTGTCCGACTGGAATGGATTGCCACGAGAGCGTAGACTCGTCGCATGAGTGACGCGGAGCGGCCAAACCCGGACGAAATTCTCGCGCGCATGAAGCGCGACGAAGCGAAGTCCACTCGCGGCAAACTGAAGATATTCTTCGGGATGTCTCCGGGCGTGGGAAAGACCTACGCCATGTTACAAGCAGCGCGCGAAAAGCAGGCGGAGGGATGTGAGGTTGTTGTTGGGATTGTTGAAACGCACGGACGCAAGGAAACCGAAGCGTTGCTGGAAGGAATGCCGATTATGCCGCGAACGCAGATCGACTATCGCGGAACAAAGCTCGAGGAGATGGATCTCGACGCCATCCTCACCTGGCATCCTGCTCTCGCGGTTGTTGATGAGCTCGCGCACACGAATGCGCCAGGCTCGCGTCATCCGAAGCGTTACCAGGATGTGCTCGAGCTGCTCGATGCCGGTATCGACGTTTTCACCACGCTCAATGTTCAGCATGTTGGCAGTCGCAGCGACATAGTTCGCCAAATCACAGGCGCGCCGGTCAGCGAAACCGTTCCCGATACTGTTCTCGATCTTGCCGACGAAATCGTCCTTGTCGATCTAACGCCAGAGCAACTGCGCGCGCGATTGGCCGAAGGAAAAGTTTATCTCGGCGAACGCGCGGAGTGGGCCGCGAAGAATTTTTTCCGGGAAAGCAATCTGACCGCATTACGCGAAATGGCGCTGCGGCTTGTCGCCGAACATGTCGATCGCGACCTGCGGGACATCATGTCGGAGGAAAAAATCGCCGGGCCGTGGAAGAGTGGGGATCGCTTGCTCGTCGCGGTTAGCGCGAGCCCTTACTCGGAAAGATTGATTCGCTATACGCGCCGGTTGGCAGCATCGATGGAAGCTTCCTGGATCGTCGCCAACATCGAGCAACCGCGCCCGCTTTCGCAAGAGGAGCAAACACGCTTGACTCGTTACCTTGCGCTGGCGCGTCAACTTGGAGCAGAAGTGATTACGACGCCGGGGCGGGACATTGCTGAAACGCTGCTGCGTGTCGCCCGACAAAACAATGTTACGCAAATTGTAATGGGGAAACCGCTGGGCACGCCGTGGTTCAGCTTTTTGAAGCCTGATCTGTTGCGCTGGCTGATGCGCCACAGCGGCAACATCGACATTCACATGATCCCCGGGGACGAACCGGCCCAGCCGCGGCGCGAAACCATCGAAGAGCGTTTGGCTCGCACACCGTGGCGCGACTTTGGCGTCGCACTTGTCATTGCAGCCATCGTAACCGCGGTGTCTTTAGCGATCTTCAATTACACGGGTTACTGGGCCGTTTCGCTTTTCTATCTGCTCGCCGTGGTTCTTGCCGCCACACGATTACGCCGGTGGCCGACGCTTTTTCTCGCCGCGCTCAGCGCGTTGCTTTGGGATTTTCTCTTCATCCCTCCACGCTTCACCTTTTACATCACCCACTTTCACGACTTCTTGATGTTCGGCGCCTATTTCGTGATCGCACTCGTTATCGGTCACCTGGCCACAAAATTGCGCGAGGGCGAGCAGTCCGAGCGTCGTCGCGAAGAACGTGCCACCGCGCTGTATCGGCTGACCAGAGCGCTGGCTGCCAGCCGGGATTTGGATGAAGCACTCGCTAAAGTTTTTTCGCTGATCAAGGACTCTTTTCAAGCCGATGCGGCGGTTTGGCTGCGCGATGAAAACGGTCTTTCGTGCCACCCGGCCAGTAAATTTATTCCATCGAGTAAAGACGAAAGTGTGGCGATGTGGTCTTTTCAAAAAAAACAAAGTGCGGGAAAATCCACCGATACTCTGCCCGACGCTGACGCCTTGCATGTCCCCTTGGTCACGGGTGACCGCGCTGAAGGTGTGCTCACGGTGCGATTGAGCCATCCGCTCACCATCGAGCAACGCGACTTACTCGATGCCTTCGCTGCGCAGCTCGCGCTCTTCGTGAATAAAGAACGAGCGTTGGAGCAAAGCCGCACGGCGCAAATTGCTCGCCATTCGCAGAAATTGCAGAAGGCGCTTTTCGACTCTGTCTCGCACGAATTGAAAACACCGCTGGCCGCGATGTCGGTAGCCCTGCAACAATCGAAACCTGATTGCGCGGAATTACAGCAGGCTGTTCGCCGTCTTACTCGCACGGTCGATCATTTGCTCGACGCTACGCGCTTGGAATCCGGTCTGCTCCAACCCGTGCGCGAGTGGTGCGATCCCGCCGAGCTAGTACGGGAAGTGATTGCCGAATCTGGATTGAAAGAAAACGCCGTGCGAATCAGTGTCGCCGACAATTTGCCAATGATTTCGGTGGACGCGCATTTAATTCAACAAACTCTGAGCGCGTTGCTGTCGAACGCTGTCGTGCATGGCAACAGCGATCAGCCAGTCGACATAAGCGTGGCGCGCGATCGCTCCACGCTTGTCATTTCTGTGGCCGACCGCGGCCCGGGTCTGGCGCCCTGGCGACGAAAACAAAGTGTTTGAAAAATTCTATCGCGGTCCGAGGACTCGCCCCGGTGGAATCGGCCTCGGCCTTTCCATCGCGCGCCAACTGGTCGAAGCACACGGCGGTGAGATTGTCGCGCAAAATCGAGAGAACGGCGGAGCGCGTTTTGTCATGCGGCTGCCGTTGCAAGAACAGATGCGATTGCCGAGTGAAGCGAACGATTCTGTGGTGGCGGGCGTATCGGCTGCAAAATGAAGCCGGTCGCGCTTGTCATCGACGACGAAGTGCAAATTCGCCGGCTCCTGCGAGTCGTGCTCGAGAGCGAGAATTATCAGGTGCTTGAGGCCGAAACCGGCCAGCAAGGACTAATGGAAATCGCCGGGCGTCGACCCGACGTGATTCTTCTCGATCTTGGCTTGCCAGATCTTGATGGACTCGAAGTGCTGAAACGCTTGCGCGAATGGAGCGAAGCGCCCGTGATTGTCCTGACCGTGCGTGATGATGTGCAGGAAAAAGTGGCCGCGCTTGATGCCGGAGCCGACGATTACGTTACCAAACCGTTTAGCACTCCGGAATTGCTCGCACGCC
>CAVUGV010000029.1:0-40179 GCA_963741065.1 uncultured Verrucomicrobiae bacterium | reverse complement strand
GGATATCATCACTTATGATCCGCGCGGGGATCGCAGGGACACCGCCGTCCTGCTTTATTTCAAACCGACATTGACCGGCGATGAACCATCCGATATCGCGCAATACCGGACACGGAACCAAGATTTTCCGCACGAGTCGACCGGCGATCAATTTTACGACGAAGCGCAATGGGAATCGTATCGCCGACTCGGCGAACACGCCACGCGATCGGCCCTGCGCTTTGTCGAGCATGAAAAACAGGAAAATTTCTCGGCCGACACCATTTTCAATGGGGCGCGCTGGGAATGGTACCAGGCCCTCGAGCGGCGCGAAGAAAAAATTCTCGAACTAACTGGCCGGCTCACCGTACTCGAGCAGCAACTTCGCGAATGTGCGCCATCATGGTTCGTTAATGAAATGTATCCCGAGCTAAACTTTTTGAGCTCCAGAAACGGAAACGCTCCGGCGCAAAAGCCGGCCGAAACTCTGCCAGAAAAACCGACTGAAGCATCAGGCCAAAAGCCGGGCGAAGCGTCACCCGAAGAGATAGGCGTAACGCTGCACCTCCTCACGCAAATGATTCAATTGATGGAAGACGTCTGGTCTGCCATTTCGCTGGATACACATTGGACCGACCCGAACAACGTTGGGTGGATCAACACATTTCAACGCTGGGCTTACACGCCTTCTTTCCGTTTATGGTGGCCGATTCTCAAGCCGATGTACGGCCGCAAGTTCCGCCGCTTCATGGAGGAGCGGTTCAGTCTCTCCGATGAAGATTATCCGGAAACCTTGGCAACGGTGAAAAAACACGCGGCAGGCGATCTGCCCAAGGGCGTGGCGCAGCTTTATTGGAAAAGAATGCACGAGAGGAAAACCGATGGCGCCCCGAACACGAGCAAGGCGATTTATATTTATGAGCTACGTCTTACACAGCAGCGGGAGGAAGGTGATGATCTTCCCGTCCGATCCAAGCTGGTCTTGGCTTTCATCGATGTGTCAGACAGAGCGGACGGCGTGCTGGAGCGTGGAAGATTTTTTTGTCCCGCCCAGCCTGTGGGGCGCGGGTCTGGGCGAGCGATTTCTCAAGCAAGTTGCTGGTCGAACTCAAACGCGACCAGGTTGCCAACGTTGCGAAGTCACCATCGAAAGCTCGGCCGAACCTGAAAAAGAAAGAGTTTTGATTGGTCTGAGAGGAACGGACCTGGCCAGCCGGCAGCAGCTCAACGATCTGCTCGCCTTTTATCAACGCGCACGATTTAACTTTGATCGGAAATCGAAGAAATTGACCCGCGATCTCGACGACATAACGTCTCCACGGGAAAGTCGCGCCTGCTGGGGATTTGGTTCCGACGCGCTGGCAGCTTCGAAGGAAATTTCACCCGCATTTACAGCCGCGGAGTTTTCGGGACTCCAGCGAAAATTTGCAATTAGAGCAAGCGAAAGATTTGGTAGTCTCTGGGGAACAAGCGAGCGCTCCCAGAGCAAATCTTGTCATTACGCAGCGGCGGTGCGAAACAAGATCGATGTGCCAAAACAAAATCAAAAACCGCTGCGTCGCCAAAAATTTACGCAGTCGTCGGCTCGGATGAAGCAGAAGTGAAACGTGTGGCCGCTGAGCTGGCGGCCAATCTGACGCCACCCGAGCGCGGGCGACTTTGGATTGGAAATCATCGATGCCGCCGCGGATAACGCGGATCAGGCCGCCGCGCGAATCAGATCGGCAATCGAGGCGCTGCAAACGTTGCCTTTTTTCGGCAGCACAAAAGTAGTTTGGCTGAAGAACGCCAACTTCCTCGGCGACGATCAAAAGGCGCGCTCCGCGGCAGTGCAATCCGCGCTGGAAGAATTGTCCGACCTGCTCGACCGCGGTGTCGGTTCCGAGATTACGTTTTTGATCAGCGCCACCGAAGTGGACAAGCGACGTGGGTTTTATAAGACGCTCGTCAAACGCGCTGAGATACAGGTTTTTGACCGGCTCGACTCGGGCCGAGCCGGTTGGGAAGAAGAAGCAACCGAAATCGTTCGAGGGCGCGCGAAAAAACGGAAACTCCTGTTCGATGCAGACGCGCTTGATCTGTTTGTATTGCTTACAGGCGGCGACACGCGCCAGATCGATAACGAACTGGAAAAGCTCGACACTTTCCTTGGCAAGGATCGCGTAGTGCGTGTCGATCTTGTTCGCGAATTGGTGCCGCTCTCGCGCGCTGGCGTCATTTTCGAGTTAAGCACCGCGCTGGCAACGCGCGATCTGGAACTGGCGCTGACGCTGGTGCGACGCTTATTGGATCACGGCGAAAGCGCCATCGGCATTTTGTTGGTAGCAATCGTCCCGACGATCCGAAATTTGCTGCTCGCCAAAGATCTGATGGAACGGCATCGTTTGCGGCCGCCGCATTCGCCGTTCCAGTTTATTTCCGCTATCAACCGGTTGCCGGCAAAAGCAACGGAGCATTTGCCCCGCAAGAAAGACGGCTCGATCAATGCGTACGCTCTGGGAATCGCCGCGCAGCACGCGCACCAGTTCGAGACCAACCAATTAATCGAGGCCATGCGCGCGTGTCTCGAAGCAAACCTTAAGCTTGTTACCACACAGCTCGATCATGAGCTGATCTTGACTGAGGTCGTGGTGAAGTTGCTGGGACGTTGACGAAAATTGTAGGGCGTCTGTGCCAGACGCCTGGCGTTTCGCAGAAACGCCCTACAAAATCAGGCCGGGCCTTCCATCTGTTTGCGCGCGATCGGTCCGATGTAGGGAATTTCCCAGCGCACGTTCGTGAATGCTTTTATCGTCGCGACGATCCAGACGACGAGAAATGCGATCTGGACGAGCGCGGCGATTATTGCCCAGAAAAACACCAGGATACCGCCGATGCCGGGGATGGCGCCAAAGACCACGTGCACCACAGAGGAGGCGATATTAAACAAAAGCCACGCGCCGCCAAAGATGATCGATTGCATGGCGTAGAAACGCACAAAGCTGTCGTGCTTTTCCAGAATGTAAAAAATGATGCCACCGATCAGCGGTATGCAGGCAATCGCGGCAGCCACGTTCGAAGGCAAACCGGTCGATGTGGATTTCGGCCCGGGCTCGGGTCCGGCACTTGGCGGAGGCGGAGGTGGACTAGGCTCTTGGTCTGGCATGACCTACATACACCGAATGCAAAATCCCTTGTCAAGCAATCTTACTTTTGCGGCTCTTTTTCGCTTTCGCTTCCCGCCCAAGAGGAATATCATGCGCTCCTAACCACATAACCCATGGCCAAAAGTTCCCCTCCCCCTGTTGAGCGCGGTTTCACCCTCATCGAGTTGATCGTCGTCCTGGCGAGTCATCGCCATTTGATGTCGCCTTGTGGTCCCGGCTCTACCAAGCGCATTTCGGAGCGCGCGAAGGCGACAAAGGACATGAGCAACCTGCACCAGATCGGCATCGCGACGCAGACGTACATGAACGACAACGACGGCATTCTTCCCTGGTATCAACGACCTGCGCCGTGGTATGGCACGACCTCGACCCGGTGCATTTACCAGAAATACATTGCGACGCAGGAGAGTTTTCCAGTCGCCTTTTGATAAGCGAGCCAGCTGCCGAAACCGGAACAGTGTCACCGGTCAGCTACGGCATCAATCACAAACATGTATGACAAACCGGGGTAACTCGCAATATGCTGACAAGTGTCTCGCCAGCCTCCACGATTTTATATGGCGCCTAGCATACAGTCTGGAAATCCGCAGTCTCACAGCTTCATGGACGGGCAATCAGCCGCAACGGCGCCACGAGTTTAGACTGCCGGTAGGACGGCGCCCGGCGAGACGCCACAGGGGCACACACAGCAACGGCACACAAATCAATGCGCTATTCTGCGGACTGGCATGTCGAAACCATGACTTGGATCGGAACGAGCCCGGCGTTCACAGGCACCATTTCAAGACAGCACCGATCCGCTCGGTCTGAAACATTGGGATCCACGCAAAGTAACGAACGGGCTTCGCAGATATTCGTGGTGCCGATGCTAGCGCTATCCGGCTGATCGGCAAGCGTTCTTGCTTGACCGAGACAGGATGTCAGCGCGTACGCAAATATCTTCCTCGGGAAACCTGCGCAATCATTTCAGATAGCAATGTCGCGCGCGCTTTTCGCCGATCGGGTGAAACAAAGCTTAACGTCAGCCGGATTTCAGCCCAACGCTGATCACGATTCCAGCCGGCGAGAAATCGAAGACGCTCGAGCAAGCGGGCGCGATTTGCGATCAGATGATCGCCGCGGGGCTTGACCGGCAATCGTTTGTGATTGGCCTCGGCGGCGGAGTCATTGGCGACATCTCCGGATTCGTGGCTGCGATTTATCACCGCGGCATTCCGCATGTTCAGATTCCCACAACGCTGCTGGCGATGGTGGACAGCTCGATCGGCGGAAAAACCGGGGTGAACACGCGCGATGGAAAAAATTTGATCGGCGCTATCCATCATCCCTTGCTCGTGATTGATGACCTCGATGTTTTGAAAATCGCTGCCCCGACGCGAGTTTAATCAGGGCTTCGCCGAGATCATCAAGCACGCCGTGATCGCTGACGCGAAAATGTTTCGCACGCTTCAATCCTGGAAGGCAACCGAGGCGGTTGCCCTACAACGACTGATCAAGCGCAACATCGCGATTAAATCAAAGATCGTCGCCAGAGACGAGCGCGACAAAACAGGCGAGCGCGCACTTCTTAATTTCGGTCACACGGTCGGTCACGCGATCGAGCGCGCCGGAGATTACCGGAAATTCCTGCATGGAGAAGCGCTGAGCCTTGGAATTGTCGCCGCGTGCGCCATCTCCATCAGAAGGGCTGGGCTGGCGCCGGATCAGCGCGATGCGATTGTCGATCTTCTCAGGCAGTTCGAGTTGCCCACGACGTTGCCGAAAAATTTCCCGCGCGAAAAGATCTTCGACGCGCTGAAGTTCGATAAAAAATTCGAAGGCGGAAAAGTCCGATTCGTTGTGACGCCCCGGATTGGCGCTGCGCATCTCGCAAACGACGTAACGCTCGACGATATTCGCGAAGCGGTGAAAGACTTGTAGGGCAAGCGCATCGCTTGCCTGTGTCGAAGGACGGCAACCGGAGCGGTTGCCCTACAATCATCTTCGAGTTTTAGAATAATAATCGACCAATCCCTCCGCCACGCTGTCGGCGTATTCGCGGAAGATGCTTTTGCGTTCGACGCCATTGACGTCGCGCACTCCTTCGTAATCACCGGCCTGAATCCGAGCGAAGACGTCCTTGCTGTTCATGACGTACGGCTCGCAATAAACAACCGGACAACGATAGAGCCGCGTGGCCAGCAAATTGCGCGCATACACGTAACCGCTCGTCCCGACTTTGGTCGTGGTGTTCGTCGTGGGATATTCGTAAGGCGGCAGACCAGTTTGGCGCGCCATTGTGGCGGCAATCGTATCCGCCAACGACAATTCCTCGTCGTAAGCGCGACTCAGAAGCCGGCGAATCATTTCGAAACGTTCGTCATCAAATTCGAGCTCCTCCGCCAAATAGGACCCATTCACAAGCAGGTGAAGATGGTTCGTGTCGGTCAGGGTCGGATTGTTGGGATCGCCCCAGCCTTCGGCATTGAAATGCAAACAAAGCACCAGATCGGGATGCAACTTGAAGTTCACCAGCGCGGCCCGGCGTCGAATTTCGCTATATCGGTAGAATAAAATTTCGCTCTGCCAGCGAATCGTTTGCTCTTTCGCAGGATCGTTTGGATCAAGAACGTCGGCGCGCGGCTGTGGCACGCCGTTTTTGATCAGAATTTTCCTGGCAAGCTCGCGAAAATCATCAGGTCGTCTCGCCGTAATCGGTTGGTTACTATTCCGGACAAAGAACACCTTTGCGCCGAGCTCACGCAATCGCGGAGCCAGCAAGCGCGCCACGCGCAGAGTCAGATCGCCTTCCTGGACTGGCGGGCTGTTGCCGACCTGAAACCAGCGTTCCTCCATCTTCGCCCATTTGCCCCCCAGATGACCTGGGTCGAGCGCAATCTTCAGACCGAGAAGTGCCTTCTCTGGTTTCGCTGGCGACAATATTTTTGCGGGTCGCCACAGTCGCGGCACCGCTTTGCGTCCCGCAGTCGCGGGATTCTCCGCAAATCGCAGAGTGAAAAATTTCTTTGTCTCGCGGTTCAGCAGAATCCGTGCGGTCTTCTCATTTATTTCGATCAAATCGGGAGCGAATCCGTGAGTGCAATAAACGTCGTTGATGAGATGCGCGAACTCATCGTGCGTGATTGTTTCCTGATAGTGTTCCAAGACGCTCCATCGCGGTTTGCTGCCGAGAACGCTGACGTTGTCCGCCGCTTGAAGGGCAGGCGCAAAGATCAGGAGCAGAAATGACGAATGACGAATGAGCGAATGACGAATTAATGACAAATAACGGATGATGAAACCCGGAGTGGCGCGCGAAAAGCGCAGCGAAATTTTGTCATTCAGGCTTCGGGATTCCTTCGTCATTCGTTATTCGAGCTTCGTCATTGTTCTGTCACCGCTTCAACACTTCAACGTTTTAACGTTGCCGCCGCGAAGCCATGTAATACGATGACCGCGAATGCTAACCGTTCTTTTTCTTGGCGACGTGGTCGGCGAACCGGGACGCACGGCCGTGATCGCCCGGATGCCTGAGCTGAAGAAGAAATACGCTTTGGACTTCGTCATTGTGAACGGCGAAAACGCAGCTGGCGGCCGGGGAATAACGGGAAAAATCACCATCGACCTTTTGCGGGCCGGTGTCTCGGTCATCACGACAGGCGATCATGTCTGGGACCAGAAAGAGATTCTTTCATTCATCGACACCGAACCGCGTTTGTTGCGCCCGGTGAATTATCCCGGTGGCGCGCCGGGAAGCGGATCAATTCTGCTGGAAACGACCAAGGGGAAAATCGGCGTGATCAACGTGCAGGCGCGCACATTCATGCAGCCGATTTTGGAAAATCCCGTTCCGCGCTGTCGAAGCAGCAGTGACGAAGATGCGCAGTGAGACCGCGAACATTATCGTCGATGCGCACGGCGAAACCACCAGCGAGAAAATTGCGCTGGGCCGATTTCTCGACGGGAAAGTGTCGGCTGTAATCGGCACGCACACACATGTTCAGACAGCAGACGAGCAAATCTTCCCCGGCGGCACGGCTTTTTTGTGCGATGCAGGCATGTGCGGTCCGATAAACTCCATTCTGGGACGCGCCATCGATCCGATCATGAACCGGTTCGTATCGAACATGCCGGCATCGTTCCCGGTGGCAGGTGGCGAGGTGCGATTACGCGGTGCGCTCATCGAAATTGATGAGACCAACGGCCGCGCGGTGCGGATTACACGGGTCGATGAGCCTGGACCCAGTTCTCCGGACAAACCGGAGCCCGAGCCAAAGATCGACATCGAGCAGGCGCCTTCGCCGGAACAGACTTGAAACTGTTGAACTTGCAGCCAACTATTCATCTCTTCAGTTTCGAATTCTCTAAGAACATTAACGTCCAATAAAAAACCATGAAAAAATCGTTCGTATTTATTTTCGTCACGGCTCTCGCGCTGTGCGTTTCACACGTCTGCCAGGGACAAGCGCGCAAAAATGTCAAGGAAAACGAAGCAAACAGACTCGCTCGGGAAGGCTCGGAGGCGGCCAAGAATCAGGATTGGGACAAGGCTGTGGACTTGTTTCGCAAAGCCAGCGCAATGGACCACCAGTACACGGATGAGCTGGCGGTTGTCTATCAAGGGCGCGGATACGCTTCTTTGAAGAACCAGCAGTATCAAGACGCTATCCAGGACTTCACCGAAGCGCTTAAAATCAAATCGAACGACACGCGCGTTTACGAACAGCGCGCCGCGGCAGAGATGAAAGTCTATGACTACGACAAAGCGCTGGCTGATTACTCTGAGGCCAGCAAACTGAAACCCAACGAAGTTCGCTACTACAACTACCGCGCCTATATCTACGAGACAAAAGAGGACGCTCAAAATTCAATGGCTGAGACAGAGAAGGCCTTGAAGATCGATCCCAACAACCAGGAGGCGAAAGAGCGGAAACAGCGTTTGGAGCGGAAGCAAGCTGAAAAGATGCCAACCCCGCCACCAACAACCCCGACGCCCAAAAAATCACCGCCGGCCAAGAAAAAGCCCTGAGCCAAGGCGGCGCAACGGCGCCGCACTCTAAATCCTCGCCGTCTCTATGGGCACTTCCTCAGGCGCTGTTGCGCCGTTGTTGTGCGGGTTACAGTTATGCCGGTATCGGTGAGCTGCTTTTTTCGCTCTCCTCAGGCGCTTTGGGCGGCACTGTGAATTTTCGTTTCCGGCGGTTCGCCGGCAGAGGAGCGAGCGTCATGGTGACGTTGCGACCGGTGATCTTGGGATCCATTTCCACCTGCGACATGCCGGAGAGATCGTCGCGCACTTTCTCCACGAGCTGCATACCAAATTCCTGATGCGCCATTTCGCGGCCGCGAAATTGCAGCTGCACACGCACCTTATTCCCCCGATCCAGGAATTCCTCACCGTGCCGGATTTTCGTCAGGTAATCGTGCTCGTCGATGTTCACGCGAAACTTAATTTCCTTTAGTTTCGAGCTGGCCGGCTTTTTGTCCTTGGTGTGTTTGGAAATGTCGTATCGGAATTTTCCGAAATCGACGATCTTGCACACCGGCGGATTGGCCGTAGGCGCAACCTCGACCAAATCGAGGCCGAGAGTTTGAGCTTTGCGCAAGGCGTCGGTCAATTTCATGACGCCGAGCTGTTCGCCGGAGGACCCCATTATGACCCGGACTTCGCGAGCGCGAATCCGGCCGTTTACACGAATTTGTGGTTGCAGATTAAATCAAGCTCCTGACCGGTGAAACGGGAGTGCGCCGCGCCACCGTATTTCCATCTATCGCATTTCCCGGCATCCGCCACCGCGGACGCCAGAGCACTCTGGCTTCGCCGCAGCTGCGATTTACCGCGACGAAGTGCTCGCGTTAATAATCGCGAGCCGAAAAGAAGTTGTAGGCAACAATCTCGCGCTGGCAAGGCCAATCTCGTAACGATTAGGTGTCGATCTCCAGCCATCACTTTGTCGGGGGCTCGCCAAAATGCGCCTTGTGCGCCGCATACGCGGCAGCGTCATCAAGCATCGAATCAATTGTCGCCGCCAACGGCTCGAGCTTTACATACCCCGGAAAATATCGGCGCGGTCGCCAATCTCGGTGTCGATCACGAACGCCGGCCGTTGCGTGATCTGGAGCGCGTGAAATTCGGCCGTTGATGCTCGGATGCGTTTTTCGGTTTTCGCCGATTTGGCATGCTTGCGCAATTCCCCGGCTTCGATTCCGCCAGCTTCAGCGCCGACTTCAATGGCAACATCCCAGTCACCGATCTTTCTGCCATCACGCAGCGCCCCATTCGCAAGCGCAAGGCGAACGCGATCATCGGTAAAACCAAAGTCCTTCGCAGCTTCGGCCACGCAGTTCGGCGCGAGCCACTCCGGCAGGCTCGGATCGTACCAGTCGGTATTCAGCATGAATGGCGAACGCATCATCATTCCGCTGCGACGATAGAACCATTGCTCCTGCTCGCGCGAAGTTGGCAAACCACTCGGATCCATCAACGCGATCTTCCACTGAAACTCGACGCGGCCGTCGTATCGCTTTTTTAATTCCGCCCATGTCGGCTCGGACCAAAAACACCAGGACGAAATGACGTCGAGATAATCAGTGACAGTGATGGGCATAATCCGGATTGGACGTTGGGAGTTGAGCGTTGGACGTTGGGCGTTTGCGGCAGTGCAAACTAACTTCCAACGCTCAACGTTCAACGCCCAACGTTTAATGAATTCTTCACGCGTCTTCGCAAAATCGATATCGTGGCTTTAAATCATATTTTGCTTTTTCTCGCGGTGGTTTCAGCGCTGCTTGTCCTGGGCCGGGCATGGCGTCCCAGCGCGCCCTATCATGGCTGGCGTATCGCTGCGTTCATCGTGCTCGCGATTACAGGCATCGCCTGGCTTTTTTGGCGCGGCAACGCAGGATACGTCGGTGGCTGCGCATGGTTTCTTTTCCTGTTCCTTCCGGCAATTGGATTGCGCAAAATGACGGAGCTCGCCATGAAGGGAAACTACAAATCCGCCAGAAAACTCGGAATGGTCCTTCAAATCTTGCATCCCAGTTCTGAGTTGCATGACCAAATCCGCTTATTTCGCCGGCTCGAATCTCAAGCGAACTATCGAGCCGCAGTCAGTCCGGTCGCCGTCGACCATGAAACGACGCGCAGCCAACTCCGAAATGCGCCGGCAGTACTCGTATTGATTCTCCTTAACGCAGTGGTCTTTCTTTTAGAGATCTCTGTCGGCGACTCGAACGATCCGGAAGTTTTGCATCGAATCGGGGCGCTCGAACCTTATGCCGTTGTAGTTCAAGGCGAGTACTGGCGTCTTTTTACAGGTCTATTCTTGCATGGAGGTTTCACTCATCTCTTTTTCAATGTCTTCGCGCTTTATGTTCTTGGCCCACCACTGGAGCGATCCATCGGCACGATGCGGTTTGTCGCTGTGTTACTTGATTTCAGGGCTCGCCTCGGGCGCTGGGGTTGTGGGCTTAACCTTAATTGGCCTCGTCCACCCGGTTCAACTGGTCGGTGCGTCGGGCTGTATCATGGGCATAGTCGGCGCATGGGCAGGATTTTTGATGCGACATCGCCACGCGCCGCATGCGAAACAACGATTGGCAAACGTTGTGATGATCGTCGCGATCCAAGTCGCATTCGATCTTTCGACTCCGCAGGTCAGCATGTCGGCGCATCTGTGCGGACTAGTCGCGGGATTTTTCCTTGGACTTATCCTGGCACCGTCTGCTGTAGCCGGGGAGCGTTGACCCCGGCAGCCGACCGGGCTGACTTGGGAGTTGAGCTTTCTTGACCACGACAGCGTTCGAGATTGATTAAGTCGTTCTCTGTGGTCGACCGGGATCACCGATCCCGGCTACAGTGACGCGCACCCGCATGCCGACTTTTCAAACTTACAATGTCACGCCGATCCTGCCAGCGACGCTGGAGCCGCTGCGGGAGATGAGTTTCAACCTTTGGTGGACGTGGGAGCCCTCCGCGCGCCGCCTCTTCCGGCATCTCGATCACGAGCTTTGGGACCGCACAAATCATAATCCGATCCGCATGCTGCAACTTTCGCGGCAATCCAGGCTGGAAGAACTTTCGCAGGACAAGAATTTTCTGCGCGAGCTCAAGCAAGTCTTTGAGGAATTCGAGAAATATCTGGGACGCCACGATACCTACGGAAAAACTGGCGCGGGGAGCGCGATCAAAAATCCCATTGCCTATTTTTCCGCCGAATTCGGTTTTCACGAATCGATCCCGAATTACTCCGGCGGCCTGGGTATCCTTGCCGGCGACCACTGCAAATCAGCCAGCGATCTTGATCTGAATTTCGTTGCGATGGGTCTGCTCTATCGGCACGGATACTTTCGCCAGCAGATCGATAAGGAAGGCATTCAGGGAGCGATTAACCTCAACCAAAATTTTTATCATCTGCCGATCCGCGAGGTCCGCCTGGGCGATACGAAGCTTCTCATCTCAGTGCCGATTCTGGATCGCGAAGTCTTTGGCAGGCTTTGGGAATTGCGCGTCGGGCGGGTAAACGTCTATCTGCTCGACACCGATATTCCGGAAAACACTGCCGAAGACCGCTTAATCACTGCCGAGCTCTACGGCGGCGACCTCGAGATGCGCATGCGTCAGGAGATCATGCTCGGGATTGGCGGGGTGAAAGCGCTCACCGCGCTCGGAATTCAGCCAGATGTGTTCCACATGAACGAGGGGCATTCGGCGTTTCTGGCGCTGGAACGCATCCGTCTCAATGTGGTGGAAAAGAAGCTCGATTTTTATTCGGCACTGCAAGTGGTCGCGGCAGCCAACGTTTTTACCACGCATACTCCGGTTCCCGCCGGTCAGGACTCGTTCTCGCGCGACATGATGCAGAAATACTTCGGCAAGTTCGCCAAGGAAATAAACATTCCGTTCGACGAGCTGTTCTCATTCGGCCACACACGGCTCAATCCAGACGAGCCGTTCAGTATGACCATTCTCGCGTTACGTCTTAGTCGGCACGCAAATGGCGTTAGCAAATTGCACGGCGAAGTGACTCGGTCGCTTTGGAAAGACGTCTGGTCGGGCGTTCCGGTCCACGAGGTGCCAATTACCAGCATCACCAACGGGGTTCATACCAAGACATGGATGGCCCCGGAGTTTGCGGCCCTTTACGGCAAGCACCTTGGCGATTGGGAGGAACACCTGACCGAGCCGGAATTTTGGCGCGGCGTCATTGATATTCACGATGCGCAACTCTGGGAGACACATCAAAAGCTCAAACGCCGCCTCATCGACTTTGTCCGTGACCGGGAACGACAGCGCCGAGAGCGAATGGGCGAATCCCCGGAGTTTATTCGCAAAGTGAATCGCGTGCTTGATCCCGAAATTCTGACGATCGGTTTTGCGCGCCGTTTTGCCACTTATAAGCGGGGCACGCTTTTGTTTAGTGATAAGGAACGATTAAAGCGATTGGTGAACGACAGCACCCGCCCGGTGCAATTCATTTTCGCAGGCAAAGCGCATCCACGCGATGAAGCTGGCAAGGCGCTTATCCAGGAAGTTTACAAGTTTAGCCGCGAAGCTGGCCTTGAAAATCGCGTCGTCTTTCTTGAGGATTACGACAGCTACATCGCGCGCCGGCTCGTGCAGGGAGTTGATCTTTGGCTTAACCATCCACTGCGTCCATTGGAAGCCAGCGGCACCAGCGGAATGAAATCGGCGCCGAATGGCGGGATTAACCTGAGCGTGCTCGATGGCTGGTGGCGCGAAGGATACAACGGCAGCAACGGCTGGGCCATTGGTGCTGAGATCGATAATGGCACCACTGAATTTCAAAACGAAGTGGACGCGAGCAGTCTTTATCAATTGCTCGAGAATCAAATCGTTCCGCTTTTTTACGCGAAACCGGACGGCAAACTTCCCCTCGCCTGGCTGCAGTTGATGCGCGAATCCATCCGCAGTGTCACGCCGCTGTTCAACACGCAACGGATGGTGAAGGAATATACCGAGCAGCTTTATATTCCAGCAGCCCACGCACACGGCAATTTTTCCAGCGACGGCTGCGGCGCCGCAACGCAACTGAGCAAATGGAAAGCACAGATGCGAAAGGATTGGCCACAGGTGCAGATTTCCGACGTGCAAGTAGCCAACAGAGATCGCCAAATCATTTTGGTCGGCGAATCACTGCAGATCAGCGCGCGCGTGCATCTGGGCGGGGTCGATCCGCAACATGTGCGCGTCGAAGCGTATCACGGCGAAATGGACAATGGCGACATCCATAATCCTACCGCCACCGTGCTACATCAAAGTCCCGACCAGTCGGGAATGAGCGATGGAAATTACATTTACCAAGGCAGCGTTCCCGCCACTGAAAGCGGCACCTACGGGTTCAGCGTCCGGGTCGTGCCTACGCATCCCTGCCTGATGCAAGCGCACGAACTGCGCCTCATCACCTGGTCGTAATCCCTGTAGCCGCTTCGCTGTGCGAAGCCTGCGGCGACGGCTACAGAAACAACGAGGGCCCCGCGGTTGCCCGCGAAGCCCTCGCGCAGCTAGCAATCCTTTACGTTTCCGTCGTCACTGGGGCGACAGGTAGCAGCTTCGGTCGGGGACCGGTGCGTCGGAAAATATGCTCTTCTCCGCCGAGGCTTTGCTCCACCCATTTGGCAGCGCGCTCGCGCACTTCGTCGCTGGAGCGCAGACGCAGCTTATGTTTGATGTTTTCCCGGTGGCTCTCGATCGTTTTCACGCTCAAATTCAACGACGCCGCGATCTGCCGGGTGCCAAGCCCCGAGCCGAGCAACTGGAAAATGTGCATCTCGCGGTTGGACAACTCTTCAAGACAATTAACTGATCTCAGCGTGTGATTATGTTTCCGGTGCCGCTGAAGCGCGTTGCGAAATGCGCTCAAGGCCAACTCCCGGCTCACGTAAATGCCGCCCTTCATAATCTCCCGAACAGCGATGGCCAGCTTTTCGCTGGCCGCTTGTTTCATGACGTAACCGCTCGCGCCCGCGCGCATGGCGCGCTCGGCGAAAACACTTTCCTCGAATGCGGAGTACACCAGGACGTGCAGCCCCGGGTTTTGGGTTTTTAGCTCCTTGATCAATTTTAGACTGTCCCCAGCGCCCAGTCGCAATGCGGTCACCACAAATTGCGGCTGGCATTCGGCGATCTTTCTCCGCGCGTCCGACACGCCACCCTCTTCCCCGCACACCATCATGTCCGGTTGCGAATTCAAATATGCGCTGATCCCCTGACGAAGCAGCGGTTGCTCGTCCAGCACGAAGATTCGTATTTTCGCCGGTTCCTCACCAACACTTTCAGAGTAGCGAAAGTGCGAAAGCGACCGACCTTCAACCTCTGACCCAGTCCCTTCGATCTCAGGGTTCGTCTCCATTATTGTTTATCTGTGGTTAGGTTTTGCAAACCCCAAGCAGGGCTCCGCGGTTTGCCGCGGAGCCCTTAGTGTTGGGTTAGGCGTTAGGCTTTAGTTATTGTTAGTCACTATCTTCTTCGGATTTTTCGAGGTGAAGTTTCGAAAAAAGTTTCGAAATCTTTTCTCAATCGTTTCGTGACCGTAGCAATCTCTCTCTCTGTGACGCCCCCCGTTGCCGACTGAGACTTAAAAGCCCGCGGTTGCCTGGCACTGCGATGTAGGCCAGACCGAGACGAAAACATCCAGGCATCCCGCAACAGGTTTTATCACCAGGCTTGCGTAACAACCGCACCAATGAGATGATCGACGACTGTGAGACCGGACACCCCCCATGACGGCCGACCCGATGCTCAGTTCAAGACCACACGCTGGAGCATCGTTTTGTCGTGCGCGGACCTCGGAAGCGATGACGCGGAGGCGCAGGCTGCACTGGCGGAGCTTTGCAAAATTTATTGGCGACCAGTCTTCGCTTTCATCTGCCGCCAGGGACAGTCCGTTCCCGATGCACAGGATTTGACCCAGGACTTTTTCGCCAGAGTGCTAAAAGGGCGTCTCCTTCAGTCTGCTAATCAAAATAGAGGCAGGTTCCGGTCACTTCTGCTCAAGGCGTTGCAGCGTTTCTTGCAGGACGAAGCCGATAAGCGTTCCGCTCACAAACGCGGCGGTGACCTGCGTTTCGTTTCCTGGGATGATTGGATGGCGGAGGCGCCATCGCACTTGTCAATTCCAGAGCTGGAATCGGACAACTGGTCGCCGGAAAGAATTTTCGACGTGCGCTGGGCGGCGACAGTGGTCGAGCGCGCGCTACGGCAATTGGGCGACGAATGTGAAAAGCGCGGCCGGCGACGCATCTTTGATGTCCTGAGCAGTTGTCTCGCAGCAGAGCGAGAAGATGTCTCGTACGCAACATTTGCCAGGATACTCGGCCTTGAGGAAACGGCAGTGAAAAGTCTCGTATACCGGTTGCGTGATCGTTACCGCAGTCTGCTCCGCGAAGAAGTCGCCCAAACCGTATGGGAAGCTAAGGAGATCGACGACGAATTGCGCTATCTCTGCGCGGCCCTGGCTGCCTCGGAATAGCGCGCCATCCCCGGCAAACTCTGCCAAGTCCGTCGCCTCATTCGTTCGTAATTCACGTGGCGGCGCTTTTTTCGGTGCGCACGGAGTGATGCGCCCTACCTACCTTCGGTTGGCAGGACATTGCCCGACGAGATAATCATCCGGCGTGCTCAATTTTGTGTTTCGATGCAATGTTTTGAACTGATTGTTTGCACGCAGGAGGGAGCTAATCATCGAGTAAGAAAAGTGAGAAAAATTCTTAATTTTTACGCTTTGCAACCATTTAAACTCGATCTACGATCATAATTCCCTTCATGAGCTCGCCTGGCGTTTCCCTTTCCCTGCATCTCCAGAGTGAGTCGGGCAGCTGCGCAAAGTGTGGGTCGGCATCGCGCGTTGGCCGCGGTCTTTGTTTGAATTGCCTTCTTTCCGCAGGTATCGACAGCAACGGCGATCATCCGCAGGCCGAGGAAACGCTGGATGACCTGCTCAACAGAATTCACGGATCTGACGTGGACTGGTTGTTAGGCAATTATCAGATTCTGGATGAAATCGGGCGCGGCGGGATGGGCGTAATTTATCGGGCGCGCCAACGGCATTCGCGCCGCATCGTAGCGCTGAAGCGCATTTTATCATGCCACGCCGATTCGCGGGAGACGCTCATGCGCTTCCGACGCGAAGCTCAGGCTGCGGCCAAGCTCGATCACCCAAACGTTCTGCCCATCTACGAAGTAAGCGAGAGCGAAGAGGGGCTGCCCTTCTTCAGCATGAAGTTTGCGGGCGGCGGCAGTTTACTCGAAGCAGCCCCGGCACTGCGCAGCGAGCCGCGTCGGGCTGTTGCGTTGATGGCCAAGGTGTCGCGCGCACTGCAATATGCCCATGACCAGGGAATCCTTCATCGCGATCTCAAACCGGGGAACATTTTACTGGACGGCCACAGCGAACCGCTGGTGAGCGATTTCGGATTGGCAAAATGGCTAGAGCCAACCGGCGATTTGACGCGGACACCCAGTATCTTTGGGACGCCAGGCTATATTGCGCCCGAACAAGTGAACGGATCGGCGGGAAAACTTACGCCCGCGGCTGACATATATAGCTTGGGTGCGATTTTGTTCCATCTTTTAACTGGCCGACCGCCATTCACAGGCGAACACGCGCTGAAGGTTATTCAGCAGACGACTGAAAAGCCCGCGCCCAAATTGCGCAGTTTGGCGCCGGCGCTGGATCGCGATTTGGAAACTATCTGTGCCAAATGTTTGGAACGCGAGCCACACGCGCGTTATCGCTCAGCTGGCGAACTGGCCGAAGATCTTGAACGCTGGCTCCACGGGCATTCCATTGTCGCCCGGCCAGTTTCGTCGCCGGTCCTTCTCTGGCGGTGGTCGCGACGAAATCCAATTATTGCCGCCATGGCCGCGCTTTTGCTGACGATGGGGACGGCGGTCGGCGTGCTGATTTGGAAGGGCGAAGGCGCTCCCGAGAATGGTGACGCGCCAGCAGGCATTGCTGTGTTGCCCTTTGAAAGTCTCAGCCCGGACAAAGAAAACGCGTTTTTCGCAGGCGGCATTTACGATGGTGTTTCCACCAAGCTGGCGAAAGTGGCCGATCTAAAGGTGATCAGCCACAACAGCGTGGCAAAATATCGCGGCGCACGCAATGCGCACGAAATCGGTCGCGCGTTGAATGTGGCTTACGTGCTCAAGGGAAGCGTGCGTCGGAGCGCGGGCAGGATCCACCTAAACATCCAGTTAGTTGATACGCGGCAACGATTCTCAGGTTTGGGCGGAGGAATACGATCGGGATCTGAATGATGTGTTTGCACTCCAGAGTCAGATCGCGCAAAAAGTCGCAGACCGGCTCAGAGTTAATGTCTCATCCACCGAAAAAGCCGCCATCCAAGAGCCGCCGACTACAGATCTTATCGCCTATGACGCATATTTGCGGGCCAAAGACCTGATCAATGGCATTCCGTTTAGCACGCGGGTAAAAGACGATTTGTTCGAAGCCGTGCAACTGCTCGACCAGGCTCTTGCGCGCGACCCTTCGTTTTTTGATGCCTATGGTCAGCTCGCCGGGAGCGCATGACCGCATTTATTTCCTCGGTTTCGATCACACCGATGCGCGCCTTCAATTGTCCGAAGCGGCCATCCAATCGGTTCGCCGGCTGCGCCCGGCCTCTGGGGAGACTCACCTCGCCCTTGCTCAGCATCTGTATTGGGCCTATCAGGGCTACGATCGTGCCCGCGAGGAGCTGGCTGCCGCCCGGCGCACGTTGCCTAACGAATCGCGAATTCCTCTTATGGCCGGTTACATTGACCGGCGGCAAGGTCACTGGGAGAAATCCCTTGAGGAAATGAAGCAGGCGTTGGAGCTGGATCCGCGTAATCTTACCATCCTCCAGCAAATCTCCCTTACTTACCAAGCTTTGCGCCGCTATAAAGAAACGGCCGCGACCCTTGACGAGGTGCTGGCCATAGCGCCAAAAGATATTGCGCTCAAAGTTTGGCGCGCCTGGGTTGATCTTCTATGGCGGTCGGATCCAGAACCGCTACACACGACAATCGAGACGGCCCTCACCCAAGACCCAAACGCGGCGCCTTTCATCGTCTTGCATTGGCTCGACCTTGCCTTTTGCGAGCGTGACCCGGTTGCCGCCGAGCACGCACTGGCAGCTATGCCCATAGGTGGGTGCTACGACGAAAACATCCCGTTCCCTGAGAGTTGGTGCCGGGGTCTCGTCGCCCGGCTTCGTGGGGACGAACTGGCAGCTCGTGCCGCGTTTGCCGATGCTCGAAGACAACTCGGACAAATCGTCCGCGACCAACCCGATTACCCCGCAGCGCTTTGCGCGATCGGTGCGGTTGATGCTGCTTTGGGAAACAAGGAAGAAGCGATACGCGAAGGCCAGCGCGCGGTCGAGCTGATGCCGACGAGCAAAAGCGCCATCGATGGCGCGATGATGATTCAATACCTGGCTGTCATTTATGCGTGGACGGGCGACAAGGATCGCGCGATTGAACGGTTGACTGAGGCAGTGAAGCTGCCAGGGAACCATGTGACTTATGGCCATCTGCGTCTCAATCCGTTCTGGGACCCATTGCGGGGCGACCCGCGCTTTGAAGCAATCATCGCTTCCCTCGCGCCGAGATAATATTCGCGCGCTGCTGGGACACGCGCACTCAGAAGCGTTCGCGAAACCCAAGACACAAAACGTGGTAGGGAGCGCAGTCGTCTTCACGCCGTGTGTTTGCGGGCAGCGGCGGCTTGTGGATTAGTTTCACCCGAGGACGATCCAGCCGGGTCGCCAAAGGCCGATGATTCCTACCGACTCGAACGACGCCGTGGTAAATCTACCGATAGCGGTTTTTGCCTTTGCGCTTGACAGTTATTCACAAAATCAGTAAGGGCGGGTTATGAAAAAGCTCCAAGCGAAAATCACCATACGTTTCGTCGCAGCAATGCTGGTAACAGTAGCAGTTGTCGGGGTTAGCGCCCTGGCAATGCAAGCATCCACTCAGAACCAAAACTCCCTAGCTCCATCCTTGAAGAGTATTCAAACTGATAAAGCCACATCGTTTTACGCCGGCCGCCAGCCGAGTCAAACTTGGTTCGTCGAGTTAGCTCTGCCCGGAACCAGCGAGAGCAAAGCCGCGACTGAGAACTTGAAAGTGATCACAGCAACACTTTAAGCCTGCTGGTCGCTAACGGAATAATGGTGCCAGGCCCGGAGGTTTCGGGGTTGGGTGTATCCCGTACCGAGGTGGCAGCGACGTTCTCGCCGCTGTTGTTAATGGCACAGCGCCACGAAGGACTCTCCTTTGCAGGAGTCGTAGCAGAAGCAAACTAAGACAGCGGCGAATTGCTGAATCTAAGCATCTCGATCAACTTTGTTCCGTTGTGTACGCGTGAAAGCATTTGGAGCTGACTCTGTAAACTTCCTCTGGGCTGCGCCGTAAACGACAAGCAGATTTAATCGGGCGAGCAAAAGCGATGGACGACCCGGCCGTCCGTCCCTACCATCCCATGAGATGTTTTCAAAGCGCATTGATGCAGTCTGGTTTGGAATCCATTTTTTTCTAATAACGGCAGTTTGCTTTGCCGGACTGTTCTCGCTTATCGCCGAAGGCGCGACCATGTTGCCGTCGGCGCTCGAACCGTACGCACGCAAGGCTGAAATCGCTGCCGCCTGGTTGCTGGGGAAGCAGGCCGCTGCCTCGAGTCCGCTCCGACGAAGCATCGCGACTTATCTGCATGCCGCGGGCATCCAGGCGGGCTACACCTTTTTTGCTCCTAATGTTCCCGGCTATCACAGGTTGACCTTGGAGCTGTCTTACGAGGATGGCCGCGTAGAACACGAGTCGCCACGTCTGCGCAGCAAAGCCGCTGCATTGCGATTGGACAGTTTGTTAGGCAGGTTGGCAGACGAACGTTACGAGCCGATCCGGGAGGTCCTGGTCAAAATGCTTGCCTTTTCAGTCTGGCGTGAGCATCCCGACGTGAAGAAGATTCGCGCTGTGTTCGGGTCCGTAACTCCACCTGGCATGACTGAGTTCGAACATGGCAAGGCAGAAATATTTGAACCAATGTTTAGCTTCGATTTTAGCCTGCGTGACAACGGAAATCAGTAACAGAAGGAAACGAAGGCAACGAAGAGCTTCTACATTGAACTATGATCAAACCTTTGTTTCCTTCGTTGCCTTCTGCAAAAATCTTTAAGATCCAGTCAACAAGGCCATGACGCGGCTGCGATCATGGTGGACACGACTACTGGAATTTTTGTTTCCAGAAGAAACCGACGCGTGGCTTGCAGTGTTGCGCATCGGTTTGGGTCTGCAGGTGGCTGTGTATGCGCTGTTCTTAAGGAGCGACTGGCACTATCTGTTTGCCAGCAGCGGCAAGGGTCTTGTCGGTCGCGAAGTTGGCGAAGCTATCGCTTCTTTCGACAGTCCATTGATTCCGAAGCTTAGCTGGCTGGTTGCTCTCGGCCATGCCGTCAACATGAGCGAAGAAGCTGTGCTAAGTGTTGCATGGGCTTGTTTGCTTTCCGCGGGCTGCTTTTTATTGCTGGGACTCTTCTGCCGCCCAGCGGCGATTGTTGCCTGGTTTCTTCACCTTTGCGCCGCTGAAAGCGGAGGGTTACTCGCCTACGGGGCCGATAACTTTATGACGACGGCGTTGTTCTACTTGATGTTGTCTCCACTGCCAGACCGCTACGCCTTTGATCAGTGGGTCGTTAAGACAAAACCGAAGAATCCGCAGCTATTGGGTTTTTGGCGGCGCGTCCTGCAGGTGCATCTCTGCTTTGTTTACTTCATCGGCGGACTGGCAAAATGTCTCGGTAACGGCTGGTGGAACGGTTCCAATCTCTGGCGTTCGCTGATCCGGCCGCCTTTTAACCTTGTTTCGCCGGATATCCTTGTTCACTTCAAATATGCTCTGCCCGTGCTTGGAATTTCAACCTGCCTCCTTGAGGTGAGTTACCCAGTTTTCATTTGGATGAAAAAGACACGCCGCGTTTGGCTGCTTTCCATCTTGGCGATGCACGCTGCCATAGGATTACTGATGGGGTTGTACCTCTTTGCGCTGGTTATGATTGTAATGAATCTGGCAGCATTCGGCGTTCCCCAGACTAGCTACCTCGGGACAAATCGGCCGTTGCCTTCATCGAGATAAATAGTCGAGCCGACGTGTGAGATTTGAAGCGATTGTCGCCATGTGCCGGATCGAAAATCTTTCACAGCTTCAATTTTTTTCGGCTCCTGGCGTTGATTGCTTTGTCGCGGGAGCGACGTTGATCATCGCTTCGGACAAAACTCTGCCATCCATCTTGGTCGGTGCTTTGCTGCCAAGAATCTGCAGGATCGTTGGAGCAAGATCGATATTGCCGGTCGGCAAATCGTCCGTTTCGCCGTGACGAAAATCCGGGCCGGCGGCGATCAACATGTTGTGCATGTCGAACCGGCTGAGTGTGGCGTGTGTCCCCTTCCCTGCTGCTCGTTGCCAATCGGCGTCGATCATTCCCGGAATGCCGAATTGATTTTTCGAATCGTTCCAGCGGAAAGCCATCACCACGTCCGGCGACGTGCTGCCTTGTCGGATTCATGTTTGCCTGCGTCGAGAGCAAACGTCCCTTCCACCGGTTCTTTCGTGAAAATCACTCCGGCAAAATCGGATTGCTGCAAAAACTCGACAAGACGACGAATCACCTTCGCGTCATGTCCGATAACGTAAAAAAGGACGCTGCCGCCGTTTCCAGCCAGCATGATGTCGCCAGGTTTCGGCTCGTCATCGAATTCAGTCTTCGCGGCGAAACCGGCGTCGTTCAAAATTTTTCGCAAATCAATTGAGCGTTCGATCGTGGAAAAACCATGATCGGAAACGACAAACACGTCTGTTGTTTCGCGCGTCCCCCGCTTCGGGACTGATCTAACGCCGAAAGAACAGCCGCGAGATTTTCATCAGAGGACTTGATAGCAGCAAGCGCCGCTGGTGCGCCCGGCGCGGATTCATGTTGAGTAAGATCTGGCTCGCCCAGCCAAAGAACCGAAAAAGCTGGCACCGCCATCTTTCCAAAGAAAATCGGTCAATGCTTTCGTTGTCCAGGGGTCCTGTTGCAGATGAGCCGACGGAAACGGACCAAGCGCTTCGGCAATCGAAGCGAGAATCTCGGCCGGCAGTGACTTGCCTGCGAAAAGGGTGACACTGTGGCATCGGCATCGTGCCGATGGGACATGGGCTGGGAAGCCCATGCCACGTCGATCCTTCGATCCAGTAAAAGCCCAACGGTTTTAGCGGCTGCAATTGCCGTGCGCCCGCCTGCACGTTGGATGAGTTCGGCGATGGTTGGAACTGAAATGTATTTGCCGCCCGACAATTCATCTCCCTTCTTCACCGCTGCTGGAGTCTCTACATCGATTGCATGTTTAGGGTCGATTTCCGGGCCGATACACATGGTTTGCGATGATCCCGTTCTTGCCGGGATAAACACCTGTCACAAGCGCCGTCCCGTTTACCATCGTCGCAGCTGGGATAAACGGCATGATGATTGCGAAAAATCACTCCTTCGCGCGCGAGCTTCCAAAGCGCCGGCGTGTTTTGTTCGCTCACAAAATCCGGCCGCATCCCGTCCCAAACGACAATCACTACATGCCGCTCGGATTTCGGCGGAGCGGCAGCGAAACCGGTCGCGTGCAGCGAAAAAACGACAGCGAGCATCGACAGCGATGTGCAATATTTCCGAGACATGTGTGGCCGCAGACTACGCAGATTCCACAGCTTTGGTAGGGTGCGATCGCTCCGAGCTGGATTGGTGTTCAGCGCACGCCAACTGGGCACGTTGTCGGTATTGCTGTTCATATCGACGGTGACAGTGCTACCCGCTCCCCTGATTCCGACTGCAGATGGAACCAGCTGGCGATACAACATGATCGAAGAAATCGGTAATGGTCTTAATATTCCCGACGCTAAACCAGACGCAGATGGCAAGATTCGCCTGCAGGTTTTGTATCGCATTGGTGGGACGGAGAACGTCGATGGGAAGGATCTTCTCAAGTTCGAAATGCACCGCGCCGGCGTGATTACCAACACGGACCTGCTGACGGTCGACGAACGTGGCATTATTTGCTGCGCGCGGATTAATCTGGACGGCGAGCTGGTTAAGTTTGATCCGCCACAGACGATGATCGCCATCCCGCTTAAGAAGGGTGCTAGCTGGGATTTCAACTCCGACACGGTCGGAGGCGAATTAAAAGTGAACCAGCATTACGACGTCCTCGGCGAAGAAGACATAAGCGTGCCGGCCGGCAAATTTCGCACGTTCCGCATTCATGGAGAGCAAGCGTCTCCGAACCTGATGTCAATTGATCGCTGGTTCGCAAGCGGTGTTGGAATCGTCAAAGACGTCACGACGATGCGCGACGCGAATGGCGATTTGCTCCAGCGCATTTCCCTGGAGTTGGTGGAGCGCCCCAAAATTACCGAGCGCCCCGAAGTGAAATCGGACGCGGCGCCGAAGCAGCTTTCAGTGAGTCTTGCAAAGGATTCGTTTGGGAAACCGATGACGACTTTTTCATCGAATACACCGGAGATTTACGCGCGTTGGCAGGGACAGCGGTTGCGAAAAGGCGCAAAGGTAAAGGCCGTCTGGATCGCAGAGAACATCGGCGAAGATTTTCCTCAAGATTACAAGGTGGACGAAGTCTCCGCCGTCGCTGAAAGCCCAACAGCGCACGGCACGTTCACGCTGGCACGGCCCGAAGACGGCTGGGCGCCTGGCGATTACCGCGTGGAATTTTATGTCGATGACGTTTTAGTGGACGCAGTGAAACTAAAAATTGTGAAATGACGGTGACGCAGACAATCCTGTCTGCGTGCCCTCGTATTGGGAAAGCCCGGAACATGAGGTTGCAGGCAGGATTGCCTGCATCACTTGATTTTCTTGAATCCAAAACGATCTACCGGCGCATCGTAATAGAAGAATCCTATTTCACATGAAGAAGATCACGATTGCATTTCTTGCCGGATGTCTGGCTCTGGTCGCCGGGTGCTGGGGGCTTGGAGTTCGGGGCAACGGCCATATCAAAATCGACGAACGCAAAATTGGCGCGTTTGCCAACATCGACGCCCGCGGCGCATTTGTAATAAATTGGGAAAATGGACCCCCTACCCTGCGCATTAAGACAGACGAGAATCTTCTTCCCTACATCGAGAGCGAGATTTCCGGGAACACACTTCGGTTGCGCACCCGCGAGCAGATTCGACCAACGCACGGAATAACTGTGTCCGTTGCAAGCCCGGCCCGGGAAGCTGCCAGAATCACGGGAGCGGTAAAGCTCGTCGCAAATCAGCTCACGGGGCCCAAATTCGCCTTACAAGGCACAGGTGCATCGCGCATCTCGCTCGATGGCAATATCGACCAACTCCTTGCTGATATGACCGGCGCAAGCGACCTGAAGGCAAGTGCTCTCCAAACCAAGACGGCTGAAATTTCCATCCAAGGCGCGGGGGACGCCGAGGTCGCAGTTGCTGAAAAGCTAAAGGTGGCGATCGCGGGGGCGGGAAAAGTAACTTACTCTGGCAATCCGCCAACGATCGAAAAACACATCAGCGGCGCAGGCTCGATTCGGCATAAAGACTAGCCGCTGGTTCGGAGATCACTCAAGTATTCAGGGATTCTTGCGCTCGAGCGCAACGGTGAACGGGTGCAGCTCCGCCGTCATCAAGCCGCCAGCGACCGCGGGATCTTCTTCCATGAACTTCCGGGCCGCGGCTTCATCTTTCGCTTGGAATACTGCTATGCCGAACGTCTTGTCGCCGGATTCGGATGTGCGCCCGGCGAGGATCAGCTGGCCAGCTTTGATCGCCTCTTGGAATCGAGCAAAGTGGTGCTGCAGCACCTTCTTGTCTTGAGGCGACCAATTCGCGTCCGCATGCAACCGCGGCACGAGACGCAGCACATAGATGAATTGCTTTGGCTTTTCGGCCTGGGATTCCTGTGCTGGTAACGGCTGAACGAGCACCAGGACACCGGCCATCGCGATAAAAACATCAATCAAGAAAAACTTCATTTGGACACGATTTATCAAATGGAGTCCGATTGGACTAGCGAAATGAATCGAAGCGGCGACTTCGTTTTCCTGCTTTGAAAGCCTGGCCGTTGCTTCGCATCCGTTGCAGCCTGGTTTCCTGATTCGTAGATTGATTCGCGCACTCCCGCGCGCTCTCCGCTTCCCAAGCGGCTTCGCAGTCTACCCGGCGGCGTCCCCGCTCGCCGTGTTCTTACGTTCATGATTAACTCTGAACGTGGCAAAGTTTGTTCTCATTGGCAGCGGACTCGCAGGCGGATTGCTCGCCGCGTATTTGGGCCGGCGCGGATACGATGTTGATCTTTACGAGCGGCGCGCCGATCCGCGCGAAGGCAACATCGTCGGCGGGCGATCGATCAATCTGGCGATCTCGACGCGGGGCATTCATGCGCTCGAACAGATCGGCATCGCGCGATGAAGTGTTGCGACACGCCATCCCCATGCGCGGCCGGATGATTCATCCCGCCAGGCGCGGGAGCGCGCACATTTTCAGCCCGTACGATGTCGATCCGAACAAGTGCATCAACTCGATCGGGCGCGCCGCGCTCAACACCACCGTCATCGAAGCTGCGCAGCGTTATCCGAACGTGCGCGTGCATTTCAATCATCGATGCACCGATGTCGATCTGCGAGGCGGCAACTGCTCAGTCTGCGAAACGGAAAACGTGTCAGCGTGATCGCGGCACACGGCGACGCCGTCATCGGCGTCGATGGCGCGTTCTCCGCGGTGCGCCAATCGATGCAGATGCACATCGACAGCTTCGAGTACGACGAGAGTTATCTCGCCCACGGCTACAAGGAGCTCACCATCCCGCCCGCGCCGGACGGTTCCTGGCGAATGGAAAAGAACGCGCTCCACATCTGGCCGCGGAAGAGCTTCATGATGATCGCGCTGCCGAACCCCGACGGCTCGTTCACCTGCACGCTCTTCTGGCAATTCGAAGGGCCACGCAGTTTCGCCACCACTCAAGACCGATGACGATGTGCGCCGATTCTTCGACGAAGAATTTCCCGACGCCGTGCCGCTCATGCCGACGTTGCTCGAAGATTTCCGCCAAAATCCGACCGGCTCGCTGGTGACCATTCGCTGTGCGCCGTGGTTTTATCAGGGACAAAGTTGCGCTGCGTCGGCGACGCCGCGCACGCGGTCGTGCCGTTCTACGGCCAGGGAATGAACGCCGCGTTCGAAGATTGCGTCGTGCTCGATGAATGCCTGGAAGAATTTCCCGATGACCGCGAGCGCGCCTTCGCTGAATATTTCTCCAGGCGAAAAGAAAACGCCGACGCGCTCGCGGACCTTGCGATCGGGAACTTCATCGAGATGCGCGACAAGACCGCGTCGAAAGCGTTTCGCGCGAAGAAGAAGCTCGATCATCTGCTCGAAGCCGTGCTGCCGGGAATTTATCTCCCGCTTTACACCATGGTCACGTTTACACGCATTCCTTACGCTGCGGCAGCGAAACGGGCTCGGGCGCAGGACCTGTTGGTTTACACAAGTTTGATTGTCATTTCCGCAATTTTGATTGGCGTGGCAGTCTGGTTCGCAGCCAGCTGATTTTTCATGTGAATTCGATTCTACTTTGAATTGCAGAAAGCCGGGCAGGTTTGTTACCGTCCTGTTATGCAGTCAAGACAACTCCCATATTCCATTCTCGTCATCGTTTGTCTCGTTTTCGCCGGGGCTTTGCGCGCACAAGACAATCCGCTGAACGATCCCGACCTAAAGGAGATGTTAAAGGAAGCAGAAAAAATACAGAAGGAGGCCGGAGAACTTCAGAAACAGAACCCGACGTCGCCGGGCACAAAGAAGAAACTCGCGGAAATGGAGGCACAGGCAAAAGAAGAGGAAGCGCGACAGGAACAGGAGGAAAAACGTGAGAAGGAAAAATTGCAGGCTGCGCTGAAGAAGCAACTCGACGCGCCCGGCCCCATCTCGTTACCCGATTGGGCTCCAACCACACCACAATTCAAAGCCAATGGCGCGCCGGAGAGAAAGATTGTGGGTGACCAAGTGCAGATCGTCCAGACCGGCGTCTCATCACTGACGCCAAAGGAATTAGCGGACGGCTGGGAAGCGGCGGCGGTTGCGGCAAAGAATCTCAACCACGGCCGGAACAACATTGAAGTTAATGGCAAGCTGACCACGATCATGTTTCTCAGCACACGCACCGATCCCGTGCAGGAGGTAAAACTCGAAGCCTCCCGAGAACCAGGTGGCAAAATTACTCAGGTGGAAATCTCCTCGCCATTACCGAAGCCGAACACCGAGAGCCAATAGAACGTCTGCGGAAACTACAAGCAATCGCACCATGTCACTCTGAGCGAAGCGAAGAATCCAGCTACTTCGGGCGACTCGGCAGTCACGTCACGATAAATCTTCACTGGCTTTTGCGACCACAGCAGCTGGCCCGGTCGAAGTACCTGGATGTTTCGCTACGCTCAATTCGCCACAGGACGAATCCGCCGTGCGCATGACAAAGCCATTTATTGAGACGGTTTCGGGAAAAGGAGCGTTCCCATCATAGCAGGAACTTGCAATTCGCCTGAGCCGGCATTAACAAAATTATTACTATGAGCGATACATATGTTCCATTGATCAGTTCCGGCGTTGCCGGGCCGCTTGGCGTGCTGCATCTCCCGCGGCTTTGGCAGAAAGTCTCTCTCGAGGAGAAGGGTAAACTTGCTTCCGGCTATCCCGGCGTTGGTAAAGGCTACGATGCGATGACGCTCGCCGCGCTTGGCCTCGAAGAGCAGGCGGTGAGAAATTACATCAAGCAAAGCAAGCCGACCTATCCCGAATTCGAGGCGTGGGTGAAGAAGAACGCAAAATCCCTGAATCGCGACGCGATCGAGAAGCATAACGCTGCGGTGCGCGGTTACAATCATGACGATGAAACGCGAAGGGAATTCTGGGCGCATGCGGCATGGCCGACGACGCTTCTGCACCAAAAGACGCGGTGAACCTGAACAATCTCGACGATTGGTACGAGTTTCACCAAGCTGTGCTGAAGTAGCGCCTCGTGACGCAGACAATCGTGTCTGCGTGGAATTTTGATAGTCTGGCACTTGCAGACACGATTGTCTGCATCACCCGCTTATGATCCTTGATGCTGGATGCTGGATGTTCGATGCTGAATGAGCGATGCACGCAACGGGCACAAAAATCTCATCCACGTTTCGCAAAACCGCGGAGACATTCCGCGCGGGAGCGAAGACTCTTCCCCGGCGGTATTTTGTTTCGCCCCAAATTTTCGCTGAGGAGCCCTCCTTCGCCAAGGCTACGGCGCGGCAGGCAGGATATGAATAAGGCGACTCAAGTTCAGCCAACGTTTCAGAAAACCACGGCAACTTTCGCTACCGGCGCGAGGAGTTTGCCGCAACGATATTTCGTGTCCCGCGATGTGTTTGAGCAAGAGCAGGAGAAGATTTTTTCCAGGCAATGGGTGTTGGTCGGGCATCAGAGCCAATTGAAAAAGTCGGGAGACTTTTTCCTGGCCACGATTGCAGGCGAGAGCCTGATCGTGGTCAGAGATCAGAAGTCAGAGGTCAGAGCATTTTACAATGTTTGTCGTCATCGCGGGGCGCGTTTGAAAGAGGATGCGTGCGGTCACGCGTCGGCCATTCAATGTCCCTATCACGCTTGGACGTATGCGCTGGATGGACGATTGATCGGCGCGCCGCACATGGATGATGTCCCGGGCTTTGATAAGGCGGACTATTCATTGCATCCAGTGAGCCTCGGACTTTGGGAAGGATTCATTTTTGTGAATCTGGCGGACGCCTCGACATCCCGATCGCAATCGGGACTACATCTCGCTTGGAGCGATGGTTCGCGCCGTTGAACGGAAAATTTTCGCGCTGGAATTTGCCGTCCCTGCGCTCAGCGAGACGGATCGAGTACGATGTGCGAGCCAATTGGAAGTTGATGTTTCAAAATTATTCGGAGTGTTATCACTGCCTGGGAGTACATCCGGAGCTTTCGAAAATCTCACCGCATGATTCAGCAGAGAATGATCTGACCGAAGGACCGTTTCTGGGTGGATTCATGCGGATCGCGAAAGGCAAGAGCCTGACCATGAGCGGGAACGCGTGCGCATTGGGAATCGCAGATTCTCTGCTCATGATCGTGCTCCTGCTCATAATCGAAACCCGTCGCAAGAAATCGAGAACGATCATGATCACGAGCATGAGCACGATGGAAAGAATCGAGTGTTTTACTACTCGATCTTTCCCAACATGCTGCTCAGTTTGCATCCGGATTACGTGATGGTGCATCAACTTGAGCCGCAGTCACCAGAGCAAACGCTAATCTTATGCAATTGGTTTTTTCATCCAGAGGCGTTTGAGCGCGAGGATTTCAAACCGGAGGACGCAATCGAATTCTGGGACATGGTAAACAAGCAGGACTGGCACGTGTGCGAATTGAGCCAGCAAGGCATTGCTTCGCGCGCGTATGAGCCGGGGCCGTACTCGGCGCGCGAGAGCATCCCGGCGGCATGGGATCGGGAGGTACCTGCGCCATATTAGGTAGAAAACGCCGAACGCCCAACCCCGTAAAAAAGACGTGGCAGGCTGTCCAATGCCCAATGTCAAAGTCAGCAACACCCGCGTCATCTTGCTCTTGCTCATGCTCGTGATCGAATTGTAGGGGAAAGTTTTCGATCGCGGTGGCGCCATCGCCAAGTCGCCGCAACGACCGCTGTAGCCCGGCATAGCTTCGTCGCGTTAAAGCGTTGAAACGTTAAAGCGTTGGAGCGAGCATGAACTGATGGCTTCCCTTACGTACGCCAGTTATCTCGATCTGGAGAAACTGCTCTCGCTTCAGAAGCCGCGGTCAAGCCCGCCGGAGCACGACGAGACGCTGTTCATCATTATCCATCAAACCTACGAGCTCTGGTTCAAGCAACTGCTACATGAGTTTGAGAAAATAAAGCGGGACTTTTCTGCCGGGGATCTTTTTGGAGCGATCCACACGTTCAAGCGCGTGCGCACGATCATGAAGGTGCTGGTGGCGCAGATAGACATTCTCGAAACAATGACCCCGTCGTCGTTCTCAAGTTTTCGCGACCGGCTCGAGACCGCATCGGGATTTCAGTCTGTGCAGTTTCGGGAAATGGAATTCGTGCTTGGCTACAAACGCGCATCGACCGTTGCGTATCTGAAGCCGGAGTTTCCTGGCTACGATCGGCTGCAAAAGCTGCTCCACGAACGCAGCGTGATCGATCACTTCTACGATTTCCTTGCCATCCGCGGAGCACAGCTTCCCGCCGACTTAAAAAAGCGCGACGTGACCCAACCAAATCAACCAGACGAACGCGTGCAGAAGGAAATCCTTCGGCTCTACAAGCAGTCGCCTGAATCCTCTATCCTGTTCGAACTAATGACCGATTTCGATGAGGGACTGCAGGAGTGGCGTTATCGGCACATCAAGCTGGTGGAGCGAACGATCGGCGCGAAAAAAGGCACAGGTGGATCACCAGGCGTTCCGTTTCTGAAAGAATCGCTGTTCAAGCCGGTATTCCATGATTTGTGGGCGATCCGGCATGAATTGTGAGCGAGCAATGCCGTTGAAGCGTTCAGCCGCTTATCCTGTCATATTGAGCGAAGCGAAACATCTCTGATCTCATCTCAGCGCGGCCGGAAAACATAATCAGAGATTCTTCGCTTCGCTCAGAATGACAATGCCTTTGCCCTTCAACGCTTCAACGCTTCAACGAATCACGATGGTATCCCGAGGAACTCGCGCGCGGTACCGGCAAGCACGCGTGCTTTTTCTTTGGCGGAAAGTTTCATCGATTCGATGAGCTGGCCCGGGTTCGCTTCGCCCAGCGGAAAAGGATAATCGGAGCCAAGCGCGACGCGTTGCGCGCCGAAAAGTTTAAGCAACACTCTCAGCGCATCGGCATCGTGCACGAGTGAATCGACATAAAACCGCGCCGGACGTCTGTCGTTCGCTAAATATTTTCGGGGATTCGTTTTGTTATCGATCGCAACTAGATCCGGACGAACGTGGAATCCATGCTCAATGCGACCAATCGTCCCTGGAAACGCGCCGCCGCCATGTGAAAAGCCAACGCGCAAATTCGGAAAACGCTCGAAGACGCCACCGAATATCATTGAGCAAATCGCGAGCGAAGTTTCGGCCGGCATACCGACCAGCCACGGCAGCCAATATTTCGGCATCCGATCCGTGCCCATCATATCCCAGGGATGCACAAAGACCGCAGCGTTGAGTTGTTCGGCCGTTTTCCAAACAATGTCGAGGGATGGATGGTCGAGGTTGCGACATTGGGGACCGTGACAATGGTCATTCGGATCGACGTGCGTGCCGATCTCGACACCGCGCAAGCCAAGCTCGCGCACGCAACGCTCCAATTCGCGCGCGGCAAGATCAACATCTTGCAGGGGAATTGTCCCGAGCCCTGCGAAGTTTTTTGGATGAGCGCGAACAACCTCCGCGATGTGATCATTTAACATTCGCGAAAGATCGAACGCGTCTTGCGGTTTGGCCCAATAGCTAAACATCACCGGCACCGTCGAAAGGATCTGCATCGAAACTCCGCGCGCGATCCATGTCTTCAAGGCGGCGTTCGGGATTCCAAACGTTGTCGGTGATCTCGCGGAACACACGATCGCCAATCATCATGCGCGCGAGCAGGGATCGCAGTGATCCAGCCGAACGAATCCGCTGTAGCCGTACTTTGCGTCGAGGTCCGGCCACTCGCGCGGCAAAATGTGTGTGTGCATGTCGATTTTCATACGGCTGCAATTGTAGGGCGTTTCTGTGAAACGCCAATGAAAAGGCGCCTGACACAGACGCCCTACAGCACTGGCCCTACAGCGCCCCCACCGGCTGCGGCTTTTCGACTTTCTTGCCGCATTTCTTGCAGGTGCGGCGCGCGTCATCATTCCAGAAATCGAGCATCGCCTGGCTGAAGTGCTCAACGATATCCGCGCAGTCGAAGTGAATGTCTTCCACCAGCGCGCCGCAATTTTCGCAGTAGAAAATGACGTGTTCCTTTTCTCCGGGCGGCCGGCGCCGCTCAACCACCACGCCGATGGTGTCCGGCGGCCGCTGGGGCGAGTGCGGCACATTTGGCGGGATGAAGAAAGTTTCGCCTTCTCTGACGATATGGTCCACGATGCGGTCGCCTTCGCGGACGCGCACCTTAATGTTGCCTTTTAATTGATAGAAGTACTCTTCGGAATCGACGAGATGAAAATCATTCCGCGCGTTTGGCCCCTTGATGACCATGACGAAAAAATCACGTCCGTCGTAAAGATAGCGGTTGCTGACGGGCGGTTTGAATTTGTCGGCGTTCTCTTCGATCCATTTCTCCAGATCAATCGGCGGTTCCACAGTCGTCATGGCGAACAGCGTATTTGGTACGGCGCGCAGCGTCAAACGGCCTGAATCCGGCGAGCGCACCTGTTACGAATTGAGAATGTAATATTTGAAGTTTAAGCCCTAAGCGCATAAATATCCGCTTCCATGAACCCACGCCGTTTGTTTCAGACTTTGGGCGCAAGCCTCGTAGCGCTCGTTATTTGCAGTTGCGAGGAGTATCCGCCTTATGGGGCCGGCCCTTATACGCCCGGCCTCTATCCCCGCCCCGCCGTTGCAGGTTGGTGGAATGACGAAGGCGTTTCCGGTTCGCCGAAGATCGTTGTGCATATCGGCGAACAGAAAGCGTACTTTTACAAGGGCAAACATTTGGTCGCCGAATCGACCGTCTCCACTGGCAAACCCGGGTTTTCCACCCCGCCGGGTCACTATACCGTTCTCTCCAAAGACGCAGACCACGTTTCAACCATATTCGGCGATTACGTGGATAAGTACGGCAACGTGGTTAGATCAAATATCGACGCTCGAAAAGATTCCGAGCCGCGAGGCACACATTTTGATGGCGCCCGAATGCCGTATGCCATGTTTTTCAGGGGCGGTTACGCGATGCACCAGGGCTATGTTCCGCCCTTTGCAGCATCGCATGGTTGCATTCGCTTGCCGAGAGGAATGGCCAGACCGTTTTTCGAAAACGCCTCCGTAGGAACGCCGGTAACCGTAACAGAGTAAAGTCCGGACAGTGGAAGTTGTAGCCCCGAAAGTCTTCGGGGTGATGCCGGCCGTGTTGAACGCGGGCTCGGGCCAGCCGGGATCGCCGATCCCGGCTACAGCTCCATCCTTTTGTGCTAGAATAAATCCATCAGCATGAAGGGAAGCATCATCGACGATAAACGGAGCGCCGCGGCACATTTGAGCACTGAAGAACTGCAGCGTTACTCGCGCCATCTCATCATGCCCGAAGTTACAGCCGAGGGGCAGCGCCGGCTAAAAGCGGCGCGCGTTTTGTGCATTGGCGCCGGTGGACTGGGGTCCCCGGCCGCGCTCTATCTCGCAGCAGCCGGCGTGGGAACAATTGGAATTGTCGATTTCGATGAGGTCGATCTTTCGAATCTGCAACGGCAGATTCTTCACGGAACAAAGGACATCGGCCGCGGCAAACTGGAATCGGCGCAAGACCGGCTCCATGACATCAACCCGGAGATCGAGATCGAATTGCACAACTGCCGTTTCTCCAGCGAAAATGCTTCCCAAATTGTGTCGAAATACGACATCGTCGTGGACGGCTCAGATAATTTCGCCACGCGCTATCTGTCCAACGACGTCTGCGTTTTTGAGCACAAGCCAAATGTGTACGGCTCGGTATTCCGGTTCGAAGGGCAAACGACCGTGTTCGCGCCGCACCTGGGCGGACCGTGCTACCGGTGCCTTTTTCCGGAGCCGCCTCCACCAGACACGGTCCCGAACTGCGCGCAAGCGGGCGTGCTCGGTGTTTTGCCCGGGATCATCGGCATGCTGCAAGCGATTGAGACGATCAAGCTGATTGTAGGCATCGGCGAGCCGCTGATTGGACGCCTGCTCCACTTCGACGCGCTCAAGGTTAAATTTCGAGAGCTGAACCTGCGGCGCGACGCTCAATGTCCCGTTTGCGGAGAAAACCCAACAATCTTTTCACCGATCGACTACGACCAGTTTTGTGGGGTGCGCAGCGACGAGACGATTCCTGCGATGTCCGCGCGCGAGCTGAAGCGGAAGATGGATGCGCGCGAAGCATTCGAGCTAATCGATGTGCGGGAACCGTTCGAATACGAGATCGCGCGGATCGATGGCTCGAAATTAATTCCACTGGGAGAAATCGCTGAGCGGGCGGACGAGCTGCAACGCGAGCAGACGATCGTTGTCCATTGCCACAGCGGCGGGCGCAGCGCCGAGGCGGTGCGACTGCTCCAGCAGCGCGGTTTTACCAACGTTTACAATCTCGAAGGCGGAATCGATGCGTGGTCGGACGAGATCGATCCCAGCGTGCCGAAATACTGATTCATTGCTCGGTTAACACCGTGGCTTCAGCCCGGTGGTTAGATGCAACTTGAAGGATTAACCGTTTTAACGGTTTGCCAGCGTGGGCTAAGCCGTTGAAACGGCTGCGAGTTCTGATCGTCATGTAATCACCGCGCTAAAGCCGCGGTGTTAATGAAGTCACTTTACCACAGCAGAATCGAATCAGCGCGTAAACAAGCGCTGAAGGCCCGCTTCAATTGGTTGCGTCGATGGAATCCGTGCTGGCGTTGAATCGCGCTTTCAGCGCTGGGGCTTTGATTGTCCATTAATCCTGAGGCGCTGCCCCAGGTTCGCCACGGCGAATCCGTCCTGTGGCGGACTCGATTTGAATACCGCACTGCTATAGACCAAATTCGCCGCATGCTGCGAAGATTTGCCCGCGAATCACGCTAATTCACGCGAATCAAAGCAGAGAACCTTGTCCAAAACGATCCTAATCTCGGCGGTTGTAGAACCGCCGCTCCTCTGGCTCTTTATTAGCGTTTATTCGCGTCATTCGCGGGCTAAACGTTTTCGATTGCGGCGGAGCCGCTCTGCGTCTTTGGCGCTGAACATACAGACTCAAGCAGTCCAGTTTCGGAGCAATTATTTTACAACCGTAGCCAACTGTTTGGCGCTGGGAATGCCGTGCCATTGAGCTAATAATTCCCCATTGCGCGCGAACACGAAGACGCAAAAATCCGTTGCCCCTGCCGGTTCGCCCAACTGCGACGATACCGTTCCATCGAAATCAATAACGGTGAAGATGTCCTGGCGCGCATCACGCATAATTTTGTTTGTATCGTATCGGCTCTGAAGCCGCTTCGCCTCTTCAGTAACCCGGTGCTTCACCACCGCCATAGCGATTTTCCGCATGATCGGACCATGATTTCTGATGAATCGAATGATTGTGATCATTCTGTAATCCGGGTTGCCCAAACAATAATCGGGAATGCGTTCGCCCACGGCGCGCGCCTTTTCCCAATCGGCGGTCGTAGCCACCACCAACACAGTGACGTGTCCATCAGCGGTGGAAAGTTTGTTGCCGTCGATATCGACAAAACTAAGGGAGTAGGTCGCTCCGCTCGAAAGCGCCCCGCGCAGAAGCATAACGGAAAGAAAAAGCGCTGCGGCCGCAAAGAAAAAGAATTGAAGTGCGCGCCGGTTCACAAGCGAGAATATTGGCGACGATGTCGTGCACTGACAAATTGAGGTGTATCTCGTCTCGGGTCTGTCGATACTACACTGACAGAGGTTTGCGCAGAGCCGGCCAGGATTTTCGTCCTCGTTCTCGTTCTCGTCCTCGATCTTCCAGTTCTCGATTACGACGAGGAGGACGACGACGAGAACGATGGAATCGCGGCTTTACCGCGCTTAGACCAGAACTCGCGAGCGTGGTGTGCGTTTGGTTGTCGATTTTTTTCATCTGCGCTTTCGCTGGGTGCGATCGGCTGGGGAGTTCGCGCTACGCGCAGTTGATGCAGGATGCAGACAGCAAATCAGCCAGTGGAGATTTTCAGCGCGCGATCAACTTGTACGAAGCGGCGCTCGATGATTCCGAAAATATTCGGAATGCTGAGATCCACTACAAACTGGCTCTTCTTTATGACGACAAATTGAACGATCCCGTCAGCGCACTCCACCATTTCAAACGCTATCTGGCGTTAAGTCCAAACGGCCCTCACGCGAATGAGGTCACAAAGTCGATAAAACATGACGAAATCGCCGCGCTGACAGCGTTGTCTGGAGATTCGGTTATCCCGCGATCGGAAGCAGCCCAGTTGCGCAACGAAAATCTAAATCTGCGCAAAGAGCTTGAAGCGCGCGCCGGATCTTTGCGGAGTAGCCCGGAAAAATCGCAGGCAAACGACGCAAGCTCTAAGAAAACAGCCGCGAACAAGGCAGGCCGGACCTACGTTGTGCAATCGGGCGACACGCTCTTCTCCATTTCGCGACGATTTTATAAATCGCCCAAGCATTGGAAGCAGATCCTCGAGGCGAACAGAAAAAATATCCACGACCCGAAAAAGCTCACGGTCGGTGAGACCCTGGTTATTCCGTAGGAAACGCCGAAAGCTGTAGCCGGGATCGGTGATCCCCGCCGAACCAGTCTCCTGAAGAACCGGCATCAGCGATGCCGGCTACAACTCCACGCGGTGATCGTGTAAATCGTGTTTCTCTAAAACTTCACTACGAACGCCACTGCGCCGCCGAGATTGGCCACCTGATAGTCAAAAACGCTGTTAGACTGGTTTACTGCCAGCGGAGGTAGGCGAAAAGGTTGGTTCCGACGCCGCTCGTCCCCAGGAAATTTTGCACTCGCGGAAAATCACACCGAGCAAAATCATCATCGAAAGTATTAGGAGTTCCATCATGGGCAGCGTAAAGCGCGGTTGAATTGCCGAGAAGAAACAATTCAACAGCACCATGGTCACGCCGAATATGAACAAGATAACCGCATACAGAACTAGCCTGCCATCGTTGGCATGGAGCTTTGTGTTCATAAAGCCTGCCATAAAAGGAGAAGCAACCAGATAATGCTCCACAGTCGAAACGAGATCGGATTCCACCATCGGAAATAGAGCTGGTTGGCCGCGCTCACCAGTTGCAGTTGCGCACGCGGTTCGCGAAAGGTTTTCAATGGCACGCATTGCGGCATGTCGGCGCGATGACTAAAAAAATAATCTGTAGTGGCGAAAAGATAGTGCACGACGTCGCCCTCACGCAGTTGAGTTGCGGACTGGAATTCCTGTAAGGCGGCAGACCAGAGTGCCAGGCTTGGTGGATAAAGGAACGCATGAGCCATCTCGTTAAGAGAGCGATCAAACTTTTCATACTCAATTTTTCCATCCGGGCCGGTGAAAGAGGCTCGCCATTCCCGGAGAAAGGCTGCTGGCTCCCAAGGCTCGTTCTGTCTGAATCGCTCCGCAAGCTTCACAAGCAGTTGCCGCGCCTCGGGCAGTTGGCACTTCGACGCGGCGACCGCGAGGAATTGATCGCGCGAGCCGAGGGGCACCCGGTTGATAAAATCAAGCCGCCAAAGAAAGGTTTGGCCGACCTTTGACCGCCAATGAATATGCGCGTGCCAGCACAGGAAACGCGTGAAGCTGGTGGCTAAGATAAGCGCGCTCAGTCCGGTCACCACTGAGACGCACCACACACGGGCGGATCGGCCAAATGTGAAATTCGTCTGCGTGGCATGCAAGCGCCTTGTGCAAGCATTGCACGAGCGCAATCAGAAAAATCGTGATCGGCAAAAGCGCAACGAGGACGCCGTTAATATGCCGCGTCAAGATGGCGGCGCATAGCGAGGCACCGAACAGGATCCAGTCTCGCAGCAGGAGATTGGGATACCGCAGGACAATTCGCAAACCAGTCGCGGCTAAGAGCACGGTAATGATCATGCTCAGCGTTTCGGAGCCGATGCAATGTGCAAACGCGTAAAACAGAGGGTGGCTTGCAAAGACGATCGCTAGAAGCAGGCGCGACCATAAATTGGGCGTGATGGTATTAATAAGATAAAGCGCGGCCCACCATAGAGCGACGTGTTGGGCAAGGACGAGGGCGAACACGCCCGGATCGGTGAGCTGCGTATGCTTGATAAAGCGGCTGAGCGAAACCACCGGGCCTGCTCCGCCGATTAGATAACCTAACCACAGAGGGACGCGGCTAAGGATGCAATACAGCGGAGCGTGCGACAAAATCGTGGATGCGCTTGGCGGAAAAACTGTTTGCACATATGCATCCGAATCGCGCCACAGCGGCGGCACGGTCGCTAGCAGCCAGAACGAAGGTGCAGCCAGAATCAACAGTGGAACGACGCTTGCAACCGTCTTGTTGAAGCTGCGAAATTCTGGCATATCAGCCAGCCTGCGGGTCTTACCGCGCAAACCGTTGTTCCTAGAACTTCACTACGAACGCCACTGCGCCGCCAACATTGGCCACCTGATAATCGAAAACGCTTTGATTAGATTGGTTTAGTCCAAACGTGCTTACGGCGCTCGCCGTCAGGTATTTGTTTACGCGATAATTCGCGGTTAACGCCAGAATTTCGTTCACGTCATCCCGGCCTCCCTCCCAATACTGTCGTACCACGATACGACCGACAGCGTTGATGAAAAAAGAGCGCGTGAGAATTGCCGAGTAAGCCACATAGACCTCGTAATCGTTTCGGCGCGCCGAGATCGAGCTTATATTCGAAGGAGCAGGCTGGTTGGATTCCTCGGCATCAAGGCTGATGTTCGCGTCCACCCCCAAAGAAAGCTGCTGCGCACGGCTCAAGCGAAATGGAACCTCGGCGTTAACAATAAGGCCGTGGTTTTGAAAGAAAGCTGAGAAGCTGTTTTTCTTCGTCAGACGATTGTAATCGTACATCGAGGCGCAAAAGTAGATTATGCCACTGCGGCACGAGGTATCTCAGGCCGGCTTCAACATCGAAACTTCCGAAATTGAATTCGTCGAACCGGTCGTAATAAAACAACTGCTCCCGGACATCGATCAGGCCGTACAAGTTTTGCGTGATTCGCGGCTCGTAGAAAGCAGCAGCAGCCGGCGCCACCACAAAATCGCTCTGTTCATTGTTCTTGGTCAGCGCAACATTTGATGTCCAATAAAACGGCACGCCAGCCGAGATAGTAAAAGGCTGATACTCCTCCACCCTTTTGAGAATTTGTTGCTTGCCAAGATCGGCATCGCCAGGCGCAGACGCCACTTGACCGCCTTCGGTTCCGCTGGGAGGCACAGGCGACGAAAAAGGCGACGGCGCCTGATCGCGCGCCAACTGCGCCTGGTTAGCACTCTGCGCGAAACCTTCGTTTGCGACGCTGAAACAGAGCGCGCACAAGATCGCGACAAAGCCGGTTCGATAAGGACGAAGGCAATGCTTCACTCGCACGACCCTTTTTCTAGACCGCCCGTTTTATACCTCAAGCCAATAATTTTGATGTCTAAATGCATGTTGGAATCTCGAGTCCTTATCACAAAATCCGCCGGCCACCCGTGCGCATACTCTCGCGCGTAGTGTCGCGCGTCTGCTGCATTAGTATTCGACGTGCTTCTCTTGGTAAAGCATTGGTATTCGTCCGACTGGAATTTCTCAAATCCCTCGTGCCCCTAGAAGCTGGAACCGTGACCTTCCCATCAGGACCGACCCCGGCCCCATCGAGCAGGGCCAGCAATTGCTCTGTGTTGCTGACGTTGAGTTGGGGCGACCTGTTGACTTGCCGCGGCTCGCTGAAACGCGGCGGCCTTGGTATTCCTACCCTGTTGTGGCGACTCGATGGAGTAGGACCAAAGGGCGGGGCGCTTGCGAGTGGCTGCGGATCGTGCGCGCCTGCGCCGGCGAACGTGCCGGTGGTGGTGCCGTTGCCGCCGAAGCCGGTGTAATTGGCGTTGTTGGTGTACACGTCAGCCATATTTGGACCGCCAATGGTGACCACGATGTTGTTAAAGATCGTAACTGAATTAGCTGCAAGAATCTTCAGGCTGTTCCCGCTGAGCGTCACGTTAGAAACGAAATCAAGCTGGCCGTTGCTGCCCGGCGCGTAAAGTTTCAACTCCGTATCAGCCGAGAGCATGCCGCCGCCGATCCTGAGCATGCCGTTTGCGCCGAACACACCCGCTTTGAGCACATCCGCGTGAGC